>NZ_CP087710.1:3832742-4471533 GCF_020991065.1 Nocardioides okcheonensis
CGAGCTGCCGGTCGCGCTCGCCACCTCGGTGTCGCTGGAGACCGGCGAGCCGGTCGAGCGCACCGGCCTGCTCAGCCAGGTGCTGGGCTCGCTGCACGGGTTGATGGGCCTGCTCGACGACACCGAGGCGCTGCGCCGGGCGTACGCCGACGTGTGCGTGACGGTCGGACGCACGGTCGACGTGCACCTGCCCGGCGGCGAGGTGCGGCGCGGCGAGGCCCTCGACGTCGACGCCTCGGGCGCGCTGGTCGTCGGCACCGCCGACGGCGCCTTCTCCGTCGCCGCGGGCGATGTCGTGCACGTGCGGCCCGCGTAGTGACATGATCGGCGCGTGGCGTTCCCCAGCAAGCTCCTCAACGAGGGTGAGCACGTCGTCGTCTCCACCCGGACGCACCCCAAGGCGCTGATCCTGCCCGGCCTGGTGCTGGTCGTCGTCGCGGCCGCGGTCATCGCGCTGAGCACGACGACCGACTCGACGGCCCTCGGCGTCGTCTGCGGCGTGGTCGCCGCGCTCGCGGTGGTGTGGTTCCTCGCCGGACCGTTCCTGCGCTGGTTCACCACGACCTACACGTTCACCAACCGCCGCTTCATCAAGCGCTCGGGGTTCATCGCGAAGGAGGGCCGCACGATCCCGCTCAACCGGATCAGCGGCGTCGACTTCGAGATCGGCGTGATCGACCGGATCTTCGGCTGCGGCACCCTCGTGGTCTCCGACGCCAGCACCGAGGGACGGGTCGAGCTCTCCGACATCCCCGCCGTGGAGCAGGTCCAGCTCAAGGTGTCGGACGAGCTGCACCGGCTCTCCGGCGGTGACCGCCACGACGATGGCTCCTGACCGCGCCGCGCGCGGCTCGTCAGGTCGCGCGCCCGGCGAACGGCTCGACGACGCGATCCTGCGCGCCGCACCGGAGTTCAACGCCCTCGAGGTGGCCGCCGAGACCGGCCTGACCGTCGAGCAGACCCGACGCCTGTGGCGCGCGCTCGGGTTCCCCGAGTTCGTGGGGGAGAAGGCCTACACCGCGGCCGACGTCGAGGCCGTCGCGACGCTCATGGGCTTCGTCGACGCCGGCGCCGTCGACTTCGACATGGCCGTCAACCTGACCCGCGGCGTGGGGCAGACGATGGCGCGCCTGGCCGACTGGGAGGTCTCGACCCTGGTGAGCCGGGTCGAGGAGCTCGAGTCCGGCGACGAGGCGACCGGGTCCCGGATCGGCTCGGCGATGCGCCTCATCAACGAGGTCAACCCGCCCTTCGAGCGCCTCCTGGTCTACGCCTGGCGCCGCCACCTCGCCGCCGCCGTCGGCCGGATCGAGGCGATGGGCGCCAAGGACGAGGACCTGCACACCATCGACGTGTCGGTGGGCTTCGCCGACCTGGTGTCCTTCACCGCCCTGTCCAACACCCTCGACCGCGACGAGATCGGCGACCTCGTCGAGGTCTTCGAGAGCCGCTGCCAGGACGTCGTCGCCCGCTACGGAGGCCGGATCATCAAGAGCCTCGGCGACTCCGTCCTCTTCGTCACCAACACCGCCGAGGAGGCGGTGGGGGTGGCCGAGGGGATCATCAACGTGATCGGTCGGGACGCGAAGATGCCCGACGTACGCCTCGGGCTCGCGAGCGGGCCGGTGGTCCAGCGCCTCGGCGACATCTTCGGCCCGCCGGTCAACCTGGCCGCCCGGCTCACCCAGGTGGCCCGGCGCAACCGCCTGATCGTCGACCAGAACACCGCCGACCTGCTGCCCGCCGACGAGTGGGAGCACCGCCGGCTGCCGGCCCGCCCGGTGCGGGGCTTCGGGCTCGTCGAGCCGGTGGCGGTCCGGCGACGCTGAGCCGGCTCAGGGTGCGATCACGAGCTCGTCCACCAGGTCGTCGACGAGCCGGAACCGGTAGCGGAGCTCGGCCACGCGACCGGGGAAGTCGCCCTCGAGGCGGTTGACCGCGACCCAGCGGGCCCCGTCGGCGCGTCCGGCCCCGACGAGCGTCGTCGTGTAGGTGAACTGCGATCCGGCCGAGCCGAGGAACTCCAGCACCTCGGAGGTCCCGCGGTAGGTGCGTCCCTCGTCGGTGACCGTGGCGTCGGCGGTGAAGGCCCCGATCGCCTCGCCCACCTCCCGCGCGGCGTGCGCGGTCAGGAAGTCGAGGACGACGGCGGGGAGCTGGTCGGGTGCGACGGTGGTGTAGGTGTCCATGGACCGACAGTGGGGCATCCCGCGGGGAGAGGGTCAAGCACTCGACCTTCCCCCGGGGGGAGGGTGCATGCTGCGGGCATGCTCTCCATCGGCGAGTTCTCCCGCCTGACGCACCTGAGCGTGCGGACGCTGCGCCGTCACCACGACGCGGGCCTGCTCGTGCCCGAGCACGTCGACCCCGCCACCGGCTACCGCTCCTACGGGGCGTCCCAGATCCCGACGGCGCAGGTCATCCACCGCCTGCGCGAGCTCGACGTGCCGCTGGCGGAGGTCCGTCGGATCATCGACGCACGCGACCACCGCGACCGTGCCGAGCTCGTCAGCGGGCACCTCGAGCAGCTCGAGGCGCAGCTCGAGCGGACCCGCTCGGCGGTCGCCTCGCTGCGGCGGCTGCTGGCCCCCGAACCACCCGCGCTCGCCGTGGAGCTGCGGTCGCTGGCGGCGCGCGACGTCGCGGCCGTGCAGGACGAGGTGGGGCTCGACGACGTGCTGTCGTGGTTCGCCGGGGCCGTGTCCGAGCTCGACGCGGTGGTCCCGGAGCCGGCCGGACCGGTCGGCGGCGTCTACGGCAACGAGCTGTTCGAGTCCGGCCGGGGCAGTGCCCTGGTGCACGTCCCGGCGCCCGCGTCCCTGACGCCGCGCGGACGCGTCCGCAGGGCCACGCTCCCGGCCGTCGAGCTCGCGGTCACGGTCCACGTCGGCGCCCACGACGACATCGACGTCACCTACGGCGAGCTCGGGAGGTGGGTCGTCGACAACGCCCTGGCGGTCGACGGACCGGTCCACGAGCGCTACCTCGTGGGGCCGCGCGACGACCCGGACGAACGGCGCTGGCGCACCGAGATCGGGTGGCCGGTGTTCCGGGTCGGCGCGTGAGCACCACGGTCGCGGTGGACCAGACCAGTTCGCCACAATTCGCCCATACGGGCCTCCGCGCCGCCCGCTCGTCCCTACCGTCGGGCCCGTGCTGGCAGTGCAGGACGTCCGTCTCGACCCCGAGACCGGTCAGGTGTGGCGTGGTGACGACGAGATCAGGCTCGCGCGCAAGGAGCTCCAGCTCCTGCGCGCGCTGATGGCACGTCCGGGTGACATCGTCACCCGCGGCGAGCTGATGTCGGAGGTCTGGCAGACGTCGTTCTACACCAGCTCCAAGACCATCGACGTGCACCTGGGCTGGTTGCGCCGCAAGCTCGGCGACGACCCGCGCAACCCGACGCTCATCACCACCCACCGTGGTCGCGGGCTGCGCTTCGAGACCCACGCGGCCGGTCGCGGAGCCTGACCCTAGACTCCCTCGCGTGTCCTCGACCGGCTCGCACCGTGCCCCCACGCTCGCCGTCATCGGAGGTGG
The DNA here is from genome assembly GCF_020991065.1 of Nocardioides okcheonensis. Lineage (NCBI taxonomy): Bacteria > Bacillati > Actinomycetota > Actinomycetes > Propionibacteriales > Nocardioidaceae > Nocardioides > Nocardioides okcheonensis. The sequence continues at coordinate 3,836,283 of NZ_CP087710.1, forward strand.
GCAGCTCGCCCGGATGATGGCCCAGCCGGCCATCGGCCTGGGCCTGCCGCTGCGCCTGCTCGCCGAGGCCGAGGGCGTCTCCGCGGCCCAGGTGATCCCCGACCACCTCGTCGGCGACCACCGCGACCTCGCGGCCCTGCGCGCCGTCACCGCGGGGGCCGCCGTGGTGACCTTCGACCACGAGCACGTCCCCACCGACCACCTCCACGCCCTCGAGGCCGACGGGGTCGCCGTGCGCCCCGGGCCGGACGCGCTCGTCCACGCCCAGGACAAGGCCGTCATGCGCCGCCGCCTCGCCGAGCTCGACGTGCCGTGCCCGCGCAACGCCGTCGTCACCACCACCGCCGAGGTCGAGGCGTTCGGCCTGCCGTGCGTGCTCAAGACGACCCGCGGCGGCTACGACGGCAAGGGCGTGTGGGTCGTCCGGGCGCTCGGCGAGGCGCAGGTCGCCTTCGACGCGGCCGCCGCTGCCGGGGTCGAGGTGCTGGCCGAGGAGCTCGTCGACTTCCGGCGCGAGCTGTCCGCGCTGGTCGCCCGGTCGCCCAGCGGCCAGGCCGCGGCGTACCCGGTCGTGGCCTCCACCCAGCTCGACGGGATCTGCCACGAGGTCGTCGCCCCCGCGCCCGACCTCGACCCCGGCCTCGCCGGGCAGGCGCAGGAGATCGCGCTGCGGATCGCCGGCGAGCTCGACGTGACGGGCATCCTCGCCGTCGAGCTCTTCGAGACCACCGACGGCCGGATCCTCGTCAACGAGCTCGCCATGCGTCCGCACAACACGGGCCACTGGACCCAGGACGGCGCGGTCACGTCACAGTTCGAGAACCACCTCCGGGCGGTGATGGACCTGCCGCTCGGCTCGCCGGCGCCGCGCGCCGCCTGGACCGTGATGGTCAACATCCTCGGCGGACCCACCGACGCGGGGCACCTCTACGACGGGCTGCCGCACGCGATGGCGCGCGACCCGCGGCTGCGGGTGCACCTCTACGGCAAGGACCTGCGGCCGGGCCGCAAGGTCGGTCACGTCAACGCCTACGGCGACGACCTCGAGGACTGCCTCGAGCGCGCCCGGCACGCCGCCGCGTGGTTCCGCGGCGACCTGGGCAACGAGAGCGAGTGAGGACGGCCATGGACGAGCAGCAGCAGCACGCGGGCGCGCGGGTCGGCATCGTGATGGGGTCGGACTCCGACTGGCCGGTCATGCAGGCCGCCGGCGAGGTGCTCACCGAGCTCGGCGTCACCTGGGAGGCCGACGTCGTCTCCGCCCACCGGATGCCGACCGAGATGGTGGCGTGGGGCCAGCAGGCCCACACCCGCGGGCTGTCGGTCGTGATCGCGGGTGCCGGCGGCGCCGCACACCTGCCGGGGATGCTGGCGTCGCTCACGCCGCTCCCGGTGATCGGGGTGCCGGTGCCGCTCAAGTACCTCGACGGCATGGACTCGCTGCTCTCGATCGTGCAGATGCCCGGCGGGATCCCGGTCGCGACCGTGGCGATCGGCAACGCCAAGAACGCCGGCATCCTGGCGGCGCGCATCCTCGGCACCAGCGACCCGGACCTGCAGCAGCGGCTCGTCGACTACCAGGCCGCGCTGGCCGAGACCGCCCACGCCAAGGGCGAGGTCGTCCGCCGGGCCGCGGCGGGGGAGACCCGCCGGGTGGGCTTCTAGTCCCGGACCCGCCCGCGCAGCGCCTTGGTCGCGCCGCGCTCCTTCTTCGCCTTCAGCCGCCGCTCCTTCGCGCCGCGGCTCGGCCGGGTCGGCCGGCGCGGCGGCGGGGGCGGGGCGAGGGCCTCGCGCAGCAGGTCCGCGAGCCGCTCGCGCGCCGCGACGCGGTTGCGGTGCTGGGAGCGGTGCTCGGACGCGGCGATCGACACCACGCCGGCCGGCCACCGGCGCAGGGCGCGCCGCCGCTGGGTGTCGGTGAGCGCCGTCGAGGACGCGACGTCGTAGTCCAGCTCGACCCGGGAGTCGGTGGTGTTGACCGACTGGCCGCCGGGCCCGGGGGAGCGGGAGAACCGCTCGACCAGCTCGGCGGCAGGCACGACCAGGCCCTCGGGGAGCCCGGGGCCGGCCTGGACGTGGAGGTCGCGCACGCCCCCATTGTCCCTAGGGTGGCCCCATGACCGTACGTTGGGGAATCGCCGCCACCGGCCGGATGGCCGCCGCCTTCGCCGAGGACCTCGCCCTGGTGCCGGACGCCGAGATCGCCTTCGTCGGCAGTCGCGACGCCGATCGCGCCGCGGAGTTCGCCAGCCGGGTCGGTGCCGCCGGGTCCGGCACCTACGGCGACCTGCTCGACGCCGAGCTCGACGTGCTCTACGTCGCCACCCCGCACCCGCAGCACCACGCGATCGCCCTCGCCGCGATCGAGCGCGGGACGCCGCTGCTGGTCGAGAAGGCCTTCACCGCGACCCTCGCCGGTGCGCGCGAGGTGGTCGCGGCGGCCCGCGACGCCGGGGTCTTCTGCATGGAGGCGATGTGGACCCGCTTCCAGCCGGCCGTGGTCGCGGCCCGCGAGCTCGTCGCGGCGGGCGAGATCGGTGACCCGGTCCTCGTGCAGGCCGACTTCGGGGCCCACCGCGCGTACGACCCTTCCAGCCGGCTCTTCGACCTCGCGCTCGGCGGCGGCTCGGTCCTCGACCTCGGCGTCTACCCGATCTCGCTCGCCCAGCACGTCCTCGGGCGCCCCGACCGGGTCGTGGCCACCGGCACCCGCTTCCCCAACGGGGCCGACGCGACCGCCGCGATCCACCTCGCCCACGACGACGGGCGGGCGGCCGCCCTGTCCTGCTCGCTGGCGTCGGCCACACCCGGGTCGGCGGTCGTCGTCGGCACCGAGGGCTCGATCGAGCTGTGCCCGCCGTTCCACCACCCCGAGCGCCTCGTCGTGCGCCGCGGCGACGACGAGCCGCGCACGCTCGAGCACCCCGCCACCGGGCGTGGCTACACCCACCAGGCCGACGAGGTGCACCGGTGCCTCGCGGCCGGGCTCACCGAGAGCCCGGTGATGCCGCTCGACGACACCCTCGACGTGATGTGGGTGCTGGAGGAGTGCCTCGCCCAGCTCGGCATCCCGATGGCCGAGGCAGCGGTCGAGCTGTGAGTCAGGCGCCCCGGCGGCGCCACTCGATCGCGGGGCAGGTGTCCATCACCATCGGGACGCCCGCGGCGAGGGTGCGGGCGAACGCGTCCTCGTCGACCACGCCGAGCTGGAACCACACCCCGCCCGCGCCGATCCCGACCGCCTCGTCGGCGAACTGCCCGGCGGCCTCGGAGCGGCGGAACACGTCGACCACGTCGACCGCGAACGGGATGTCGGCCAGCGTCGCGTAGCCCTGCTCGCCGAGGACGGGCGGCGTCGCCGGGTCGGCGAACGACGGGTGCACCGGCACGATGCGCTTGCCGCGCTGCTGGAGCAGCGAGGCGATGCTGTACGCGGTGCGCGTCGGGTCGCCGGACAGGCCGACGACCGCCCAGGTCTGCTGCTCGTCGAGCATCCGGTCGACGGTCGCTGGGTCCTGCCATGACGTGGCCATGACCACACCGTAGACGCCTCCTCGTAGATGCATGGACGTCCTAGAATCTGTCGTCATGAGCGAGTTCCCCCTCTACGCCCTCTCCGAGGAGCACCAGGCGGTCCGCGAGGCCGTCCGTGCGCTCTGCGACGCCAAGATCGCGCCGTTCGCGGCCGCCGTCGACGAGGAGGCGCGCTACCCCCACGAGGCCGCCGAGGCGCTGCTCGCCTCGGACTTCCACGCCCCCCACGTGCCCGAGCAGTACGGCGGCGCCGGCGCCGACGCGCTTGCCACCGTGCTGGTGATCGAGGAGGTCGCCCGCGCGTGCGTGTCGTCCTCGCTGATCCCCGCGGTCAACAAGCTGGGCTCGCTGCCGGTGCAGATCGCCGGCTCGGAGGAGCTCAAGCAGACCTACCTCACGAAGCTCGCCAAGGGCGAGGGCGGCTTCTCCTACTGCCTCTCCGAGCCCGACGCCGGGTCCGACGCCGGCGGCATGAAGACCCGCGCGGTCCGCGACGGCGACGAGTGGGTGCTCGACGGCGTGAAGCGCTGGATCACCAACGCCGGCGAGTCGGAGTACTACACCGTCATGGCCGTCACCGACCCCGAGAAGAAGACCCGCGGCGGCATCTCGGCGTTCGTCGTCGAGAAGTCCGACGAGGGCGTCTCCTTCGGTGCCCCCGAGAAGAAGCTCGGCATCAAGGGCAGCCCGACCCGCGAGGTCTACCTCGACAACGTCCGCATCCCCGCCAGCCGCATGATCGGCGAGGAGGGCTCGGGCTTCGCGACGGCGATGAAGACCCTCGACCACACCCGGGTCACCATCGCCGCTCAGGCCGTCGGCGTCGCCCAGGGTGCGCTCGACTACGCGCTCGACTACGCGAAGGAGCGCCAGCAGTTCGGGAAGTCGGTCAGCGACTTCCAGGGCATGCAGTTCATGCTCGCCGACATGGGCATGAAGGTCGAGGCGGCCCGCCAGATGACCTACGCCGCCGCCGGCCGCTCCGAGCGCGGCGACGACGACCTCACCTTCTTCGGCGCCGCGGCCAAGTGCTTCGCCTCCGACGTCGCCATGGAGGTCACCGTCAACGCGGTCCAGGTGCTCGGCGGCTACGGCTTCACCCGCGACTACCCGGTCGAGCGGATGATGCGCGACGCCAAGATCACCCAGATCTACGAGGGCACCAACCAGGTCCAGCGGATCGTGATGGCACGGCAGCTCCTCGCAGGGGTGCAGTCAGAGCTCTGACCTGCGGTTTCTCCGCCGTCGCACTCCGAAGATGGGGCCATTGTGCCCTCGTTGTGGCGTCGTGCAGTGGGCCTGCTGCGGCCTGAATCGGCACTGTCAGGAACCACGCAGCACCGGTTTGTGTGTCGCCTGTGTGACACCAGCGGCCTGCTGGGCGCGTGCCCGCGCGGAGACCACGGCGCCATGCAGGTCGGGGAGTCTCTACCGGTCTGGTTCTTGAAGCCGGACTGGCCCGCAGCTGCAAGTCGGCGGCGCAGCGACTGCCCTGCTACCGGCTGGTGAGCTCGGCCGCGGTGGCCCGGGCGGACGGGCCCACCCCGGACAGCGTGGCCGACGCCGGGCCGGTCCAGTCCCCGTAGCCGACGAGGTGCAACCGCGGCTCCCCGACGGACCGGGTGCCGGACGGGCCACCGACGGGGATGTGACCGTCACGCGTACGCAGTCCCAACGCACGCAGGTGACCCAATGCGGGCCGGAAGCCGGTGCACCAGATGACGGCATCGCACGCCAGGGTCGTCCCGTCGGCCCAGGCGATGCCGCCTGCGGTCAGCCTGGTGAACATGGGGTTGGCGCGGAGAACGCCCCGGTCACGGGCGTGCTTCACGCTGGCGACCATCACGATGTCACCCAGGCCAGCCACGCCGGCGTGCTCCCGGCCTTGCTCGAGCGCCTCGATGCGGGCCCGGGCGGTCGTGAACAAGACCCGGCCGTCGACGTCATCGGGCAGGAACCGAGGCGGACGGGTCGTCACCCACGTCGCCTGCGCGACCGTGGAGACCTCAGCGAGGATCTGTGCAGCCGAGTTCCCGCCACCGACGACGACGACTCGCTGGCCGGCGAACTCCTCTGGCTGTCGGTAGTCGCTCGCGTGCAGCTGCCGCCCCGCGAACGTCCGCATTCCCGGATACGCCGGCCAGAAGGGCCTGTCCCACGTCCCCGTCGCCGAGACCACCGCACGAGCCGACAGGGCGAGCCCGTCAGCTGTGACGAGCAGTCGGCCGCCGGGGTCCTCGTCGGCGCGACGTACCGACTCAACCCGGTGCGGACGCAGCACGTGCAGGTCGTACTTCTCCTCGTAGCGGGTCAGGTACTCCACCACGTGGTCCCGCGGCGGAAAGCCGCGGGTGGCGTCGTCCCACGGCGGCATCATCCACCCTGGTAGCGAGGAGAAGCCGGCCGGGGAGAACAGCCGCAACCCGTGCCACATGCGTGGCCATGACCCGCCCGGGCGGTCTGCCGCGTCCACGATGACGAGCTCGCGACCCGGTACGAGCCCGGCTCGTCGTAGGTAGAACGCGGTCGCGAGACCTGCTTGGCCCCCGCCGATGACCACGACGTCGACCTCGAACTCCTGCCTTGCTTCGGAGTACCTGGAGGGGACTGGTGCCGCCTGCTCGTCGCTCACCGTCTACTCCTTCCTGGTCACGGCTACGACATCACACTGTTGAGATGCAGTTGGCCGCGCCCGGTCAGGCGGGTCTCAGCGAAACGCGCAACCTGCGTCGACCCCCATGTGGCGAAACACCGCCGCGGCTGGGCAGACGCCGGTGCTGGCGGACTGCGGCAGGTTGAGGCCGACGAAGCCGGTGAGGAGGAGCCGCCACGGGGAGATGAGGGCGGCGAACAGGGCGCTGGTAAGGGTGATGGTGCCGGCCAAGGCCAGTACGGCACGGTCGAGGTTCACGGGTTTCGTTCCGTTCGAGGGGTAGGGGTGGGGAACGCCGGGGGAACGTCCCCCACCCGGTTCAGGGGGTCAGCGGCCGAAGAGCCGCGAGAGGAAGCCGCCGCTGGGGTTGCCGGTCGTGTCGGATCGGGCAGCCTTCGCGGCGGCGACCTCGGCTGGGGTGTGCTGTCCGTTGCACCACTGACCGCTGGGCACGCGCGCCTTGACGTCGGCGACGTGCTGGCCGCAACCGGCCCAGGTGGTCTTGCTGCAGGTCTTGCAGGTGGTGGGTCGACACATGAGGGTGACTCCGTTCTGTGGGGTGAGCTGGGCTGGTTGATCAGGCAGTGAGCGGGTGCGGCTCAGCCGTGGGAGAAGGTGATGTTGGGCAGGACGCGGGCGAGCCAGCGTGGGGTCCACCAGGCGGCGTCGCCGGTGAGGCGGAGCATCACGGGCAGTAGGACGAGGCGGACGAGGAACGCGTCGAGGAGGACGGCGACGCCGAGGACGATGCCCATCTCCTTCGGGGGCAGCGGTCCGGAGAGAGCGAAGGTGAAGAACACCGCGACCATGACGGCGCCGGCGGCGAAGATCACGCGTCCGGAGTGGGCGAGAGAGCCGACCATGGCCTCTCGGGGGTCACCGGACTTCTCGTAGTGCTCCTTGGCGGAGGCGAGGAGGAAGACGGTGTAGTCCATGGCGATGGCGAAGATCATCGCGAAGAAGAACACAGGCGCCCACGCGTCGAGGAAGCCCTGGTGCTCGAAGCCCATGAGGTCGGCGCCGACGCCGTCCTGGAACACCAGTCGTGCGACACCGAACGCAGCGGCGGTCGAGAGCAGGCTGGCGAGCGTGCCGAGCAGCGAGATGAGCGGCGCCTGCAGGGCGATGAGCAGGAGTAGGAACCCGAGGGCGAGGACGACGCCGATGACGAACGGGGTGGACTCGTCGAGCTGTGCCTTGAGGTCGAGGTTCTCCACGGCCGCGCCACCGACGAGGGCGGAGGACGGGAGGTCGCCGCGGAGCCGGTCGACGGTGTCGGACAGCTCGGGGTCGGACGGGTCGACGGTGGGGATGGCCTGGATGAGCACCAGGTCAGAGCCCGCACCGGTGTCGCTGGCTGAGGGCTGCGCGGGCATGGCGCCGGCGATGCCCGGGTCGCTGCTGAGGGCCTTGGCGGTGGCGTCGGCGTCGGCGGCGTCGGCGATGACCTGGAGGGTGCCGGGGGCTCCGTCGCCGAAGGCGTCCTTGACCTGGTTGTAGCCGATGCGGGCGCTGGCGTCGTCGGGAAGGACCTGGATGGACGGCATCGCGGTCTTCAGGCCGAGGACGGGCGCGGCGAGGGCGAGCAGGACGACGAGGGACGCGAGCCCGAACGCGACGGGGCGCTTCCAGAGGCGCTCGCCCCAGGCGGCGAACTTCGCGGACCGGTGCTCGCCGGTGTGGACCCACGTGAGCGCACCCTTGTTGATGCGGTCGTCGAGCTTGAACAGCACGAGCGGGAGCAGGGTGAGGGTGGCCAGGAGAACGAAGACGACGGCGAGCATGATGCCGCCGGCCATGGACCGGAACGCGGGTGAGGGCACGAGCATGACGGCGGTCAGCGAGACGAGGACGGTGGCGCCGGAGAGGAGGACGGCCTTGCCGGCGGTGTCCATGGTCTCGGCGATGGCCTGGCGTGGGGTCTCGTGGTGGCCCATGCGGGCGGCTCGGAACCGGACGACGAGGAAGAGCGCGTAGTCGATGCCGAGCGCGAGGGCGAACATCATCGCGAAGTTCATCGCCCAGATGGACACGGGGATGAGCTCGTTGATGAGCACCAGTGAGCCGGCGGAGGCGACGAGCCCGGCGAGGGTGAGGATGAGCGGCAGCCCGGCGGCGACGAGGGCGCCGAAGGCGAGGACGAGGATGGCCAGGGTGACGGGCCACGACATCATCTCGGACGTGAGCATGGCGTCGAGGTTGGCTTCGTTGAAGTCCGACCACAGTAGCGAGGCGCCGGTCGGGTTGACCTCGATGCCGTCACCGGAGAGGCCCTCGAGCTGACCCTTGAGGTCGTCGGCGACGCGGACCATCTCGTTGGTGTCGGCACCGGCGCCAGCGAGGATGACTGCGGTCTTGCCGTCCTGGCTGAGCGTGGCGCCGGGCTGGGGGGCGATGACGTCGGCGATGCGGGGCTCGGCCTCGAGGATGCGAGTGGCCTCGTCGATGACGTTCGCGCCCGCGCCCTGGATGACGGGTCCGTCGGTCGAGTGGATGACGACCTGGATGGCGGAGCTGGCGTTGCCGCCGAAGCTCTCGGTGGCGAGCTCGCGCACGGCGACGGACTCGGAACCGTCGGCCTGCCAGCCGGCGCCGGACAGGTTGGCTTCGACCTTGGGCGCGAACGCGCCGAGGCCGATGACGAGGAGCAGCCACACGAGGGCGGTGGCCTTGCGGTGGTGGGTGACCCAGAGGCCGAGGCGACCGAGGGGGCCGGGGCGGTAGCCGATGCCGTAGGGGTCCGCGTCGGAGGGGCCGTGGGGCGGGGTCTGGGCGTGGCGGCGGGTGGCCGTCGACGTCATGAGCGGAACTCGTTCCTGTGTCGGGGTGAGACGGTCTGGCGTACGTGGACGAAGTGGGGTGAGCGGGTCAGATGAGGGCGGGTAGGGCGGTTGCGGCGGTGTAGGCGGCGACGAGGAGCACCAGGGCGGTGAAGACGGCGGATAGCCGTCGTGTGTCGGTGTGGGCGGCGAGGCGGGCGCCGGCGATGGAGCCGGCGACGGCGGTGACGGTGAGGGCGGCGACGAGCCACCAGTCGGGGGCGATGCCGGTGCCGGCGCGGGTGGCGAGCGCCGACGCGCTGGTGATGGTGATGACGACCAGCGACGTGCCGGCGGCGTAGCCCATGGGCAGCGCGAGCGCGAGGGTGAGGGCGGGGACGACGAGGAGCCCGCCGCCGACGCCGAGGAACCCTGTGAGCAGCCCGACCGCGGTCGCGGTGACGAGGACCTTCAGCGCGCGCGGGCACTGGCACATGAAGGTGGGGCTGAACGTGATGATCGGGTCGTCGAGCTGCGGCTTGGCGGCGTGGGTTCCCGCGCTGTTTCCGCGTCGGCTGCGGACCTGGCGGCTGACCATCAGCCCGGCCACGACGAGCATGAGCCCGGCGAACGCGGCCAGCAGGACGGGCTCGGGCACGGCAGCTGACGCGCGAGCGCCTGCGACGGCACCGGCGATGGCGACGGCCCCGAATGCGATGCCGCGCGCGAGCAGGACATTTCCAGCCCGCCGGGCGGTGACGGCGCCGGCCAGGGAGGTGGTGCCGACGATGACGAGCGACCCGGTGGTCGCCTGAGCGGGCGTCTGCTCGAGCGCGAGGAGCACGGGGACGGCCAGGATGGACCCGCCGCCGCCGAGCGCACCGAGGCTGAGCCCGATGAACGCGCCGGCGACGACGGCGGCAAGGAGTGCGAAGGTCACGCCTCGGGCCCCACGAGGTGCAGTCCGACCTTCTCGGCGTTGTCGAAGCTGTCGTCGACCGCGACGAGCTTCGTCCCGGCGGCGGAGAGGAACGATGCGGCCACGGAGGCGCGGTAGCCGCCGGCGCAGTGGACCCACACCTCGCCGGCCGGGACGTCGGCCAGGCGCTGCGGGAGTTCGTGGATGGGGATGTTGACGGCGCCGGCGATGCGGGCCTTGTCGTGCTCGTCGGCTCGGCGGACGTCGAGGATGACGATGTCGCGGTGGTGACGGACCTGGGCGAGGTCGGCGAACGTGGCGGTGGGGAACGAGCTGAGCTCTCGGTCGGACCAGTCCTGCGGACCGCCGGTGGCGTGTGTGGCGGGGCGGTCGATGCCGATGCGGACCAGCTCGCGCTGCGCTTCTGCGACGTCCTCGGGTGTCTCGCCGAGGAGGGTGACGGGGGTGCCCCACGTGATGAGCCAGCCGAGGTACGTGGCGAAACCGCCGTCGAGACCGAAGTTCAGCGTGCCCGGGGCGTGCCCGGCAGCGAACGCGGTGCGGTTGCGCAGGTCCACGACCCACTCACCGGCCTCGATGCGCCGACGCAGTTCAGCGGCCTCCGCGCGGACCGGGGCGGAGAGGTCGGGTTCGGACGGCCCGTCGGCGTTGGCGGGCGCCATGTGGGCGTAGTAGGACGGGTAGGCGCCGAGACCGGCAAGGAGCTCGTCGACGTAGGTCTGCTCGTCTTGGGTGAGGACCGGGTTCGACTTCTTCTCCTGCCCGATCGTCGACGAGGTCGCATCCGACTGCGTGGCGGAGCAGAACGACCCGAACCCGTGGGTCGGGTACACCTCGGCCTCGTCGGGCAGCAGCTCGGCGAGCTTGTGCGCAGAGGCGTGCTGGTGGTGGACCAGGTCGTGCGTGTGCTCGGCGCCAAGGAGGTCAGGGCGCCCAGTGGCGCCGTAGAGGAGCGAGCCGCCAGTGAATACCGCGACTTGCTCAGCACGTGCGGCGTCGAACAGCGCGTAGGAGAGGTGGGTGAACGTGTGGCCGGGGGTTGCCAGCGCGGTTACGCGCATCCGTTCACCCACCTCGACGACTTGCCCGTCCGCCACGGGGGTGCGGACGAAGGACACGTCGTCCTCGCCGTTGACGAGGTACTGGGCACCGGTTGCCTGCGCGAGGGCGAGGCCGCCGGTGACGTAGTCGTTGTGGATGTGGGTCTCGAAGACGTGGGTCAACTCGACCGAGTGCTTCTCGAGAAGGCCGAGCACGCGGTCGATGTCGCGCTGCGGGTCGACCACGAAGGCGACCTCACCGTCGTGGACGAGGTAGCTGCGGTCGCCCAGGCTCGGGGTCTCGATGGGGATGATGGTCAGGTCGGTGGTCTCGGTCATCTCGTGGGTCTCCTGTCGGTCGGTCGACGCGGTGGCGAGCGGGTCGTACAGGTCGGGAATCACAGGCCGACGTCGAGGGCACGGCCGGAGGCGGCCCAGGCCTGGGTTCCGCCGGCCACCGAGTAGGCCCGATACCCGTTCGCGACGAGCAGGTCAGTCATGGCGGCGCTGCGGTTGTCGGAGGCGCACACCACGTAGACAGGCCGCGTCTTGTCCAGCTCGCCCACGCGAGAGGACAGGCGACTCATCGGCATCAGCGCAGCACCGGGGACGTGGCCGGCGGCGTACTCGCCCGCTTCGCGCACGTCGATGAGCGCTGCCTCGCCTGACTCGTCGTCGTTCAGTGCAGCGGCGAGCTGCTCGATGTCGATCTCAGGGGTGCGGGTGCTCATCAGTGCTTTCCTCCTGTGCCTTGCCGGATACCCAGTGGGGTATCGAGGTATGCAACCGTACACACCCCCGGGGGTATTCCCGCAAGTCGTCGCGCGAGCCGTGCTCCAGGCGCCGCGGAATACGGGAGGGGGTATCCTCGTTGCGGTGGGCAGCCACCATCCGAGACACAGCAGAGGAGTGAGCCTGATGGCCACCATCAACCTGGGTGCCGAGAACTTCGAGCGCACCATCACCGAGAACGACGTCGTCTTCGTCGACTTCTGGGCGTCGTGGTGCGGCCCGTGCCGCATGTTCGCGCCCATCTACGAGGCTGCCTCGAACGCGCACGCCGACGTCGTGTTCGGCAAGGTCGACACCGAGGCTGAGCAGGCTCTCGCCGCGGCCGCGAACATCACCTCCATCCCGACGCTCATGGCGTTCAAGGGCGGGACCCTGGTGTTCTCTCAGCCCGGCGCCCTGCCGGCAGCCGCGCTCGAGCAGATCCTGACGGCCGTGCGCGATCTCGACGTCGAGGCCGCCCTCGCCGAGCAGAGCTCCACGCAGACCGTCGAGCAGAGGAAGAGCGCCTGATGACCACCTTCACCCTCAGCGCCACGCTGAACCAGCCCTACGACGAAGCCGTCAACGCCACCCGCCAGGCACTCGCCGAGCAGGGGTTCGGCATCCTCACCGAGATCGACCTCAGGGCCACGCTGAAGACCAAGCTCGACGTCGACGTCGCGCCCCAGGTCATCCTCGGCGCCTGCCGACCCGCACTCGCCTACGAGGCGCTCACCTTGGACCCGTCCATCGCCGCGGTCCTGCCGTGCAACGTCGTCGTCCGGGCCCTCGGCGACCAGACCACCCTCGTCGAAGCGTTCGACCCCGACGCGATGATGGGCCTCGCCGACAGCGACGCCCTCGACGCGGTCGCCGCCGACGCCAAGCAGCGCCTGACCGCGGCCCTCGCCGCACTCACCCAGAACAGCCAGGAGAACTGATGGAGCTCGACCCGACCTCGATGAAGCCGGTCATCAACCGCATCAAGCGCGCCCAAGGCCAGCTTTCCGGCGTGCTGCGGCTCCTCGAGGAAGGACGCGACTGCGAGGACGTCGTCACCCAGCTCGCCGCCGTGTCCAAGGCGCTCGACCGCGCCGGGTTCGCCATCGTCGCCTCCGGCCTGCAGCAGTGCCTCGTCGAGAACGACGGCAACGCCGACAGCCTCGACGTGAAGAAGATGGAGAAGCTCTTCCTCTCCCTCGCCTGAGCACCGTCCCGACGAGGCGCGCGCCCCGGCCTTCCAGACTGCGGTGGCGCCGGGCGGCTCCCCGCCGGCCTCCTTGAGGCCTACAACGCAGCCGTCGAAAGCTGAACCCACGCCCCCTCATCCCGGCCCTGACCAGGTAGCGCCGTTCGACATGAAGGTGACGAGACGCTGACGTTCAACGACCTACTCGCGCTCGAGCACGTCGACGTCGCCCGCGTGCGGCTGGTGCGGCACGAAGATCGACGGCTTGCCGCGGGACGCCTCTACGAGGCGTGGCGCAACGACCGGGCATCGTTCGAGAGCTACCAGGCCGTGCAGGCTCGAGCCGTGTTCGGTGCCGGCGACCTGCTCGCCAGCTTCATCGTCACCGACGCCGGCAAGGCGGGCTTCGTCCGCATGTCCAGCGTCGACGGAGTGGGGACGTGCCCCGAGGGGGCGGTCGACGCCCTGCTGAAGCGTTCGTGTCGAGCATCTTCTCGGTCGGCGCGTAGCCGTAGGTCGTATCCATGCCGGAGACCGGTCCGTGTTGGCGGATCTTCAACAAGTCGCGCACGGCATGGATCGGTGTGACGTGGCACACGTCGACACAGGGTGGTGTGACGGCATCAACCAGGTCCAGCGCATCGTGATGGCACGCCACTTCGGGTGTGCCCGCCCGCGGCGGGTGCCGGGCACACTGGCCCGACCTGGAAAGGCGGGCACCTTGTTCGACGAGCTCGACGCCACCCTCGCGCTGGTGCTGGGCGTGCAGCTCGGCCTCGCGGCCCTGCTCTACCTCCTCGCGCGGCTCGAGCCGCTGACGCCGGAGCGCGACGACGCAGACACGTCGCCGCGATAGGGCTCGGGGGCTAGCCTCGGCGCGTGCCGACCACCACGCTGACCCTGCCCGACGGCGACGCCGAGGCGTACGTCGCTCCCGCTCCCGGCGGCGCGCCCGCGCCGGGCGTCCTGTTCGTCATCGACGCGATCGGGCTGCGACCGCGGATCGAGGAGATGGCCGACCGGATCGCCTCCTGGGGCTACACCGTCCTCGCGCCGAACGTCTTCTTTCGCGAGGGCAGCGCCGCCGAGACCTCGCCCACGCGCGACCTCCGCGAGCCGGGCGCGCGCGAGGAGTTCATGGGCGAGGCGATGGGCCGCGTCCAGCGGCTGACCCCCGACCAGCTGGAGCGTGACCTCCCGGCCTACCTCGCCGCGCTCCGCGCGCTCCCCGAGGTCGCGACCGACGAGGTCGGCGTCACCGGCTACTGCATGGGCGCGCGCATCGCGATCCGCGCGTCGGGCCTCGACCCCGCCGTCGTCGCCGTCGGCGGCTGGCACGGCGGCGGCCTGGTGACGGACGCCCCGGACAGCCCGCACCTCGCGATCGCCACGGCCCGGGCGTCGTACGCCTTCGGGCACGCCTCGGACGACCGGTCGATGCCGCCCGAGGCGGTCGAGGCGCTGGGTGCCGCGCTGGACGCGGCCGGGCTCGCCGCGCGCAACGAGGTGTTCCCCGGCCCGCACGGCTACTCGATGTCGGACACCTCGATGTACGACGAGGAGTCCGCCGAGCGGCACTTCGCGAGCCTGCGCGCGCTGCTCGACGCGATGCTGCGGCCCGCGTCCGCCTGACGCCGGACGCTCAGCGCTCGCAGCGGCGCTCGACCTCGGCGACGCACCGGTCGCGGCCCCTGGCCCCGTCGACCCGGTCGCGCCCGGCGCCGCCGTCCAACCAGTCGGCTCCCGCGCCGCCGGTGGCCCGGTCCGCCCCGCCGTTGCCGCGCACCGTGTCGCGGCCGTCTCCGCCGTCCAGGACGTCGTCGTCCTTGTTGCCCTCGATCCCGTCGCGACCGCCACGCCCCTCGATCCGGTCGGCGCCGCCGTTGCCGAGCAGGCGGTCGTCACCCTGGCTGCCGCGGATCAGGTCGTCGCCGGCGCCCGCCTCCGCGTCGAGGCGCTGCTCGTCGCAGTCGAGGGCATAGACGTCCCACGTCGCGTCCCCGGACAGGCTCCGGAGCACGTCGTTCCCCGGCCCGCCCCGCAGCCGGGCGTCGCACGACGTGGCGGTCAGGGTGTTGCTGCTCCCGTCGCCCTGGAGGTCGACGTCGGGCGCGAGCAGGTAGGCGTCGTCGCCATCGATGACGCGGGCGACCAGCGCGCGGTCGACCTCCAGGCTCTGCTCCTGGAGGTCGAGGGCGAGGAAGCCGCCCGCCTGCGCGGCGACCAGGGTGTCCGAGCCGTCACCGAGGTCGATCGAGCTGCCGGCAGCAAGCGACTCGGTGGTGAGCAGCACCTCGTCCTCGCCGGCGCCGGCGTCGATCTGCCGGACCGCGGCCGGCTCGGTGGTCCCGTCGATCACGGCCCCGTCGGAGGAGACGCAGATCTGGTCGTCGCCGCCGAGCGCGTGGACCGTGGTGGCGGGCCCGATCACGATGACGTCGTCGCCCTCGGTGCCGGTCACGGTGGCGCCGGTGCCGACCATCGTGGCCCGAGCGCCGTTGCACACGGGGACCGGGGCGGACGCCGGCAGCGCCTGCGCGGCGGGCGCCAGCATCGCGAGGCCGAGCAGCGTGGAGGCGGTCAGGACGGACGAGCGGTGCATGCGGTTCCCCCGGGAGGTCGTGGACTGTCGGTGGGGGGACGTCGTGGGCGCGCGGAAAGTTGTGTTCCCGCGCCGCCTAGGCTGACGACGTGACAGGTCCGACCGCACGGGGAGCGTGCGCCGCGGTGCTCGCCCTCGCGGTCGCGACGGGCTGCTCGGCGGACGCCTCGCGCGTCGAGCCCGGCCACGAGCACGTCGGCGCCGGCCTGGTGTCGATGGCCGTGGGCGACGGCACCAGCCCGACCGAGGTCGGCTACTCGCTCGACGGCCTCCAGGTCCGGGAGAGCGCGTCCGGTGCGCGGGAGCTGAGGTTCCGCATCGACTTCGAGGGAGCGCCGGTCACCGAGTTCCTCGAGGAGCAGACCAAGCCGCTGCACCTCTACGTCGTCGACGACCGGCTCGAGGTCTTCCGCCACCTGCACCCGACGATGGCCGCCGACGGCACCTGGTCGGTCCCGCTCGACGTGCCCGACGCGGGGGCCTACCGCGTCGTCGCCGAGCTGGTCGCGGTCGACGACGGCGGCAACGGCGACCACGTGGTCCTCGGCAAGGAGGTGTCGCTCCCGCCGGGTGACCCGGGCGACACCGTCGGCGGTGACGACGTCGTGCGGGTCACCGTCGGGCAGGCGCCGGCGGTCGGTCCTGACGGCCGGCTCACGCTGCTGGTCCGGGACGCGGCCGGTCGCGCGGTCACCCTCGGCACCTGGCTCGACGCGTACGGGCACGTCACCGGCTTCGACACCGCGACCGGGGCGATCGCGCACCTGCACCCGCTGGACGCACCGGAGGTCACGGCGGACGGCACCGCGCTGACCTTCCACACCGACATCGAGCAGCCCGGTGACTACCGGCTCTTCGTGCAGGTGCGCGTCGACGGCTTCCTGCACACCGTGCCGGTGCCGCTCAGGGTGCGACCGTCAGCCTGACCGTCGTCCGCACCTGCTCGCGCTCGCTGGTGGCCAGGCCGACCTCCACCTCCCAGGTGCCCGGCGTCGGGACCACCACCTCCGCCCGCCACGTACCGGACCCGACCGGCTCCACCGCGACGTCGTCGGCCGTCCCGTCGGGTCCGCGGAGGCGGACCGCGGGGGCGACCGGCAGGTCGACGGGGTCGCCCGCGTCGTCCTGCACCTGCACCAGCAGGGTGTTGGTCCCCGGGCGCTGCGGCGACATCACCGCGAGCACCCGCAGGTCGCCGACGCCGGCCGTGGACGCGCCCGTGGTGCCGGACGCCGCGGTCAGCGGCTCCGGCCGTGGTGGCTGGTTGACCAGGACGCCGGTCGTGCCGAGGAGCGCGACCAGGAGGACGGCCTCGACCCGGACCGTGCGGGTCAGCAGCGACGCGGCCCGCTCCCGGTCGGCGAACCCGGTCGCGGCGCGGACCGCCGGCAGCGTCCGCCAGCGGTTCCACCCGCCCAGGGTGGCGACCAGCAGCGCCAGCCCCACCTTGACCAGCAGGAGCCGGCCGTAGGTGGTGGACAGCAGCGCGTCCCACGACCCCACGACCCGCCAGCCGAGGAACGACCCGGTCGCCGCCACGACGAGGAGCAGTCCGCCGGCGAGGGTGGAGAAGCGGGCGAGGGTGGTGGCCGCCAGCCGCTCGCGACCGGCGAGCGCCCGCATCGCCAGCACCAGCCCGACCAGTCCGCCCAGCCAGGTGGCGCCGGCGGCGAGGTGGAGCACGTCGGAGAGCACGAGCAGCGGCCACGGGGCGTACGCCCGGGTGTGGCCCACGAGCGCGGGTCCGACCAGGGCGAGCAGCGCTCCGCCGGTGAGCAGCCGGACCGCCCGCGGGTCGGGCGGGGCGTCGGTCGACGCGCGGACCGCCACGGCCAGCCCGACGACGACGAGCGCCGCGCACGCCGCCTCGTTGGCGACCAGCCCGGGGGAGAAGGAGGTCAGCAGGCCGTCGAGCTCGCGTCCCTGGGCGTAGACCGACGCGACCGGGACCAGCAGCACCGCGCCGGACCCGCCCGCGACGGCGGCGTACGCCGTGATCCGGCGCAGCCGCCTGCGCACGTCGCTCCCGGACCACGAGGCGGGCAGGACCCGCGCCACGAACAGCGCGAGGCCGGCGGCCACCAGCAGGCCGACCAGCATGAGCGCGGTCAACGCGTCGCGCACGACGGTGACGGCGCGCGAGCTGCTGTCCGGGGCCGGTGGTTCGACCAGCGACGCGCTGGGGGCGCCGACGGAGAAGGTGAGCGCCCCGGACAGCGGGTGGCCGTCGCCGGAGAGCGCGTTCCACGCGACGACGTACGTGCCGTCCGCGAGGTCGGCTGCGCCCGGCAGCGCCACGGTGACCTGCCGGTCGTCGGCGCTCGCGGAGGACTCGACCTGCTCACCCTCGGCGTCGTAGACCCGGATCGGCTGGGAGGTGAGGCGGACCGGCTCGTTGAAGGTCAGCACGACCGTGTCGGGGGCGGTGGCGACCACCGCCCCCTCGTCGGGATCGGAGTCGACGAGCGTGGCGTGCGCGGCCGCGGGCGGCGCCGTGCCGAGCAGGAGGGCCAGGGCGGCCAGCGCCGCACCCAGGTAGGCCCTCATGCGGCTCATCGTCCCAGACGGCCGCGGGCCGCCGGGTCAGCGGCCGAGCAGCCTGCGCAGGAAGCCGCCGGTGCGCGGCTCGTCGGCGTGGCCGCTGCACCACTGGTCGGCGGGCACCATCGCCCGGACCTGGGCGACGTGCTGGCCGCACCCGGCCCAGGTCGTCGCGCCACAGGTCCTGCAGGTCGTCGGTCGGCACATGGGGATCGCTCCTCGTCTCGGGGACGTCCCGGGTGGTGGTCGGGAGTCCGGTCCCGTCCTACCAGCCGTGCGAGCGGTGCGGGGGCCGACGACGATAGTCACCGTGCCCGGCCCGCTGCGGCCCGCACCCGGCGCGACGGCTGAGGAACCACAGCGGGAAGATCAGCACCCACAGCGGCGCCCCGACGATGGCGCTCAGCACGACCAGCACCGCGAGCACCGGGAGCAGCGGCAGGCGTCCGCCCTGCCGGGTGCGGGGCTGCGGGGTGCGGGACTGCGGAGGGCGCTGCGGCTGCGGTGCGACCGGGCGCGGCAGGTCGTTGAACAGCACCGCGAGGTCCGCGCGGGTGCGGGCGGTCCAGATCGCGTCCAGCCGCTCGTCGTACTCCTCGTGGTCGAGGCGGCCCTCGGCGTAGTGGGTCGCGAGGTCGGCCATCGCCCGCTCGCGGTCGCCGTCGGAGGCGCGCAGGCGGGGGTCGCTCGGGTTCATCGCCCGCCGTCCTGCTCGCCGTCCCGCCCGTCGGCGAGGATGCCGTAGAGCCGGCGCCGGGTGTCGACGAGCACGTCGAGCGCCGCGCGGCGCTGCTGGTCGGAGCCCTGCGTGGCGAGCTGCCACACCGCGCTCAGCACCTGCGGGATCTCGCTCTTGATGTCGGCCTGCCCGGACGGCTGGTCGGCGGGCGGGACCTCGGCGCGGGCGAAGGGCGCCCAGACCGCCGCGAGCTCGTCGGCGTGGGCCTCGGCCCAGTCGACGCCGGCGTCGGTGAGCCGGATCGTGCGGCGCCCGCGCTCGTCGTCGGACTCCACGAGCCCCTCGTCCTGCAGCTGCTGGATGGTCGGGTAGACCGAGCCGGGGGAGGGGCGCCACTCGCCGCTGCTCTGCTCGGCGATCTCCTGGATCACCTGGTAGCCGTTGATCGGCTCGTCGGCCCTGCGGGCGCGGTGGAGCACGTCGATGATCGCGGTGCGCACGTCGCCGCGCCGCACCTTGGGGCCGCGCTGCTGCGGGCGCTGCGGGGCGCCGGTCAGGCCCAGCATCTCGCCGAGCCACTGCGGGGGACCGCCCGCGCGGCGGCCGCGCTGGCCCGCCCACGAGCCGCCGAAGGCGGTGGTCCAGTCGTTGGCGCCGCTGCTCGCGGGCCGGTCGCGGCGGTAGTCGCGGTCGTCGTCGCCGGGCCAGTCGGCGCCGGGCCAGTGGTGTCCCATGTCGGTCTCCTCGCTCGTGAAGGTCGTGATGTATCGCGGAACAGTCGGTGACCTATCGCGATATATCGCGATCGTACGCCGCGGAGGGCGCCCGGACAAGAGAAGTCCCGGAGACGCGTCGAGCGGTGCGTGAGGGGGAATCCAGAGCCTCGGGATCCCCCTCACGCACCGCTCGGCGGGGTGCTCAGCTGGTGACGCGGCCCGTCGGGGTGCACGACTTCTTCGGCACGGTCTCGTCGGCGATGATCGCGTCGAAGAGCGCCGGCGCCCGGTCGGGGTCGGCGATGATCCGGTTGGGGTCGCTGGGCGCGTTGAGGTTGGGCATCGTGCAGGTCTGGCTCTTGCCGGTCATGGCGAGGGCGAAGCGGCCCAGGTCCAGGGGGTTCATGCCCTCGTCGATGCGGATCGCGGCCGACGCGGCGGAGTTGAGCTTCCAGTAGCGCACGGGGTTGACGAAGGTCCACGGCGTCTTGGCCTCGCTGCCGAGGGCGCTGATCACCTCGCGCTGGCGGGCCACCCGGTCGAGGTCGCTGAGCGCGGTGACGTGGCGCGAGCGGGAGTACGCCAGCGCGGTGAGGCCGTCGACCTCCTGGCAGCCCTTCTTGATGTCCAGCCGGGCCAGCGGGTCCACCATGTCCTGCTTCGGGCACACCTCGACCCCGCCGAAGGCGTCGACGGTGTTGATCACGCTGCCGAAGCCGAGCTCGACGTAGTGGTCGATGTGGATGCCGGTGAGGGCCTCGACGCGCTGCACCAGCAGCGGGGCGCCGCCGCTGGCGAAGGCCGCGTTGATCATCTGGGTCCCGCCGTCCGGGACCTCGACGAGCGTGTCGCGCGGGATCGACATCATCGTGCGGCCGCCCGAGCCGGTGTGGAGCACGATGATCGTGTCGGTGTTGGTGCCGCCGCGCTCACTGGTCTGCAGCACCTTGCGCTGCTCGGCGCTCAGGTCGTCGGCCTTGTCGGAGCCGACGATCAGGTAGTTGGTGCCGGGCTGGTCGGCGGGGCGGTCCCCGCCCGGCTCGGCGTCGACCCGGTCGATCTTGCCGTAGAAGAACAGCGGCACGCCGACGAGGTAGACGAGCAGGAGCAGGAGCAGCAGCGGGATGAGCCGGAGCCCGAGGCGCGGGCGGAAGCGGCGCCGCTTGCGGGGCGCCGCCGCTGCGGGGTGGTGGGGCCGCGACGGCGGGCGACCCCCGCCGTTGCCGCCGGTGCCACCGCCGCGGGCCTCGCGCCGCGCGGCAGGCATCACGCGGGTCTCGTCGGCCCGCGCGCCACCGTGCGCCGGCATCTGCTGCGTGGCATCGGACGGCGGGGTGGCCGACGCGCTCCCGTAGAGCCAGTCGTACTCAGGGGTCCCTTCTTCGGGCACCCCGGAGCCCTTCGGACGATCTGCCATGAGGAGGGACGCTACCGTGCTCGTCGTGACAGACCCCCGTCCCACGTCGTACAGCCGGGTCAGCCTGGGGATCATCGCCTCGGCCACCGAGGCCAACCTGCTCGGCAACGTCCACGGCGGCGACATCATGAAGCTCGCCGACTCCACGGCGGGCGCCGGGCCTACCGCCACAGCGGCGGACCGGCCGTGACGGCCGCGATGGACGAGATGACCTTCCTGGCGCCCGTGCACGTCGGCGACATCATCAAGACCTACTCCCAGGTCAACTGGGCCGGCACCTCCTCGATGGAGATCGGCGTCCGCGTGGAGGCCCAGCCGTGGGGCGACGCGTCCGACGAGCCCGTGCACGTCGCCAGCGCCTACTTCGTGTTCGTGGCCATCGACGCGGAGGGGCACCCGCGCCCGGTCCCGCGCCTGGCGACCGAGACGCCCGACGACGTGCGCCGCGAGCGTGAGGCCGAGATCCGGCGGGCGCACCGGCTGTCCCGCAAGGCCGAGATCGACCGCGGACGCGAGGGGTGAGCGACCCCCGCCACGTCCGCACCGCCCGGCTGTGGCTCGACGAGCCGGTCGAGGCCGACGCGCCGGACCTGCTCGCGATCCACGCCGACCCCGCGTCCTGGCGGCACTTCCCGTCGGGCGTGGTCACCGACCCGGCGGCCGGCGCGACGATGGTCGCGGCGAGCGGGCGCCGCTTCGCCCGCGACGGGCTGGCCTACTGGTCGGTGCGCGACCGGGCCGACGGCCCGGTCGTGGGCCGCGGCGGCTGCGCGGTCCCCGACGAGGCGCTGGACGCCGACGTCACGGGTCGCGGCTGGTGGAACCTCTACTACCGCTTCGACCAGCGGGTCCTCGGTCGGGGCTACGCCACCGAGATGGGGGAGGCCGCGCTGCGGGCCGCTCGTGAGGTCGAGCCCGGACGCCCGGTCCTGGCCTACCTCGTGGAGCACAACGTCGCGTCCCGTCGTACGGCCGAGCGGCTGGGGATGCGGCTGGTGTGGCGCGGTCCGGACGCCGACAACCCCGACCCGGACGTCGTACGCCTCGTGTTCCTGGACCGGGCGCCCGACGACGTCCTGGTCACCGCACTGGCAGTCGAGGGGATGGCGGCCGAGCACCTGGTGGTGTGAGGCACGACCGGCCGGTCCCGGCGCGTCGCGCCCCGGTGGGACGGGTGTGACTGGTGATACTGGTCGGGCTGACTTCCCCCAGCAGAGAGGCCCTCCGATGCCGCCCGTCCCACCCCCAGGGTCGCTCCAGCCGCGGTTCACCACGCTGGACCGCGCCCAGCGCGTGCGGTTCCGCCGTGCGGTGACCCTCGTCCTGATGACCTTCGTGCTGCCCGGCTCGGCGCAGCTGGTCTCGGGCAACCGCCGGGTCGGGAAGATCGCGCTGCGGACGTGGGTGGGGCTGCTGCTGCTCGGGCTCGGCACGCTGGTCGCCTCCTACCTGTGGCACGGCGTCGCGTTCTGGGCCGGGACCACCACCTGGCTGCTGCAGGTCGTGCGCCTGGGCCTGATGGCGCTGGCGATCGGGTGGGCGTACCTGTTCATCGACGCCTGGCGCCTCGGCCAGCCGCTGACCCTGCAGCGCCAGCACCGGCTCGCGATCGTCGGCGTCAACGGCTTCCTGTGCTTCAGCGTCGCCGGCGCCCTGCTCTTCGGCGCGCACGTGGTCGGCGTCCAGCGCGACTTCATGATCTCGATGTTCGGCAACGGCGACGCGGTGGGTGCCCACCACGGCCGCTACAACGTCCTGCTGATGGGCGGCGACTCCGGCGCCGGCCGGTGGGGCCTGCGCCCGGACTCGATGACCGTCGCCAGCATCGACGCCGAGACCGGGAAGACGGTGCTGATCTCGCTGCCCCGCAACATGCAGAACTTCCCCTTCCCGGAGGGCTCGGTGATGGCCGAGCAGTTCCCGGACGGCTTCGACGAGGAGGGGATGTACCTCAACGGGCTCGCGACCTGGGCGCTCGACCACTCCGACCTGTTCGAGGGCTCGAAGAACCCCGGCGTCGACGCCACGATCGAGGGCGTGGAGGGCATCACCGGCCTGAAGATGAACTACTGGGCGATGGTCAACCTGCAGGGCTTCCGCGAGCTCGTCGACGCGGTCGGCGGCGTGGAGCTCAACGTGCGCCAGCGGATCCCGGTCGGCCTGCCCACCGACTCGTTCTTCCGCTACATCGAGCCCGGCAAGCGCACCCTCGACGGCATGGACACCCTCTGGTTCGCCCGCGCCCGCCACGACTCCGACGACTACTCGCGCATGGCGCGCCAGAAGTGCGTGATGGGCGCGATGCTCGACCAGGTCAGCCCCCAGACGGCCGTCACCAACTTCCAGAAGATCGCCAAGGCCAGCTCGGCGATGGTCTCGACCGACATCCCGCGCGGTGAGGTCGACCGCTTCGTCGACCTCGCGCTCAAGGCCCGGGGCCAGAAGATCTCCACGCTGTCGCTGGTGCCGCCGATGATCAACACCGCGAACCCCGACATCGCGCTGGTCCAGCAGAAGGTCGCCGAGGCGATCGCGAAGGCGGAGGGGCGTACGCCCGAGAAGACCGCCGAGGCCGCGCCAGCCCCCGACGCCGCCCCCGACGCCGCGTCCGACGCCGCGTCGGAGGAGCCGGCGACCGAGGACGAGGCGGCTCCGACGGAGCCGGCGCCGTCCACGCCGCAGGCCCCGGCCACGCCCCAGGCCCCGCAGCCGGTGACCGGCGGCTCGGTCGGCTCCCTCTCCGAGGGCTACGCCGCCAACGAGTCGGAGGACCTCGGCGCGGTTTGCTGAGCGTGCTCGTCGCGGCCCTAGGGTGTACGCCGTGACCACCGGACCCGTGCCCCGCATCGTCGCGGTCGTGGTCACCTTCAACCGCCTCGGACTGCTCCGGGCGCTGGTGGACCGGCTCGGCGAGATCGAGGGCCTCGCCGAGGTGCTGGTGGTCGACAACGCGTCGACCGACGGCACGGGGGAGTGGCTGGCGGGCCGGTCGGTCACCGGCGAGACGTCCCTGCAGGGGCGCACGCTGTCCACGAACCGCGGCGGCGCCGGCGGCTTCCACGACGGGCTCGCCTGGGCGATCGACCGCGAGGCCGACCTGGTGTGGCTGATGGACGACGACGGCCTGCCCGACGTCGACTGCCTCGAGCGGCTGCTCGTCGAGGCCGACAACCTCGACTTCTGGGGTCCCCTCGTCGTCGACGAGGCCGACCCCGGCCGCCTGGTGTTCCCGATCCGGCTGCCCGGCGGGACCCGTGTCGTCCACGCCGTCGACGACGTGCGCCGCGCCGCCCGTGACGGACGCATCGACGGGATCGTGATCCCGTTCAACGGCGTCCTCGTCACCCGCCAGCTCGTCGACCGGATCGGCCTGCCGCGCGAGGAGTTCTTCATCTGGGGCGACGACCACGAGTACCGGCTGCGCGCCGAGGAGGCGGGCGCCCGGGTGGCGACCGTCGTCACCGCCACCGTCCGCCACCCGAGCGTCGGCAACCTCGGGACGCCGATGATGTTCGGCCGCACGACCTACAACGACTCGCCCAGCGACCTCAAGCACTACTGCATGGCCCGCAACAACCTGGTCAACCTGCGCGACTACCGCGGCCCGCTCCACGCGCTGGCCTTCGTGGTGAAGACCGCCTGGTTCTACACGTTCACCCGCCCGAGCCTGTCGCGCCTGCGGCTCAGCGTGCGCGCGATGCGCGCCGGGATCGCCGGCGACTTCGACGGCCACCGGAGGTACCTCGGATGAGCGGCACCGCGCACGAGACGGTCGCGGTGGTCGTCGTGACCCACAACCGCGCCGACCTGCTGGTGCGCCTGCTCGACGGCCTGGCCGCGCAGACGCACCGACCCGACGCCGTGGTCGTCGTCGACAACGTCAGCACCGACCACACCGCCGAGGTGCTCGCGGCCCGCACCGACCTGCCGCTGCAGGTGATCACCACCGAGGCCAACCTCGGCGGCGCGGGCGGCTTCCACCTCGGGGTGCGGACGGCGTACGACGGCGGCTGGGACCGGATCTGGCTCGTCGACGACGACGTGGTCCCGGCGCCGGACTGCCTGGCCACCCTCATGGCGGTCGACGAGGACTGCCTGACCTCGGTGCGCGAGGACCTCTCGGGCGTCCTGGTCGAGAAGGCCGCGGTCGACTTCGACCTGCGCCACCCGCTCGCGATCAAGCCCAAGCGCGCGGCGGTCGACACCGTCTACGCCGACCGCGCCTCGATGCCCGCGCTCGTCGAGGTCCAGAACGTCGCGTTCGAGGGGTTCATGGCCCGCCGGTCGGTGGTCACCGAGATCGGCTTCCCCGACCCGACGTTCTTCATCTTCTACGACGACGCCGAGTACGCCGTCCGCGCCCGGCACGCCGGCCGCCGCATCTGGGCGGTGCGCGACGCCGTGCTGGTCCGCCAGCTCGACTTCAACCAGCAGCACGACCTGTCGGGCTGGAAGGGCTTCTACATGTACCGCAACCTCTTCGTGGTGCACCTGCGCCACGGGGAGAACGCCCTGGTCCGGCTCAAGCCGTGGCTGATCACCCTGGCCGTGGTGCTGCTCAGCCCGGCGCGCGGCGGCCGCGCCGAGGCCCGCAACGTGATCCGCGCCATGGCCTCCGCGCGCGGCATGCGCCGCCTCGCCGACCAGGCACGCCCGCCTCGGTAGACTCGCACAGCCCCTCACCCACAGGAGTCAATCCCTTGTCCCACCCCGACATCGTCATCGTCGGCTCCGGCCTCTTCGGCCTCACGGTCGCCGAGCGCTGCGCCGAGGAGCTCGGGCTGCGCGTGCTCGTCCTCGAGCGCCGCCACCACCTCGGCGGCAACGCGTACTCCGAGCGCGACCCCGAGACCGGGGTGGAGGTGCACAAGTACGGCGCCCACCTCTTCCACACCTCCAACGAGCGGGTGTGGGAGTACGCCAACCGGTTCACCTCCTTCACCGACTACCGCCACAAGGTGTTCGGGAAGTACCAGGGGCAGGTCTACTCGCTGCCGCTCAACCTGGCGCTGATCAACCAGTTCTTCGGCAAGTCCCACACGCCCGACGAGGCGCGGGCCCTGATCGCCGAGCAGGCCTCCGAGTTCGACACGGCCGCCGCGACCAACCTCGAGGAGAAGGCGATCAGCCTGATCGGCCGCCCGCTCTACGAGGCGTTCATCAAGGGCTACACCGCCAAGCAGTGGCAGACCGACCCCACCGAGCTGAGCGCGGACATCATCACCCGCCTCCCGGTGCGCTACACGTTCCAGAACGGCTGGTTCAGCGACACCTACGAGGGCCTCCCGGTCGACGGCTACACCGCGTGGCTGACCCGGATGGCCGACCACCCGAACATCGAGGTGCGCCTCGAGACCGACTTCTTCGACGTCGCCGACGAGTTCAAGGGCACCGTCCCGATCGTCTACACCGGTCCCGTCGACGAGTACTTCGGCAACTCCGAGGGCCGCCTGTCGTGGCGGACCGTCGACCTCGAGGAGAGCGTCGTCGACACCGACGACTTCCAGGGCACGGGCGTGGTCAACTACAACGACCAGGAGGTGCCCTACACCCGGATCATCGAGTTCAAGCACTTCCACCCCGAGCGGGAGAAGACCCACCTGCCCGGCAAGAGCGTGATCGTCCACGAGTACAGCCGCTTCGCCGAGGAGGGCGACGAGCCGTACTACCCGGTCAACACCGCCGAGGACCGCGCCAAGCTGCTGAAGTACCGCGAGCTCGCCCAGGCCGAGCCGATGGTCCTGTTCGGTGGCCGGCTCGGCACCTACCAGTACCTCGACATGCACATGGCCATCGGGGCCGCCCTGTCGATGTTCGACAACAAGCTCAAGCCGCACTTCACCGAGGGCGCCGAGCTCAAGAGCGGAGGCATCGAGGCATGAGCACCACGACCCCGGCCGGCACGGGCACCGTGACCCGGCTGCTGCAGCGGCAGATCCTGCCGATCGACCGCGACACCGACGTGTTCCCGCTCTACGTCGACCTCGAGGAGGCCAGGCTCGACACCGACCGGCACGACGTCGGTGGTGACAAGGCGGCCAAGGACCTCAACAACGCGGCGATCCGCCAGTCGACCTCGACCGGCAAGAAGCTGCACCCCGACCAGATCCGCTCGCGCACCGCGCTGCGCCTCGAGCCGTCGCAGCTGCTGTCGTTCGGCTCCTACTTCAACGCCTTCCCGGCCTCCTACTGGCGCCGTCACACGATCGTCGACGAGGTCGAGCTGACCGTCCGGATCTCCGGTGCCGGCACGACCGTCACGGTCTACAAGTCCATGGCGCGCGGTCACTCCCAGCGCGTCGACTCCGCCACGGTCGAGGGCGACGCGGGCGAGTTCAGCTTCGCGCTGACGCTCAAGCCGTTCGTCGACGGCGGGTGGTACTGGTACGACGTCGTCGCCGGCGACCACGGCGCCACCGTGGAGGGGGCGGAGTGGACCGCGCAGGTCCCGGCCGACCGGCTCGAGCACGGCACCGTCGACGTCTGCATCACCACGATGCTCCCCGACATGAGCGCCCGGCTGCTCGGTCAGCTGGGTGACACCGAGGAGCTCCAGCCCTACCTCGACACCGTCTTCGTGATGGACCAGGGCAAGGACAAGGTCACCGCGAGCGAGTACTTCCCGGCCGCGAAGGCAGGCCTGGGCGACAAGCTCCGGGTGATCGTGCAGGGCAACCTCGGCGGCTCCGGCGGCTACGCCCGCGGCCAGCTCGAGAGCGTCCGCAAGGGCACCGCGACCTACGCGATGATGATGGACGACGACGTCGTCTGCGAGCCCGAGGGCATCATCCGCGCCGTCACCTTCGGTGACCTGGCCAAGCGCCCGACGATCGTCGGCGGCCACATGTTCAACCTCTACAGCCGCTCGCAGCTGCACTCCTTCGGCGAGATCGTCCAGCCGTGGCGGTTCTGGTGGCAGACCCGCCTCGACGGCTACTCGCAGTGGGACTTCGGCGCCCGCAACCTGCGCTCGTCGCGCTGGCTGCACAAGCGCGCCGACGTCGACTTCAACGGCTGGTTCATGTGCCTGATCCCGCGGGTCGTGCTCGAGGAGGTCGGGCTGTCGCTTCCGGTCTTCATCAAGTGGGACGACTCGGAGTTCGGGCTGCGCGCCAAGCAGGCGGGCTACCCCACGGTGTCGTTCCCCGGCGCCGCGGTCTGGCACATCCCGTGGACGGACAAGAACGACGGCCTCGACTGGCAGTCGTACTTCCACCACCGCAACCGGATCATCGCCGCCCTGCTGCACTCGCCCTACGAGCGCGGCGGCCGGATGGTGCGCGAGAGCCTCAACCACCAGGTCAAGCACCTCGCGTCGCTGCAGTACTCCACCGCCGAGCTGCGCCACCTCGCGATGGAGGACGTGCTGCGCGGCCCGCACGCGCTGCACGGCGAGCTCGCCACCAAGCTCGCGGACATCAACGCCTTCCGCAAGCAGTGGTCCGACGCCCAGCTCCACCCCGACCGCGACGACCTGCCGCCGGTGCGGCGCAAGAAGCCGCCCAAGAAGGGCAAGTCGGACATCGAGATCCCGGGCCGCAAGGCCACGCTCGTCGCCGCGGCCCTGGCGCCGCTGCGCCAGCTGCGACCGGTGCGCGAGATGGCCGAGGAGTACCCCGAGACCGAGCTCCCGGCGATGGACGCGTCCTGGTACAACCTCGTCAAGTACGACTCGGCGGTCGTGTCGATGAACGACGGGACGTCGGTGGCGCTCTACAAGCGCGACCCCGCCCACTACCGCGACCTGCTCAAGCGCACCATCGAGATCCACCGCCGCTTCCACCGCGAGTGGCCGCAGCTGGCCCAGCAGTACCGCGACGCCCTCGGCGAGATCACCTCGCCGGAGGCGTGGGAGAAGACCTTCGCCCCCTGGTCCGGGACCGACGACGGGGAGGGTGCGTGAGCCAGGTCGGCGCCACCTCGACCACGGTCGAGGTGCGCCACGACCTCGCCCACGTCCCGCTCGCGCCGCCCTCGCGGACCTCGGGCGTGCTCGAGGTGTTCCGCCGGCGCTACCTGCTGCGCCTCATGGTGCGTCGCGAGATCCAGGCGCGCTACGCCGGCACCGCCTTCGGGCTGCTGTGGTCCTACATCAACCCGTTCACCCGGTTCCTGACCTTCTACGTCGTCTTCGGCCTGCTCCTCGGGCGCGGCCTCGGCCTCCAGAACTTCGCGATCCACCTGTTCGCGGGCATGGTGCTGGTCAACTACTTCACCGAGTCGGTCACCTCCGGCACCCGCTCGCTGCTGGCCAACAAGGGCGTCATCGCCAAGATGGCGATGCCGCGCGAGATGTTCCCGGTCGCCTCGATGCTGGTGTCGCTGTGGCACGCGATCCCGCAGATGATCATCCTGGTGCTGGCCTGCCTCGCCACCGGGTGGTGGGGCGACGGACCGCTGTGGGTCCCCGACGCCGTGGGGATGGGCGCCGCGCTGCTCGGCTTCGTGCTGATCATGGTCTACGGCACGGCGTTCGGCCTGATGTTCAGCTGCATCAACGTGATCTTCCGCGACTTCCAGCGGATCGTGCAGACCTTCATCAACATGGTGCCGTTCACGACGCCGATGATGTACCCGTACTGGATCACCTACGACCGGTTCCCGTCGTTCTGGCACGAGGTCTACCTGGCCAACCCGGTCGCCGAGGCCGTCCAGCTGATCCAGCGCGGCTTCTGGTACCCCACGTGCGACGGCCCGTGCGCGGTGATGCCGCGGTCGGACGTCGACCCGACCCTGGTGCCGGCCCCCGAGTTCGCCGACCACCTCTACACCCGCGGCTTCGTCATGCTGGCCGTCGGGCTGGTGCTGCTCGTCGTCGGCCAGTGGGTCTTCGCCCGCCTCGAGAAGTCGATCCCGGAGCGCCTCTGATGACCACCTCCATCCTCGTCGACGACGTCAGCAAGACCTTCCGCTACCAGTACCACCGCACGCTCAAGCAGGTGCTGCGGCCCGGCAAGGGCGGCTCGACGGGCGGCGACGGCACCTTCAAGGCGGTCGACGGCGTCTCCTTCGAGGTCCAGCAGGGCGAGTCGATCGGCCTGATGGGCCTCAACGGCTCCGGCAAGTCCACGCTGCTCAAGCTCGTCAGCGGCGTGATGCGCCCCGACGAGGGCCAGGTCCTGACGCGGGGCCGGATCTCCGGCCTGATCGCGACCGGCGCCGGCTTCCACAACGAGCTGTCCGGCCGCGACAACATCTACATGAACGCCGCGATGCTGGGCATGAGCAAGGAGGAGACGGACGCGAAGTTCGACGACATCGCCGCCTTCGCCGACGTCGGCAAGTTCCTCGACACGCCCGTGGGCAATTACTCCTCGGGCATGTTCGCCCGGCTCGGCTTCTCGGTCGCCGTCCACGTCGACTGCGACATCTTCATCGCCGACGAGGTGCTCGCGGTGGGGGACCGGCCGTTCAAGCGCAAGTGCCTCAAGCGGATGAAGGAGATCCGCGAGTCGGGCATCACGATGTTCTACGTCTCCCACTCCGCGGGCTCGGTGCAGCGCATGTGCGACCGCGCCATCGTCCTGGAGAAGGGGCGGGTCGGCTTCGACGGCGACGTCGACGAGGCGATCAAGTTCCTGCACTACGACGGCGACGAGGAAGACGACGGCGACGAGGTCGACTCGCGCGACGACGCGCTCGCCAGCGACATCTAGGCGGCTCCTCGCCCGCCTCCACCCGAGCGGTGTCCCAGCCACCTTCCGCACGTCGGAAAGGTGGCTGGGACACCGCTCGCGGCGTGTCGGGGGCCTGTTGACCGGCGATCCGGCGAGAATGACATCCATGTAACGGCGTGTCGACTGGAAATTACACCGTTGTAGTTACTCGGAACCTCTTCCGTGACTGGTGTGACTGGTGTGAACTTCTGCCTTGTGTGACCTTCCCCCACACAGGAACAGGTTCTTCTCATGCGCCCTTCCCAGGCTCGTCTCGTCACGTTCTGCCAGCAGGTGCTGGCGCTCGGCGTCATGCTCGTCGTGCTCACCCCCGCCTCCGGCGTGGTCTCGCTGGACATCATCGGCGACCGCTCGGCCGGGTCGGACCGCGGCGCGGTCGGGCGCCCGATGCCGGCGGAGCTGACGTCGGCCACGGTCCCGCTGAAGGCGGTCACGCCGCACGTGACGGAGGTGCCGCTCACGACGTCCGGCGGCGGGTTCGCCGGCCTGCAGGGACGTACGGTCGCGGGCGGTGCCACGAGCGCGCGGGTCACCAGCAAGCCGCAGGCCGTCTCAGGCTTCGCGGCCATCGGCGTGACCTGGCAGCACGGCGAGGACCTCGACGACGACCAGATCACCCTCCGGGTCCGCACCCGCACCGGTGAGGAGTGGAGCGGCTGGGAGGCGCTGGAGTACCACGACGAGCACGGCCCCGACGCCGGGAGCGCCGAGGCGGCGAAGGCCCGTCCCGGCACCGAGCCGATGTTCGTCGGCGAGGTCGACGACGTGCAGGTGCAGGCGCGCACCGACGGGGCGACGCTTCCCGACGACCTCTCGCTCGCGCTCGTCGATCCGGGGTCTGCGAAGGGGAGCGAGACCGAGGCTCCCGCCGAGCGCCAGGACGACGCGTCCGGCACGGCGGGCTACGAGCAGGAGTACGACGAGCAGGGCTCGCTGGTGCAGTCGGAGGGCGACGACCAGATCGCCCTGCAGGCGGCGTCGAACAACGGTCGCACCAGCGCACGCATCGCCACCAGCGCGAAGCGCACGGCCGCGCAGCCCACGATCTTCTCCCGCGCCCAGTGGGGTGCCGACGAGTCCATCCGTGACAAGAGCTCGCTGCGCTACGGCACGATCAACGCCGGCTTCGTGCACCACACGGTCAACGCGAACGACTACACCGAGGACCAGGTCCCGGCGATCATCCGCAGCATCTACGCCTACCACGTGAAGTCCCGCGGGTGGAGCGACATCGGCTACAACTTCCTCGTCGACCGCTTCGGCCGGATCTGGGAGGGCCGCTTCGGCGGCATCGACAAGGCGGTCGTCGGCGCCCACACGCTGAACTACAACGACTACGCCTTCGCGATGTCCGCGATCGGGAACTACGACGTGCAGCAGCCCAGCGACGCGATGCTGCGGGCCTACGGCCAGCTCTTCGCCTGGAAGCTGTCGCTGGCCGGCGTCGACCCGGCCTCGATGTCGCAGAAGGTGGGCCGCTCGACCTTCGCGGCGATCAACGGCCACCGCGACGCCGGCTCCACGGCCTGCCCCGGCAAGTACCTGTACGCCCAGATCCCGCTCATCCGGACCTACGCCTCGCAGGCCGCGCCGGTCACGACCGGACCGACGCCGATCGCGGTGTCGGCGCCGAACCCGCAGAACAACCTCGACGCCTCGCCCTACCCGGACCTCGTCGTGCGGCGTGCCTCCGACGGTCGCGGCGTGGTGCTGCCGACTGGCGGCCTCACCTCCTTCCAGAAGCGCACGGTGGTGGGCAAGAAGGGCTGGGACAAGGTCTCCGACGTCCTCGTCTCGCCCGACCTCACCGGCGACGGCGCGCCCGACCTGGTGACGGTCGACAAGCGCGGCACCGTCCGGATCCGCCAGGGCAGCGGCAACGGCAAGTTCGCCAAGACCGTGCGCAAGATGAACCTGCGCGGCTACTCGCTGTTCGCCGCCGCCGGTGACCTCAACGGCGACGGGCGCAACGACCTGGTGGCACGCTTCAAGGGCCGGCTCGTGGTCCTCACCGCCACCGGCAAGGGCGGGTTCTCCCGCAAGGTCACCCGCAAGGGCTACAGCAGCTACCGGCAGATCATCGGCGCCGGCGACCTGAACGGCGACGGCCGCGCGGACCTGCTGCTGCGCTCGAAGAACCGGCTCTACCTCCAGACCGGCTACGGCACCGGGCTGTTCGCCCGTCCGCAGCGGGTCGCGGGGGCCTGGAGCAAGGTCAACCGGATCGTGACCGGCGACTTCAACCGCGACGGTCGCACCGACCTGGCGGCGCGCACCTCGGCGGGCCAGATGATGGTCTACCCCGGCCACGGCAACGGCAGCTTCGGGGCGCCTGTCGGGCCGGCCACCAACCTGCGCACGATGCGTGCCATCACCAGCGCGAACCTGGTGGGCGGCCCCGGCGCCGACCTCGTGGGCGTCGCCGGCAAGCAGCTCGTCGTCGTGGCCAACCGCGACACCTTCGAGCTGGGCGCGCCGATCGACACCGGTGTCTCCTTCGCGGGGATGGACCGGCTGCTCAACGCCGGCGACGTCAACCGCGACGGCTTCGGCGACGTGGTCACCCGCGACACCTCCGGTCAGCTGTGGCTCGCCACGGGCAACGGCACCGGTGCGCTCGCCCAGCCCACGCTGCTCGGCTCCGGCTTCGGGGCGGTCTCGGGCCTCACCGCCGTCGGCGACGTCACCGGCGACGGGCTGCCGGACCTGATCGGCACCACCGCGGGCAGGCTCGCCGTCTGGGCCGGCAACGGCCGGGGCTTCAACGACCCGGTGCCGGTCAAGGGCGGCGTCCCGTCCCGCGCGGGCCTGCCGAGCGACCTCTCCGGCTTCGACTGGGTGCTGGGCGTGCAGGCGATGACGCTCAAGGGCGGCGGCGACTACATCGTGCGCGACCGCGCCAGCGGGGTCGTCTACGTCTACGGCGGGCGCCGGGCGGGCGTCTCACGTCCGCGCGTGCTCGGTGAGGGACTGGGGGGCTACGACCTGGCCGGGTAGGTCAGGGGCGCGCGGTCAGGACCGTGCGGTCGCCCGTTCGGCGTCGTAGACGGCGTCGAGGCGACCGGGGTCGGGGTTGCGCACGAGGACCAGCGAGCCTCCTCGTCTGAGGGGCTCGGTGAAGGTGGCCGTTCCTGGTGGGGAAGCCGGGTCGGCCACCGAGAGGAGACGGCCGCCGTCGGTGAGAGAACTCCCGACGGCGGCCGTCAGCTCGTCGGCAGGGCTCGCGCCGAACACCTGGTCGTGGGTGAGGGAGTCGGTCGCCGGGTCCGTCCCGCCGGGCGGGTCCCAGGCGGTGAAGCCGTCGGGCTGCGACCAGATCTCCACACCGACGTCGAGGACGCCGGGTGGCAGCGGGTCGGCGAAGCGCACCCCCATCGGGCGCAGGCTGCAGGCGAGGACCGGCACCGACCCGGCGAGCGAGGCCCACCGGTCGAGGCCGTCGGGCCCGCAGACCACGGCGTCGGGGGAGTCGGAGGTCGTGACCTGCAGGCCGACGGTCCAGGCGGCCCCGAGGAACACGGGCGCCAGCCAGTGCGGCGGGAGGTCGACGCGCAGTGTCGCTCCGCGCTCGAGGTCGCACTCCTCGACGAGCAGCCCGGCAGCCTTGGCCACCCAGTTGGCGTAGGTGGTCACGGACAGCTCGACGCGCTCGTCGGTGGCGTGGTCGTAGAAGGTCACCAGGGGGCGACCGGGGTCACGACGCAGCTGGGCGGACAGGACCTCGGCGAAGGTGGTCACGGACGGTCCCGGCCGCGGGTCAGACGACCGTCGGCTCCGGCGAGTCCATGTAGGGGTAGTCCTCCATGAACTGCTCGAGCGCGCTGCCGCTCAGGTCCGAGCAGTACTGCCAGACGCCGACCTGCTTGGACGCGTCGGTCTCGCCGACGCCGCCGACCGACCAGTGCGTGAAGGCGACGTGCTGGCCCTTCGGGAACGGGTCGCCGTCCTCCGAGGTCCACGGCACGGCCTTGAACTTGTCGCGCAGGTTGGTCGTGCCCTCCAGCTTGGAGGCGATGCCGCGCAGCTCGTCCATGGCCGCCGAGTCGTCGGCGATGGTCTCGTCGTACCAGAGGATCGTGTAGCCGTGCTCCAGGTTGTGCACGAGCTCGCCCAGGTCGGGACGGTCCGAGGTGGAGTAGAGCTTGCGGTCCATGCTGTCCCACATGTTCCAGTGCTGCCCGAAGGCGGGCGGGGCGTCCGGGTAGGTCATCGGCGTGCCGACGTCGACGTGGTCCTGGTTGCCGTCGGCCTTCTTGGTGACGACCTCCTGGCAGGTCGAGGCCTTGGCGCCGATCTCGCCGAGCGAGGCGGAGGCGTAGGCCCGCAGGTCCCACCAGTCCTTGAGCGGCTTGAAGGCGGCCGCGCCGATGATGAGCACCGCGACGAGGACGCACACGCCCACGATCGCCAGGCCGCGCCGGTTCTCGGAGCGCGACTGCTGGGAGCGGATGGAGTCGATGACCGCCTGACGGTCGGTCTTCTTTGCCTGCTTGGCCACGGTGCTGGAGGTCTCTCGTGAAGGTGCGTGCGGTGGGACGTCGGCAGAGTCTACGTAGTGGCGGGTGACACGCGGCACACGACGCCGGTTCTGGGGTCCTCGGCCGCGTCCTCCCACGCCTCGACGCGCCACCCGTGGGCGAAGCAGACCGCGGCGACGGCGGTGCGGTCGGCGCCGGCGCGCAAGGCCAGGCCGGCCCGTCGGGCTCCCCGGCGACCGGGCCGGCCACGGCCTCGACCGCGGCCCGCAGCTCCTCGGGCGTGGCGGGCGAGCCGAAGGGTGCGCGGTCGCCGGCGTCGCCGACCAGCGCGCGGACGACCGCCTCGCGCGCGCCGTAGCCGAAGAAGTCCGCACCCTCGGCGCGGACGAGCCACCGGGCGCCGGGGCCGTCGTCGCCGGGCGGCAGCACCAGGTCGGCGCGCCCGCGGACGACCGCGAGCGGCCGGCCGGCGAGCTTGCCCTGCGCGAGCTCCGCCGCGCCGGCGACCTCGTCGGCGACCGCTGGCAGGGTGACGGCGAGCGGGTTGCCGTAGGCGTCGGTGCGGCCCGCGTGGTCCTCGGCGACCACCAGCCCGGCGGCGCCGACGGCCAGGTCGGTCTGGCCCTCGCGCCAGGCGCGGCCGGAGGTGTCGGTGACGACGACGGCGACGTTGACCCCGGCGCGGTCGCGCAGCCCCGCGCGCACGCCGCGCGCCGAGGCGTCGGGGTCGAGCGGCAGCAGCACGACCGCGCCGACCTCGACGTTGGAGGCGTCCACGCCTGCCGCCGCCATGGTCAGACCCAGCCGGTTGCGCACGATGCGGGTGGCCCCGCGACGGGCGACGACCCGGACGGTCTCCTCGTCGATCGCGGCCTCCCGGTCGCCGGCGCGGACGCGTCCCTCGGCCTTGCTGACCACCTTGCTGGTCAGGCACACCACGTCGCCGTCCGCGAGGTCGGCCCCGCCGGCGGTCGCGCCGAGCACCAGGGCGACGAGGTCGTCGCCCGCCACGACCTCGGGGAGGCCGGCGGGCGCCCACACCTCGAGCCGGCCCGGTCGCTGGCTCATCCGGGTCGGACCTCGTCGGCCAGGGTGACGGCCGCCGCCGCCATCGCGGCGGTCGCGTCGAGGTCGGTCATCATGAGCGGCACCGCCCGGGCGCGCAGGCCGGCGGCCTCGAGCGCCCCGACCTGGTCGGCGTCGCGCTCGTCAACCAGCCAGCCGTCGAGCACGCCGCCGGCGGACCGGGCGCCGAAGTGGGCGCCGACCGCTCCCGCGCTGACCTCCACGCCGATGCTGGCCAGCACCTGCGCGGCCATGCCGCGCACGTGGTCGCCGCCGACGATGGGGGAGAGGCCGACGACGGGGGCGGCGGTCGACCGGAGCGCCTCGCGCACGCCGGGGACGCCGAGGATCGTGCCGACCGAGACGACCGGGTTCGACGGCGGCACCACGACCAGGTCGGCCTCCGCGATCGCCTCCAGCACGCCGGGCGCGGGCGTCGCCTGGTCCTGCCCGACCACCAGCACGGCCTCGGCCGGGACCGCGGCGTGCAGCCGCACCCAGTACTCCTGGAAGTGCACGACCCGCCGCCCGCTCGGGCTGTCGGGGTCGGCGACGGCGATGTGGGTCTCCACGCGGTCGTCGCTCATCGGGAGCAGCCGGACGCCGGGCTGCCACCGCCGGCAGAGCGCCTCGGTGACCTGCGTGAGCGTGTAGCCCGCCTCGAGCATCTGGGTGCGGACGAGGTGGGTCGCGATGTCGCGGTCGCCCAGGCCGAACCAGGTCGGCTCGACGCCGTACGCCTCCAGCTCGGTCTTCGCGCTCCACGTCTCGTCGCGTCGCCCCCAGCCCCGCTCGTGGTCGATGCCGTCGCCGAGGGTGTACATGACCGTGTCGAGGTCGGGGCACACCTTGAGGCCGTGGATCCACCAGTCGTCGGCCGTGTTGGCCACGACCGTGACCTCCGTCTCGGCCGTGCCGCCCGGCACCAGCCCCTCACGCAGGCCGTGCAAGAGTCCCTGGAGGAAGCGGGCGCCGCCCACGCCTCCGGACAGCACCGTGATGCGCCGGACGGAGCCGGCTGACGGGGGGTTCGAGGTGGGCATCGTGCCGGATGATGACATAGGCGACAGCCTGCCCGAAGGGGAATGGCCATATCAGATCCGGGCTTGACTTGCGGTGTACGACAGGCATGTAATTCCCACAGTGTCGTTCAGCTTCCACCAGGGTCGAAAGGGCGAGAAGACATGAGAGCAGAGCTGTTTCTCCTCGAGCCCGAGGGCGAGGAAATCGGTTGGCAGGACCGCGCCCTGTGCGCGCAGACGGACCCCGAGGCGTTCTTCCCCGAGAAGGGCGGGTCCACCCGCGAGGCCAAGAAGGTCTGCCTGACCTGCGAGGTCCGCGACGACTGCCTCGAGTACGCGCTGATGAACGACGAGCGGTTCGGCATCTGGGGCGGTCTGTCGGAGCGTGAGCGCCGCAAGCTGAAGAAGCGCGCGGTCTGACCGGGCCCCTCCCACGCGCATTTCGGACGGCGCGGAGCGCCTCGCTAAGGTGCTCCGGTGTCCGTCGCAGCGCTCCTCGTCACCCATGACGGGGCGCGGTGGCTCCCAGCAGTCCTCGCCGGCCTGACCGGGCAGACCCTCCCGGTCGACCGGGTCGTGGCGGTCGACACCACCAGCCGCGACACCTCCGTCGAGCTGGTCCGCGACGGCCTCTCCGGGCTCGGTGACCGGCTCGTCGTCGACGTCGTCCCCGGCTCGACGAGCTTCCCGGCCGCCGTCCGCCACGCCCTCTCCCTCCTCCCCCCGACGGGTGGGCCGGAGGAGTGGATCTGGTTGCTGCACGACGACAGCAATCCCGACCCCGGCGCGCTCGCCGCGCTGCTCGCGGCCGCGGACGAGCACCCCGACGTCGCCGTCCTCGGCCCGAAGCTGCGCGAATGGCCCTCGCTGCGCCGGCTGCTCGAGGTCGGCCTCACGATCACCGGCACCGGGCACCGCGAGACCGGCCTGGAGCGCGGCGAGTACGACCAGGGCCAGCACGACGCCGTGCGCGAGGTGCTGGCGGTCAACACCGCCGGCATGCTGGTGCGGCGCGAGGTGCTGGAGTCGCTGGGTGGGCTCGACGAGGAGCTGCCGATCTTCGGCAACGACATCGACTTCGGCTGGCGCGCCGCGCAGGCCGGCCACCGCACCCTCGTGGTGCCCCAGGCCGTGGTGTTCCACGCCGAGGCGGCCCACCGCGGCGTGCGCCGCACCCCGCTGACCGGTCGTCACACGCACTACCAGGAGCGTCGCGCCGCGCTGTTCACCTCGCTGGCCAACACCTCCGCCCGGTCGCTGCCGTGGCAGTACGTCCGGCTCTTCTGCGGCTCGCTGCTGCGGGTGCTCGGGTTCCTCGCGGTCCGGTCGGTCGGCGAGGCGCTCGACGAGCTGGCCGCGGTGCTGTCCGTGCACGGGCGCCCGCGGCAGGTGCTGGCCGCCCGCCGGGACCGCGCGGCGCGTCGCGACGGCGAGCCGGCGGACGTACGCCACCTGCTCGCGCCGCCGTGGCTGCCCTACCGCCACGGCCTCGACCTGGTGACCGACCTGGCCGCCGCGGCCACCAGCCAGGCCGCCGACGTCGCCGAGCGTCGTCGCGAGGCCAGGGAGCCGGACGCGGTCCGGACGAGCGAGCAGCGACGCACGTCGGGCGAGGACGACGAGGAGGCCTACCTCACCGACTCCGGCCTGGTCGCACGCTTCTTCACCAACCCGGTCGCGGTCGTGCTCGTGCTCTTCGGCGTGCTCGCGCTGCTCGCCGGGCGCGAGGCGTTCGGCTCGATCACCGGCGGCGCGCTGTCGCCGGTGCCGGCCGCGGCGTCCGACTGGTGGGCGCTGCACGTCGCCTCGTGGCACCCGCTGGGCACCGGCACCGACGTGCCCGCGCCGGCGTACGTGCTGCCGTTCGCGATCGCCGGGACGATCCTGCTCGGCCACACCGGGGCCGTGGTGTCGGGGCTGATGCTGCTCGCGGTGCCGTTCGCCGCGTGGGGTGCGTGGCGGCTGCTCGCGGTCGTCGGCCGCCTGGTCGACCCGCTCGGGCTGCCCCGGTGGCTGGTGGTCTGGGGCGCGCTGACCTACGCGCTGGTGCCGGTCACCTCGGGTGCGTGGAGCGAGGGCCGCTTCGGGACCGTGGCGGTGGCGGCGCTGCTGCCGTGGGCGGCCCGGGCCGCGCTCGGCTTCGTCGACCCCGACCGCGACCGCCGGTGGCGAGCCGCGTGGCGCACCGCGCTGCTGCTCGCCCTCGGGGCGGCCTTCGTGCCGGGACTGTGGCTCTTCGCCCTGCTCGCGACCGCCGTGGTGCTGGGCTCGGCGGCCTTCATCGCCCCGCGCCTGCTGCGCGACCGCGACAGCTGGGGACCCCCGGTCGCCGCGGTCGCGGCCACTCCCGTGCTGCTGGCGCCGTGGCTGCTGCCGCTGCTCACCACCGGCTCCGGCGCCGGGCTGCTCCTCGAGGCCGGTCGCCTCACCGTCGACCGGGTGACCTTCGGGGGGCTGCTGACCGGTCGGCTCAACGACCTCGGCGCCCCGACCTGGCTCGGTGCCGTGCTGGTGGTGCTGGCGCTCGCCGCGCTGCTGCCGCGCCGCACCAGGGTCCCGGTCGTCATCTGCTGGCTGGTCGCCCTCGCCGCTGCGCTCGTGTCGGGGGTGGTCTCCCACGTCGCGCTCGACCTTCCGGCCGTGTCGACCCGACCCAGCCTGGGCCTGTTCGTGGTGATCCTGCAGGGCACGTCGGTCGTCGCCGTCGTGCTCGGCGCCGACGCCTACCTGCGCCGGCTCGACGAGCACCACCCCGTCTGGCAGCGGACCCTCGCGGGGGTGCTCGCGCTGGTCGCCGCCGCCGTCCCGCTCGGCGGGCTGGGCTGGTGGCTGACCACGCCCGAGAACGCGATGACCCGGGACGCGGCCCAGACCGTCCCGGCCTACATGGAGCAGAGCTCGCTGCTCGGCCAGGAGCACGGCGTGCTGGTGCTCGACGGCTCCGTCGACGACGGCATCACCTACCGGATCCGCCGCGACGACGGCACCACGCTGGGGGAGGACGAGATCCTCACGCTGGCCGACGAGGACACCGCGCTCACCGACGAGGTGCGCACGCTGGTGTCGGCCCCGACGCCCGGGGTCGTGGCCTCGCTCGGCGCGCGCGGCATCGAGTACGTCGTCCTCAGCTCGCCCGCGGACGGGCGGGTCTCGGCGCTCCTCGACGCGACCGCCGGCCTCGACCAGGCCAGCGCGGAGGACCGCTCCACCCGGGCCTGGCGCGTCGACCGCCCCCTCGACGCCTCGGCGGTGCAGGGGTCCGGCCCGTGGTGGCGTCCGGTCCTGCTCGTCCTGCAGGGCCTGGCGATCCTCGCCGCGCTGGTGCTGGCCGCACCGACCATCCGCCCGCGCAGGGGAGGGGTCGAGGATGACTGAGCCGACCGGACCCGCACCGAGGCGGCGTCGCGCCGAGGTCTCGACCCGCCGCCCCTCGCCGCTCACGTTGCTCGCGGTGGTGATCCCGCTGCTGACCGTCGCCGCCCTCGCCCTCGTCCGGCCGGCCGAGGTGCCCGCGACCACCCGTGCGCCGGCCTCGGCCCCGCTCGACCGCTCGACCGCGGTCTGCCCGGCCCGGCTGCCCGGTGCCGACGACGTACGACTGGGCAGCACGTCGCTCGGCTCGGGCGAGCTGGCGCTGCGCGTGGGCCGCGAGGACGACACCGAGGACCTCGTCGACGGCGTCGGCTCGCGCACCGAGCGCGGGTCGGTGGTCGTCGCGGGCTCGGGCGACCTCGCCCCGGGCCTGGTCGCCACCCGGTCCGGCGCCGGCTCGGCGGTCGGCTGCGACCACCCCGCCCCCGAGCGCTGGTTCACCGGCGTGGGTGCCTCCGCCCAGCACGCCTCCACGCTGACCCTGGTCAACCCCGACAAGGGGCCGGCGGTCGCCGACGTCACGGTCTGGGACGGCAGCGGGCTCGTCGACGTCCCCGCGCTGCGCGGCATCCGCGTGCCCGGCGCCCGGTCGGTCTCCTTCGACCTGTCGGAGGTCGCCCCGAGCCGTGACGCGCTCGCCGTGCGGGTGCAGGTCTCCCGCGGTCGGCTCGGCTCCGGCGTCGTGGACGTCGTCGACCCGCTGGGCCGGGACCGCCCGGTCCGCGAGTGGCTGCCCGCCCAGGACGCACCCGCCGCCACGTCCTACGTCGCCGGGGTCGGCACCGGCGCGGCCGACCGGACGCTGACCCTGGCCAACCCCGGCGACGACGAGGTGCGCGTCGAGCTGCGACTGGTCAGCGAGGAGAGCGAGTTCGCGCCGTCGGGCTTCGAGGAGGTCACCCTCGCGCCGGCGTCGGTCACCGAGGTCGACCTGGGCGGCGTGCTGCGCGGGCGCACGGCCGTCGGGGTCCAGGCACTCCGGCTCGACGCCACCGGCCCGGTCACCGCCGCCCTGCGGGTCCGCACCCCGCGCGACCTGGCCCTGTCGGTCGCCGGTCCCGTCGTGGGCACCGAGACGGGCGTCGCCCTGCCGGCGGGCTCGAAGCGGCTGCTGGTCGCCGGCGCCACGGCGCCGGGAGTGGTGGTCCTGCGGGCGTGGGACGAGGACGGCACGGCGGTGGTGCGCGAGCGCCGGGTCGAGGTCGACCCCGCGACCGCGGCTCGGCTGCGGCTGCCCGACGAGGCGGTGCTCGCGCAGGTCGAGCTCGAGCGGACGTCGGCGGTGGTGTCGCTGGAGTCCGACGACGGCGGGCTCTCGTTCCTTCCGCTGGCCCAGCTGGTCACCACCAGCGAGGTGCCGGACGTGCGGCCCGCCCAGCGCTGAGTGGCCCAGCGCTGAGTGGCCCAGCGCTGAGTCGCCCAGCGCCGAGGGTCCGCGCTAGTCGGCGTAGC
Source organism: Nocardioides okcheonensis (assembly GCF_020991065.1). Lineage (NCBI taxonomy): Bacteria > Bacillati > Actinomycetota > Actinomycetes > Propionibacteriales > Nocardioidaceae > Nocardioides > Nocardioides okcheonensis. Next base: position 3,878,190 of record NZ_CP087710.1, read on the forward strand.
GCTCGTCGATGTCCGCGGGGGTGAGGTTGAGCAGCTCGGCGAGCTGCTCGACGACCACGAGGTGCACCATCGCCCGGAGCTCGTCGTGCGTGGTGGCGCGGTGCTCGATCGGCCGCCGGAACACGACGAGTCGGGTCGGGTCGGTGCCCTTGCCGCGCACCAGGGACGACAGCGGGACGGTCTCGTCGCCCCAGTCGTCGGGCAGCATCGGCGCGTCCTCGACCGCGTACTCCACGAGGCCGAGGTGGCGCTGCCACTTCTCGTCGAGCGGGGCGACGACGTCGAGGACGAGCTGGTCGAAGCGCTGCCGCGCCGTGCGCAGCGCGGGGGTGCCGGGACGGGCGGGCAGGACGCCCGGGCCGCGCATCCCGCGCCCGCGCCGGTCGCGGGTGCCTCGGCGCGGTGCCCCTGCGGCGGTGCTCACGTCGTCCACGCCGCGAGCCTAAGCGCCGGGCGTGCGTGCGGCAGGTAGCGTCGGGCCCGTGAGCCTTGCCCGTCGTTGTTCGCGAACGGCGTGTGGCCGTCCCGCGGTCAACACGCTGACCTACGTCTACGCCGACCAGACCGCGGTCCTCGGTCCACTCGCGACCTACGCCGAGCCCCACGCCTACGACCTGTGCGACACCCACAGCGAACGGCTGTCCGCGCCGCGCGGCTGGGAGGTGCTGCGGCTGGCGTCGGACCAGAAGGCACCCGGCCCGAGCAGCGACGACCTGCTGGCCCTCGCCGACGCCGTCCGCGAGGCGGCGCGTCCCGCGCCCACCCAGGCGGCAGTGCCGCTGCACTCGACGGACGACCCCACGCGGGGCGCCAAGCGCGGCCATCTGCGGGTGCTCACCTCGACCGACTGAGGGCCGGGACTAGGATCCGGGACGTGAACATCGACCCGCAGCTGTTGAGCATCATCGTCTGCCCGGCCTGCCACGGAGAGCTGGTCGCAGCCTCCACCGACGGGGCCGACGAGCTGGTGTGCCAGGGGTGCGGCAATGCGTACCCGGTCCGAGACGACATCCCGGTGCTGCTGGTCGACGAGGCCCGCAAGCCCGCCTGACGACAGCGAGGAGCTCGCCGTGGCGACCTGGTTCGACGAGGCCCGGCTCGACGACGCCGTCGCGCTCGAGGCGGCCGACCTGCGGCTGCGCACGCTCGCCGAGAGCGGTGCGCGGGTGCGACGCGAGGCGCACGAGGCGGCGACGGCGACCGCGGAGCTGATCGCCCGCGGCCGCGACGACGCCCGCCCGCGTGCGGTGATCGCCGCCGGTCCGGACTCGCGCCTGCTGCGCGCGGTGCTGGAGCCGTGGTGCCCGGTGCCGTTCGTGGCCTGGCCCAACCCGGGCCTGCCCGGCTGGGCGGGGTCGCTGGACCTGGTGGTGATGCTCGCGCCCGACGGCAACGACCACGCCTCGGCCTCCACGGTCGCCGAGGCCGTGCGTCGCGGCGCGCAGGTCGTGGTGGCCTGCCCACCGAAGTCGCTGGTGGGGGAGCACGCGGCGGGCCGGCACGTCACGGTGCTGCCGACGGTCACCCGCGACCAGCTCGCCACCGCCGTGGTGGTGCTGGACTACCTCGCCCACGTCCACCTCGGACCGCGTGCCGACGCCGAGTCGGTGGCGCTCTCGCTCGACGAGGTCGCGACCAGCTGCTCCCCGCACCGCGACCTCGCGGTCAACCCCGCGAAGATGCTGGCGATCGCGGTGGCCGACACCAACCCGCTCGTGTGGGGCGGGTCCGTGCTCGCCGCCCGTGCCGCGCGCCGGCTCGCCGAGTCGCTGCGCCGGACGTCGGGTCGCTCGGCCATCGCGGGCGACGCCGAGCACCTGCTGCCGGTCATCGAGGCCACCCGCCCGCAGGACCTGTTCGCCGACCCGTTCTCCGACGAGGGTGCCGAGCTCCGACCGCTGCTGCTGGTCCTCGACGACGGTGCCGACGACCCGATGGTGCGCGAGCAGGCCGGCACGCTGCGGGCCGCCGCCGCACGCCACGGCGTACGGGTGGAGACGTTGGAGACCGACGCGGACGCGGAGGTGGCGCGCTACGCGTCGCTGCTGCTGACCGGGACCTACGCGGCGGAGTACCTGCGGATCGGGCTGGTCGAGGACTAGGCCCGCCGGCGCGCCTCCTCGGCGATCACCGACCGGCGAGCCGCATGCCGAGGACCAGCGCGTCGCCCCCGTGGACATGGGCCGTCCGCTCGAGCTCCATGCCGAGACGGCGGGCCACGCCCTGGCTCGCGACGTTGTCGGGACGGATCAGGGCGACCAGGTGGTCGACCCCGCGCGCCGCCGCCCAGTCGCGCACGGCGAGGGCTGCCTCGGTGGCGTAGCCCTGGCCGCGCGCCGGCACGACGAGGTGGTAGCCGACCTCGACGTGGGGCGTGCCCTCGACGTCCTGGACCGTGAGGCCGCAGTCGCCCACGAAGCGGCCGTCGTGGGTCTCCAGCACCCAGAGCCCGAAGCCGTGCTCGGCGTAGTTGCGTGCCTGCCACTCGATCCACCGGGTGGCGTCGGTGGGGGTGCTGGGGAGCCGGTCGCCGCGGAACGGGTCGAAGTCGACGAGCATCGTGGTGACGTCGTCGAGGTCGTCGGCGGTCATCCTGCGGAACCGGAGCCGCTCGGTGGGACCGGGGAGCCGGGTGCCGGGCGGGGGCTCCTGGTCGACCTCGGCCCAGACCTCGACGAGCTCGACGAGCAGGCCGTCACGCACGGTGGCGAAGCTCGCCACGGCGAAGTGCTCGTCGTCCCCGTCGGCGTCGGTCCCGACGACCAGCGCCCGCACCACGCCACGCTCGCCGCTGACGACGAGGTCCTCGAGGTGCATCCGCTGGAAGCCGGGGTAGTCGGCGTTGAAGGCCACCCAGTCGTCGCGGTCGAACGCCTCGCCGGTGTGGACCAGGCGACAGGTGAAGTCGGGGTGGAGCAGGTCGGGCAGCGCGCTCCACTCGTGGGCGTCGATGACCTCGACCAGCCGGGTCAGCACGGTGGTGGTGTCCATGGCCCCACTGTGGCGTGGAGGTCCGACAACCGCGATCAGTCCCGGAGCGGCGCGCCCGAGCTGACGTGGACGTGCAGGTGCTTGGAGTCCTGGTAGGTGCCGAGGTTGGTGAGGACCGCGGCCGCGCGGTGGTCGCGCTCGACCGCCGCTGCCACGCTCTGCACGACCGCCAGGACGGCGCGCACGTCCGCCTCGTCGCGGGCCGTCACGGAGGTCAGCGACGCGATGTGCCGCCGGGGGACCACGACCACGTGCACCGGCCAGAACGGTCGGGTGTGGTGGTAGGCGAGCACCAGCTCGTCCTCGTGCACCACGTCGAGCGGGACGACGCGAGGGATCGCGACGTCGCAGTAGAAGTCGTCGCCGGCGTAGGTCTCCACCGGCCCATCCTCCGTCACGGGCCCGCTCACGTCTCCAGGCAGAGTTCGTTGCCCTCGGGGTCCTGCAGCACGACGAGGTCCTCGTGCTCCGTGAGCACGGTCGCTCCGAGGCCCACCAGCCGGTCACGCTCCTCGGCGAGTGGTCCGATCGCGCGCAGGTCGAGGTGCTGGCGGTTCTTCGCGGTCTTGGGCTCCGGCACCCGCTGGAACCACAGGCTCGGTCCGCCCCACCCGGCCGGCTCCACCCAGGCGCGCTCGGGCGTGCTGTCCTCGTCGACGTCCGAGCCCAGAGCGGCGGCCCAGAAGGCGGCGACGCGCAGCGGGTCGGCGCAGTCGAAGGTCAGGGACTTCACGAAGGAGGTCATGGCGCGACGCTAGTGCGCGGCACCCGGGTCGCGTGGTGGGTACGGTGCGCGGGTGAGGTACTACGTCCACGGCGCGGGTCGCTCGGGCCGCGAGGCGTGGCCGCACCAGGCGGCGACGGGCGGGGTGTTCGCCGACCACTCCTCGGCGGACCGGATGGTCGACCGGGCGAGGCTGGTGGCCGAGCAGTGCCCCGACGACGTGGCGCTCGTGGTGTCACACTCGCTCGGCGCCGTGGCCGTCGCGCTGGCGCAGGCTGCCGGCACCCTGCCTGCCGCGCCCCACGTGCTCGTGGAGCCCGCGCTCTACGACGTGGCGCGGGGGGAGGGCGCGGTCGAGTCCCACGTGGGACCGATGGACGCCGCCCGGGCCCGTGCCGCCGGCGGTGACCTCTACGGCTTCTGGAAGACCTTCGCGCCGATGATGCTGCGGCGCGCGGCGACCCGCGACGCGTGGCCCGAGGACCAGTCGGCCGCCGAGCGCTTCGCGGCGATGGAACCGCCCTGGGGCCACGACGTCGACGCGTCGGTGTTCGCGGGCGTGCCCACCCTGGTCGTCACCGGCGGGTGGAACGACGAGTACGAGGCGATCGCCGGACGCCTCCAGGGGGCCGGCGCCCGGCACGTGGTGCTGCCCGGCGCTCGGCACCGGCCACACGACCTGCCGGAGTTCGAGGGCGTCGTGGGGGAGTTCCTCGAGACAGGCCGCTGACCCCGTCACCGGCTGGGTGGCGGGGTGTGGGGCGGGGTCATGGTCGTCGTCGGCTGGTCGAGGAGGGACGGAGTCTCGTCACGGGACCTGGTGGGTCGGTCGTCGGCGTCGTCGCTGGTGGTGCGGGTGGGTCGAGGGCGGTGCTGCCGTGGTGGTCGCGGAGGTAGTGGTGGCCGTGGGGGCTGGTCCAGGTGAAGACGCCGGGGCTGGTCTGCTGGTAGCGCCAGAGGGTGTGGGTCTTGAGGCGGTGGTGGGACCGGCACAGGGCGGCGAGGTTGGAGGTGGCCGTCGGTCCGGGTTGGGGTCGTCCCTCGGTGGCGGCACGGTGGTCGTAGGGGGTGATGTGGTCGATGTCGCAGCCGCGGGCGGGGCGGGTGCACCAGGGGAACACGCAGGTGCGGTCGCGGAGGATGACGTGGTCGCGGAGGCGGTCGGGGATCGGGTAGCCGGGGCTGGTGAGCTCGGCGTTGAGGTCGATGACGGGGCGGAGGGTGACCTTGGTGCGGGAGGTGGTGCACCAGGTCCTGACCTGGTCGAGCAGGACGAGCCGTTGACCCTTCTCGAGTCGTCCGGTGGGGCCGAACACGGTCTCGACGACGTGACCGGTGTCGTTGGTGTCGTCGGTGAGGAGGGTGGCGTCGAGGTGGACGTGGAGCACGACCTCGCGGGCGGCGGGGAGGTGGTCGCCCGCCGGCTGGCTCGGCTCGGTCGGCTCAGAAGCGTCGGACGGCTCGGGCTGGGTCGGCTGGCTCTGGGTCGGCTGGCTCTGGGTCGGCTGGCTCTGGGTCGGCTGGCTCTGGGTCGGCTGGCTCTGGGTCGGCTGGCTCTGGGTGTGGAGGTCGAGGGCGGTCTGGGTGCGGGCGAGGTCGCCGAGGGCGGCGGCTCGTCGGGCGTCGAGGGGTGCGGTGGAGCCGAGGGACTTGATGAGGGCTGCGCCGTGGGCGATGGCGTGGTCGAGGTCGATGGCGTCGGCGAGGTCGAGGAGGGCGTCGAGGCGCATCAGGCCGTCGTAGTGGACGTGGCGGGTGTCGATGGTGACGTGGCGGGCGTCGGTGCCGAGGTACGCGTCGGCGGCGAAGTCGTCGTGGTCCTCGCCGGCGTCGGTGTCGGGTTGGTGGGCGGGGGCGAGGTCGTAGCGGCGGATGGCCTCGGCGAGGAGGCGGTCGAGCTGCGCGGCGCCGACCTTGCCGGCGACGGCGGCGATCTGCGTGTCGATCCACCTGGCGGCGTCGGGGGTGAGGGCCGGGGTGGTGTGGATGGTGGTCTCGGCGACGAGCCGGGCGCGCCAGGCGGGGACGTGCCCGGTGTGGACGAGGTCCCACAGGCGGGGGAGGCGGTGGCGCAGCTCGAGGGCCTGGCCGATGAGCTTCTTGGCGGCGAGGGTCGTGATGCCGAGGACCGTGCCGAGCTCGGGGATGCAGAACTCGGCGACGAGGGGGCACCCGGGTCCGGAGATGGGCTCTTCGTGCTCGGAGGAGGAGGTGGTGAAGGTCGCGGCGTGGTGGATCGACGCGGGCGGGTGGAGGTCGGCCCACCGGGCGGCGAGGGCGAGCTGGTCGGCGGCGGCGCGGTCCTCGTCGGCCTTGCGCTGGCGGGCGAGGGCGAGCAGCGTGGAGGCGTCCAGGTCGTCGTCTGCGACCTGTCCCTCGGGTGCTGCCAGCGCCTCGCTCATGTGTTCGATTCTAGCGGCGGGCACCGACACTCGGCCATGGTCGAGAGACCGTCTGTGGACAGTCCGGGGACCTGGGCGGCCGGGTCTCGTGACGGTCGCTGCGCGACCTCCTCGACCAGCGGCTTCATCACGGTCGCGCACGGTGTCCTCGACGCCGACGTTGGTCACGGTGCCGGCCCTGTCGCGCCTCGTGCCGGGCGTACTCCCGCTCCTCGACGAGCCACGCGTGGTCGGCGGTGGACCTCGGGTCGGCGGTGGGCGACGTCGCGCGAGGCTAGTGTCCCCGCATGACGACCGCGGGGAGGCTGCTGCGCGACATGCGGCCGGACGACGTGCCGGCGGTGATGGCGGTCCAGGAACCTGCGTCGATCGCCGGGCTGTCGGGGGTGTTCCCGCAGGACCGTCACCCGTTCCCGCGCGAGGTCCTCGCCGAGCGCTGGCGCGCCGAGATCGCCGACCCCGGGATCGAGTGCTTCGTGATCCTGCGGGCGGATCGGGTGGCGGGCTTCGCAGCCACCCGCGGGTCGGAGCTGGTGCACTTCGGCGTCGCGGTCGAGGAGTGGGGGAGCGGGCTCGCGGTCGCCGCCCACCACGAGCTCGTACGACGCGTGCGGGCCGCCGGCGAGGGACGACCCTGGTTGTGCGTCTACGCCGCCAACCCGCGGGGCCGCGCCTTCTGGGAGAAGCTCGGTTGGGTCGACACCGGGGTGCGCAGCCGAGGCCCGATGCCACCGCACGCCGAGCTGCTGACCTACGCGCTCGGCGACAGCCCGACCCAGACCCCCGGCGCGCGCCGATAGGCTGCACCCTCACCGACCCACGACCCGAAGGACCACCCATGGCCGGCGGACTGTTCGCCCTCCTCGACGACGTCGCCGCCCTGGCGCGGATCGCCGCAGCCAGCGTCGACGACGTCGGTGCCGCCGCAGCCCGCGCGAGCGCCAAGGCGGCCGGGGTCGTCGTCGACGACACGGCCGTGACGCCGCAGTACCTCCACGGCTCGGCGGCCGCCCGTGAGCTCCCGATCATCAAGCAGATCGCGATCGGCTCGCTGCGCAACAAGCTGCTCTTCATCCTGCCGGCCGCCGTGCTGCTCGGGCAGTTCCTCCCGCAGCTGCTCCCGGTGATCCTCATCTTCGGTGGCGCGTTCCTCGCCTACGAGGGCGCCCACAAGGTCCACGAGCGCCTCACCGGACACGGGTCCGACGCCGAGGCGGAGGTCGCCGAGCAGGGCGAGCTCACCCCCGAGCACGAGAAGCGGACGATCGCCCAGGCGATCCGCACCGACTTCATCCTGAGCGCCGAGATCATGGTGATCGCGCTCAAGGAGGTCGTCGGCTCCGACCCCGACGCCAGCATCTGGATGCGCGCGATCGTCCTCGCGGTCGTCGCCGTCCTGATCACCGTCCTGGTCTACGGCGTGGTGGCGCTCATCGTGAAGATGGACGACGTCGGCCTCCACCTCGCGGAGAAGCCGTCGAAGGGCTCGCAGCGCGTCGGCCTCGCCCTCGTCTCCGCGATGCCCCGCCTGCTCGCGGCGATCTCCTTCATCGGCACCCTCGCCATGCTCTGGGTCGGCGGCCACATCTTCCTCGTCAGCCTCTACGAGATCGGTGGCCACGACGGCCTGCTCGAGGGGACCGGGATCGGGGACGTCCTCCACGCCCCCTACGACCTGGTCCACCACTGGGAGGTCGACGTCCACGACGCCGTGGGCGGCGCCCTCGGCGCCCTGGCCGGCTGGCTGCTCAACACGGTGCTGTCCGCGGTCGTCGGGCTCGTCGTGGGCTTCGCGATCCTGTTCGCCCTGCGCCCGCTGGGGATCGGCGGGCACGGCGGCGAGGGGCACCACGAGGAGCCGGCCGACGAGCTTCCCGAGGATTCTCCGAAAGCCTGAGGATCGACCTACCCTCGATGTGTCCGCGCGGGAGATCCCGAGAGCGCACAGATGTGCGGCGCAGACGTCCTCACCACCAGGAGACATCCGATGGACTTCAAGGTCGCTGACCTCAGCCTGGCCGCCTACGGCCGCAAGGAGATCGAGCTCGCCGAGCACGAGATGCCCGGCCTCATGGCGATGCGCGAGCGCTACGGCGCGGAGCAGCCGCTGAAGGGCGCCCGGATCGCCGGGTCGCTGCACATGACGATCCAGACGGCCGTGCTGATCGAGACCCTCGCGGCTCTCGGCGCGGACATCCGCTGGGCCACCTGCAACATCTTCTCCACCCAGGACCACGCCGCCGCGGCGGTCGTCGTCGGCCCGCCGGCCAAGGGCGGCACCCCCGAGGACCCGCAGGGCGTCCCGGTCTTCGCCTGGAAGGGCGAGACCCTCGCCGAGTACTGGGACGAGGCGGAGAAGGTCTTCGACTTCGCCGAGGGCGGCCCCAACATGCTGCTCGACGACGGCGGCGACATCACCATGCTGCTCCACCTCGGCGTCGAGTACGAGAAGGCCGGCGAGGTGCCGTCGCAGGACTCGACCGACAACCACGAGTTCAAGGAGGTGCTGCGCGTCCTGGCCCGCTCGCTCGAGGCCGACCCGCAGCGCTGGACCAAGCGTGCGCCGATGATCAAGGGCGTCTCCGAGGAGACCACCACCGGCGTGCTCCGCCTCTACGAGCGGTTCAAGGAGGGCACCCTCCTGTTCCCGGCGATCAACGTCAACGACTCGGTCACCAAGTCCAAGTTCGACAACAAGTACGGCTGCCGCCACTCGCTCGTCGACGGCATCAACCGCGCCACCGACGTGATGATCGGCGGCAAGGTCGCGGTCGTGTGCGGCTACGGCGACGTCGGCAAGGGCTCGGCCGAGTCCCTGCGCGGCCAGGGCGCCCGCGTCATCGTCACCGAGATCGACCCGATCTGCGCCCTGCAGGCGGCGATGGACGGCTACGAGGTCCGGCGCCTCGAGTCGGTCGTCGAGACCGCGGACATCTTCATCACCACGACCGGCAACTTCGACATCATCACCGTCGAGCACTTCCACAAGATGAAGCACCAGGCGATCGTCGGCAACATCGGCCACTTCGACAACGAGATCAACATGGCCGGCCTGGCCAAGATCCCGGGCATCGTCAAGGACGAGATCAAGCCGCAGGTCCACCAGTGGATCTTCCCCGGTGAGGACGGCAAGCCCGGCAAGAAGATCATCGTGCTGTCCGAGGGCCGTCTGCTCAACCTGGGCAACGCCACCGGCCACCCGTCGTTCGTCATGTCGAACTCCTTCACCAACCAGGTGCTGGCGCAGGTCGAGCTGTTCTCCAAGGCCGACGACTACGCGCTCGGCGTGCACGTGCTCCCGAAGCACCTCGACGAGGAGGTCGCCCGGCTGCACCTCGACGCCCTCGGCGTCGAGCTCACCGAGCTCACCAAGGAGCAGGCCGCCTACCTCGGCGTGCCGATCGAGGGCCCGTACAAGTCGGACCACTACCGCTACTGAGCGCTCCAGCGCTCCCGGCCGGGGCCCCGTTCCACGCTCGTGGGGCGGGGCCCCGCCCTACACTTGGCGCCATGACTGACCTGGCCGAGCCCGCGCGCGGCAGCGTGCTCGTCGTCGACGACGACGCCTCCCTCGCGGAGATGCTCTCCATCGTGCTTCGCCAGGAGGGGTTCGACAGCCGGATCGTGGGACGCGGCGACCTCGCCATGGACGCCTTCCGCGACTACAAGCCCGACCTGGTCCTGCTCGACCTGATGCTGCCGGGCAAGGACGGCATCGACGTCTGCAAGGAGATCCGTGCCGAGTCCGGCGTGCCGATCGTGATGCTCACCGCCAAGGGCGACACCGTCGACGTCGTCGTCGGCCTGGAGTCCGGCGCCGACGACTACGTCGTCAAGCCGTTCAAGCCCAAGGAGCTCGTCGCCCGCATCCGTGCGCGCGTACGCCGCAACGACGCGGCGCCGGCGGAGGGGCTCACCATCGGCGACGTCAGCATCGACGTCGCCGGCCACTCCGTCACCCGCGACGGCGAGCCGATCAACCTCACCCCGCTGGAGTTCGACCTCCTCGTGTGCCTGGCCCGCAAGCCGTGGCAGGTCTTCACCCGCGAGGTGCTGCTCGAGCAGGTCTGGGGCTACCGGCACAGCGCCGACACCCGGCTGGTCAACGTCCACGTCCAGCGCCTGCGGTCCAAGGTCGAGCACGACCCGGAGAACCCCGAGGTCGTGGTGACCGTGCGCGGCGTGGGCTACCGCGCCGGCAAGTCCTAGGACATGGCCAGGATCTCGGCGGCCTCGGGAGGCCTGCTCGGCCGGCTCCCACCGATCCTGCGCCGCGGCCCCGCCTTCTGGCGCCGGTCGGTGCAGGCGCGCGTCGTGGTCAGCACCGTCCTGCTCTCGGCGGCCGTCGTCGGCGTCGTGGGGTGGTTCCTCATCCAGCAGACCCGCGACGGGCTGCTCGACCAGCGCGTCGACGCCGTCGTGGCCGAGGCCGAGAGCGAGACCGAGGCCGCCCGCGAGGCGCTCTCCGCCACCTCCGGCCTCGATGCCGACGAGTCGCGCCAGCAGCAGGACCTCGTCGAGCCGATCATCGCCCGCGGCGCCACCCGCGGCTTCGCCGTCGTGCTGTCGCCCCCCGTCGGCGAGGGCAGCCGGCTCGCCGATGGCGGCGCGAAGTTCACCCAGGGCCTCGACCTCGCCAGCGTCCCCGAGAGCCTCGAGGCGCGCTTCGACGAGGTGTCGCCCACCGCCTGGACGTTCACCGACATCAGCACCCGGCGCGAGATCGCCGGGCTGCCCGACGGCCCGGGCATCGTGGTCGGGAGCCAGGTCCGGCTCCCCGCGGACGACAACCTCTACACGCTCTACTACCTCTACTCCCTCGACGAGCAGAGCGAGACGCTGGCCCTGGTGTCGCGCGCGATGCTGGTGGCCGGGGTGCCGCTGCTGCTGCTCGTCGCCGGGCTGACCTGGCTGGTGACCCGGCAGGTCGTGACGCCGATCCGGATGGCGCGACGCGTCGCCGAGCGGCTGGCCGCCGGCCAGCTCCAGGAGCGGCTGCGGGTGCGCGGCGAGGACGACCTCGCCCGCCTGGCGACGTCGTTCAACCAGATGGCGTCCAACCTGCAGAAGCAGATCCGCCAGCTCGAGGAGCTCAGCCGCCTCCAGCGCCGCTTCGTCTCCGACGTCTCCCACGAGCTCCGCACCCCGATCACGACCGTGCGGATGGCGAGCGACGTCATCCACGACGCCAAGCCGTTCCTCGACCCGGTGACCGGTCGCGCGGCCGAGCTGCTGCAGAAGGAGCTCGACCGGTTCGAGACGCTGCTCGCGGACCTGCTCGAGATCAGCCGGTTCGACGCGGGCGCGGCGGTCCTCGACGCCGACGACGTCGACCTGGTCGACGTCGCCCGCCGCGTCGTCGACATGACCTCGGCGCTCGCGGCCCAGCGCGACACCCGGGTCGTCGTCCACGACCCCGGCCACCCCTGCGTCGCGGAGGCCGACGTGCGCCGCGTGGAGCGGATCGTGCGCAACCTGGTCACCAACGCCATCGACCACGCCGAGACCCGCGACATCGAGGTGTTCATCGGCGGCGACCCCCTGGGCGCGGCGATCGCGGTGCGCGACCACGGCGTCGGGCTCGGGCCGGGGGAGTCCGCGATGGTCTTCAACCGGTTCTGGCGCGCCGACCCGGCCCGTGCCCGCACCAGCGGCGGCACCGGCCTCGGGCTCTCGATCTCGCTCGAGGACACCCACCTGCACGGCGGCTGGCTGCAGGCGTGGGGCCGACCGGGGGAGGGCGCCCAGTTCCGGCTGACCCTGCCCCGCCACCTCGGCACCCAGCTGCGGCACTCGCCGCTGCCGCTCGTGCCCGACGACGCCCGGGAGACCGTGTGAGCACCCCCGCCCCCCGACGTGTACGCGCGCTGCTGGCCGCGGCGGTGTGCGGCCTGCTCGCCGGCTGCGTGCAGATGCCGACCAGCGGCCCGGTCGTGGAGCCGCAGGTCTCCGCGGACGTCGACGACGCTCCCGGCATCTACTTCGACCCCCGCCCGCCGCAGGCCGGCGAGGCGCCTGCCGACATCGTCGCCGGGTTCCTCGAGGCGATGAAGGCCACCCCGATCAGCACGACGGTCGCCCGGCAGTTCCTGTCCCGCGACGCCGCCGAGGCCTGGACCCCCGAGCGCCAGATCATCACCTACGCCGAGCTCGGCACCGAGGAGGGCGAGTCGGCGGTCCGGATCCCGATGACCGACGTCAACCTCTACGACGACCGCGGCGCCTGGCAGCGCACGCGGGCCACCCGGGACCTCGAGCTCGGACTCGTGCAGGAGGACGGCGAGTGGCGCATCGACGAGGTGCCCGACGCGCTGGTGGTGCCGGACTCGTGGTTCGACGACTGGTACGAGCGGGTGTCGCTCTACTTCTTCGACCCCACCTCGCAGGTCCTGGTCCCCGAGCCGGTGTTCGTGCCGCGGGGCGACCAGTTCGCCTCCTCGCTCGTCCGCGGCCTGCTCGCCCAGCCGACCGGCGAGTCCGCGGACGTCGCCCGCACGTGGTTCCCGCCCGGCACCACTCACGGGCTGTCGGTGCCGATCAACGCCGCCGGCATCGCCGAGGTGTCCCTGTCGGGTGACCCCGACTCCGTCGACGACCAGACCGCCCGCCGGATGCTGGCCCAGCTCACCTGGACCCTGCGCCAGGACGCCAGCATCCGCGCCGTGCAGCTGAGCATCGGCGGCCGGATGATCAGCTACCAGGGCGGGTCGACGCAGGTCGGTCTCGACGCGGGCAGCGCCTACGACCCGAGCGGGCCCGGCACGAGCCGCGCGCTCTACGCCCTGGACGGGGACCGCGTCGTCGCCGGTGACGTCGGCCAGCTCGCGGCGACGGCGGGGCCGCTCGGCACGACCGACTACGGCGTGCGCTCGATCGGGGTCTCGCTCGGCGGCAGCCGTGTGGTCGCCGTCACCGGTGACGGCACCCAGCTGCTCACCGCCCCGCTCGACGCGCCGGAGGCCGACGTGGCCACCGTCCTGTCCGGCGCGGTCGACCTCGCCGCGCCCGCGCTCGACGCCCGGGACCGGACCTGGGTGCTCGACCGGGCCGCCGGCCGGGCACGGGTCTTCGTGGCGGTCGACGGGGTCGCGTCCGAGCAGGTGGTGCCGGGCGTGACCGGGCGCCGCGTCACCAAGCTGCTCGTCTCGCGCGACGGCACCCGGCTGGTCGCCGTGGTCCGGGGGCGCTCGGCCGACCGGATCGTCGCCACGCGGGTCCGCCAGGCCTCCGACGGCGCCGTGCTGGGCTTCACCCCCGTGCGTACGCTGCCGCTCCCCGCCGAGGGCAGCACCCGGATCCGGGACGTCGCGTGGCGCTCGCCCACCACCGTCTCGGTGCTCGGCGACATCACCGACGACTTCTCCCAGGTGCGCACCCTCTCGGTCGACGGCGCCCCGGGCCTGATCGCCACCGGTGGCACCACGCGGCTGCGCGGGCGCTTCCGGGTGCTGGTCTCCGCGCCGGTGGACGACCCCGAGGTCTACGCCCTCGGTGGCCGCGAGGTGAGCGACCTCAGCAGGCCGGAGCGGACGGTGCCGGACCTGGCGCCCGGCGTCACGTCGGTGACCTACGCCGGCTGACCGGCCCTCCACAGGCGCGACGGCACGCGTTGCCCCGGGGCCGCAGGCGCTGGTGCGATGGGGCGGTGCTCGACGCGGCGCTCGACCTCCTCCTCGGCAGCCGCTGCGTCGGCTGCGACACGCCCGGGCGGATGCTGTGCCGGCGCTGCCGGGCGGGGCTGTCGCGGCGCGCCGGCCCCGCGTGGCCCACGCCGACGCCGCCGGGTCTGGCGACCCCCTGGGCGAGCGAGGTCTACGACGGTGCGGTCCGGGCGCTCGTCGTCGGGCACAAGGACCACGGGCAGTGGGGCCACCGGCGGGTGCTCGCCGACCTGCTCGCGACCGCGGTGCACGCGGCGGCGGAGGACCTCGACCCGCGGGTGCCGCTGCTCCTCGTCCCGGCGCCGTCGCGCCCGGGGGCCGGGCGGCAGCGCGGCTACGAGCCCACCGCGGCGCTCGTGCGCACCGCGGCCCGCGCGGTGCGCGCCGAGCGTCCGGCGCGCGCCGCGCCGCTGCTCGTCTCGCGCGGCGCCCGCGACCAGGCCGGGCTCGACGCGGCCGGGCGGGCGGCCAACGTCGCGGGGTCGATGCGCTGCTCCGCGGCCGTCCTGCGCCGGGTCGCGCGGCGCGACGGCGAGGCGCACGTCGTGGTCTGCGACGACGTCCTCACCACCGGCGCGACCGCCCGCGAGGCCCAGCGAGCCCTGGCCGCGGTGGGTCTCGACCCCGTGGCGATCGCGGTCGTGGCGGCCACGCGCCGGGCGTCCCCGCCGGCGTGAGGCGGCAGACCGGCCGACAGGCGGTCCCACAGTTGGCCCGGAGCCGTCGAGGGGCTAGCGTCTTGTCATGGAGTCCGCCCGGGTCCGTGGTTGCGTCACGGAGAGGGGTGTGCGACGTGCCGATCGGCTCGTCGCGCGGTCAGAGCCGTGGCTAGCCGATGCCAGTCGCAGGCGAAACGGTCCACGTAAGTCCCCGGGCGCTGTCCGCGGGACGATCACGGTGCGGCTTAGAGGTAAGTCCTGCCCCGTCCCCGGCACCAGATGTGCCGGACGCCGGGAGAAGGCCAGTAGTGGCGGAGAAGCTGCGAACGCTTCAGCAGGCGGTTGTGGGGTCGAAGACCAGGTCGGCCGGGCGGACTCCATCCCACCCTGCCCCGGTGCAGCCGGGGCACATGGAAGGGTGCGGCCGCTCGCTAGTTGAGGAGGTTCACATGGAGGTTGTGGTCACGGGACGGCACTGCGAGGTGTCCGACCGGTTCCGCGAGCATGTCTCGGAGAAGCTCAGCCGCCTGGAGAAGCACGACCACCGGATCATGCGGGTCCAGGTGGAGGTCGAGCTCGAGAAGAACCCCCGCCAGGCCGACCGCGCGACACGGGTCGAGCTCACCGCGTTCTCCAAGGGCCCGGTGATCCGCGCCGAGGCGGCCGCCGAGGACAAGATGGGCGCCCTGGACCTCGCGCTCGACAAGATGCAGTCGCAGATGCGACGCGCCGCGGACCGTCGTCGGGTGCACAAGGGGCGCAACGAGCACGTGTCGATGGGCCAGGCGCTGGCCGGGCTGCCGGCCGCCGAGGAGGCGGCCGAGGACGACGACGTCATCGAGCGCAAGGTCGGGCCGATCACGGTGACCGGCGACGGGCCGCTCGTGGTGCGCGAGAAGTCGTTCGCGGGGGCGCCGATGACCCTCGACCAGGCCCTCTACGAGATGGAGCTCGTGGGGCACGACTTCTTCCTGTTCGTCGACAAGGAGAGCGAGCGACCGTCGGTCGTCTACCGCCGCCGGGGCTACGACTACGGCGTCATCTCGCTCGACGTGAACGACTGATCCACGCGACCACCACACCTCGGTCACGCGCGCATGACATGATGCGCGCGTGACCGAGGCAACCGGAAGTCCAGGGACCGAACCCGTCCGCGTCCTGGTGGTCGACGACCAGGAGCTGTTCCGTCGCGGCCTGATCATGCTGCTCGGCGGCGACGCCGACATCGAGGTCGTCGGCGAGGCCGCCGACGGCGTGACCGCCACCGAGCTCGCGGTGAAGACCGCGCCCGACGTGATCCTGCTCGACGTGCGGATGCCGCGCCGCACCGGCGTGGAGGCCTGCTCCGCGATCAAGGAGGCGGTGCCGTCGGCGAAGATCATCATGCTGACCGTCTCCGACGAGGAGGCCGACCTCTACGAGTCGGTGAAGAACGGCGCCTCCGGCTACCTGCTCAAGGACTCCTCCATCGAGGAGGTCGCCCAGGCGATCCGCGTGGTCAACGAGGGCCAGTCGCTGATCAGCCCGTCGATGGCGGTCAAGCTGATCGACGAGTTCAAGCAGATGTCCAAGCCCGAGCGCGAGCAGGGTCCGGGCCTGCGCCTGACCGAGCGCGAGCTCGAGGTGCTCCGGCTGGTGGCCAAGGGGCTGAACAACCGCGAGGTCGCCAAGGAGCTGTTCATCTCCGAGAACACGGTCAAGAACCACGTGCGCAACATCCTCGAGAAGCTGCAGCTGCACTCCCGCATGGAGGCCGTCATGTACGCGATGCGCGAAAAGCTGCTCGACCTGCCGTAGGGCGCACGTGGACCAGCTGACCCGGCTCCAGGCCAGGCGCATCGCGCTGGCCGCCCAGGGCTTCACCGACCGACCCCACGCGACCCCGTCGATGCGCACCCTCGAGCGCACCGTGGCCCGCACCGGCGTGCTGCAGGTCGACTCGGTCAACGTGCTCCAGCGCGCCCACTTCATGCCCCTCTACTCCCGGATGGGCCCCTACGACGTCGACCTGCTGCGGCGGGCCTCCGAGCGCCGGCCGCGCCGGGTGGTCGAGTACTGGGCGCACGTCCAGGCCCTGATGCCGGTAGGGCTGTGGCCGCTGATGCGCCACCGGATGGACCACTACCGCTCCGAGCGCGGCAAGTGGGGGTTCACCGCCGACCCCACGCTCGAGCCGCGCGTCCTGGACGCGGTGCGCGAGCGCGGTCCGGTGACCGCCCGCGACCTCGAGGAGGAGTTCGCCACCGGCCCCCGCACCAAGGAGCACTGGGGCTGGAACTGGTCGGAGGCCCGCAAGGTCCTCGACTTCCTGTTCCTCGTCGGCGACGTCGCGATCGCCGGGCGCACGAGCCAGTTCGAGGTCCTCTACGACCTCACCGAGCGGGTGCTGCCGCCCGCGGTGCTCGACGCGCCCACCCCCACGCCCCAGGAGGCGGTCACCGAGCTCGTGCGCCGCGCCGCCCGCTCGCACGGCGTCGCCAGCGCGGCGTGCCTCGCCGACTACTACCGCCTGCGCCTGCAGCCGGCGCCGGGCCGGGCCAGCGCGAAGGTCGCCGTCGACGAGCTCGTCGCGACGGGCGAGCTGGTGCCGGTGCGGGTCCAGGGGTGGAAGCGCCAGGCGTACCTGCACCGCGACGCCCGGCTGCCCCGCCGGGTCACCGCGCGCACGCTGCTCAGCCCCTTCGACCCGGTCGTCTGGGAGCGGGCGCGCGCCGAGGCGCTGTTCGACTTCTTCTACCGCATCGAGATCTACGTCCCGGCCGGGAAGCGGGTCCACGGCTACTACGTGCTGCCGTTCCTCCTCGGCGACCGGCTCGTCGCCCGGGTCGACCTCAAGGCCGACCGGAGCAGCGGCACGCTGCTCGTCCCCGGGGCGTTCGCCGAGCCCGGCGCCCCCGAGGAGACCGCCGACGAGCTGGCCGCCGAGCTGCGCCGGCTGGCCGGCTGGCTGGGTCTCGACGACGTGGTGGCGGGGCACAAGGGTGACCTGTCGCACGCATTGGGAGCAGCGTTGGCGCGGTAGGTAGAGTTACCACTCGTGCCTGCCATCATCGACAAGTTGCTCCGCATCGGCGAGGGGAAGATCCTTCGCGAGCTCGAGGCCATCTCCAAGGCCGTCAACGCCATCGAGGACGACTTCGTCGCGATGACCGACGACGAGCTGCGCGGGATGACCGCGGAGTTCCGCCAGCGGCTCGAGAACGGCGAGGACCTCGACGCGATCATGCCGGAGGCGTTCGCCACGGTGCGCGAGGCCAGCAAGCGCGTGCTCGGCATGCGCCCCTTCGACGTGCAGGTCATGGGCGCGGCGGCGCTCCACCTCGGCAACATCGCCGAGATGAAGACCGGTGAGGGCAAGACCCTCGTCGCGGTCCTCCCGTCCTACCTCAACGCGCTCGCCGGCAAGGGCGTGCACGTGGTGACGGTCAACGACTACCTCGCGAAGTTCCAGTCCGAGCAGATGGGCCGCGTGCACCACTTCCTCGGCCTGACCACCGGCGTGATCCTGCCGTCGATGCGCCCGGCCGAGCGCCGTGAGGCCTACGCCTGCGACATCACCTACGGCACCAACAACGAGCTCGGCTTCGACTACCTGCGCGACAACATGGCCGACTCGGTGGAGGAGTGCGTCCAGCGCGGCCACAACTTCGCGATCGTCGACGAGGTCGACTCGATCCTCATCGACGAGGCCCGCACCCCGCTCATCATCAGCGGCCCGACCCAGGACGAGGTGAAGTGGTACGCCGAGTTCGCCCGGCTGACCAAGACCCTGGTCAAGGACACCGACTACGAGGTCGACGAGAAGAAGCGCACCATCTCGGTGCTCGAGCCGGGCATCACCAAGGTCGAGGACCACCTGGGCATCGACAACCTCTACGACTCGGTCAACACCCCGCTCATCTCGTTCCTGAACAACTCCATCAAGGCCAAGGAGCTGTTCCGCAACGACAAGGAGTACGTCGTCATGGACGGCGAGGTGCTCATCGTCGACGAGCACACCGGCCGCATCCTCGCCGGTCGCCGCTACAACGACGGCCTGCACCAGGCCATCGAGGCCAAGGAGGGCGTGACCGTCCGCGAGGAGTACCAGACCCTCGCCACGATCACCCTGCAGAACTACTTCCGCCTCTACGACAAGCTCTCCGGCATGACCGGCACGGCCATGACCGAGGCGTCGGAGTTCGACAAGATCTACAAGCTCGGCGTCGTGCCGATCCCGACCAACCGGCCGATGCAACGCATCGACAACGTCGACCTCGTCTACCGCACCGAGGAGGCGAAGTACGAGGCCGTGGCCGACGACATCGCCGAGCGCCACGAGCTGGGCCAGCCGATCCTCATCGGCACCGTGTCGGTGGAGAAGTCCGAGTACCTCTCCAACCTGCTCAAGAAGCGCGGCATCCCGCACACCGTCCTCAACGCCAAGCAACACGCCGACGAGGCGAAGGTCGTCGCGCTCGCCGGCCACAAGGGCGCGGTCACCGTCGCGACCAACATGGCCGGTCGAGGCACCGACATCATGCTCGGCGGCTCGGTGGACTTCCTCGCCGACCAGGAGCTGCGCAAGCAGGGCCTCGACCCGGTCGAGGCGCCGGAGGACTACGACGCCGCGTGGCCCGCGATGGTCGAGCGGATCAAGGCCCAGGTCGCGGCCGAGCACGACGAGGTCCGCGAGCTCGGCGGCCTCTACGTCGTCGGCACCGAGCGCCACGAGTCGCGCCGCATCGACAACCAGCTGCGCGGTCGCTCCGGCCGTCAGGGCGACCCGGGCGAGTCCCGGTTCTACCTCTCGCTGCAGGACGAGATGATGCGGCTGTTCAAGTCCGAGTGGGTCGACCGGATCCTCACGGTCCTCAAGGTCCCGGACGACGTGCCGATCGACGCCAAGCGCGTGAGCAACGCGATCGCGGGCGCCCAGGCCAACATCGAGTCGCAGAACTTCGAGTCCCGCAAGAACGTCCTCAAGTACGACGACGTGATGAGCCGCCAGCGAGAGGTCATCTACGCCGAGCGCCGCCGCGTGCTCGAGGGCGCCGACCTCGGCGAGCAGATCCGCGGCTTCATCGACGACGTGGTCGCGGGCTACGTCCGCGGCACCACCGAGGGCTACGCCGAGGACTGGGACCTCGACGCGCTGTTCACCGCGCTCGGCCAGCTCTACCCGGTGGGCCTCACACAGGACGGGATCGTCAAGGAGGCCGGGGGACTGGCCAACATCAGCCGCGACAAGCTGATCGCCGACCTGCAGGAGGACGCGCAGGACGCCTACGACCGCCGCGAGGCCGAGATGGGCGAGGAGGTGCAGCGCGAGCTCGAGCGCCGCGTCGTGCTCTCGGTCCTCGACCGCAAGTGGCGCGAGCACCTCTACGAGATGGACTACCTGCGCGAGGGCATCTACCTGCGCGCGTACTCGCAGCGCGACCCGCTCGTGGAGTACCAGCGCGAGGGCTTCGACATGTTCGCCGCGATGATGGACGGCATCAAGGAGGAGTCGGTCGGCTTCCTGTTCAACCTCCAGGTCGAGGTCGAGGAGGAGGAGCAGGCCCCGGCGCCGCAGATCTCGGTGGCGACGCCGCAGATCGACTTCGCGCAGGCCGCCGCCCACGCCCCGGGTGCCGAGGGCGAGCCGCAGCAGGCGCAGGGGCCCACGATCCGGGCCAAGGGCCTCGACAAGCCGAAGCGTCCGCAGAACCTGTCCTACAGCGCGCCCTCGGAGGACGGCGAGGCCGAGGTCGTCGCCGCGGCGCCGGCCGAGGACGACGAGTTCGCCGGCATCGGCCGCAACGCGCTGTGCCCCTGCGGCTCGGGCCAGAAGTTCAAGCGGTGCCACGGCGCCCCCGGCGGTGCCACCGGCCGCGCGACGATGGGCGGCTGACCGGCCTCCGGTCTCAGCCCCACACCAGCGCGACGCACTGCCAGCGGTCCCGCACGAGCTCGAAGCGTGCGGCGACCGCCCGGGAGCGACGTCCGTATCGCACGTGGGCGCTCGCCTCGACGGCGTCGTCGCGGATGAGCGCGGTCCGGACCCCGACCACGACCGGCCGGGCCGGGTTCGGCGCGCGCACGCCCCCGTGGACGGGTCCGGCGACCGCGGCGACGGCGCGAGCCCGCTCGGCGAGCCGGTCGTAGACCTCCGGCACGGTGTGGCGCAGCACCTGGCTGACCGGGCGGTCGCCCGCCGCCACCTCGACGGCGGCCTGGAGGTAGCGACCGACGAACGCGTCGACCTGGGCCCGGGTGGCCGTGGCCACGACGACCAGGTCGTTGGTCCGCGCGCTGCGCAGGCGCGGTCGCGGCGGCGCGGTGCGCGGGGTGAGGTCGAGGGCGAGCGAGCCCTGGACGCTCGCCACGGGGACGGTCGGGCGGCCGGTCGCGCGCAGCGCGATCACCTCGGCTCGGCTGGGCTGCTGGCTGGTCATCGTCGGTCTCCGTCCTGGGGGGCCTGGTGGGTGGTCGGGGTCAGGCGGAGCGCCTGCCCGGGGTGGATCAGGTCGGGGTCGTCCCCGACCACGGCACGGTTGGCGCGCCAGATGGCGCGCCAGCGCTCGTCGGTGCCCGTGCCGTCGCCGGCCGGGTGGGCGACGGCGATCGACCACAGCGAGTCGCCCGGGCGCACGACGTAGTCCCCGGCGGGCGCGGTGCCCTCGGCCGACGTGGGTGCCGACGTGGGTCCGGTGGTCGTCGCGACCGCCCGCTCGGGCAGGGCGAGGCCGGCGACGACGTGGCGACCGTCGCCCCGGCGCCCCCGTCGGCCCGCCGGGGCCGCCGCGGGGGCCGCCGCGCCGGCGGCCACGGCGACGCCGCAGGCGAGCAGCACGAGGCGCCGGGTGGGTCCGGCGTGGCGCTCCACGCCGCCCGTGGATCCGGTGACCACCCCGGCGACGGTGACGGTGGTGACCAGCCAGGTGCGCAGCAGCGCGAGCGCCAGCACGACCGCGCACCCGGCGACGAGCGTCGACGTCACGCCGGAGGGCCCGGCGCTCCCGGCGGTGAGGGCCTCGCGCACCAGGCCGTGGGCCACCTGGGCCGTGCCGGCGGTGCCGGCGCTCACCGCGAGCCAGACCGTGGCGGCGCGGATCCTCGTCGTCCCCCGAGACATCGCGAACCTTTCGTTTGCGTGCGTTTGCTTCATCAAAGGCACATTTGCGATCGGTGTCAACGCGTTGTGCACAGGCCGCAGCCCGTAGGCTCGCGGCCATGTCCTGGGAGCACGAGCTGTTCGCGCTGTTCGACGACCTCGAGGGCCGGGCGGCCGCCCTGTGGGAGGCGGATCGCGAGGCCGAGCTGGCCGACCGCGCCCGCGCGGAGTACGCGGCGGTGACCCTCGCCAGCCGGCTGATGGCCTCGCGGGGCGCCGAGGTGGCCCTCGACCTGCCGCACGTGGGCCGCGTCGAGGGCCGGCTGGGCCGCGTGGGGGAGGGCTGGTGCCTCCTGGCGGGTCGCGGCCAGGACTGGATCGTCCCGGTGCACCACGTCGTCGCGGTGCACGGCGCCTCCGCGCGCTCGGTCCCCGAGGTGGCGTGGTCGCCGGTGGACCGGATCAGCCTCCGCGCCGCGCTGCGGCGGCTGTCGGAGTCGGGGTTACGCTGCGTGCTGCACCTGGCCGACGGGTCGTGGCACGCCGGCACCGTCGGGCGGGTGGCGGGAGACTTCCTCGAGTGCCGGCCCGACGTGGAGCCGGGGTCGGCGGCCGACGACGCGGGTGCACCGGTGCTGGTGCCCTACGCGGGCCTGGTGGCCGTGCAGAGCCGCGAGGACTAGCCCGGGTGGGAGCCCGACCCGGTCAGGTCGCCTCGACGTCGTAGGGCGGCACCTGTCCGTCGGGGAGCGTGCTGGCGCGGGCCGCCCGCTCGGCCTCCTCGCGGTCGACCTCCGCCATCGCCTCGGTGATGTGCTTGCGCACGATGGTGCGCGGGTCGAGGTCGCGCAGCTGGAGGTCGGAGTACTCCGGCCCGAGCTCGCTGCGCAGCTCGTCGCGGGCGTTGTGGGCCAGCCCGCGGGCGCGGTGGAGCAGCTGGGCCGCCTGCCGGGCGAGGTCGGGCAGCCGGTCGGGTCCGAGCACGACGACGGCCACGAGGGCGATCACGGCCAGCTCCATGAACCCGATGTCGAACATGATCCAGAACCTACCGGGCGCCCGCGGTCGTCAGAACCGGTTCGCCGGCGTCAGGCCGAGCTGCATGCCGGCGAGGCCGCGTCCACGCCCCGACAGGGTGCTGGCGATCCCGGCGAGCTCGCGCGCGGCCGGTGCGGTGGGGTCGGCCTCGACGATCGGCTTGCCGACGTCGCCGCCCTCGCGCAGCGACACGTCGAGCGGGATCCGCGCCAGGACCGGCACGTCGTAGCCGAACCGCTCGGACAGGGTGGCCGCGACCCGGTCGCCGCCGCCGCTGCCGAACACCTCGAGGCGGTGGTCGTCCTCGGCGGGGCAGTGCGGGCAGGGGAGGTAGCTCATGTTCTCCACGACGCCGACGACGCGCTGGTGCATCATCGAGGCCATCGTGCCGGCGCGCTCGGCGACCTCGGCGGCCGCCTCCTGCGGGGTGGTCACGACCACGACCTCGGCGCTCGGGAGGTGCTGGCCCAGCGAGATCGCGACGTCGCCGGTGCCGGGCGGCAGGTCGAGCAGCAGCGCGTCGAGGTCGCCCCAGTAGACGTCGGCGAGCATCTGCACGAGGGCCCGGTCGAGCATCGGGCCGCGCCAGGCGACGACCTGGTCGCGGCGCGGCTTGAGCATCCCGATCGAGATGACCGAGACCCCGCTCGGCGTGGGGACCGGCATGATCAGGTCGTCGACCTGCGTCGGCCGGGCGTCGGCGATGCCCAGCATCGCGGGCACCGAGTGGCCGTAGATGTCGGCGTCGACGATCCCGACCTTCAGGCCCTGCGCGGCGAGCGAGAGCGCCAGGTTGACCGTGACCGACGACTTGCCGACGCCGCCCTTGCCGCTGGCGATCGCGTAGACCTTGGTGAGCGAGCCCGGCTGGCCGAACGGGATCTCGCGCTGGGCGCGCCCGTCGCTGAGGATCTCCTTCAGCCCGGCGCGCTGCTCGGCGGTCATCACGCCGAGGGTCAGGTCGACGGCGGTGACGCCGGGGACCGCGGACACCGCGGCGGTGACGTCGCGGTTGATGGTGTCCTTGAGCGGGCAGCCGGCCACGGTGAGCAGCACGTGGACCGCCACGGCCCCGTCCTCGGCGACCGCGACCGAGTCGACCATCCCCAGCTCCGTGATCGGGCGCTTGATCTCCGGGTCGTTCACGCCTCCCAGGGCGTCCATCACCTGCTGCTGCGTGGGGGTGCTCATGATGGATGAGTCTACGAGCCGCCCCGCGACGTCACGGCGCCGGCCGTGGGTCCTGCAGGCCCTGGTCCTCCGGCGGGTCGGGGCGCGCCAGCTGCTCGATGTCGCCGAGCAGGCCGCGCAGCTCCGAGCGCAGGAAGTCGCGGGTGGCGACCTCGCCGACGGACATGCGCAGCGAGGCGACCTCCCGGGCCAGGAACTCCATGTCGGCGTGGGCGCGCGCGTTGGCCTGGCGGTCCTGCTCGGCGACCACCTTGTCGCGCTGCTCCTGCCGGTTCTGCGCCAGCAGGATCAGCGGGGCGGCGTAGGACGCCTGCAGGCTGAGCATGAGGGTCAGGAAGATGAACGGGAACTCGTCGAAGCGCAGGTCCGCGGGCGCGAGGACGTTCCAGACGACCCACGCCGCGACGAACCCGGTCATCCACAGCAGGAACTTCGCCGTGCCCATGTAGCGGGCGAAGGACTCGGCGAAGACGCCGAACGCGTCGGCGTCGACGGTCGGTCGGCGCACGAGCGTGCGACGCGTGTCGCGCGGGGTGTCCAGGCGGGGTCGTCGGTTCTCGCTCATCCGGCCCTCCCCGCGGTCGGTCCGCCGTTGATCCGGCCCGGGCGGGGCGCGCGGTCGCGCCAGCCCTCGGGCAGCATGTGGTCGAGCAGGTCGTCGACCGTGACCGCGCCGAGCAGCCGGCCCTCGTCGTCGACGACGGGTGCCGCGACGAGGTTGTAGGTCGCGAGGTGGGCCGCGACCTCGTCCATCGAGGCGTCGGGGCGCAGCGGGTCCATCGACTCGTCGAGGGCGGCCGCGACCAGCGTCGACGGGGGCTCGCGGAGCAGCCGCTGGATGTGCGCGGCGCCGAGCAGCTTGCCGGTCGGGGTCTCGAGCGGCTGGCGGCACACGTAGACCAGCGCCGCGAGGGCGGGGGTGAGCTCGGGGTTGCGCACGTGGGCCAGGGCGTCGGCGATGGTGGCGTCGGGGGAGAGGATGACCGGCTCGGGCGTCATCATCGCGCCGGCGGTGTTGTCGTCGTAGGACATCAGCCGGCGCACGTCCTCGGCCTCGTCGGGCTCCATCAGGCCCAGGAGGGTCGCGGCGGTCTCGGGGTTGAGGTCGGCGATCAGGTCGGCGGCGTCGTCGGCCGACATCTCCTCCAGGACGTCGGCGGCGCGCTCGGAGTCGAGGTGCTCGAGGATCTCGACCTGGTCCTCCTCGGGCAGCTCCTCGAGGACGTCGGCGAGCCGCTCGTCGTCCAGCGCGGCGACCACGGCCGTACGCCGCTCCGGGGGGAGGTCGTGGATCATGTTGGCCGCGTCGGCCGGGCGCATGTCGTTGAGCGCGGCGATGAGGTGGGTCGCGCCCTGCGTGGGCTCGTGGCGGGTCAGCCCGACGACGTCGCGCCACTCCACGACGTGGGTCTGGCCGCGTCGCCGGAAGCCCTTGCTCGGCTCCTGGACCGCCACCCGGGAGAGGACCCAGTCGCGGTTGCGGGCCTGCTCCATGGCGACGTCGTAGACGACACCGGTGATGTCGGCGTCCTTGCCGGGGTCGTGGATCGTGACGGTCCGGTCCAGCATCTGGCCCATCACGAGCGTCTCGGTGGAGCGCTGCTCGAAGCGCCGCATGTTGAGCAGGCCGGTGGTGTGGACCTGGCCGCTGTCGATGTTGGTGATCCGGGTCATCGGCACGAAGATCCGGCGCCGGCCGAACACCTCCGCGACCATGCCGAGCACCCGCGGCTGGCTCGTCTCGGTCCGGATCGCGACGACGAGGTCGCGGACCTTGGCCACCTGGTCGCCCCGGGGGTCGAAGATCGGCAGCCCGACGAGCCGGGCCACGAAGACACGGGTCGGCGTGGTGCTCACGGCCGCAACGTTAGCGTGCGCCGCGGCCGCTGGGGCGGTGGGCCGGTTCCGCCGAAGACATGAGGGGGAGGGCGGTCATGGGTTACCCTCGACCCGGCCCCGCACGCCCCCAGGGGCCTCGCTCACGCTGTCGACGTCGAAGGGTCCCCCGCCTCCGTGTCCTCCCACCGCGCTGCCCGACGCCGGGCGACGCCACCGCGCCCGGCCCGCTCCGCGTGGTCGACCTGGCGCCTGCTCGTCCCCGCGTGCGTGGCGACGGGCGTGATGGTGGCCTCGCTCTTCCTGGTGCCCACCGGCGGTGACGACACGAGCGACGTGAGCGGGACGACCAGCATCACCGCCGCCGAGGTCGCCGCGACCCACCCGCCGCAGGCGTCGCGGGCGCAGACCCGCCCCGAGCGCGTCGCCGGGCTGGGCCGCGCCGGGAGCCGCAGCGCGGTGCCGATGGACAACCTCGCCGCCCGCGAGGCGTACCTCGGGATCCGCCAGCGCGCGGCCGAGGCGAAGGCGCGGGCCCGCGCCGAGAAGCGGGAGGCGAAGCGGCTGCGCATCGCCGCGCGCCGCGAGGCGCGCCTGGCCGCGATGGAGAAGACCTCGACCTTCCGCGTCGGCGCCCTCAACATCCTCGGCAGCCAGCACACCGCGGGCCCCGGCGGCTACGGCCCCGGCACCGAGCGCGCGGCGATCAGCTCCGGCATCATCATGTCGCGCGGCGTCGACGTGGTGACCCTCTCCGAGGTCCAGGACGACCAGCTCGGCGTGCTCAACGCCCGGCTGGGCGGCTACTCCATCTGGCCCCAGCAGTCGCTCGGCAGCAACGGCCAGCGGCTCCAGATCGCGTGGCGCTCCTCGCGCTTCGAGATGCTCGACGGCGGCTCGGTCACCTTCAC
This sequence comes from Nocardioides okcheonensis, assembly GCF_020991065.1. NCBI lineage: Bacteria > Bacillati > Actinomycetota > Actinomycetes > Propionibacteriales > Nocardioidaceae > Nocardioides > Nocardioides okcheonensis. The sequence goes on from NZ_CP087710.1 coordinate 3,904,681, forward strand.
CTTCGCCAGCCAGGCCATCCCGATGCCCTACGTGCTGCTCCGCGACCTGCAGACCGGCGCCGAGTTCTGGGTGATCTCGATCCACACCTCGGCCGGCGGCCTCGAGGGCGAGCGCGACTCCGGCACCGCCATCGCGATCTCGCTGATGCAGCGGCTGATGGCCGAGTCGGGCAAGCCCGTGATCATCGGCGGCGACGTCAACGAGCACGAGGAGTTCTTCTACAAGGTCTGCCAGGCCACCGGCTTCCTCGCCGCCAACGGCGGCGGCGCCGGCTGCACGCTCCCGCCGCCCCCGCTGCGGGTCGACTGGATCATGGGCGGCGGCGGTGGCGGCGTCGGATTCTCCGGATACCTGCAGGACGGGTCTACTCTGGCCAGAGCCAGTGACCACTACTTCATCCACGCGGATGCCCGTGTGGTTGACCCGGGGGACCAGCCATGACACGCACCAGCCGAGCACCACTCCTCGCCGGGCTCGCCCTCGTCGGGCTCGCGCTCACCGCCTGCGGTGACCAGGAGCCGGACGCGGCGGCCGACCCGTCGTCCAGCACGTCCGAGAGCCCCTCCGAGACGCCCTCCGAGACGCCGTCCGAGACCCCGAGCGAGCCGGCCGGTCCCGACTGCGCCGCGGTCTGGGTCGACGGCCAGGTGCTGCCCGAGGACTACCGGGGCTGCCAGGACGCCACCAAGGGGAAGTGGGTCGAGGCGATGGTCTACCGCTGCTCGTCGGGCCAGCGCCTGGTCACCTTCGGCACCACCTTCTACGCCGCCAAGGGCGAGGCCGTGAACGAGTCCGACGTACCGTTGCGTCGCAACAAGGACTTCCAGAAGGCCCTGGCCTCCTGCGGGGCCTGATCCGCCCCGTCCGGGCGGCCGTTGGTCACGATCCAGCCACAGTCCCGCTCTGGGGCTGGTGTGACTGATGTGAAAACTGAGATACAGTCGACAACCAATCGTCACGGGGAGCGCCCCGGCATGCCCTCGCAGGCCGCGCCGTCGCCGTGACAGACACCATGTGGGGAACTGCCGTGCGCAAGATCATCATGCTCGTCGCGACCGCCCTGGTCGCCGTGACGCTCACCGGGGCACCGGCCTCGGCGAAGGGGACTCCGGACAAGTACGTCCCGAAGGCGGGTCCGTCCTTCAACAACCCCTACGGCACGCAGCCCGCGGTGCGCCGTCTGATCAGCCAGGTCAACCGCACCATCGACTCGGTCCCGCGCGGCGGCAAGATCCGCATCTCGGCCTGGAACGTGCGCAGCGCCGCGATCACCAACGCGCTCATCCGCGCCCACCGGCGCAAGGTGAGCGTGCAGGTCGTCATGGACCGTGCGAACTGGAACCCGAACAACCCCAACGTGGACGCCGCGCGCCTCTGGACCGCGCTCAAGCAGGGCAACAAGGGCCGCGCCAAGGAGAAGAAGAGCTTCCTGCGCCGCTGCATCGGCTCCTGCCGCGGCCGGTACGGCATCCCGCACACCAAGTTCTTCCTCTTCAACAAGGTGCGCGTGAAGAAGAACAAGGCGATCAAGACGGTCCGCTGGGTGACGATGTACGGCTCGTACAACGCCACCGAGCTCGGCGCCACGATCCAGTGGAACGACCTCTTCACGATCAAGAACGACGAGACCCGCTACGACCAGTTCCTCTCCGTCTTCGACGAGATGACCAAGGACAAGCCGATCAAGAACGCCTACACCGGCTACTACGACGACGGGGCCGTCGCGACCGCGTTCTACCCCTACATCGGCAAGAACGCCGGCGCGGACCCGATCATGGACGTCCTCAACCAGGTGACCTGCAAGGGCGCGACGACGAACCGGAACGGCACCACCCGCATCCGGATCGCGCAGACCGCGATGTACGGCGACCGCGGTCTCGCGCTGGCCCGCAAGATCGCCCAGCTCCAGCGCTCCGGCTGCAACATCCGGCTCGTCTACGCCATGTTCGGCGGCGAGGTGCTAAGGATCCTGCGCGCCGCCCGGGTGCCGCTGACCCACCTCGCCTACGACAACGACGAGGACGGTCTCTACGACCGCTACGTCCACATGAAGTCGATGGCCATCTCGGGCTACTACGGCGGCAACACGGCCGCCCGCATGGTCTGGAACGGCTCCGCCAACTGGACGTCGGTGGCGCTCGCCAGCGACGAGGTGGTCGGCGTGGTGAACAAGAAGTGGGTGACCAACAAGTACATGCAGTGGATCGACTACATGTTCACCCACCGTCCCGCCGCCTGGGGTCCCGAGCACCCCGGCAACAACGGCGCGGCCCCGACCGGCCGGATCGCCGTCGGCGCGCTCGACACCTACCAGGCCCGCGCCGCGGCGCAGGACCAGTACGACGCGATGGTCGAGGCCCGCGCCCGCAAGCGTGGCGTCGACCCCTACGCCCTCATCAAGGAGGAGAACTGACATGACGCTGCTGCGAGCCCGGTCCCGAGGAATCCGCGAGGAATCTCCACCCGCCGGGCTCGCACCGGCGTCGTCGCGCGTCGCGCGCCTCGCCACGCTCGGCCTGGTCGCCGGCCTGCTGCTCGCCGCCAACGGCCAGCAGGCGGCTGACCCTTCCGGCGCCGTGGGCGCGGGTGACCTCGTCCCCGTCGCGGCGCAGGCGCGCCGCGCCGCGGCCTGCACCGACCTGCTGGTCGTCGCCGTCGACGGCAACGGCCAGGGCAAGGGCAACAAGCCGGGCCAGGTGGTCTCCGCGATCACCAACAAGGTGCAGAAGAAGGCCGCCGGCCAGGCGCGCACGGTCACCGTCAAGCGGGTGCGCCTCAAGACCCCCGGCTCGGTCGTGACGCTGCGCACCCAGCGCGGGCCCGCTGCGGGGGCGGTCTCGCGTGCGGGTCTCAAGCGCTGGAAGAAGCCGATCCGCTCGGGCATCAAGGCGACCCGCAAGCAGGTCAACCGCCAGCTCGCGTCGTGCCCCGAGCAGCAGGTGCTGCTCGTCGGCTACGCGCAGGGCGCGGCCGTCGCCCACCAGGTCGCCCAGGACCTCGACAAGCGCGACTCCCTCGGCTCGGTCCCGGCGGTCGTGACGATCTCCGACCCCGCCCGCACCAAGAAGTCGTCGGCCGGCCGCCCGCTCGGCAACCCGGGCGCCGGGCGCGCCTCGGAGGGCATCCTGACCCGCTTCACCCGCTCAGCGGGCGACGTGCCCGACGCGACCGGCACCTTCCGGGTCATCTCGGTCTGCCACAAGGGAGACCTGGTCTGCAACCCGGGCAGGACGGCCGCCCGCAAGGCGCTCGGCCTCTCGCTGTCCTACGCCTCGAAGAAGTCCCGCGCCGCGATGCGCACCGCCGCGAGCCGGGCCTACGACCAGGTCTCGCTGTGGCCGGTGGTCTCCACCGAGCAGGTCGTCGTGGGCATCGGTGAGCAGGTCGCGACCCAGGTCGCGGTCCAGGGCGGCTCGCCGACGGGCCAGGCGGCCCGCTTCACGCCCGTCACGGTCCCGGCCGGGCTCAGCCTGGGCGAGACCGGCGCGCTCACCGGCCGGATCGACACCCCCGGCATCTACGAGCTGCGGTTCACCGTCGCGGGCGTCTCCCCGGCGACGTCGGCGCGGACGGCCAGCGTGCTGGTCAACGTCCGTGCGCCCTCCGGCGGCTCCGCGGCCGGCGGCCAGTCCTCCTGCGGCGTGCGCGCCGACACCACGCTGTGGTGCCAGGGCCGCAACGACTTCGGACAGCTCGGCGACGGCACCACGACCCTGCGGATCAACCCGGTCCAGGTCGCGGGCGGCGCCGGCTGGTCGAAGGTCGCGACCGGCGGCAGCTTCACCTGCGGCGTGAAGACCGACGGCACCCTGTGGTGCTGGGGCCTGAACAACTTCGGCCAGCTCGGCGGGGCCGACAAGGCCACCTCGATCCTGCCGCGCCAGGTCGGCACCGGCACCACCTGGCGCGACGTCTCCGCGTCGTGGCAGCACGCGTGCGCCACCCAGACCGACGGGTCGGCCTGGTGCTGGGGCCAGAACCAGCGCGGCCAGCTCGGCGCCGGCAACCAGTCGACCCGCAGCAGCGCCCCGGTGCGCGTCGCCGGAACGGTGCAGTGGACGTCGGTCTCGGCCGGCGGCTGGCACACCTGTGGCACCACCACGTCCGGCACGGCCTTCTGCTGGGGCGACAACGCCTTCGGCCAGGTCGGTGACGGCACCATCTCCAACCGGAGCGTGCCGACCGCGGTGACCGGTGGCCTGCAGCTCGTGCAGGTCGCCACGACGTGGGGCCGCTCGTGCGGCGTCACGGCCGCGGGCGACGCGTGGTGCTGGGGCGAGAACGCCAACGGCGAGCTCGGCAACGGCACCCGCACGAACTCGGCCAAGCCGGTCCAGGTGTCCGGAGGCGGCTTCACCGCCGTCGGCACCGCCCTCACCGCGACGTGCGGCACCCGCGCGGACGGCGCGGTCTCCTGCTGGGGCGACAACCGCTACGGCCAGCTCGGCCCGGCCGCGACCGGCAGCGGGTCCACCACGCCGGTCGGGTCGGGGCTCACCGCCACCGGTCCGGTCACCGGTGGCTGGCTGCACCTGTGCGCCGAGGGCGCCGGGTGCTGGGGCGCCAACGACGCCGGCCAGCTCGGCGACGGCACCATCGTGTCGCCGCGGATGCCGGCCGAGGCGGCGCCCTCGTGGGGTCCCGGCACGGCCGTCACCACCAAGCAGGTCAAGCAGTGGTCGGCCGAGAAGGTCGCCCAGAAGGCGATCTCCTCGCGCCCGAAGGTCAACGGCCGGGCGAAGCGTGGTTCCACCGCGGTGCAGGTGATGACGTTCAACGTCCTCGGCAGCCAGCACACCGCGCCGGGCGGCGCGCGCCCGAACTTCGCTCCCGGTCGGGTCCGCGCGGAGTGGGCGAAGACGCTCATCAGCCAGCGCGGCGCCACCCTCGTCGGGCTGTCGGAGCCGCAGCCCGACCAGATCACCGCGCTCGACGTGGCGACCAACGGCGACTTCTCGTTCTACCCCGGCAACACGATGGGCTACGACGCCGCGCCCCAGTCGGTGATGTGGAAGGACTCCGAGTGGTCCTTCGTCTGGGGCAACACCGTCCAGATGCCGTTCATGGGGTCCTCGCGCCCCCAGGCCCTCGTGCGGCTGCGCAACACGTCCACGGGCCAGGAGGTCTACTGGATCAACGCGCACCTGTCGCCCGGCAAGATGCAGGCCGACCGGGACAAGGGCATGGAGATCATCAAGCAGGTCGTCAAGAAGCTGAACGGCGACGGCCTGCCGATCCTCGTGACCGGTGACCTCAACGAGCACGCCAAGGCGTTCCGCCGGATCGCCTGCCCGACCGACATGGCCGCCGCGGTCGGCGGTCGCACGGCCGGCAAGGCCTGCCAGCTGCCCAAGGCGATGCGGGTGGACTGGATCTTCGGCAAGGGCGGCACGTTCGACACGACCGAGGTCAACCAGGGCGCCCAGGTGCGCCGCACGACCGACCACGCCGTCGTCTCCTCGCGCTTCAGCGTGCAGTAGTGTCCCGGCTGCCCGCCCCGTGTCGCGGGGCGGGCGGCCAGACGCAGGGAGGAGTCGAGATGTTGCCGGTGGTCGACCGCGTCGACGACGACGGCCTCCACCTCCAGCGAGGCACCGACTGCTCGCTCGACGTCCACTTCGACGGGTGGCGCGGCTGGTCCGTGGCGGTCGAGGACGGACCCGGGCCGGTCACCGTGCCGTGGCCCAAGCGGCTGGCCGCGCGGCTCGACGGCCGCTCGCTCGTGACGGTCACCGTCGACGACGCCGAGGTGTTCCGCGGCGAGGTCGTCTTCGGCACCGGCGAGGGCCGCGTCGAGATCGTCGACCGGTTCGGCAACCCCGTGATCATCGACAAGTGGGGCCTCACCCAGCGCATCTTCGAGACCCGCCGCGAGACCGGCGCCGTCGAGGCGATGACGGCGATGGCCGAGCGGGTGCTCGAGGTGATGCGCGACGCGTGCGGGCTCGAGGGGTGGATCTCCTTCGGCACGCTGCTCGGGGCGGCCCGCTCCGGCTCGGTGATCGGCCACGACAGCGACATCGACCTGTGCTTCCTGTCCGAGAAGCAGACGCCGGCCGAGATGGCCGTCGAGATCTGGGACGTCGCGCGGGCGCTCGTCGACGCCGGGATCTCGGTGAAGCACAAGACCGCCAGCTTCATCACCGTCGTCTACGACGCGCCCGACGGTGGCGAGGACGGCATCGACATCTACACCTGCTTCTACGTCGGCGACCTGCTGCACGAGACCGCCACGGTCCGCGAGCGGGTGCCGCGCTCGGCCGTCCTGCCGCTGCGGGCGCTGGAGTTCGAGGGCCGCGACATGCCGGCGCCGGCCGACCCCGACCGGCTGCTCACCGTGTCCTACGGACCGGACTGGCGGGTCCCGGACCCGTCCTTCCGCCACCTGCCCTCGCGCGAGGTCACCGACCGCTTCGACGGCTGGTTCAGCTCGGTGATGACCCACCGGCGCGACTGGACGCAGTTCAACGGCCAGCAGGGAGCCGCCGGGATGCGCCCGAGCCCGTTCGCCCACTGGGTCGTCGACCGGCTCGGTGACGCCGCCGGCGAGGGCCTGCGCGTCCTCGACGTCGGGTCCGGCTCCTCGGCCGACCTGCGGCTCTACGACCGGGTCGGCTGCAAGGCGATCGGCTACGACTACGCCCACCCCGGCAAGCACGCGCTCGGCGGTCGGGAGATCGACCTCCCCGAGACCGTGGGCCGACGGGTGCTCAACCTGCTCGACGAGCGCGACGTCCTCACCGTCGGGGCCCTCGCGGCGCGCCAGAAGGGCGCCAGGGTGGTCACCGCGCGTCGGCTGCTCGAGGCGGTCCCGCCGCGCTCGCGCGCCCAGCTGTGGCGCTTCGCCTCGATGGCGCTCGGCGAGGGCGGCCGCGCCTTCGTCGAGGGCGTCAGCCGCTCGCCGGCGGCCTGCCGCGCGGCCGAGGAGCGCACCGGCGCGCCGCGGCTGTGGCCGGTCGACCCGGCCGACGTCGAGGCCGACGTGCGCGCGAGCGGCGGCCGCGTCGTGCACCGCGAGGGGTTCGCGGCCGCGTCCCGGGCGGCGCGCACCGGAAGCCCCGCCACCTGGCGGATGATCGTCGACTACCCCACCCCGAAGACGTCGGCTCGAGAGGTTCGGACGCACCGATGACGCAGGTCGTACATCTCCACGTGGGAGCCCCGAAGTCGGGCACCACCTTCGTCCAGCAGGTGCTGGAGCACAACCGCGCCACCCTCGAGGAGGCCGGCGTGCTCGTGGCCGGGCCCCGCCTCGACCTGATCCACGCGGCGATGGCCGTGCGCGGCGACCGCCGCCTCGCCGACCTCCCCGAGGACGCCGCCGGCGCGTGGGACCGGATCGTGGAGCAGGTGCGCTCCTGGCCGGGCCGCGCCGCGGTCGTGAGCTACGAGCTGTTCGCCAACGCGTCGGCCGACCAGGCCCGCGCGGCGCTCGCGCGCCTCGACGGCCTCGAGGTGCACGTGGTCGTCTCCGCCCGCGACCTCGGGCAGGCGATCGCCTCGTCGTGGCAGGAGCAGCTGAAGTTCGGCCTCACCCGGCCGCTCGAGCAGTGGTCGCCCCCGCAGGAGTCGGCGGCCGGCAGCGAGTGGGGCTGGCGCACCATGCAACCCGCCAACGTCGCCGCGCGCTGGGGCGCCGACCTGCCGCCCGAGCGGGTGCACGTGGTCACGGTCCCGTCCGGGGGCGCCGGCCCCGACGAGCTCTGGCACCGCTTCGCCGAGGCCACCGGCCTCGACGCGGTCGCCGGCCTGGACCTCGACGTGGAGCGGGCCAACGAGTCGCTCGGCGTCGTCGAGGCCGAGCTGCTGCGCCGGGTCAACGTCGCGCTCGACGGCCGGATCCGCGGCGGCCGGCAGAAGTCGCTGTGGCAGCGCGACCTGCTCGCCCACACCGTCCTCGCCCCGATCGGCCGCGAGCCGATCGGCCTGACCGCGGCGCACCTCGACGAGGCCGCAGCGGAGGCCGAGGCCGCGATCGCCGCGATCACGGCGGCCGGCCACCGCGTCCACGGCGACCTCGAGGACCTGCGCCCCTCGCCGCGCGACGCCCGGCTGCCGGGCGAGGTGACCGACGCCGAGGTGGCCGGGTCGGCCGCCCTCGCCCTCGCCGACCTCCTGGTCTGGGCCCGGGCTGCCGGCGCAGACGTCCGGACACCGCTCGACACCGACGCCGAGCCCGCTCCCGTCGGGCGCGCGGACCGGATCAAGGGAGCCGTGCGCGGCTCGCTCGAGCGGGTCACCAGCCCGGTGCGCGACCAGCGGGTCGTCCGCCTCGAGCGCCGCATCGCCGAGCTCGAGGCCGAGGTCGCCCGGTCGCGTGCCCTCCACCTGCGGGTCGCGACGCTCAGCGACGTCGTCGCCCAGCTCCTCCTGCCCGCCGCGCAGCAGGACGAGGAGATCACCATGCAGGCGCTGCGGACCTACCGGGACCGGTCGCTGTGAGCCCCGCGGACCGGCTGCGCCGGGTGGTCGCGGCCAGCGGCCTCGGCGACGTCGTCGCCCTTGAGGCGGCGGTCGACTCGCTGGCCGTCGCGGTCGCGGAGAACGCGGCCCTCGAGGTGCCGCTGGCGGCGCTGGTCGACGACCTCGAGCGCGACGTGGCCGAGGTGGTGGCCCGGCGCGCAGGAGACGGGATGGGAGCATGAGCGCCATGCCTGCCGTCCCGGACCCCTCCACGAGCGAGCGCGTCGAGCTCTCCGTGGTCGTGCCCTGCTACAACGAGGAGGAGTCCCTCCCGCGCCTGGTCGAGGTGCTCACCGAGGAGCTCTCGGCGCTGACGCCGCACTTCGAGGTGATCCTCGTCGACGACGGCAGCCGCGACCGGACGCTCCCGATGCTCCGCGAGGTGCACGCCGCGCACCCGCGGTTCCGCTACCTCTCGCTCAGCCGCAACTTCGGCAAGGAGTCGGCGATGCTCGCCGGGCTCAGCCACGCGCGGGGCGAGAAGGTCGCGATCATGGACGCCGACCTCCAGCACCCGCCGACGCTGCTGGCCCAGATGCTGCCGCTGCTCGACTCGGGCGACTACTCCCAGGTCGTCGCACGCCGGACCCGCGCCGGCGACCCCGCGCTCCGCACCGCCCTGTCGCGGCTCTACTACCGGATGATGAACCGCCTCGTCGACGTCGACCTCGAGGACGGCGTCGGCGACTTCCGCGTGCTCGACCGCCGCGCGGTCCGGGCGCTGCTCACGCTGGGGGAGACCAACCGGTTCTCCAAGGGCCTGTTCGCCTGGATCGGCTTCCCGACCGCGGTCGTGGACTACGAGAACGTCTCGCGGGAGGCCGGCGCCACGAAGTGGAGCATGCGCAACCTGTTCAACTACGGCATCGACGGCGTCGTGTCGTTCAACTACCGCCCGCTGCGGATGTCGATCTGGTTCGGCATCCTCGCCACCGTCATCGCCGTCGGCTACGCCCTGTGGGTGCTCGTCGACGCGATCGTGCACGGCAACAGCGTCCCCGGCTACGTCACCACGATCTGCGCGGTCACCGCCTTCGGCGGCGTGCAGCTCATCGTGCTCGGCGTGATCGGGGAGTACCTCGGCCGGATCTACGCCGAGACCAAGCAGCGGCCCCTCTTCCTGCTCAAGGAGAGCAGCGAGTCCGACGCCCCGGTGACCTCGGTCCTGGGACGCGAGCACGAGGTCCTCGAGCCCACCGAACGGAGCCACCCGGAGTGAGCGACTCCAGCCCCTCCCGCACCCGCGGCGCCCGCCGCGGTCCGGCGGCCCGCGCCACCTGGCCCTGGTCGGTGCTGGTCGTGGTCGTGACCGCGGTCTACACCGCGATCCCGTACGTCATCACGGGCTGGTTCTACCAGCGCGGCGACACCGCGGCGCAGTTCGCCCCGACCTGGTGGCACTTCGGCGAGCTGGTCCGGTCCGGGCAGTGGCCGATCTGGCTCGACCCGCAGTCGTGGGCCGGCGGCAACTACGTGGCGGAGGCCCTCTTCGGCACCTACAACCCGCTCAACGTGCTGGTGTGGCTCACGGTCTCGCTCGGACCCGACCTGGCCGTGACGACGTACCTCGTCAAGGCGAGCGTCATGGTGCTGCTGGCGCTCGGCACCTACCTGCTGGCCCGCGAGTACGACGCCGCCCCGGCCGCGGCGGCCGCGGTCGCGGTGGCGCTGCCCTTCTCTGGCTTCACCCTGTTCTGGGACGCGGGCTCGTGGCCGTCGGGCCTGATGTCGTTCGCCTACGCCCCCTGGGTCTGGCTCACCTTCCGGCGTGCGCTCCGCGGCGTCGGGAGCCCGTTCTGGGCCTTCCTCGCCGGCGTGCTCGCGGTCCTCAACGGCAACCCCTACGGCACCCTCGCCGTGATCGTCGTCGGTGCCGCGATGCTCCTCGAGGGTGCGGTCCAGCGGGCGTGGGGCGGCGTGCTGCGGATCGTGCTCGTCGGGATCGGCGTGGCGGCGTTCCTGCCGCTGGTCTACCTCCCGCTGCTGGAGTCCTCCGACCTCGCGGTCCGCTCCACCGGCGCGCTCTTCGAGAACAGCGGCAAGCTGCGGCCCACGGCCGGCGACCTGCTGGCCGCGAGCTCGCCGCTGCACACGCCGCCGATCCGCGCCATCACGGGCCCGATGATGGTCCCGGCGACCTTCCTCGCCTGGTTCGTCCTGCCGCTGCTGCCGTGGCTGCGCTACGACGTGCTCCGCCGCCGCTCGCGCGAGCTGGTCGGGCTCGGCGTGGTGACCGCGGTCTACCTCGCGCTGACGCTCGGCCCCAGCAAGCTGTGGCTGTTCCGCTGGCCGCTGCGGGTCATCGAGTACTTCTACCTCGGCGTGATGGTCGTCTTCGCCGTGCTGCTCAGCCACGGCCTGGCCCGCTCGACGATGCGGCCGCGCCTCGCCGCCACCGGCATCGTCCTGGTGGCGCTGGGCTGGCTGACCTGGTCGCAGGACCCGCAGGCGCTGCGCCGCGCCGCCATCGGCACCGCCGTGGTCGCCGTCCTGACCGTCGTCGCGCTCGCCGCCCACCTGGTGCTGCGCCGGACCGCGCTGGTCGCGCTGGTCGCGATGGGCGGGGTCGGTGCCGTGCTGGCGCTCCAGGTCGGGGTGTTCGGCGAGAATGCGAGCTCGCGGCTGTGGCACGTCCCGAGCAACGTCTCCGCGCTCCAGGCCAGCTTCTCCGACCTCGACGGCCGTGTGATGCAGTTCGCCGACCTCAAGCCGCTGCAGAACAAGGGCCAGACCCGCAAGCTCGAGGAGCAGTGGAAGGGCTCGTTCCTGCCCGGCAGCATGTACCACCCCGCGGGCGTCGAGGCGGTCAACAACTACACCGGCATGGGCTTCTTGCCGTTCACGCGGAACTTCTGCATGGAGTACGACGGCCTGACCCAGCCGTGCGGCTACCGCAACCTCTGGAAGGTCGGCGGCGCCGGGCAGCCGCCGCTCGCGGACCTGATGAAGCTCGACACCGTCGTCGTGCAGCCGGAGATCGCCGAGGGCGTCGCCCCCGGCGCGGGCTGGGTGAAGGACTACGAGGACGCCAAGGTGGTCCGGCTCCGCCGCCAGGGCGAGCAGCCCTGGGCCGGCTCGGAGCTCTCCTGGGCGTCCGACGGCGTCGAGGTGGCCTCCGCCGAGACCCGCGGCGAGCTGCACCAGACCGTGCAGGTGTCGTCGGCCGACGAGGGCGGTCGGCTGGTCTTCTCCATGCTCGCCTGGCCGGGCTGGTCCGCCGACCTCGACGGCAAGGCCCTCGAGGTCACCCGGAGCGACGTCGGCCTGCTGACCGTCACGCTGCCCGCGGGCGCGAGCGGCACCGTCGACCTCACCTACCGCCCGCCGGGCCTGGCCACCGGGCTGGCCGGCGCCGGCGTCGGCACGCTGATCGGCCTCGGGCTGGCCCTGGCCGGGTGGCGCTCCCGCCGTCGGCAGCGTGCCGGGCGCGAGCGCGAGGACGTCCCGGACACCGCGCTGGAGCCCCGCGAGGATGTGACATCAGTCTCGGACGACAGCCCTGCCCAGGTGAACGACCGATAACTAGACTCCGAGCGATCCAGCCGCGAGCGCAAGGAGCCCCCGCATGCCCCGCCTCTGCCAGACCGACGGCCTCACCGAGGACCAGACCGAGATCCTCAAGGCCGTGCGCCAGTTCGTGGACGAGCAGATCATCCCGGTCGCGCAGGAGCTCGAGCACGCCGACGAGTACCCGACCGAGATCATCGAGGGGCTCAAGGAGCTCGGTGTCTTCGGCCTGACCATCCCCGAGGAGTTCGGCGGGCTGGGGGAGTCGCTGCTGACCTACGCGCTGGTCGTCGAGGAGATCGCGCGCGGCTGGATGAGCGTCTCCGGCGTGATCAACACCCACTTCATCGTGGCCTACATGCTGATCCAGCACGGCACGGAGGAGCAGAAGCAGAAGTACCTCCCGCGCATGGCCACCGGCGAGGTGCGCGGCGCGTTCTCGATGTCCGAGCCCGGCCTGGGCTCCGACGTCTCGGCGGTCTCCACCAAGGCCGCGCGCCAGGACGACGGCTCCTACGCGATCACCGGTCAGAAGATGTGGCTGACCAACGGCGCCACCTCGACGCTCGTGGCCCTGCTCACCAAGACCGACGAGGGAGCCGACTCGGTCTACAAGAACATGACGACCTTCCTGGTGGAGAAGGAGGCGGGCTTCGGCGAGACCGCCCAGGGCGTCACCGTCCCGGGCAAGATCGAGAAGATGGGCTACAAGGGCGTCGAGACGACCGAGCTGATCCTCGAGGGTCACCGGATCTCCGCCGACCAGGTCCTCGGCGGTGAGCCGGGCAAGGGCTTCTTCCAGATGATGGACGGCGTCGAGGTCGGACGGGTCAACGTCGCGGCCCGTGCCTGCGGCCTGGCCTGGCGCGGCTTCGAGCTCGCGATCGCCTACGCCCAGCAGCGCAAGACCTTCGGCAAGGCGATCGCCGAGCACCAGGCCGTGCTGTTCCGCCTCGCGGAGATGGCCACCAAGGTCGAGGTCGCCCACACGATGATGGTCAAGGCCGCCCGGCTCAAGGACACCGGCCAGCGGATGGACGTCGAGGCCGGCATGGCCAAGATGGTCGCCTCCGAGTACGCCAACGAGGTCGTCGAGGACTCCTTCCGGATCCACGGCGGCTACGGCTACTCCAAGGAGTACGAGATCGAGCGGCTGATGCGCGAGGTCAAGTTCATGCTGATCGGCGAGGGCACCTCCGACATCCAGAAGATGATCATCGGCCGCAGCCTGCTCAAGGACTACCGCCTGCACTGACGGGCCCGAGCCGTCCCGGCGCGGGACGCTAGGCGCCGGGCGCCTCGGTCCTCGCCTCGACGGCCGCGAGCGCCTCGCCGGCGGCGTCCACGACGTCGGGCGACAGCACGTGCTCGATCGCGAGCGCCGCGGCGCCCAGCACCGCTGCCTGGCCGCCGGCCTGGGACGTGACGATCCTCAGGTGCTCGGTCGCGAGCGGCAGCGAGCGCTGGTAGACCGACTCGCGGATCCCGGCCAGCAGGTGCTCGCCGGCGTCGGCGACCTGGCCGCCGATGACGACCACCGACGGGTTGATCAGGTTGACCATCGTGGCGACCACCTCGCCGATGTCACGGCCGGCCTGGCGGACCACGGCCATCGCCGGGCGGCTGCCGCGCCGGACCAGCTCGACGACGTCGCCGCCGTCCTCTGCCTGCTCGCCCTGGGCCCGCACGGCCGCGGCCAGCGCCGGCCCGGCGGCGACGGCCTCGAGGCACCCCGAGTTGCCGCAGCGGCACTGCACGGCCTCGGCGCCCGGGACCCGCACGTGGCCGAGGTCGCCCGCGGTGCCCTGCGCGCCGCGCTGCAGCACGCCGCCCGAGACGATGCCCGCGCCGATGCCGGTGGCGACCTTGATGAGCACCAGGTCGTCGACGTCGCGCAGGTGCCGGCGGCGCTCGCCGAGCGCCATGATGTTGACGTCGTTGTCGACGAGGACCGGGATGTCGTACTCCCGGTGCAGGTGGCCAGGGACGTCGTAGCGGTCCCAGCCGGGCATGATCGGCGGGTTGATCGGGCGGCCGGTCGAGTGCTCGACCGGTCCCGGCAGGCCGATGCCGATCGCGGCCAGGTCGGACTCGGGCCGACCGGTCGCGGCCACGAGCCCGCGGACGGAGTCGACCACCCAGGTGAGCACCCGCTCGGGCCCCTCGGCGACGGCCAGCCGGGCGTCCACCTCGCCGAGCACGGTGCCGTCGAGGTCGGTGAGCGCGACGCGCGCATGGGTCGCACCGACGTCGACGCCGACCACGAGGCGTGCGGCGGGGTTCATGGCGAACAGCGCGGGCGGGCGGCCACCGGTCGACCGCGCGCCCCCGAACGGGGCGACCAGCCCGAGGCGCATGAGGGTGTCGATGCGCGCCGTGATCGTGGAGCGGGCGAGACCGGTGGCGTCGGCGAGCTGCGCGCGCGTCCAGGGGCGTCCGTCGCGCAGCAGGTCGAAGAGCTCACCGGTACGCACGGCGGGAGTCAAGCACATCCCGACCTTTACGCAATAGAAGGGAGACTTTTGCATGCCTATCGACAAAAGGGCGTGACGCATGCCACAGTCCGTGCGTGGCCTCCTCCCAGACCCCCCTCCTCGAGGTGCGCGGCATCGTCAAGCGCTTCCCCGGCGTGCTGGCGCTCGGCGGCGTCGACCTCGACGTGCGCGCCGGCGAGGTGCACTGCCTGCTCGGCCAGAACGGCGCCGGCAAGTCGACCCTGATCAAGGTGCTCTCCGCGAGCTACCAGCCGGACGAGGGCGAGGTCCTGTGGGAGGACCAGCCGGTCACCCTCGGCACGCCCCAGGCCGCGATGAGGCTGGGGATCTCCACGATCTACCAGGAGCTCGACCTGGTGCCCGAGCTCACCGTCGCGGAGAACATCTTCCTCGGCCACGAGCTCAGCCGCGGCGGCGTCAGCCGGGTCCCCGAGACCAACCGCCGCGCCCGCGAGCTGCTGGCCCGCCTGGGCCACCCCGAGATCTCCGCCACCCGCGCCGTCGGGCGACTCCCACCCGCCGCGCAGCAGGTCGTCAGCATGGCCCGCGCCCTGTCCCAGGACACGCGGCTGCTGATCCTCGACGAGCCGTCGGCGGTGCTCGACCAGGGCGAGGTCGACACCCTCTTCCGCACCATCCGCGACCTGACCGCCACGGGCGTCGCGGTCGTCTACATCTCCCACCGCCTCGAGGAGATCCGCCAGATCGGCGACCGGATCACCGTGCTGAAGGACGGCAGGACCGTCGCCAGCGGGCTGCCGGTCGACCAGACCCCGACCGCCGAGCTGATCAGGCTGATGACCGGACGCTCCATCGAGTACGTCTTCCCGCCGCGCACCGGCGCGACGGCGACGGGGGAGCCGGTGCTGGACGTGCGGGGTCTCGAGCTCGCCGGCGTGTTCTCCGGCGTCGACCTGAGCGTGCGCGCGGGCGAGATCGTCGGTCTCGCCGGCCTCGTGGGCGCCGGTCGCTCCGAGATCCTGGAGACCGTCTACGGCGCCCGCCGGGCGTCGGCCGGCAGCGTCCGGGTCCACGGACGCGAGCTGCGCCGCGGGTCGGTCCCTGCTGCCGTCAGGGCGGGCCTGGGGCTCGCGCCCGAGGAGCGCAAGAGCCAGGGCCTGCTGCTCGACCAGGCCGTCTACCGCAACGTCACCGTCTCCACCCTGCGCCGCTTCGCCCGTCTGGGCTTCCTCGACAGCGGCGAGGAGCGACGCCGGGCCGCGGAGGTCACCGGCTCCCTCGACGTCCGCCCCGGCGGCGTCGACCGCCTCGTCCGGCTGCTGTCCGGCGGCAACCAGCAGAAGGTGGTGCTGGCGCGGTGGCTGCTGCGCGAGTGCCGCGTGCTCCTGCTCGACGAGCCCACGCGCGGCGTCGACGTCGGAGCGCGGGCCGAGATCTACGCCGTGGTGCGCGCGCTGGCCGACTCCGGGGTCGCCGTGGTGGTCGTGTCCAGCGAGGTGGAGGAGGTGCTCGGCCTGTCCGACCGGGTGCTGGTGGTCCGCGAGGGCCGCGTCGTGCACGAGGGCCCCGCGCACGAGATCGACGAGTCCCGGGTCCTCGACCTGGTCATGGAAGGAAGCGCCGCATGAGCGAGCACCGCACCACCCCCGGCACCGACGGGCCCGACCTGGCGTCCGTCGAGAACCCCGTCGCGCCGTCCGGGGACACGGTCCGGGTCGAGCGCGCGGCCGCGGAGCCCGAGCGGGCGTCGCGCGGCGCCGGGCTGATGGGCGGGGCGTTCGGGCGCAACCTCGGCCTGGTGGTCGCCCTGCTGGTCATCTGCGCGGTCGGCGCCGTCACGGCCGGCGACCGGTTCGCCAGCGTCGACAACGTCGTCACCATCCTGCGCCTCGCCTCCATCACGGGCGTCGTCAGCATCGGCATGACCTTCGTGATCACCGGTGGCGGCATCGACCTGTCCGTGGGGGCGATCGTGGCCCTCGCCTCCGTGTGGGCCACCACGTTCGCCACGCAGAGCATGGCCAACGACACGCACTGGCTGCTGATGGTGTTCGCGGCGCTCGCGGTCGGTGCGGCCTGCGGCCTGGTCAACGGGGTGCTGATCGCCTACGGCAACGTCGTCCCGTTCATCATGACCCTCGCGACCCTGGCCTCCGCCCGCGGGCTGGCCGAGATCATCTCCGAGCGGCGCACCCAGATCGTGCCGTCGCCGGACCTGCCCGACTCCGCAGGCGTCCAGGGGTTCAAGGACTTCTGGACCGCCGACGTCCTCGGCATCCCGCTGCTGGTCGTCATCTTCGCCCTCGTCTCGGTGGCGGGCTGGTTCCTCTTCAACCGCACCACGTTCGGGCGCCGGACCCTGGCCGTCGGCGGCAACCCCGAGGCGGCGCGGCTCGCCGGCATCGACGTCAGGCGGCACACCGTGCTGCTCTACGTCCTGGTCGGCCTCTGCTGCGGCCTCGCCGCCCTGATGTTCATCGCCCGCACGTCGACCGGCACCTCCACCCACGGCACCCTGCTGGAGCTCGACGTCATCGCCGCCGTCGTGATCGGCGGGACCCTGCTGACCGGTGGCCGCGGCACCATCGTCGGCACCGTCATCGGCGTGCTGATCTTCAGCACCCTGAGCAACGTCTTCGTCCTCAACAACCAGGACGCCTCGACCCAGGCCGTCGCCAAGGGCCTGATCATCGTCGTCGCCGTGCTGCTCCAGCAGCGCCTGGCGCGTCGCTCGACCACGACCTGACCCCGTACCCGGACCACACCCGCCACCACCCGGCACCACCCACCCGCACCCAAGGAGCACCCCATGCGTCTGCGCACCACCCCCTCACGCCAGCCCGGCCGCCGTCTCCCCGGTCTGGTGGCCGGCGCCGCCGCCGTCCTGGCCCTCTCCGCCTGCACCGGCAGCGCCCAGGACGCGGCCGACGACGAGGAGGGCTCGTCGGGCTCCACGCCGGCTGCCGCCTCGGGGGCCAACGACGAGTCGGGTGACACCGTCACCATCGGCTTCTCCGCACCCGCCGCCGACCACGGCTGGATGGCCGCCATCACCGACAACGTGCGCGCCCTCTCCGACCAGTACCCCGACCTCGACCTCAAGGTCGCCACGGGCACCAACGACGTCAGCCTGCAGATCAGCCAGGTCGAGACGTTCATCAACGACGGGGTCGACGCGATCGTGCTGCTCCCGTTCGACGGCGCGGCGATGACGCCGGTGGCGCTGAAGGCCATGGAGGCCGGCATCCCGGTGATCAACGTCGACCGCGAGTTCGACGACCCCAACGCCGCCCGCGTCACCGTCCTCGGCGACAACTACGGCATGGGCGTCTCGGCCGGTCAGTACGTCTGCGAGCAGGCCGACGGCAACGAGGACGCCGTCGTCGCCGAGATCGCCGGCATCGACTCGCTGCCCCTGACCCAGGACCGCAGCCAGGGCTTCGAGGACGCCCTGGCCGAGTGCGGCCTCGACGTCGACGCCCGCCAGGCCGCCCAGTTCACCGTCGCGAGCGGCGAGGAGGTCGCCTCGCAGCTCCTGCAGGCCGAGCCCGAGATCGACTTCCTGTGGAACCACGACGACGACCAGGGCGTCGGCGTCCTGGCGGCGATCGAGAGCGCCGGCCGCGACGAGTTCACCATGATCGGCGGCGCCGGCTCCGCCAACGCCATGCGTGCCATCCAGGACGACTCCGGCGTCCTCAAGGCGACGGTCATCTACCCCTCGACGCAGGGCGCCGACGGCGTCAAGCTCGCCCGCCTGCTGGTGCAGGAGAAGGCCATGGGCGACCTGGTCGAGGTCGAGGTGCCCCGCGAGGTGCAGCTCTACGCGCCGGTCGTGACGGCCGACAACGTCGACCAGTTCATCGACACCGCGTTCGAGTCCTGAGGTCGCGGCCGACGCCCTGACACCGACGACACCGAGGACACCGATGACGCACCAGCACGACACCCTCGCCGTGGGGATGGTGGGCCACGCCTTCATGGGCGCCGCCCACTCCCAGGCCTGGCGCAACGCTCCCCGCTTCTTCGACCTGCCGCTCCACCCCCGCATGGCGGCGGTGGCGGGCCGTGACGCGGCCAGGGTCGCCGAGGCCGCGACCCGCCTGGGGTGGGAGTCCACCGAGACGTCGTGGCAGGCGCTCGTCGCCCGCGACGACATCGACCTGGTCGACGTGTGCACCCCCGGGGACACCCACGCCGAGATCGCCGTGGCGGCCCTCGAGGCAGGCAAGCACGTGCTGTGCGAGAAGCCGCTCGCCAACACCGTCGAGGAGGCGGAGGCGATGGTCGCGGCGGCCGAGAAGGCCGCGGCGTCGGGCGTCCGGTCGATGGTGGGCTTCACCTACCGGCGCGTGCCCGCGATCGGGCTCGCGCGCCGCCTGGTCGCCGAGGGCCGGCTCGGCCAGGTCCACCACGTCCGCGCGCAGTACCTGCAGGACTGGATCGTCGACCCGGAGGCGCCGATGTCGTGGCGCCTGGACAAGTCCCGGGCCGGGTCCGGTGCCCTGGGCGACATCGGCGCCCACGTCGTCGACCTGGCCCAGTTCATCACCGGCGACACGATCGCGACGGTGTCCGGCCGGCTCGAGACCTTCGTCAAGGAGCGACCGCTCCCGGCAGAGGCGCACACCGGGCTGGCCGGCGCCGCAGCGGGGGGCTCCACGGAACGTGGGCTGGTGACGGTGGACGACGCCGCCGCCTTCCTGGCCCACTTCCGTGGAGGAGCGCTGGGCGTGTTCGAGGCGACCCGGTTCGCCAACGGCCGCAAGAACGCGATCCGCATCGAGGTCAACGGCTCGCGCGGCAGCCTCGCCTTCGACTTCGAGGACATGAACGTCCTGCACTTCTACGACGGCGACGACGACGCGGCGACGGCCGGCTTCCGGCGGATCCTGGTCACCGAGCCTGAGCACCCCTACGTCGCGGCCTGGTGGCCCGCGGGACACCTGCTCGGCTACGAGCACGGCTTCACCCACCAGGTCGTCGACCTCGTCACCGACATCGCCGCCGGCACGGACCCCGCCCCGTCGTTCGCCGACGGCCTGCAGGTCCAGCGCGTCCTCGCGGCCGTCGAGACCAGCTCGAACGACAACGCCTGGCAGGACGTACCGGTATGACCCACCCGAGGAAGGACACCTGATGACCCGCCCCGTCACCCTGTTCACCGGCCAGTGGGCCGACCTGCCGTTCGAGGAGGTCTGCCGCCTCGCCTCCGGCTGGGGCTACGACGGCCTCGAGATCGCCTGCTGGGGCGACCACTTCGACCCCTGGGCCGCGGTCGAGGACGACGGCTACGTCGCCGCGAAGCGCGCGGTGCTCGAGGAGCACGGCCTGCAGGTGTTCGCGATCAGCAACCACCTCAAGGGCCAGGCGGTGTGCGACGACCCGATCGACGCCCGCCACCGCGATATCCTCCCCGACCGGATCTGGGGAGACGGCGACGCCGAGGGCGTGCGCCAGCGCGCCGCGGAGGAGATGAAGACGACCGCGCGGGCGGCCCGCCGCCTCGGGGTGGACGTCGTCGTCGGCTTCACCGGCTCCTCGATCTGGAAGTACGTCGCGATGTTCCCGCCGGCCTCCCAGGCCATGGTCGACGCCGGCTACGAGGACTTCGCGAACCGCTGGAACCCGATCCTGGACGTCTTCGACGACGAGGGCGTGCGCTTCGCGCACGAGGTGCACCCCTCCGAGATCGCCTACGACTACTGGACGACCGTGCGGGCGATGGAGGCGATCGGCCACCGTGAGGCGTTCGGGCTGAACTGGGACCCCAGCCACTTCGTGTGGCAGGACCTCGACCCGGTCGGCTTCCTCTGGGACTTCCGCGACCGGATCTACCACGTCGACTGCAAGGACGTGAAGTTGCAGGTCGGCAACGGTCGCAACGGCCGGATGGGCTCGCACCTGCCGTGGGCGGACCCGCGGCGGGGCTGGGACTTCGTCTCGACCGGCCACGGCGACGTGCCCTGGGAGCAGTGCTTCCGGATGCTCAACGCGATCGGCTACGACGGGCCGATCTCGGTGGAGTGGGAGGACGCCGGGATGGACCGCCTGGTCGGGGCGCCGGAGGCGCTCGAGCTCGTCCGGCGCCTGGCCTTCGACGCGCCGTCGACGGCCTTCGATGCCGCGTTCAGTACCCGTTCGGAGGCCTAGACTCCCGTCCATGAGGGGATTCGGCGCCAAGGACGCGGAGCGTGACGCGGCGCTCGCCTGGATCGCGGCGGCCCACGCCGACGGGCAGATCGGCGAGGCCGACCGCGACCTGCGCCTCGACCGGGCCCGCGGCGCGGAGACCGCCGACGAGCTCGCGACGCTGACCCGCGACCTGCGTCCCGTGGCCCGCGCCGCGCAGCCGGCCCCGATGGTGCCGGTGCGGCGCGGACCCTCGCGGCGCGCCGGCGGCGTGCTGGTCGGGCTGAGCATCTTCCTCGTCCTCGTGGGCGTGGGCGTCACGGGCCTCGTGGCCCTGCTCGCCCTCGCCGTCGGGCCCTCCGGGACCACCGGGCGGGCCGGCGGGTCGAGCGAGGCCGTCCCCGTCGTCGTGACCGACGGCGAACTCGACGCGAGCGGGCTGCGGGGGTTCCTGCGGGCCTACTCCGAGCAGTTCGGCACCGACGAGGCGCTCCAGGTCGTCGTCGCCGACGGCCGGGTGACCGTGACGGTCCCGGTGCGCGGGGAGGAGCCGAGCGCCCGGATGTGGGCGTGGTCCGGCTCCTGGGAGCAGCTCTCCGGGCGTACGCCGGTCGCCGCCGGGGTCGCCACCGTCGACCTGCGGACCCTCGACGTGCGCCGCCTGGTCCGCAACGTCGAGGTGGCCCGCTCGGCGCTGGGGCGCGACGTCGGCGTGCAGCGCGTGGTCGTCTCCGACTCCGGGACCGGACCTCGCGTGCGCGTCCACCTGGCCGGTGACGGGACGGCCGGCACGGTGGTGACGACGCCCGGCGGACGGGTCGTCAGCGGCGTCACGTCGTGAGCGCGCTGTGACCGAGTCCACGTGACCGGACCCGCCCGGGCGCCCGTCGCTGCGGCACGATGTGGCGCATGAGCCACGCCGCCAAGACCAACCCGGGCAACTTCTTCGAGGACTTCACCCTCGGCCAGGTCATCGAGCACGCCACCCCGCGCACGGTCACCGAGGGGGACCGCGCGCTCTACGGCGCGATCTACCCGACCCGGTTCGCGATCTGGTCGTCGGCCGAGTTCGCCGCGTCGGTGGGCCTCGCGCCGCACCCGGTCGAGGACCTGATCGGCTTCCACGTCGCCTTCGGCAAGACGGTGCCGGACGTCTCGCTCAACGCGGTGGCCAACCTCGGCTACGCCGAGTGCCGCTTCCACGTCCCGGTCGTCCCGGGCGACACCCTGCGCACCCGCTCCGAGGTGATCGGGCTCAAGCAGAACTCCAACGGCCGCACCGGCGTCGTGTGGGTGCGCTCCACCGCCACCAACCAGCGTGGTGAGGTCGCGATCGACTGGGCGCGCTGGGTGATGGTGCACAAGCGCTCGGCCGACGCGCCGGCCCCGGAGACGGTCGTGCCGGACCTCGCGCCGGCCGTGGCCGCCGCCGACCTCGTCGTGCCGGCCGGCCTCGACCTCACGGCGTACGACACCGTCGCCGCGGGCTCGCCGCACCTGCTCGGCGACTACGAGGTGGGGGAGCGGATCGACCACGTCGACGGGGTCACCCTCACCGACGCCGAGCACATGATGGCGACCCGGCTGTGGCAGAACACCGCGAAGGTGCACTTCAGCACCGAGGCCCGCCCCGACGGGCGGCGGCTGGTCTACGGCGGCCACGTGATCTCGCTGGCCCGCGCGCTGTCGTTCAACGGCCTGGCCAACGCCCAGCTGGTCGCGGCGATCAACGCCGGCGCCCACGTGGCGCCCGCGTTCGCCGGGGACACGGTCCACGCCTGGTCGGAGGTGCTGGACACCGCCGAGCTCGACGCCCCGGGCGTGGGCGCGCTCCGGCTGCGGCTGGTCGCGACCAGGGGCCGCGACGAGTCGATGACGCTGCGCGGCGAGGACGGCGCGTACGCCGACGGCGTGCTGCTCGACCTCGACCACTGGGTGCTCGTGCCCCGCTGACGCCGCTCCGAGCGGTGTGTGAGGGGGATTCCCGACCCTCGGAATCCTCCCCACTCACCGCCCGCCGGTGAGTCGGCGCACGACACGCCCGAGGGCGGTGCGTGAGGGGGATTCTGCGGCCCCGGAATCCTCCTCACGCACCGCTCGCGCGGGGGCGGCCGGAGGGTCGGCCCGGGCGAGCAGCTCGGCGGCGAGGAACTCCTCGGCCACCGCCAGCACCTCGGCCGTCGGCACCGCGTCGGGGTCGACGCCCAGCCCCGGCTCGGGGTCGGGACGCAGGTCGTCAAGGTCGCCGACGACGTGCCACGGAGCGCCGGCGAGCTCGTCGACCATCCGGTCGCCGCGCTCGACCAGCCAGGCGTGCACGTCGGGCGCCAGCGCGATCCGCTGGGGAGCGGCGCCGCCGAGCCGCGGCTCCATGAACCCCTTCACCCGGCGCGAGAGCGCGACGTCGAGGTGGGCGTTGCGGAAGTGGGCGTTGACCGCGCGGTGAAAGGCGATCTCGGCCGGCGCGAGGGTCTCGTTGGCGACCGGCGCGTCGAGCGAGAGGCCGGTGTCGTCGATCCCGAGCAGGTCGCACGTACGTCGCCACAGCAGGTCGCGGTCGGCGCCGGGCCGGGGGAGCGCGACGACGTGGACGTGCCCGGGCGGCAGCCCGTCGGTCCACCGCTCGAGGATCCGCGGCACGTCCTGGTGGTGCCAGAAGTTGAAGTCCGGGTCGTCCTTGGCCACCCGCGCGAAGAACCGCCGCAGCGTGGTGGGCGACCCGTGCTTGACCCGCTGCTGCCACGCGCTCGGCACCTGGCGGACCAGGTCGCGCGCGGTGACCACGACGTGCACCTCCCCGGCCACCGACCGGAGCCGGTCGAGGGCCGCGGACGCCGACGCCCCGGAGGCCTCGACCAGCTGCTCCTGGCTGAGCAGCGCGTCGCCGTCCCAGCCGCGCACCTCGTCGACGACGCGGTCCCACGCGCCACGCTGGCGCTCGTCCATCGTCGCGAGCACGCCCGCGTTGTCACGGACGACGGCCGCGGCCCGGAACTGCTCGTCGGCGGACCCGCCGGGGAGCAGCAGGCCCCGGTCGGCCAGCGCGGTGCGGTTGTGCCACCACAGGCTCTGGAGGTAGGTGGTGCCGGACTTGGGGGTGCCGATGTGCACGAGGACGCGTCGGGCCATCAGCGCTCCTGCTCGATCATCCGGGCCACCACCGTCGTCGCGACGGCCAGCAGCTCGTCGTCGCCGGCCTGGTCGGGCGTACGCCCCTCGCGCGGCCCGGCCGGCAGCAGGTCGTCGAGGTCGCCGACGACGTCCCAGCCCCCCGCGCGCAGCCGCGCGACCATCTCCTCCGAGCGCTCGCGCACCCAGCCGGCGTGGCGGACCGGCAGCACGAAGGCCTCCCGCGGCGCGCTCCCGGCCAGCAGGTCGCGCGCGAAGGAGCCCTTGGTCAGCCGGGTCAGGGCGACCGACCGGCGCTCGCGCGGGATGCGGCGGTTGACCCGACGCAGCAGCTCGGCCTCCACGACCGACAGGGAGTCGTTGGGCAGGCGCGGGTCGGTGTCGAGGCCGGACACGTCGACGCCCAGCACCCGGGCGGTGCGCTGCCAGAGCTCGTCGCGAGGCGCGCCCGACGGCGGGACGACGACGAGGTGGACCCGCTCGGGCGGCAGCCCGGCCGCCCAGCGGGAGAGGATGCCCGGGACGTCCTGGTAGCGCCAGAACTTCTGGTCGTCCTCGCCTCGCCGGACGGTGGCGAGGAACCGGCCGTAGGACTGACGCGCGCCCTGCTTGACCCGCTGCTGCCAGGCCGACGGCAGCACCCGGCCGAGGTCGCGCACCGTCACCACGAGGTGGACCTCGTCGGCGGCGGTCGCGAGGTCGGCGAGCGCCGCGGCCGCGGCCTCGGCCGAGGAGTCGGAGAAGTGCTCGTGGCTGATCAGCGCGTCGCCCGCCCAGCCGCGGGTCTCGGCGACCAGGCGCTGCCACACCGCCCGGTCGTCGTCGTCGAGCTCGTCGACGATGACCTCCATCCCCTTGACCAGCGCGGCGGCGTGGAAGTGGTCGCGCAGCGCCTCGCCGGGCAGCAGCAGGCCGCGCTCGCGCAGCGCGCCGCGGTGGTGCCACCACAGGTCCTGGAGGTAGGTGGTGCCGGACTTGGCGGTGCCGCAGTGGAGGAACACGCGCCGGGCCATGGAGTGATCCTATGAGGGCGCCTCGACGGTGCAGACTCTCCCTCGTGGCCTGGGACCGTGACTTCTTCTACGACACCTACCCGCGCGTGGAGGAGGCCTTCGCGGCCAGGCTCGACGAGAGCCTGGCGCCGCGCGACCCGTCGGTGCTGCTCCAGGTCGTGCGCGAGCTCGACCTGCCCCCGGACAGCCGCGCGGTCGACGTCGGCTGCGGGGAGGGGGCGTACGCCTTCCGGCTGGCCACCCACTTCGGCCTCCGCGTGCTCGGCATCGACCCGGTGCAGCGCCACCTCGACCTGGCCCGCGAGGCGCGACGCGACCTCGCGCCCGACATCGCCTCGCGCGTCTCGTTCGAGCGCGGCACCGCGACGGCCGTGCCGCTGCGCGACGGGTCGCTCGACCTCGTGTGGTGCCGCGACGTGATGGTCCACGTCGAGAGCCCCGCCGAGGCCTACGCCGAGGCCGCGCGCGTGCTGCGCCCGGGCGGCCACGTCGTCTCCTACCAGGTGGTCGCCACCGACCTCCTCGAGCCGGGCGAGGCCGCGTGGCTCTTCGACGTGATGGGGGTGGTGCCGTCGTCGGCCGACCCGGCCGTGCTCGACGACGCCGTCGCGCGGTCCGGCCTCGAGGTCGTCGACACCCTCGACCTCGCCGCCGAGTGGGGCGAGTGGACAGAGGAGCAGGAGGGCGCCGGCTCGCGGGCCCTGCTGCGCCTGGCCCGCCTGCTGCGCGACCCGGACCGCTACCGCGCGGAGTTCGGCGACGCCGCCTACGACGTGATGCTCGGCGACTGTCGCTGGCACGTCTACCGGATGGCCGGCAAGCTCGCCGGGCGCGTCGACGTGCTGCGGCGACCGGGACGCGGTTAACCCCTCGACCCGGTCGGGTCGGCTTTGGCAGGGTGGCACTCCGTACGCACCACCACCGCGATCCCAGGAGGACCCATGGCCGACCAGGACCCGAACGCCGACCTCAAGGCGAAGATGCGGGAGGCCCTGGACCGCAAGCAGGGCCACCACCACCCCGACGACACCGCGGGCTCGCGGGAGAAGGCGCACGGCTCGGAGGTCAACGACAAGAACGTCGCCAAGCCGATGCACCGCCGCAAGGCCGGTGGCGGGGGCGCCTGAGCCGAGGTCACCCGACCGCTACGCGTCGGCGGGCGCCCGTCCCGATGACAGGTCGTCCGCCGGCGCGAAGGCCCGCGCCAGCCAGAACAGGGCCACCACCAGCACGAGCGGGACGGCGAAGCCGACCCGCAGCGAGCCGGCGCCGACCGCGCCGGTCATCACCGCGCCGAGCAGCGCGCCGACGTAGTTGAACTGGTTGAACCGCGCCACCACCGCGTCGACGCGGGCCTGCCGCGTCGCCGGGTCGGCGTCGCGGCCGGCGAGCGCGGCCGCCGCGGAGAAGCTCAGCGGCGCGACCACCGCCACGCCGCAGCCGAGCCCGGTGAAGCCCAGCACGGCGACCGGCCACGACGGGGCCGCCACCACCACGACGAGCGACACCAGCGCCACGGCCGCGCCCACGCGCAGCAGGCGGACCGCCCCGACCCGCTCGGTGAGGCCGTCGCCGACCAAGCGGACCAGGCCGCTCGCGAGCAGGTAGGGGAGCGTCGCCAGCGCGACCAGGCCCTCGGGCGCGGCGAACTCGTCGTCGAGGTAGACCGGTCCCCACGTCGCGGCGGCCGTGTCGACGGTGTAGAAGCAGACGAGGGCGAGCCCGACCAGCACGATCGGGCGCCACGGCACGTCGGTGTCGGTCGACGTCGCGGCCTCGCCGTGGTCGCGGGGGAGGTACGGCGCAGCGGCCGCCGCGAGCGGCAGCAGGGCCACGAGCGCGACGGCCGACCACTGCACGTCGGTCGTGGCGAGGGTGAGCACCGCCCCGACGACGCCGCCGAGCGTCCATGCCCCGTGGCAGGAGGGCAGCACGACCCGGCCCAGCCGGTGCTCGAGCGCGACCGCCTGCATGTTGCCGGTGGCGTCGACCAGCCCGAGCCCGACGCCGTACGCCGCGAGGCCGAGCACGAACACCGCGGTCGTCGGGGCCAGGATCGCCACGGCGACGGCCACGGCCACGGTGAGCAGCCCGGCGCGCAGCACCCGCGCACTGTCGAGGCGCGGCGCGAGGCGCTCGGCGAGCAGGGAGCCCGCGCCCGCCAGCAGGACCATCATCAGCAGGACGCCGGACAGCGCCAGCTCGTCGAGGTCCCACCGGTCCTGGATGCGGGGCAGGCGGGTGGTGAGGCTGATGAACACCAGCCCCTGGGTCAGGAAGGCGGCCGCGATCGCGAGCCGCGCCCGGCGGAGGTCAGCGCCCATGCCGAGCATGGTGGCAGCCCGACGGCCCGCGCGTGGCAGACTCGCGGCATGGCATCGGTGTCGGGTCCTGAGCTCTGGGTGGTCCGGCACGGTGAGACCGAGTGGAGCCGCGACGGCCGGCACACCTCGGTGACCGACCTGCCGCTGACGGAGAAGGGCGAGGCGGCGGCCCGCGAGCTGGCCCCGCGCCTGGCCGACGTGGCGTTCGACCTCGTGCTGACCAGCCCGCGCCAGCGGGCGCGGCGCACCGCCGAGCTCGCCGGCTTCGCCGGGGCGGAGGTCGACGACGACCTCGCCGAGTGGGCCTACGGCGACTACGAGGGCATCACCACCGAGCAGATCCGCGAGACCGACCCCACGTGGAGCGTCTGGACGCACCCGACGCCCGGCGGCGAGACGGCCGCAGAGGTCGCCCGGCGCCTGGACCGCGTCGTGGCGCGCGCCCGCGAGCACGAGCGGACGATCGTCTTCGCCCACGGGCACTCGCTGCGGGTGCTGACCGCACGGTGGCTCCAGCAGACCGCCGCCGAGGGACGCTTCTTCCGGCTCGACACCTCCACGGTCTCGGTCCTCGCGTTCGAGCGCGAGACCCCGGTGCTGCTGCGGTGGAACAGCTGACGTGCGCATCGACCTCCACACCCACTCCTCGGCCAGCGACGGCACCGACACCCCCGGCGACCTGGTCCGCGAGGCCGCCGCTGCCGGGCTCGACGTCGTCGCGCTGACCGACCACGACGCCACCTCCGGCTGGGACGAGGCGCAGCGGGCAGCCGACGAGGTGGGCATCGTGCTCGTGCCGGGGCTCGAGATCAGCACCGTGTTCCACCACCGCGGCGTCCACCTGCTCGGCTACCTGCCCGATCCGGCGTACCCGCCGCTGACCGCCGCCCTGGACCGGATCCTCGCCGGCCGCACCGAGCGCACCCCCGCGATGGTCGCGGCGCTGCGCGAGCACGGCATCGACATCACCGAGGACGACGTCCGTCGTGAGTCGGGCGGCTCGGTCGCCGCCGGCCGCCCGCACGTGGCCGACGCGCTGGTGCGGATGGGGGTGGTCGCGGACCGCACGCAGGCCTTCGACGAGCTGCTCAACCCCGGTCGCCCCGGCTACCGCAGCCGCTGGGCCGCCGAGCTCGAGGACATGGTGCCGCTCCTCGTCGCCGCCGGCGGCGTGCCGGTCATCGCGCACCCTTGGGGACGCGGCGGCCGCACGGTCCTCGACGTCGACGCGCTCGCGTCGCTGCGCGACCTCGGCCTGGCCGGCATCGAGGTCGACCACCAGGACCACCCGCCCGAGGTCCGGGCCCGGCTGCGCGAGGTCGCGGCCGACCTCGACCTCGTCGTCACCGGCAGCAGCGACCACCACGGCCTCGGCAAGGTCGACCACGACCTGGGTGTCAACACCACCGACCCGGGTCAGTACGAGCGGCTGATGTCGCTGGCCCGTCGGTGACCCTGCCCTAGCGAGCGGCGACCCGGTCGGAGAAGTCGGACCAGGCGCTGCGCCCGCTCGCGTCGACCGCGCAGACGCGGAACCGGTAGGTCCCGGGGGCGAGGGCGATCTCCAGCGCGCGTGCCGACGCGTCCCGGACCACGACGGTGCGGCGGACGGTCCTGCCGGACGGCGTCACCCCCCGCACCTGCACGCGGTAGGAGACCACCGCTCCACCGTCGGCCGGGAAGCCCCAGCGCGCGGTCGCGGTGCTCCGCCCGCCCCGGGCGCCGCTGCGTGCCTCCCAGATGGTGGGCACACCGGCCCTCGGGACGCTGGCCACGGGCGGCTGGACGACGGGCGGCTGGACGACGGGCGGCTGGACGACGGGCGGCTGGACCACGGCGGGCAGCACGGTGTCACCCAGCGCCCCGTCGGGCAGGGCGGCCCCGTCGACGCTGACCCGGTCGCCCTGGCCGACCGTGAACGGCCCACCCACGACCGGCGGCGTCACGCCGTCGGCGAAGCGGACGACGTACGTCCCGATGCGCAGGCCGGTGACCGTCCAGGCGCCGGTGGCGGACGTCGTGGTGGTCGCGACGGGGGAGGCCCCGGGGAGGTCGGCGACGCGGAGCACCTCGACCGATGCCCCGGCCACCGGACGAGCGTCGGTGTCGACGACCCGACCGGACACGGTGGCGGTGCCGACGGCGTCGTCGAGGACCACCGGGCGGAGCTCGCCGGAGTCCACCGGGCTCGAGTCCACGACGACGACGCCGTCCAGGTCCACGACCACGTCGACCGACGTGGCACCGGTGAAGCCGTCCGCGGCGTAGGTGAGGCGGTAGGTGCCCGGGCGGACGTCCAGCCGGTAGCGCCCGTCGGTGCCGGAGGTGACGGCCCTCTGCTGGCTGCTGCTGGTGCCGGACTGCGGCACGGCGGTCACGGTCGCGCTGCCCACCGGGTCGCCGTTCACGTCCACGACGGTGCCGACCACGGCGTGCGGCACGCTCGCGGGCGACGGCGCCAGGGTGACCACGGGGAGGAGGTTGCCGGCGACCGGGGTCCCGGCCACGCTCGCGGTGCCGCCCTGGGCGACGACGACCGGCGTCGGCGTGCTGCCGCCGAACCAGGTCGGCTCGTGGGCGACGTCGTCGACGGTGCCCGCGAACCCGACGACGTAGCTGCCCACGGTCAGGCCGGAGACCCCTGCCAGGGACCACGACCCGTCGGCGCCCGTCGTGGTCGTCGCGACCGGGGTGCTCGGGTCGGACTCGGCGTAGGCCGTGACCGCGATCCCGGCGAGGGCCGCGGACCCGTCGGTGACCGTGCCCCCGAGCGGGTAGGTCGTCCTGCCGTCGACCGCGGTGGGTCCGAGGTCCCAGCCGGCCATCGCCGTGCCGTTGACGGCCACCGCGCCGTTGGCCAGGACGGTCACGTCGGCCGTGCCGACGCCCCCGCCGGCGTAGGACGTGTCGCGCCAGTGCGCGCCCCCGGCGACCGTCACCTCGTAGCTGCCGGGCACGAGCGACAACCGGTAGCGACCGTGGTCGCCCGCGTTGCCGTCGGCGCCGGTGGTGGTGGAGGCAGCCGCTCCGTCGCGGGTCGGCACGGCCGAGACGACGAGGCCGTCGACCGGGTCGCCGTTGACGTCGACGACCGAGCCGAGGACGGGATGGGGGGTGTCGGCGGCCGACAGCGCGAGGCGCTGCTCGGGCAGGGAGGTGACGGGGGTGCCGTCGACCGTGGGCCCGCCACCCTGCGTCACGTGCACCGAGGCCAGGGAGCGCGTGGCGTACGCCGGGCTGACGCCGTCGTCGTCGACGTAGTCCAGGTCGTAGGCGCCGACGGGGAGGTTCAGGGTGTAGGAGCCGCTCGTGTCGGTGTCGACCAGGTCGACCAGGTCTGCGGGATCGGTCGATCCTTCGCGGAAGGCGCGGACCGTGATGCCGCCGAGGGGCGACCCGTCGGTCGCGGACACGACACCCGTCACCGCGAACGGGGTGCTCCGCAGCTCGACGGCGGCGAGCCGGTTGCCGGTGACGGCCTCGGCGGGCGCGACCGCGAGCGTGCCGTCCGGCGCGACCGTGATCGTCGACGGGGTGGCGCTGCCGCCGTAGGCGGTGGTGACCCACCCGGTCCTCGCGAGCTGGACGCGATAGGAGCCGGGGAGGACCGGGACGCCGTAGGTGCCGTCCGCTCCGGTCGTGCCGGTGCCGCTGTCCTCGCTGCCACCGACACCGGTCACGTCGACCACCACGCCGGCCACCGGGTCTCCGAGGGCGTCGACGACGGTCCCGGCGACGGGGAACCGCGTGCTCGGGGCCGCGACGGCGAGCGCGACCGGGTCGAGGGAGCGGGCGGCGCTGACCGCGACGTCGACCGGCTCGTCGCCGCCGTACCACTGGGCGACGTGGCTGCCGGAGGGATCGGTGTAGCGGACGACGTAGATGCCGGTCGGGAGGTCGAGCGTGTAGGCCCCCGACCCGGGGACGGTGGTCACCTCGGCGAACGGGGTGGTCCGGTCGCCGGCGTCGAAGGCCTGCACCGCGATGCCACCGAGGCCCGCCCCGTCGGTGTCGCGGACCGTGCCGGTGACCTGGTGCGTGGCGGTCGAGGTGAGGGTCACGTCGTCGAGCAGGTTGTCCTCGACCGGCTGGCCGTCGACCGCGACCTGACCCGTGTCGTCGACGACCAGGTCGACCCCGCTGCCGCCTCCGTAGTGGGCGGGGGCGTAGCCGGACCTGTCGAGCTGCAGGCGGTAGGTGCCCTGGGCCAGCGGCAGCTGGAACTCGCCGGTGGAGCCCGTCGTGGTCGCAGCAGCCGAGCTCGCGTAGGACGGCGCGACGAGCGCTGTGACCGTGACGCCCGCGAGGGGATCGCCCACGGCGTCGTAGACGTGTCCCACCACCGTTCCGGGCGCCGCGTGGGCGGGGGCCGCCACCAGGGCGCCGGTCACGGGGAGGAGGAGCGTGGCGAGGGCAGAGACGAGCAGACGGAGGGCGCGCGCGGGCGTCGCAGGAACTGGCACCGGGCCACTGTGTCCCGGAACGTCGCGTCCCACCCCCGTTATCCGAGAAGTCGCGGTGCGAGGCTTGCGCCGTGCCCCGGCCGATCGGACGAGGAGGACGGGCCTCGGGGCCGAGGTGGGGGGTGGCCGCGGTGGGCGAGCGTGATGCCATGACCCCGACCCGCACCCCCGACGTCCGGGCCCGCCTGCGCGGCATCGCGGTCGACCACGACCTCGGCGTCAACACCACCGACCCGGGTCAGTACGAGCGGCTGCTCCCGCTCGCGACGTCGGGCGTCCGGCTGGGCTGAGGAGGGGTCGACCTCCGCCGGTCGACCGCGGACAGCCCCGCCAGCGCGACCGCGCCGCCGAGGCCCATGACGGCCGCGACCCACAGGCGTGCCTCGCGCACGGTCGGCGCGCAGGCCTCCGCAGCCGCCTGCTGCTCCGTGCCACGCGTCCCCGGTCCGTCACCGGGGGCACGGGTGCCGGTCACCAGCGCCCACGCAGGGATGGCGCTCCCGCAGGCGTAGGACCCGCCGGCGGTGTCGACCGACAGGTCTCGCTCGGTGCCGATGCCGAAGCCGACGAGCAGCGCCAGGACACCGCACGCGACGACGAGCCTGGCCCTGTCCATGGCTCAGTGTCGCACCATCCGGCGCTCGAGGCCGACGTCGTCGGGCTTGGTGGCGCCGTCGAACGCGAAGCCCTGGCGCTCGTAGAACCGGATCGCGCGCTCGTTGCCGTCGAGGACCCAGAGGTACGCCGGCGCTCCGCCGAGCGCGGCGGTCAGCAGGGCGTGGCCCACGCCGGTGCCGTGGACGGACGCGCGGGCGTAGAGCGCCATCAGCTCCAGCGGCGGCAGCGCGTCGGCCGGGTCGTCACGGCCGGGCCCGGTGCTGGAGAAGCCGACCAGCGTGCCGTCGGGCGACCACGCGAGCACGTTGTCGCTCGACCCGGCCGCGATGATCGCGCTCCAGCTCGCCACCCGGTCGGCTCGCCGGGCGCGACGCCCGGCGAAGACCGACGCCGGCATGAGGTCGGCGTAGGCCTCCTCCCAGACGTCGAGGTGGAGGTCGGTGAGCGCCTCGGCGTCCTCGACGCGCGGGGGAGCGAGGCGCACCGTCACCGACGGCCGATGTTCTGGGTGAGCCGGAGCACCCGGTTGGGGATCGCGCGGGTCAGCGCGATGATCGTCTTGTACTGCGCGCCGGGGATCGAGTACGCCCGGCCCTTGGCGAAGTCCTCGAGCGACCTGCGGACCAGGAACTCCGGCTCGAGCCACATGAAGCCGTCGCCGCGGGTGACCTCCATCCGCTGGTGGAACTCGGTCTTGGTGAAGCCGGGGCACAGCGCCATCACGGTCACGCCGCGCGAGCGGTACTCCAGGTGCGCCCACTCGCTGAAGCTGTTGACCCACGCCTTGGCGGCCGAGTACGTGCCGCGGGGGAGGAAGGCGGCGACGCTGGAGACGTTGATGATGCCGCCGTGGCCGCGCTCGGCCATCGCGCCCAGCGCGGCGTGGCTGAGCCGCAGCACCGCGGTGACGAGCACCTCCTGCATCGCGGTCTCCTCCTCGACGGTGTTGTCGAGGAAGCGCTTCTTCAGGCCGAAGCCGGCGTTGTTGACCAGCAGGTCGACCGGACGGTCCCGGTCGGCCAGGCGCGCCTCGACGCGGCCGAGCTGCTCGCGGTCGACGAGGTCGGCGACCAGCACCTCGACGTCGACCCGGTGGGCCCGGCGCAGCTCCTCGGCCACGGCCTCGAGCCGGGCCGCGTCACGGGCGACCAGCACGAGGTCGTCGCCGCGCGCGGCGAGCTGGTGGGCGTACTCGAGGCCGATGCCGGCGGTCGCGCCGGTGATGAGGGACGTCGTCATGGGCAGAGCATTTCAGGACGGACCGCCCGGGCGCGACCCGGTCCGGCACAATGGCGAGCGATGAGCACCCAGAAGCCCGGCCCCGTCACCCTCGCCGTCGCCAACCAGAAGGGCGGCGTCGCCAAGACGACGTCGGTCGCCTCGATCGGGGCGGCGCTCGCCGAGCTCGGGCACCGCGTGCTGCTCGTCGACCTCGACCCGCAGGCGTGCCTGACCTTCTCCCTCGGCATCGACCCCGAGGACCTCGAGACGTCGGTGCACCACGTCCTGACCCAGGGCCTCGACCCGCTGGAGGTGGTGATCGAGACCGAGGACGGCGTCGACCTGCTGCCGGCGACCATCGAGCTGGCCCGCGCCGAGGCCGACCTGCTGACCCGCACCGGTCGCGAGCACGTGCTCAAGGGGGTGCTCGAGCAGCTCGCCGAGGACCTCGGCGACACCGAGGAGGGGCCCTACGACTGGGTGCTGCTCGACTGCCCGCCGTCGCTGGGGGTGCTGACGGTCGCCGCGCTCACCGCCGCCGACGGGGTGCTGGTGCCGCTGCAGTGCGAGACGCTGTCGCACCGCGGTGTCGGGCAGCTGCTCGACACGGTCCACGACGTGCGCCGCTTCACCAACCGCGGCCTCGAGGTCTGGGGCGTGCTGCCGACGCTCTACGACGGGCGCACCAACCACGCCCGCACCGTGCTGGAGACGATCAGCGAGACCTACGACCTCGAGGTCGTCGAGCCGCCGATCCCCAAGACCATCAAGTTCGCCGAGGCCCCTGCCGCCGGCCGGTCCATCCTGGCGACCAGCCGCAGCAGCAAGGGGGCGACGGCCTACCGCGAGGTCGCGGAGAACCTGGTGGCGCGGGCCTCGCGGCCGAAGCCGAGGAAGACGGTGAAGAAGGCGCCGAAGAAGCGCTGACTCACGACTTCGGGGTCTCGACCGACTGGCCGCCGCGGGTGCGGCGACGGCTGCGGTTGCGACGACGGGGGGCGTCGCCGGACTTCTCCGGGGACGAGCCCGACGTGTCCGAGGAGGAGCCCGAGCGGTCGGAGGACCGGCGCTCGCGCGGGGCGCGCTCCTTCTTCTCCACCGGGGCGGGGTCGACGACGCGGCCCTTGGTGCCGGCCGGGATGCCCTGGTCGTGGAAGAGGTGCTCGGAGGTGGAGTAGGTCTCCTGCGGGTCGTCGAAGGGCAGGTCGAGCGCCTTGTTGATCATCTTCCAGCGGTGCAGGTCGGCCCAGTCGACGAAGGTGATCGCGGTGCCCGTCGCGCCCGCGCGGCCGGTGCGGCCGATGCGGTGGACGTAGGTCTTGTCGTCCTCGGGGCAGGTGTAGTTGATGACGTGCGAGACGCCGCGCACGTCGATGCCGCGGGCCGCGACGTCGGTGCAGACCAGCACCTGGATCTTGTCCTCGCGGAACCGCGCCAGCGCCTTCTCGCGCGCGACCTGCGCCATGTCGCCGTGGAGCGGGGAGGCCTTGAAGCCGCGCTCCTGCAGGTCCTCGGCGACGCGCTGCGCCTGGCGCTTGGTGCGGGTGAAGACGATCATCTTGTCGGCGTCGTCGGCCTGGAGCACCCGCCCGATGATCTCGGGCTTGTCGAGGTCGTGGGCCTGGTAGATGAACTGCGCGGTCGCCGGGACGGTCGCGTTCTCGTAGGACGACTCGGCGCGGATGTTCATCGGGTGGCGCATGTGGGTGCGGGCCAGGGCGACGATCGCGGCCGGCATGGTGGCCGAGAACAGCATCGTCTGGCGGGTCTCCGGGGTCTTGGAGATCAGCGTGATCACGTCGGGCAGGAAGCCGAGGTCGAGCATCTCGTCGGCCTCGTCGAGCACCAGCGCGTGGACGTGGGAGAGGTCGAGCGCGCGGCGGTTGGCGAGGTCGATCAGGCGACCGGGCGTGCCGACGACGATGTCGACGCCCGCGTCGAGCGCCTCGAGCTGCGGCTCGTAGCCGACGCCGCCGTAGACGGTGAGGACGCGCAGGCCCATGTCCTTGCTCGCCAGCGACAGGTCGCTGGAGACCTGGAGCGCGAGCTCGCGGGTCGGGGCGACGATGAGCGCCTGCGGCTTGCCCTGCGGCAGGTCGGCGTAGGCCGGGTCGGTCACCGCGACGGAGCGCTGCATCACCGGGATGCCGAACGCGAGCGTCTTGCCGGTGCCGGTGCGGGCCTGGCCGATCAGGTCGGTGCCCATGAGGGCGACGGAGAGGGTCATCTCCTGGATGGCGAAGGGGGTGGTGATGCCGGCGCGCTCGAGGGCGTCGCAGATCTCGGGCAGCACGCCCAGGTCGCGGAAGGTGGTGGTCACGGGTGTCGCTTTCGTCAAGTGTCGGATTCCCACGCGTATGCGGTCGGGCACTCCGGAAAGGCACTCGGACCGCGCACATACAGGCGGCCACCGCACGGGTTCGTCGGCGGCTCGGTCACCGCGATGCTATCGCTAGGCTGCGCGCATGAGCGCATCGGCCGAGAGTGCCCCGCCCGACGAGGACTACCGGCGGGCAGCCGTGGACCTCCTCGGCGCCATCGCCTACGGAGAGCTGTCCGCGTTCGAGCGGCTCGTCGAGGACGCCAAGCTGGCCCCCGGCATCGCCGACAAGATCGCGATCGGGGCGATGGCCACCGCCGAGTTCGCCCACCTCGAGAACCTCGTGCACCGCCTCGAGGAGCTCGGCGCCGACCCGGCCGAGGCGATGCAGGCCTTCCGGGAGAGCTTCGACAGCTTCCACGAGCACACCGCGCCGTCCGACTACTACGAGGGCCTGATCAAGGCCTACGTCGGCGACGGGCTGGCCGCGGACTTCTACCGCGAGATCGCGGCCTACCTCGACGCCGAGACCCGCGAGGTCATCATCGCCTCGCTCGAGGACACCGGGCAGACCGCGTTCATCGTCGAGCGGGTCCGCGCGGGCATCGCCGCGGACCACCGCCTCGGCGGCCGGCTCGCGCTGTGGGGCCGGCGGCTGATGGGGGAGGCGCTCACCCAGGCCCAGCGGGTCGCGGGCGACCGCGACGCGCTCACCGCGCTGCTCGCCGGGGGAGTGGACCGTCCCGGTCTCGACCTGGCCGCGCTCGGGCGGATGTTCACCCGCCTGACCGAGCGGCACGCCGACCGGATGGCGCAGCTCGGCCTGGAGCCCTGAGCCGAGCCGGCTCGCCGGTCAGGACCGCCGGTCGCGGCCGACGCGCCGCTCGCGGCGGTCGCGCCGGTCGTGGCGCCCGGTGATCGTCGCTGCGACGACCACGAGCACCGCGGCGGTCCCGACCTGCCACGCGTGGCGCCACCAGTCGGGTCCGCGGCTCGTGTCGTTCATGTCGCCCCCGGGGTTGTCGGAGGCGACGCCGAACACCAGGTAGTAGAGCCAGCTGCCGACGAACGCGCCGAGGATGCCGCACACGACCGTCAGCCACAGCGGGATGTTGTCGCGCGAGCCGGGCGCGACGGCCTTGCCGAGGAAGCCGATGACCAGGCCGAGCAGGAGCGTGACGACGACGGTCCAGATCAGGCCCATGGCGTGGTCCTCGCGGCGCCGGGGGTCAGCGGAAGCCGACCGTGCTCGCGTTGGGCGAGCCGATCTCCAGGTAGGC
This sequence comes from Nocardioides okcheonensis, assembly GCF_020991065.1. Lineage (NCBI taxonomy): Bacteria > Bacillati > Actinomycetota > Actinomycetes > Propionibacteriales > Nocardioidaceae > Nocardioides > Nocardioides okcheonensis. The sequence continues at coordinate 3,941,608 of NZ_CP087710.1, forward strand.
GACCGCGGCGGCCGGGACGACGACGGTGCGGCCCTTGGTGTCCTCGAGGCGCAGCACGCCGTTGCCGGCGATCGCCTCGGCGAGGCGCGCCTCGATGTCCTCGGGCGTGACGTCCGTGTCGAGCACGAGCTCTCGCTGCGCGCGCTGCACGCCGATCTTGACCTCCACGGTGGTGCTCCTTGCTGGTCGGTGTCTGGGGGACTGCGGTGGGACTGCTGGGTCGATCGTGCCCGGTCAGTGGTCGTCGGTCATCGGGTACCCCCGGATGCCGCGCCAGGCCAGGCCCGCGACCAGGGAGGCCGCGTCGTCCTGCGTGATCTCGCCGCCGCCCGCGAGCCAGAACCGCGCCGACACCTGGGCCATTCCCACGAGGGACACCGCGAGCAGCTCGGACGCCTCGTCGGGCAGGCCGGTGTCGGTGCGGATCACGTCGGCGATCATCGAGGCGCACTCCACGGTGACCCGGTCGACGCGGGCGCGGACCTCGGGCTCGCTGGTCAGGTCGGACTCGAAGACCAGGCGGAACGCTCCCTCCTCGGAGGCGACGTAGCTGTAGAAGACCTTCATCGTCGCCGTCACGCGGTCGCGGTTGTCGGTGGTGGACGCCAGCGCCGCGCGGCAGTTGTCGATGATCATGTCGCACGAGGAGTCGAGGAGCGCGACGTAGAGGTCGAGCTTGCCGGGGAAGTGCTGGTAGAGCACCGGCTTGGAGACCCCGGCCCGGTCCGCGATGTCGTCCATCGCCGCGGAGTGGTAGCCCTGGGCGACGAACACCTCCAGGGCCGACTCGAGCAGCTGGGCGCGACGCTCACGCCGCGGCATCCGGCCGCCGCGCGGTCGCGGGGAGCCTGTGTCGAGATGGCCTGCAGTCACGTCGTACTCCTGGGTAGTGCGGTCGTGGTGAGCCTAACCGCCCCGCAGCCCGGACCCCGGTCCGCATCGCGGGACGTGGTGCGGGGAGTCCTCGGGGCGCGAGGGAACATGGGGTGCGTCGGTGCTGTTGCACCCTCACCCGAGCCAAGGAGAAGTCCGTGTCGTTCCCGCCACTCGTCGAGCCGGCCGCCGAGCTCACCACCGACGAGGTCCGTCGCTACAGCCGCCACCTGATCATCCCCGACGTGGGCATGACCGGGCAGAAGCGGCTCAAGAACGCCAGGGTGCTGGTCATCGGTGCCGGCGGGCTCGGCTCGCCCGCGCTGCTCTACCTCGCCGCCGCCGGCGTCGGGACCCTCGGCATCGCCGAGTTCGACGAGGTCGACGAGTCCAACCTCCAGCGCCAGATCATCCACGGCATGTCCGACGTGGGCCGGTCCAAGGCGGTGTCGGCGAAGGAGTCGATCGCCGAGGTCAACCCCTACGTCGAGGTCGTCGTCCACGACGAGCGCCTCGACAACGACAACGTCATGCGCGTCTTCGAGGGCTACGACCTGATCGTCGACGGGACCGACAACTTCGCGACGCGCTACATGGTCAACGACGCGGCGTACTTCCTCGGCATCCCCTACGTCTGGGGCTCGATCTACCGCTTCGACGGCCAGGCGTCGGTCTTCGCGCCGTCGCTGTCCGACGACGCGCCCTGCTACCGCTGCCTCTACCCCGAGCCCCCGCCGCCGGGCATGGTGCCCAGCTGCGCCGAGGGCGGCGTGCTGGGCGTGCTGTGCGCCAGCATCGGCTCGATCCAGGTCAACGAGGCGATCAAGCTCCTCACCGGCATCGGCGACCCGGCCATCGGCAAGCTCGTCATCTACGACGCCCTCGAGCTCGAGTGGCGCAAGCTCAAGGTGCGCAAGGACCCGAGCTGCGCGCTGTGCGGGGAGAACGCCACCGTCACCGGCCTGATCGACTACGACGCGTTCTGCGGCGCCGTGTCGGACGAGGCCGCGGAGGCGGCGGCCGGCTCCACCATCTCGGTCACCCAGCTCGAGCAGATGCTCAAGGAGCGCGACAACGGCGAGCGCGACTTCACGCTCATCGACGTCCGCGAGCCCAACGAGTACGAGATCAACAAGATCCCGGGCTCGGTGCTGATCCCCAAGGGCGAGTTCCTCAACGGCAACGCGCTCGGCGACCTGCCCGCCGACAAGCCGATCGTGCTGCACTGCAAGTCGGGCGTCCGCTCGGCCGAGGTGCTCGCGGTGCTCAAGGGCGCCGGCTTCGGTGACGCCGTCCACGTGGGTGGCGGCGTGGTGGCCTGGGTCAGCCAGATCGACCCGAGCCAGCCGGCCTACTGACGCAGCCGCAGCCCGTACCCCTCGCACGGCGCGGACCCTTCGCCTAGGGTTCGCGCCATGCGTGCGTCAGGGGAGCTCACGTCGGGCATGCGCGCCGCGCTCGCGGTGCTGGCCGCGAGCACCTTCGTGGTGCTGGTCGCGTGGGGGACCCTGGCGGGTCCGGACCGGGTCTTCACCGGCGACGGGCCGCAGCCGGCCACGCTGACGACCGCGACCGAGTCCTGCATCCCGCTCCCCGTGCGCACCGCCGCCGACGGCACCGTGACCGTGGAGGTCCCGCCGGACGCCGCCGACCGCACCTACTGCGACCCGCCCGACGCCTCCGACCAGGACGCCCGGCGGATGGTCGAGCAGGCCGACGCGCCGCTGTGGCTGAAGATCCTCGTCTGGACGCTCGAGGCGCTGGTCCTGCTGGCCGTGCTCGCCTTCATCGGCTTCCTGCTGCTGCAGCTGCGCGAGGCCTGGCGGCGCCGGGCGCCGGCCGAGGACGAGCCCGACGACGTCGCCTTCGAGACCCTCTCGGCGCCCGCCCGGCTGGTCGCGGCGATCACCGAGGACGCCGCCGGCCAGGACCACCTGCTGCGCGACGGCGACGCCCGCAACGCGATCGTCGCGGCGTGGTCGCGCTTCGAGGTGCAGGGCGCCCGCGCGGGCTCGCCCCGCCGGTCCTGGGAGACGTCCTCGGAGTACACGCTGCGCATCCTCGACCTCGTCGAGGCCGACGCCGGCGCGGTGCACCGCCTCGCCACCCTCTACCGCGAGGCCCGCTTCTCCGAGCACCCGATCACCGAGGAGCACCGCGACGCCGCGCTGGCCGCGCTCGCGGAGATCCGACGCAGCCTCGAGGTGCGCGCGTGAGGGCCCGGCCCGCCCGCATCTCGCCGCAGTGGCGCGGGCGGCTGCTGGGGGGCGTCGCGCTCGCCGCGGTGGGCTTCGGCGCCGCCGCCCTGTTCGACTTCGGTCCGCGGCCGGTGCCGTACGCCCTGTGGTCCCTGATCGCGCTGGCCACGGCCTGGCTGGTCCTCGACTCGGCCAACGTGCCGCTGACGTCCTGGCGCAGCGGCCTGCCGCCGCCGTCCGACCGGGTCGACCAGGCGAGCAGCGACCTGCGGATCCTCACCGGCCACCGGCAGGCCAGCCAGCCCTCCGAGGCGCTGCGCGAGCGCCTCGTCGCGCTCGCCCGTGCCCGCGACCCCGACCTGGCCGAGGCGCTCCGCCTCGAGCTCGATCCCGTCCGCCGGCTCTCGCCGGCCGACGTCGACCGCATCCTGACCCGAATCGAGGAGATCCGTGACTGAAGCACCCGCACCGACCGAGGTCGCGCCGTTCGCCGAGCAGGTGCTCGACGAGGTGGGCCGGGCCGTCGTCGGCAAGCGCGAGGTGCTGGCGCTGGTGCTGGCGGGCGTCCTGGCCAAGGGGCACGTGCTGCTCGAGGACTACCCCGGCCTCGGCAAGACGCTCGCGGCGCGGTCCTTCGCGGCCGCGCTCGGCCTGGACTTCGCGCGCGCCCAGTTCACCCCCGACCTGCTGCCGGCCGACCTGACCGGGTCCTACGTCTACGACCAGCGCCGCGCCGAGTTCGACTTCCGGCCGGGCCCGGTCTTCACCGGGCTGCTGCTCGCCGACGAGATCAACCGCACGCCGCCCAAGACCCAGGCGGCCCTGCTGGAGGCGATGCAGGAGGGGCAGGTGACCGTCGAGGGCCAGACCCACCGGCTGCCGAGCCCGTTCCACGTCCTCGCCACCGCCAACCCGGTGGAGTACGAGGGCACCTACCCGCTGCCGGAGGCCCAGCTCGACCGCTTCCTGCTGCGCGTCGGGTTCGGCTACCCCAGCGAGGGCGAGGAGTACGACGTGGTGCGGCGCCGCCTGGACCGGCGGCGCGAGGAGGTCGAGGTCACCCAGGTCACCGACGCGCCGGGGCTGGCGCGGATGCAGGCCGCCGTCGAGGAGGTCGGCGTCGACGAGTCGGTCGGTCGCTACTGCGTCGACCTGGTCACCGCGACGCGTCGCCACGCCGACGTGCTGACCGGCGCGTCGCCCCGCGGCAGCCTCGGCCTGGTCCTCACCGCGCGGGCGTGGGCGGCGATCCGCGGGCGCGACTACGTCGTCCCGGAGGACGTCAAGGTGGTCGCCCGCGCCGTCCTCGCGCACCGGGTGACGGTCAAGCCCGACCTCTGGATGACCCAGGCGTCGGGGGCCCGGGTCGTCGACGCCGTGCTGGGGTCCGTCGAGGCGCCGCGCACCCTGGAGTCGCGCCGGTGAGCTCGTGGCGGCCCACCGCGGGGCTGGTCCGGGCGTGCCTGCTGGCGCTCGGCGGCACCGCGGGAGGGCTGCTGCTCGGCCAGGGCGTGCTCGTCGTCCTCGGCGCCCCGTTCGTGCTGCTCGCCGCGATGGGGCTGCTGCACCGTCCGCGGCACGACCCGGTGGTGCGGACCGCCGTCGACCACGGCCGCCTCCACGAGGGCCAGGGCACCGCGGTGCGGATGGACGTCGACGACCTCACCGGCGTCGAGCACGCCGTCCGGGTGGCGGCCCGGTCCGCGCACGTCGCCACCCGCCCGCGCCACGGCACGGTCGGGACGCTCGTGGCCGACGGGCTGCCCGTCCTCGAGGTCAGCCCGCGCCGCTGGGGGAGGCGGGCGCTCGGCGCCGAGCGGGTCGCGCTCACCAGCGCGTGGGCGGGCTGGCGCTGGGGGCCGGCGGACATGTCCGAGCACTCCGTGGTCGTGCTGCCCCAGGCGACGCCGTACGACAGCCGGGCCGAGGTGCCGCAGCCCGACGGCCTGGTCGGTCGGCACCGGTCGCGGCAGATCGGCAGCGGCACCGACTTCGAGGGGATCCGGCGGTTCACGACCGGCGACCGGCTCAAGCGGATCACCTGGCCGGTGTCGCTGCGCACCGGCGAGCTGCACGTCGTCACCACGCGCGCGGAGCAGGACGCCGGGGTCTGGCTGGTGGTCGACGCGCTGCGCGACATCGGCGTCTCCGGCGGCATCGACGGCGCCGCGAGCACCCTCGACCTGACGGTGCGCGCCGCCAGCGCGCTCGCCGAGCACCACGTCCGCACCGGCGACCGGGTGGGCCTGCTGGTGCTCACCTCCGACCCCGTCCGGATCGGCCTCGGGTCGGGGCCGCGGCACCTGCAGCGGGTGCAGGGCACGCTCGCCCGGGTCCGGGCCGACGCGCGCAGCGAGGCGCCCGAGCGCCTCGACCTCGGCGCGGGCGCGGGCAGCGTGGTCCACGTGCTGTCGCCGATGCTCTTCACCCCGCTGGTCACCGCCACCGCCGGCCTGCTGCGCAGCGGGACGGCCGTCGTCGTGATCGACACGCTGGGCGAGCGCGAGCAGGAGGGCGACCCGCTGGCGCTGGCGAGCCTGGCCGAGCGGATGCAGCGGATCGAGCGCGACGACCGGCTGCGCCAGCTCGCGCTGCTGGGCTGCCCGGTGGTGCCGTGGCGCGGGCCCGGCACCCTCGACACCGTGCTGCGCCAGCTCGCGCGCCGCTCCCGGGTGCCGAAGGTGAGGGCGCGATGAGGCTCGTCGCACCCGGCACCACCCGCACCGTGCTGGCGCTGCGCACGCTGCTGGTGCTGCTGCCGTGCGGGGCGCTCGCGCTGGCGCTGCCCGTGGTCCCGCACTGGTTCGTGCTGCTCGGGGTGGTGGCGTGCTCGCTGCTGTGGGCGCGCACCCCCGACCACCTCGCCGGTGTCGTCGCGCTCGGCCTGGTGGCCGGCTGGTGGAGCGCCCACGGCGTCCTGGACTGGCGGGTGCTCGTGGTCGGCGTGCTCCTGGTGCTGGCCCACGTCGACGCGGTGGTGCTCTCCCACGGCCCCGGCACGCTCCCGGTCGACCCGGGGCTGGCGCGCCTGTGGCTGCGACGCGCGCTGCTGACCCTGGTGCCGATGCCCGTGGCCTACGGCGCGCTCCGCAGCCTCGACACCGTCGTGGCGCCGTCCTGGGTGTGGCTGGCGGCCGGGCTCGCGGCCGTCGTGGCGCTGCTCGCCACCGCGCGGCTGACGCAGGCGGAGCCGGAGTGACGACCCCGGAGGAGCGCGAGCTCTACGCCGAGCTGGTGCTGCAGTGCGCCGAGTCGGTGCCGCGCGGCCGGGTCACCACCTACGGCGCGATCGCCGACGTGGTCGGCCACCGCCTCGGCCGCGGCGGACCCCGGCTGGTCGGGAACGTGATGGCCACCCACGGTGCGGCGGTGGCGTGGTGGCGGGTGGTGCGCTCCGACGGCTCGCTCCCGCCCTCGCACGACGAGGAGGCGCGGCAGGCGTACCTCGAGGAGGGCACGCCGCTGCGTCCGGGCGGTGCGGTCGACCTCCGGGCGGCGTTCGTCGCCCCGACGCTCCGGGGCGCGGACGCTCCCTGACCCGCACCGACCCGGGGTGGCAGGATCGGGCCATGCTCTACACGGTCGCGCACGGCGTCATCCCTCCGCTGGCCCGAGCCGTGTGGCGCCCGACGGTCGAGGGGCTGCACCACGTCCCGACCACCGGCCCGGTCATCGTGGCGAGCAACCACCTCTCGTTCTTCGACAGCGTGGTGATCCCGGTCGTCGTGCCGCGCAAGGTGGTGTTCCTCGCCAAGTCCGACTACTTCACCGGCACCGGCGTCAAGGGCGCGCTGCAGCGCGCCTGGTTCGAGGGCCTGGGCATGCTCCCCGTCGACCGCGACGACACCAGGGCTGCCATTGCCAGCCTCGACACCGCGCTCGAGGTGCTGCGCCGCGGGGAGGCGTTCGGCATCTACCCCGAGGGCACCCGCTCGCGCGACGGCCGGCTCTACCGCGGCCGTACCGGCGTCGCGCACCTCGCGCTGACGGCCGGCTGCCCAGTCGTGCCGGTGGGCCTCGAGGGCACCGAGGACATCCAGCCCGTCGGCGAGAGCCGCCCCCGCCGCGCGAAGGTGACGGTGCGCTTCGGGGCGCCGATCACGGTCGCCGACGAGTACGACGACGTCCCGTCCGGCCGGGCGCGCCGCGAGCTCACCGACCGCATCATGGCGGCGATCGGTGAGCTCTCGGGGCAGGAGCCGGCGGGCGTCTACAACGAGCGGCCCGCCCGCGCCTGACGGGTCAGGCGCGCGCCGCCCGTGCGGCGTCGGCGAGCGCGGCGAGGGCCTGCGGGAAGATCTCGGCCGGCGGCGTGACCAGCCCGGCACCGACCTGGCCCACCCCGGCGACCGCGCCGGCCATGCCGGTGTTGATCTGCGGCAGGATCCCCGTACGGCACACCTTGGTCACGTCGATGCCGGTGGGCGTGCCCTGGAACTCCAGGACCGGCACCGACCAGCGCGGGTTCTCCGCGAGGGTGATCTCGTGCATCCGGCGGGTGGTGGCCAGTGCGTCGGGGACGGTGCCGCCGACGAGGCGCACGATGGCGGGGGCGGTGGCCATCGCGAAGCCGCCGATGCCGGCGGTCTCGGTGATCGCGGAGTCGCCGATGTCGGGGTTGGCGTCGTCCGGGCCGTAGTCGCCGAGGAACAGGCCCTCGGCGACCTGCGCCGGGCCGGTGAACCACTGGTCGCCGGTGCCGGAGACCTGGATGCCGAACTCGGTGCCGTTGCGCGCCATCGCCACGACCATGGTCGAGCCGGGGACGTCGCGGCCCGCGTCGAGGGCGAGCTTGCAGGCCGGCATCGCGAGGTTGAGGAAGAAGTGGTCGTTGCCGCCGACGAAGCGCAGCGCGTCCGCGACGTCCTTGGCGTCGAAGCCGGACGTGACCATCGCGGGGGAGAGGTCGCGCACCAGCATCAGGGTGCCGGCGCGGTTGCGGTTGTGCGCCTCGTCGCCCATCTGCAGCATCTGGGTGAGGATGCCGGTGATGTCGGAGGCCTCCGCGGTCCCGCGGACGGCCGCCTGCAGCAGCGGGCCGAGGACGTCGCCCATCCAGCGCAGCCGGGTCAGCACCTCGTCGTTGTAGGCGCCGTAGCGCAGCACCTTGCCGAGGCCCTCGTTGAGCGAGCAGTACGTCCGGCGGCCGGTGGCGCGGTCCTCGAGGACCCACATCCACATCGACGGCGTGACCACGCCCGCCATCGGGCCGACGGCGCTGCGGTGGTGGCACGGCTCGAGGCTGACGCTGCTGCCCGACTCGAACAGCGCGACGGCGTCCTCGGGGTCGTCGACGAGGCCCTCGAGGGCGGCGCCGCCCATCAGCGCGCCGCGCAGCGGGCCGGAGGCCTGCTCCCACGCGATCGGCGGGCCGGCGTGCAGGAACTGGCCCCGCTCGAGGCCGAGGACCTCCGAGGCGGGGGCGACGTCGACGAGGTGGGCGGTCACGCCCAGCATCGCCTCGACGGCACGGCGGTTGGCCTCCGGGCGGCGCGGGTCGGTCGCGACGGCGGCGAGGTCGGCCTCGGTGCCCGGCATCGGCGGGCGCCAGTCGACGCGCTCGACGTCGACGGCCTGGCCGGCGACGGCGTCGGCGAACATGTCGGCGCCGCAGGCGACGACCTCGGGGCTCGTGGCGCCGAGGGTGACGACGGTGGGGGTCATGCGCGGGCTCCTTCGAGCAGCTGGAGGGCGCGGCGGGTGGCCGCGGCGTTGGACAGGTGCACCTCGGCGCCGGCGGCGACCAGGGCGTCGCGCTGGGCGTCGAGGCCCTGCGGGTCGAGGTCGGTGCCGACCAGGCTGACGATGACCGGCACCGGCCGCGCGCTGCGGGCCTCGCGGATGGCGGGAGCCAGCATCGCGGCCGGGTCGGGCTCGGCGCCGTGGCCGAGCACCAGGTCGAGCAGGATGACGCCGGTCTGCGGGTCGGCGGCGGCGCGGGCGAGCTGCTCGTTGCGCAGCGTCGGGTCGATCATCGGGTGCGCGCGGCCCTGGGTGAGCGCGTCGTCGCCGAAGTCGATCATCGTGTGGGTGTCGGTGAGCAGGTCGCCCGGCTCGGTGGAGTCGAGGCCGAGGTCGTCCGACAGCGGGATGTTGCTGCGGACCGGCCCGAGCACCTCGGTGGCCATCAGCATCGACTCGTCGCACAGCGTGCCGCCGACGAACAGCCCGCGCAGCAGCGGACCGGTCGCCGCACCGGTGTTGTCCTCGCCCGCGACCGGCCACTGCGGCGCCTCGTGCCCGAGCCGGGCCAGCACGGCCTCGGCGACGGTGGTGAGGTCGCGCTGGCCGCGACCGAGCAGGCCGAGCTCGACCGGGGTGCCCAGCGCTTCGGCGTCCTTCGCCAGCGCCTCGGCGACCTCGGGGGCCGGGGGCTTGGACACCACGACCACGAGGTCGACGTCGGGGTCGGAGTCGAGGCGGCGCAGCGCCTCGCGCGTCGAGAGCCCGCCGACGGCGGCCGACAGGTCGCGCCCGCCCACGCCGAGCGCGTGCCGCACGCCCACGCCGTCGATCCCGGCACCGGCGTGGTGGAGGAGGACGAGGAGCTGCTGGCAGCCGGTGCCGGAGGCGGCCACGATGCCGATGCGGCCCGGGCGGGTGGTGTTGGCGAAGCCGAGCCCGACGCCGTCGATCACCGCGGTGCCGCAGTCCGGCCCCATGACGAGCGCGCCGCGGGAGGCGGCGTACGTCTTGAGCGCGACCTCCTCCTCGACCGGCACGTTGTCGCTGAAGACCATCACGTCGCGGCCCGCCTCGACGGCGTCCATCGCCTCGACGGTCGCGCTGGCGCCGGGCACCGACACGAGCGCCACCGCGTCGGGGCCGGTGCGGCGCAGGGCGGAGCCGGTGGTGCGCGGCGGCGCGACCTCGCTGGCCCCCGACGCGGGACGGGCCGGGACGAGGGCGGCGTCGACCGCGGCCAGCGCGGTGGCGACGTCGGCGTCGTCGTCGAGGCGCAGCGCCACGACCATGTCGTTGGGGGAGGAGGCCGGCACGTCGAAGCCCATGCCGGCGAGCACCTCGAGGTTGAGCCCGGTGGCCATCGCGACCTGGGCGGCGACCACCCCCGGGGCCGCCTGGACGGCACGACTCACCTGCAGCAGCGTCACGGAGTCGGCGTAGGCGCCGCTCCTCAGCTCGACGTGGTCCTTCATCGGCACTCCTTCGGGGAGATCGTGTGCGGGGGGTGTGGTGGGGACGGGTGTCACGCCGCGGTGGTGCCGCGGTCGCGCAGGGAGGCGAGGGCGAGGCCGGCGCCGGTCGCGAGACCGGCACCGGAGGTGGCGCCGACGTCGAGCAGGGCCGCGAGCGTGCCGGGGCCGGGAGCGGCGAGCCAGTGGGCGAGCTGGGGCAGGGCCTCGCCGTGCAGGGCGCAGTCGAGGAGGGTGCCGGAGAGCAGCGTGGTGACGGCGAGGCGGCGGCGGACCGCGCCGGAGACCGCGACGTCCTCGCGCCCGGCGGCCGCGCGGACCACCAGCCAGCCCGCGAGCACGTCGTCGCCCAGCGGCGTCAGGCCGGGGCCGCGCCCGAGCAGGGCCTCGACGTGGGCCGGGGTCAGCCGGCCGTCGACCGGCAGGTCGAGGTCGTGGCCGGTGACGACCCGGCGGGCCGGGTCGGTGACCGGCACGTCGTCGGGCAGCGTGGTGACGCGGGTGTCGACGACGCGGGCGATGCCCAGGCGGCGACCGGCGACGACGAGCCCGCCGCCCTCGACGCGCGCCGTGACCGCGTCGGGACGGCGCGAGGCCACCTGGCCGGAGAGCGCGGACAGGTCGTCGAGGGAGGACCACAGCGCGTTCGGGACGCGGCTCGCCTTCGCCGACACCAGGCCGAGGCACCAGCCGTCGACGTCGACGTAGACCGCGGAGCCGCTGGCGTGGACCACCTCGAGGGGGCCGTCGGGGACCGCGGACAGGTGCACCAGGACGCGGGCGGGCGCCGCCACCGGGAGGGGGGTGGAGACCGAGCCGGCGAACATCACCGGACAGACGCTAACGGCTCGTGGCACACTCGCGAATGTGAGTTCCTGACAACGAAGGACAGCAAGTGGGCCAAGACTTGATAAGCGACCCGGAGGCCGTCGCCGCGCTGGAGCGGGCGGACGCGCTGCACACCGCCCTCACGCACATCGTGCTGGAGGGCGGTGACCTCGCGGCCATCGCCGAGGCCGTGGGCGACGCGCTCGGCTGCGGCGTCGCGTTCACCTCGACCGACGGGCGCGAGCGCGCCGCCCACCTCGGCGACGGGGACCGGGCGGCGCTGGCCAGCGCGGGACTGCTCGACCCCACCGGTCGGGTGCGCGTCGAGCGGATCGACCCGGGCGGGACGGCCGTGGGCGAGGGGCAGGCGCTGCTGCGCCGGGTCGTCGCCGCCGGCGTCGACCTCGCGCGGCTGGTGGCGCTGCGCACGGACGGCACGATCCACTCCTCCGACGTGCACGCGCTCGAGCGCGCGGCGATCGTGGCGGCCCTGCTGGTGACCCGCGTCGAGGCGATCACGGCCGTCGAGAACAAGTACCAGGGCGACTTCCTGCGCGACGTGTTCCTCGGGCGCGCGGGCGAGGAGGACTACGTCGCCGAGCACGCGCAGGCGTTCGGCTGGGTGCTCGACCGACCCGTCGTGGTCGTCGTCGCCGTGCTCGACCCCGACGCGCTCGCCGCCCAGGGCGCCGCCGACGACCGCCGCGCGTGGCACGACCGGTTCGCCCAGGCGTGGCGGCAGGTCGCGGTGGGTGCCGACCCGACGGTCGCGTCGGTCGCCTTCAGCCGCGAGGTGGTCACGCTCGTGCCGGTCGACCCCGACGCCGGGCCGGCGGCCGCGCGGGCCGCGGTGGACCGGATGATCGAGGGGGTGCGCGGCGACCGCGGTGGCGGGCGGATCTCGTTCTCCGCCGGTGTCAGCCGCGTCGCCCGCGACGTCGGTGAGCTGCCCGAGGCGTTCCGCCAGGCGCAGCGCTCGGTCGAGATCGGTCGACGGGTGCACGGCGGCGGCTCGGTGACCCGCTTCGACCAGCTCGGCCTGCACCGCCTGCTGGCGCTGGTGCCGGACAGCGCCGAGCTGTCGGCCTTCGCCGCCGACGTGCTCGGCCCGCTCGCCGAGCGGACGCCGGAGGCCGCCGACCTGCGCGAGACCCTGCAGGTGCTGCTCGACACGAACTTCAACGTGGCCGAGGCCGCGCGGGCGCAGTTCTTCCACTACAACACCATGCGCTACCGCGTCGGCAAGCTGCAGCGGATCCTCGGCCCCGTCGCCTCCGACCCGCACCTGCGCCTCGACGTCGCCGTCGCGCTGCGGGCGCTGGAGATCGCGGAGTGAGGTCCGGCATCCTCCCCCGGGCGGTGCGTGAGGGGGATTTCCCGGCCCCGTCATCCCCCTCACGCACCGCCACTGGTGTGTCGCTGCGGCGACGCGCCCGGCAGCGGTGGCTGAGGAGGCTTTCGAGCTCCCGGGATCCTCCTCACGCACCGCTCGCGGGGCAGCGCGACGAGACGGGGTGGCGGGACGGCGCGGCGGGTCAGAGGCGCTTCTCGTAGAAGACCCGGGTCAGCCCGTGGTCGGTCGCGCGGTGCGTCTCGACGTAGCCGATCCGCTCGTAGAGCCGCTGGTTCTCGACCATGCTCACGTGCGTGTAGAGCCGCAGGCGCGGCAGGTCGAGCGCGTGCGCGCGGTCCTCGGCGTGCGACAGGAGTGCCCGCCCGATCCCGCGGCCGTGGTGCGACGGGTGCACCGCGACGTTGTCGAGCAGCACCGCGTCGTCCTCGGCGACGAGCAGCAGGAAGCCGACGACCTCGCCGGCGTCGAGCGCCACCCAGGCCTCGGTGGTCGCGACGGCCGCGGCGTAGTCGGCGTCCAGCGGGCCGGGGCGCTGCCCGGCCATCCGGGGGAGGTACGGCGTGTAGGCCGCGGCGGCGACCCGCTCGAGCGCCGCGACGTCGGCCGGCGTCGCCCGGCGCAGGTCGGTCATCGCGCGCCCGGGTGCCGCACGCCGAACCACTGCTCGGCGCCGAACTCCTCGAACCGGTCGGCCTCGACGAAGCCGAGCCGGGCGGCCAGCCGCCGCGAGGCCGCGTTGGCGGTCTGGGTGCACAGCACGACCGGCTCGTCGAAGCGCGCGTCCGCCCAGGCGAGGACCGCCGTGCCGGCCTCGGTCGCGAAGCCCTGTCCCCAGGCCGAGGTCGGTGTGACGTAGCTGAGCTCGAGCTCGCCCCCGTCGGGCGTGACCCGCCCCGGCCGCGCCGGGTCGCGACGGGAGATGCCGAACCAGCCCGCGACGCGTCCGTCGTGCTCGACGACGAACTGGCCCGGCCGGTCGGCGGGCGTCCCGGGCATCTCCGCGTCGAGCGTGGCGCGGTCGCGGCCGCCGCCGGTGAAGCGGTTGACCACCGGGTCGCTGCCGAGGTCGAGGAACGCGTCGCGGTCGCGCGGCGCCGGTGGGCGCAGCAGCAGCCGCTCGGTGCGGATCGGGGCCGGCGGCCAGTCGTCGACCGTGAGAGGCAGCGCCATGCAGGGGAGGGTAGCCACGCGGTCGAACCGCCCGAGAAGTTGCCATCACAACCGGCGTTCCTTCGGCGGATGTCGCCAGTGAGGGTGTGTGATGTGGCGCACTAGTTTGAGGGATCTCGGGCACACACCCCTGCGAATCCGCTGCGAAACCTGGAGGCCTGCATGTCGATGTTCAAGTGGGACGTGGTCGATCCCGCTCCCGGCGAGGCGGTGCTCCCGCACCAGCGGCTGCCGTGGGGCAAGACGATCGGGCTCGGCGCCCAGCACGTGGTCGCCATGTTCGGCGCCACCTTCGTGTTCCCCCTCGTCATGGGGCTCGACGCCAACCTGGCGATCATGTTCTCGGGCCTGTGCACGATCCTGTTCCTGCTCATCGTCCAGAACCGCGTGCCGAGCTACCTCGGCACCAGCGCGTCGTTCGTGGCGTCCGTCGCGGCGATCCGCGCCCTCGACTCGGGCAACGACTCCTCCTACGTCACCGGCGCGATCCTCGTCGGCGGCCTCGTGCTCGCCGCGGTCGGCGTGCTGGTCCACTTCGCCGGCGCCCAGCTGATCCACCGCCTGCTGCCGCCCGCCGTCACCGGCGCGGTCGTCATGCTGATCGGCTTCAACCTGGCCCCGGTCGTGGCGGGCGTCTACTGGCCCCAGGACCAGTGGATCGCGCTGCTCACCGCGGCCTTCATGGTCTTCGCGTCCGTCGCGCTGCCCGGCTTCTGGTCGCGGATCGCGGTCTTCCTGGCGCTGATCTTCGGCTACGTCCTGTCCTTCGTGGCCGACAAGGTGTTCGGCCCGATCACCTCCGTCCTCGGCGGCGCCACCGAGGCCACCGAGCACGACCGCGTCTCCTGGGCCGGCGTCCAGGCGGCCGACTGGATCGGGCTCCCGAGCGGCACCCTCGCGGACGGCGTCTCCGTCGTGCACGCCCCGTCGTTCTCGCTGACCGCGATCCTCCTCGTCCTGCCCGGCGTCATCGCGCTCGTCGCGGAGAACACCGGCCACGTCAAGGCCGTCGCGGAGATGACCGGGGAGAACCTCGACCCCTACATGGGCCGCGCCATCGGTGCCGACGGCATCGCCACCGCCTTCGCCAGCGCGTTCGGCGGCTCGCCCACGACGACCTACGCCGAGAACATCGGCGTCATGGGCGCCACCCGCGTCTACTCGTCCGCCGCCTACTACGTCGCCGCGCTCGTGGCGATCCTGCTGGGCCTGTGCCCGAAGTTCGGCGCCATCGTCAACGCCACCCCCGGAGGCGTCCTCGGCGGCATCACGGTGGTCCTCTACGGGATGATCGGACTGGTGGGTGCGAAGATCTGGGTGGAGAACGGCATCGACTTCGGCAACCCGGTCAACATGGTCGGCCTGGCCGCCGGCCTGATCGCCGGCATCGGCGGCGTCACGCTCACCTTCGGCGACGACTTCGAGCTCGGCGGCATCGCCCTCGGCACGATCCTGGTCATCGCCTTCTTCCACATGGTCAAGGGCCGCGGGGGGCACGGTGCCGGCACCGTGACCCGCAACCTGAGCCACCCCGACTACGACGGCGGCGTCGACGACGCGGCCTCTGGAGGCACCACCACCCGATGAAGCCCGCACCCTTCGCCTACCTGCGACCGACCGGTCTCGAGGAAGCCCTCGCGGCCCTCGCGAAGGAGCCGGGGGCGAAGGTGCTGGCCGGCGGTCAGTCCCTGGTCCCGCTGCTCTCCATGCGGCTGGCCGCGCCCTCGATGCTCATCGACATCAACGCCCTGCCGGACCTCGGCCACGTCACCGCCTCCCGCGAGGGGGACGGGGCCGGGGTCCGGGTCGGGGCCCTCGCCCGGCACGCCCACGTGCTCGCCGACACCGCGGCGGGCGAGGTCCAGCCGCTGCTCGCGCTGGCCCTGTCCCACGTCGCGCACCCGACGATCCGCAACCGCGGCACCACCGTCGGCTCGCTGGTGCACGCCGACGCTGCCGCCGAGATGCCGATGGTGCTGCGCCTGCTGGAGGGCTCGGTCGACGTCGCGTCGGTGCGCGGACGTCGTACGATCCCGGCCGCCGAGCTCTTCGCCGGCCCGCTCGAGTCGACGCTGGCCCACGACGAGATCGCCGTCGAGGCGTTCTTCCCGGCCCTGCCCGCCACCGCGGGCGTGGCCTTCCAGGAGATCGCCCGCCGCCACGGCGACTACGCCCTCGTCGGGGTGGCCGCGGTCGTCGAGCTCGACGGCGACACCGTCGCCCGGGCCCGGATGGGCTTCGTGTCGGTCAGTGACGTGCCGGTCGTCGTCGACGTCACCGACGCCCTCGACGACCCCGCCGCGAAGGCGCTGGCCGAGCTCGAGCCGGCCGAGGACATCCATGCGACCGCCGCCTACCGCGCGCACCTGGTGAAGGTGCTCGCCCCCCGTGTCCTGGCGGCCGCGACCGACCACGCCCGCACCCGGGCAGGAGAGGTGACCCCCGCATGACCACCGAGACCACGGAGCAGCTCCACGACGTGCGCCTGCACGTCAACGGCGCGGTCCACGAGGTCCGGGTGCCCGCGCGGCGCCTGCTGTCCGACGCGATCCGCCACGACTGCGGCCTCACCGGCACCCACGTCGGCTGCGAGCACGGCGTCTGCGGCGCGTGCACCGTCCTCGTCGACGGCGCGCCGGTGCGCTCGTGCCTGATGTTCGCGGTCTCGGCGGTCGACGCCGAGATCACGACGGTCGAGGGCCTCACCGAGGACGACGGCACCGACCGCGGCCGGCTGAGCCCGGTCCAGCAGGCGTTCTCCGACTGCCACGGCCTCCAGTGCGGCTTCTGCACCCCCGGCTTCCTGACCACCATCACCGCCGGCCTGCGCGAGAACCCCGAGCCCACCGAGGACGAGGCCCGCGAGATGATCGCCGGCAACCTGTGCCGCTGCACCGGCTACCAGAACATCGTGAAGTCGGTGCTGCGGGCAGCCGAGATCACCGCCGAGCGCGAGGAGGGGTCCGCGTGACCACCAAGCTCTTCGGCACCAAGGTCGCCCGCGTCGAGGACCAGCGCTTCCTGCGCGGCCAGGGGCGCTACGTCGACGACCTGCTCACCGACGACCCGCGGCTGCTCCACTCCGCCGTGCTGCGCTCGCCGCACGCCCACGCCCGGATCGTCGACATCGACGTCTCCGGCGTGCTCGACGTCGAGGGCGTCGTCGCGGTCTGGACGTGGGACGACCTCACCGACGCGATGGCCGAGCCGCTGCCGCTGCTGATCCCGCACCCGACGCTGACCCACGGCCGCACCCAGTACGCCCTGGCGAAGGACGAGGTCAACTACGTCGGCGAGGCGATCGCCTTCGTCGTCGCCGTCGACCGCTACGTCGCCGAGGACGCCGTGTCGCGGATCCGCGTCGACTACGAGCACCTCCCGCCGGTCGTGGGCATCGCCGCGGCGCGGGCCGCCGAGCGGACCGTCCACGACGACGTGCCCGACAACGTCGCGGCGCGGATGGAGCAGGAGAACGGCGACGCCCGCGCGGCCATCGCCGCCGCCCCGCACACGCTCCACCTCGACCTCGACATCGAGCGCTCGGCCTGCACGCCGATGGAGGGCCGCGGCACCGTCGCGCGCTGGGACCCCGACACCAGCCGGCTGACCGTGTGGTCGTCGACCCAGACCTCCACCGGCGTCCGCGGCTGCGTGGCCGCCAAGCTCGGCCTCGACCTGGTCCAGGTCGACGTCGTCACCCCCGACGTGGGCGGCGGCTTCGGCGTCAAGGTGGTCCACCCGTGGCCGGAGGAGCTGCTGGTCCCGCTCGCCGCGAAGACCCTCGGCCGGCCGGTGAAGTTCACCGAGGACCGGCGCGAGCACTTCATCTCCTCCGCGCACGAGCGCGCCCAGCAGCACGTGGTCGACGTCGGCTTCGACGACGACGGTCGGGTCCTCGGGCTCAACGTGGAGTTCTGGCACGACCACGGCGCCTACACGCCGTACGGCCTGATCGTCCCGATCATCACCTCCACGCAGCTGCTCGGCCCCTACAAGCCGCAGAGCTACCGCGTGGTCTTCGAGTCGCTCTACACCAACACGGTCATCGTCACC
The DNA here is from genome assembly GCF_020991065.1 of Nocardioides okcheonensis. NCBI lineage: Bacteria > Bacillati > Actinomycetota > Actinomycetes > Propionibacteriales > Nocardioidaceae > Nocardioides > Nocardioides okcheonensis. The sequence goes on from NZ_CP087710.1 coordinate 3,959,238, forward strand.
CCCTACCGCGGGGCCGGGCGGCCGCAGGGCTGCTTCGTGATGGAGCGGACGATGGACGCGATCGCCGCCTACCTCGGCAAGGACCGCACCGAGGTCCGCAGCGCCAACTTCATCCAGCCCGACGAGTTCCCCTACGAGCACGGCCTGGTCTTCCAGGACGGGCGCGAGCTGACCTACGACTCCGGCGACTACCCGGCGTCGCTGACCAAGCTCAAGGAGCTGGTCGGCTGGGACGAGTTCGAGGACTTCCGCGCCGAGATGGCCGCCCAGGGCCGCCGGGTCGGCATCGGCCTGGCCTGCTACGTCGAGGGCACCGGCGTCGGCCCCTACGAGGGCGCCCACGTGCACGTCGAGACCTCCGGCAAGGTCAAGGTCGCCACCGGCCTCACCACCCAGGGCCAGGGCCACCAGACGGCGTTCGCGCAGATCGTCGCCGACACCCTCGGCGTGCGGTTCGAGGACGTCGAGATCACCACCGGCGACACCCGCAAGATGCCCTACGCGGTCGGCACCTTCGCGTCGCGGGCCGCGGTGATGAGCGGCTCGGCGATCCACCTCGCCGCGCTGCGCGCCAAGGAGAAGGCGCTGCGGATCGCCGCCGAGGCGCTGGAGGCCGACGAGGCCGACCTCGAGATCGTCGACGGCGTGGTGTCGGTGAAGGGCACCGACGCGACCATCGACCTCGGCACCGTCGCGGTGCTGTCCAACCCGCTGCGCTACGCCTTCGACGAGGCGTCCAAGGCCGCCACGCAGTTCTCCGTCGGCGACCCCGGCAAGCCGCCGGTCGCCGAGGACGACGAGCCGGGCCTGGAGGGCAAGGACTTCTACTCCCCGCCGCGCTCCACCTTCGCCAACGGCATGCACGCCGTGATCGTGGAGACCGACCCCGACACCGCCGAGATCACCATCCTCAAGTACGCCGTCGTCCACGACTGCGGCCACCTGATCAACCCGATGATCGTCGAGGGCCAGATCCACGGCGGCGTCGCGCAGGGCGTGGGCGGCGCGCTCTACGAGCGGATGGCCTATGACGAGTCGGGCCAGCTGCTCAACGCGTCGTTCATGGACTTCCTCATGCCCTACGTCACCGAGGTGCCGACCACGATCGACATCGACCACCTCGAGACGCCGTCGCCGCTCAACCCGCTCGGCATCAAGGGCGCGGGCGAGGCGGGCGTGATCCCGTCGGCCGCCGTCTTCGCCGCCGCGATCGAGGACGCCGAGGGCTTCCCGATCACCGCCATGCCCATCTCGCCGTCCGAGCTGTTCGAGCTGCGCCTCGAGCACGCCGACACCCCCTGACCGACCCCGACCGACCGACCGACCTCGAGCTGCCCCCGACCTTGAGCTGACCCCGGTATCTAGGGACGTTCTGGTGGGCCAGAACCCCCTCTTGCCCACCAGAACGTCCCTAGATACCAGCCACCCGTCTGAGGAGACACCCCGTGAAGTTCACCGGAGAGAACGTCCTGAACGCCCCCGTCGAGAAGGCGTGGGACGCCCTGCTCGACCCCGCCGTGCTCGTGCGCACCATCCCGGGCTGCGAGAAGCTCGAGGCGACCGGCGAGAACGCCTACGCCATGACGGTCACCGCGGGCGTCGCGTCGATCAAGGGCACCTACGCCGGCTCGTGCCAGCTCGGCGACCTCGAGCAGCACGAGTCGCTGGTCATGAAGCTCGACGGCGCGGGCGCGCCCGGCACCATCGGCGCGACGGTCCACGTGCGCTTCACCCCCGAGGGCGACACCACCCGGGTCTCCTACGACGCCGACGCGACCGTCGGCGGGATGATCGGCGGCGTCGGGCAGCGGATGCTGACCAGCGTCTCGCGGCGGATGGCGGGCGAGTTCTTCGGCAACGTCGACGCGGCGATCGCCGGCGGTCCGGTCACCGCGACCGTCACCGCCCCCGCCGGTGCGACGGTCGAGCCCGGTGCGCCCGCCCCGGCCGGCGCCGTCTTCACCGCCCCGGCCAAGGCGTCGTCGCCGGTCGGCTCCCAGCAGGACTTCCTCACCGGCGTCGCCGTCGGCGCGGGCCTGGTCCTGCTCGGCGCCGTGGTCGGCGGCCTGCTCGGTCGTCGCCGATGACCGACGTCACCGTCGACTCCACGGCCCGCGACCAGGCCGCGGCGGTCCGGTCGGGGGCGATCTCGGCCGCGGAGCTGCTCGAGCTGCACCTCGACCGGATCGAGGAGCGCAACCCCGAGCTCAACGCGATCGTGTCGCTCGACGCCGAGCGCGCGCGGTCGGCTGCCGCCGTCGCTGACCAGGCGCAGGCGTCGGGGGAGCTGACCGGTCCGCTGCACGGGCTGCCGTTCGCCGTGAAGGACACCCACGCGCTCGAGGGGTGGCCGCACACGTTCGGCTCGCCGGTCTTCCGCGACCACGTCGCCGACCACGACGAGCTGCTCGTCGAGCGCGTACGCCGTGCGGGCGCGGTCTTCGTCGGCAAGACCAACGTGCCGGAGTTCGCCGCCGGCTCGCACACCTTCAACACCGTCTTCGGCGTCACCCGCAACCCGGTCGACCCCTCGCGGTCCGCGGGCGGCTCCAGCGGGGGAGCGGCCTGCGCGCTCGCGGCCGGCATGGTGCCGCTGGCCGACGGCTCCGACATGGGCGGCTCGCTGCGCAACCCGGCGTCGTTCTGCGGCGTGGTCGGGATGCGGCCCTCGCTCGGGCGGGTGCCGGAGTGGCCGCTCTACAACCAGTGGGAGACCACGTCGGTGGGCGGCCCGATGGCCCGCAACGTCGGCGACCTTGCCCTGCTGCTCTCCGTGCTCGCCGGCCCCGACCCGCGCGCCCCGCTCGCGCTCGGCGACCCGGGCTCGTCCTTCGCGCCGCCGCTGGACCCCGCCCCGCTCGCCGGGCTGCGGGTCGCGGCGTCGGTGGACCTCGGCGGCGCCTTCGCGGTCGACCACGCGGTCGCCGACGTCGTACGCGCCACCGCCGCGCGGCTCTCCGACGCGGGCGCCGCGGTGGGCGACGCGCACCCCGACCTGTCGCTCGCCGACGACACCTTCCGCACCCTGCGGGCGTGGCACTTCCAGGCCAAGCTCGGCCGGCTGCTCGCCGAGCACCCGACGTCGTTCAAGCCGTCGCTGGAGGCCAACATCCGCGCCGGTGAGCCGCTCACCGGCGCCGACGTGGCCCGCGGCTACGCCCAGCGCACCGCGCTCTCGGAGACGATGCGGCTGTTCTTCGGCGACCACGACGTGCTGCTGCTCCCGACCTCGCAGGTCCCGCCGTTCCCGGCTGACCAGGAGTTCCCGGCGACGATCAACGGCCAGGGGATGCCCGACTACCTCGCGTGGATGCGCTCGGCCTACTTCATCTCCGTCACCGGCTGCCCGGCCATCTCGGTCCCGGCCGGCACGACGCCCGACGGCCTCCCGGTGGGCGTCCAGCTGGTCGCCCGCCACGGCGCCGACCGCCGGCTGCTCGAGGTCGCCGCGGCGGTCGAGGAGCTGCTCGGCTGAGCTCGCGGCGGTCCAGACCGGGCTGTGCACACAGCTGTGGACAGAGGTGTGGAAACAGTCCGGTGGCTGGGGACGACCGGCCCCGTCCTGTGCACGACGCGCCGGAACCCGCGGTATGTCCGACGAGCTCTCCCGAACCCCTTGTGGCGACGGTCACAGGCGGCGTAGAACTCTCCCTACGCAGCCCCGCAAGGGGAGGCGGGATGGCTCCGGAAGGAGGGTCCAGCACGACGCGGAACCGGTTCGCCGGGGAAGCGGCGCAGGCACCGGGTGATGCGATGGCTGAGGACCCGCACGAGGGAGCGATCGACCGCGAGCATCACCACGACCGGTCACCCCGATGACCGTCCGCCCAGGCGGACCGACATCACCCGAAGGGCCCTTGCCGCTCATACCGGCAGGGGCCCTTCGCCTGTCGCGGCGTGGGGATGCCCCGCACCGGGTCCCCGGCCTGCCACGATGCGTCCATGAGCGCGACGCCCCCGGTGGGACCGGTCCTCGACGAGCAGGAGGTGCCACCGGAGCTGTGGTGGTTCGGCTGGTCCTTCGTGGGGATCGGCCTGGTGCAGCTGCTCGTCCAGGGTGCCAAGGACGACGTGGTGTCGGCGGTCGTGTCCATGGGCCTCAGCGCGCTGGTCGTCGCGTTCTTCGCCGCGGGAGTCGTGCGTGCGCGCGGGGTCCGGCTGGGGGTGGTGGCGACCCTGGTCGGTCTCCTGCCGGTGCTCGCCGTGGTGGCGCTGGTGTACGACCCGACGGCGCTCGGCGCGCTCGAGGCCCTCGTGTCCGGCCTGCAGGCCTGGTTGCTGTGGCGCTACACCCGGACGCCGTGGTTCGCGTGGCAGCGGACGATGCCGACCGGCGGCCCGTCGCTCGCCCCGATCCTCGCCGTCGCCGTGCTGGCGGGCGTGCTGGGCGGGCTCACGGTCACCCAGGAGCCGCAGCCGGGCTTCACCGTCAACCTGTCCGTCGCCGGCACCCCGCACTGACCGGCAACCTCTGCCCAAGGATCACGGTTCCATCGGCAGATCCTGCCGTGGCCGTCGCCACGGCGCCGCGAGTTGAATCGTCCCCATGAGCAACCGGCGGATCAGGATCGGCATCGACACCGGAGGCACGTTCACCGACGTGGTCGCCTTCGACGAGGACTCGGGGGAGCTGGTCACGACCAAGACCCCCTCGACGCCCGGCAACCCGGCCGACGGGTTCATCGCCGGCATCGAGAAGATCCTCGGGATCGTCGGCGCCGCGGGCGAGGACATCACCGCGGTCTCCCACGGCACCACGGTCGCCACCAACAAGCTCCTCGAGGGCAAGGTCGAGGCGCTCGGCTTCATCACCACCGAGGGCTACGAGTTCATGCTCGAGATCGCCCGCCAGTCGGTGCCCGACGGCTACGGCAACTCCTACTTCTGGGTCAAGCCCGACCGGATCGTCCCGGCCGACCGCGTCCGCACCGTCGGCGGCCGGCTCGACTTCACCGGCGCCGAGGTCCGCCCGTTCGACGAGGAGTCCGCGGTCGCCGCGGCCCGGTGGTTCCGCGACCGCGGCATCACCACCATCGGCGTGTGCCTGCTCCACGCCTACGCCAACGACGAGCACGAGCTGCGGCTGCGCGAGATCCTGCGCCGCGAGCACCCCGAGGCCGTCGTGTCGATCTCGAGCGAGGTGCTGCGCGAGTACCGCGAGTACGAGCGGTCGATGACCACGCTGGTCGACGCGGCCGTCAAGCCCAACGTCAGCCGCTACGTGAACAACATCTCCGAGCGCCTGGTGGGGTTCACCGGCAACGAGATCCCGTTCTACGTCATGAAGTCCAACGGTGGCGTGCTGTCGGCCGACGAGGTCGTCCACCAACCCATCACGACCGTGCTCTCCGGCCCGGCCGCCGGCGCCCTCGGCGCCGCGCTGATCGCCAAGGTCGCCGGCTTCCCGAAGATCCTCACGTGCGACGGCGGCGGCACCTCGACGGACGTGTCCGTCGTCCTCGACGGCGAGCCGACCCTCACCACCGAGGGCACCGTCGGGGCGTACCCGAGCAAGATCCCGATGATCGACGTGGTCACCGTGGGGGCCGGCGGCGGCTCGATCGCCTGGCTCTCGCCCGAGGGCACCCTCAAGGTCGGGCCGCACTCGGCCGGCGCCGACCCCGGCCCGCTCTGCTACGCCAAGGGCGGCACCCAGCCGACGATCACCGACGCCCACGTGACGCTCGGCCGGATCCCTCCCCACCTGCTGGGCGGGGAGATCCCGCTCGACGTCGACGCGGCGCGCGCCGGCATCGCCGACCTCGCGGGCAAGCTCGGCGTCGACTTCGAGCGCTGCGCGACGGGCATCCTCGAGATCTCCGCCTGGAACCAGGCCAACGCGCTGCGCCAGGTCAGCGTGAAGCGCGGCCTCGACGTGCGCGACTTCATGCTGACGACCTTCGGCGGCTCCGGCTCGCTGCTGGCCTGCCGCCTGGTCGACATCCTCGACCTCGCCGGCGTCGTCGTGCCGCCCAACCCGGGCAACGTCAGCGCCTTCGGCCTGCTGACCGTCGACGTGAAGAACGACTACGTCCAGACCCACGTCGCCAAGGAGTCCGCGCTGGACCACGCGGCCGTGCAGGGCATCCTCGACGACCTCACCGACCGGGCCCGCGAGGCGCTCGCCAAGGAGGGCTTCACGCCCGAGCAGCACCGCTTCCAGCGCACCATCGACGTGCGCTACGTCGGCCAGGCCTTCGAGGTCCGCGTCGCCGCCCCTGAGGCCAGCGACGGGCAGAGCGTCGACGCGGCCTACGTCGCGCAGGTCGCCGACACCTTCCACGCCGAGCACCGCCAGCTCTACGGCTACGACTTCCGCGGCGACGCCACCCAGCAGGTCGAGTGGGTCAACCTCCGCGTGACCGGCATCGGCCCGATCACCCGCCCGGAGATCCCGACCCTCGACAAGGCCGACGGCAGCGTCGAGGAGCGCGCGGTGCGCGGTCGCCGTCCGGTCTGCTTCGACGCCGACCACGGCTACGTCGACACACCCGTCATCTGGCGCGGCGACCTCGGCGCGGGGGACACGTTCAGCGGTCCCGCCATCGTCGAGGAGTTCGGCTCCACCATCCCCGTCCACCCCGGCTTCGAGGTCGTGGTCGACGACTGGGCCAACCTCGTGATCCGGAAGGAGTCGGGCCGATGACCACCCTGAGCACCGACGTCAGCACCCGCCCCGTCGACCCCGCCTACGTCACCGCGAAGCCGGTCAACCCGGCCGGCCTGCCCACGGCGTACTCCCACGGTGGACGCCTCACCGCCGAGGGCTCGAGCGTCGACCCGATCCTCGTCGAGATCGTCCAGGGCACCCTGGCCAGCGTCGAGATGGAGGTCGAGACCGCGATCGGTCGCACCAGCCGCTCGCCGATGATCCGCGACGCCCACGACTTCCGCGCCGGCATCCACGACCGCCAGCTGCGCAAGCTCACGGGTCGCTCCTACAGCGCGCTCGTGCACCCCATCGTGCGCGACTTCCCGCTGGAGGAGATGCGCGAGGGCGACGTCTTCTTCCACAACGACGTCTACGAGTCGGAGGGCGGCATCGGCCACCTGCCCGACCTCTGCGTCACCGTGCCGGTCTTCCACCAGGGCGAGGTCGTGGCGTTCGTGCAGGCCTTCGGCCACCACGACGACATCGGCGGCGCCTGCCCGGGCTCGATGCCCAGCGGCGCGACGACGGTGTACGAGGAGGGCTTGGCCGTCCCGCCGATCAAGCTGTGGGACGCCGGCGTCCCCAACAAGGCCGCGCTGCGGATCATGACCCGCAACTCGCGGATGCCCGACAGCCTCGCCGCCGACCTCGACGCCGAGTGCTCCGCCTGCCTGATGGGCGCGCGCCGGCTCAGCGAGCTCTTCGAGCGCTACGGCCGCGAGGCGATCGAGACGTCGTTCGACGCGATCCTCGACGCCACGACCGAGACCTACCGCCGCGAGATCCTGTCCAAGATCCCCGACGGCACCTACGTCTGGGAGGACTACGCCGAGCACGACGGCGTCGACGACCCCCAGCTGCACACCCAGCGGATCACCCTGACCAAGGTCAGCGACGCCCCGGCCGACCCCGAGAACGGCCGCCCCGCCGGACCCCGGCTGATCATCGACTTCACCGGCACCAGCGCGCAGGCCAAGGGCCCGATCAACCACTGCGGCGACTACGTGGGTGGCAACTTCCTCAAGAAGTGGCTCGCACCGATCCTGCGCAACCTCGCCGACACCCCGGAGCGGATGGCCGAGCTCGACGTCAACGAGGGCATCGTGCCGCTCATCGAGATGCGCTTCCCCGAGAAGGGCACGCTGCTCACGCCGATCCACCCCGGCCCGACCAACGCCCGCACCTTCGTCATCCTGCGCCTGCTCGGCGTGCTCGCGGGCGTGGTCGCCAAGGCGGTCGACGGCAAGATGCCCGCCGACCAGGAGACCATCCGCTACACCGGCGTCTACGGCAAGGACCTCGAGGGCAACGACTACCTCATGCGCGAGGTCCTCGGCGGCGGCTCCGGCGGTCGCTACTACGCCGACGGCGAGGACACGATCCACGTCGTGCCCGACTCCCGGAACCTGCCGACCGAGTTCACCGAGTCGCGCTTCCCGTTCATCGTCGAGCGCCTCGGCCTCGCCGTCGACTCCGGCGGCGCGGGCGAGTTCCGCGGCGGCCTGGGCTACGAGAAGCAGATCCGGATGCTCAAGGACGCCCACTTCATGTCCATCGCCGACCGCTCGATCCTCGCCTGCTGGGGCGTGCGCGGCGGCAAGGCCGGCGCGCCGTTCCAGGTCGTCATCGACCCGGGCGGCCCCGACGAGCGCGAGGTCGACGCCCTCGCCGACGCCGAGGTGATCCGGGCCGGGCAGGTCGTGCGGATCCGCACCACCGGTGGCGGCGGCTGGGGCGACCCGCTCGCCCGCGACCCCGAGCTCGTCGTGCGCGACGTGGTGTGGGGCAAGGTCTCGGCCGAGGCGGCGCTGCGCGACTACGGCGTCGTGCTGACCGGTGCCCGGGAGAGCGACGACCTCGGCTTCGACGCCGACGCGACGAGCGCCGAGCGCGGCTCGCGGGCGGCGTGGAGCAAGGCCGACGACGCCTTCTTCGACCGCGGCCCGGGCTACGCCACCCTCGCCGCCGGCGCGGCGTCCGCCGAGGTCGACCGGGTCTGAGGTGTCCGTCCAGCGCGTCGCGGTGATCGGCGGCCACGGCAAGACCGGCCGCGCGGTCACCGCCGCGCTGGACGCCCTCGGCGTGGGCACGGCCCCGCTGGGCCGGGCCGACTGGCCCGACCTGGCGTCGGGCGTCGCCGGGTGCGACGCGGCGTACGTCATCGCCCCGAACCTCCACCCCGACGAGCCGGCGTACGTCGCCTCGGTCCTCTCCGCCCTGCGGGACGCCGGGGTCGGACGGGTGGCCTACCACTCCGTCGCGTCGCCCTACGTCCCCGCGATGCCGCACCACCTCGGCAAGGCCGCCGCCGAGGACCTGGTCCGCCGCAGCGGGCTGGCCTGGACGGTGCTCCAGCCGGGGGCGTACCTGCAGAACCTCGACCTCTCCGGTCCGCTCGACCTGCCGTACTCGCCCGACGTGCCCTTCGGGTTCCTCGACCTCGCCGACCTCGGCCGGGCCGCGGCGCTCGTGCTGACCGAGCCGGGCCACGAAGGTGCGACCTACGAGCTCGCTACCCGCGTCGCGACCGTCCGCGAGCTCGCCGACGAGGCCGGTGTGCCGGTGCGGCGGGTGCCCGACCCCGGCACCCACCCGTGGCTCTCGGCGATGTTCGCCTACTACGACGACCACGGGCTCCCCGTCGGCACGAGGGTGCTGGAGGCCCTGCTCGCCCGGGCCTAGGGTGGCGCCGTGACCACGCGTCGCGGTGTGGTTCTGCGCCTGCGAGACGCCGGACGCGTGGGAGACCTGGGTGGTCCACTCCGTCGGCGCCGACGGGCTGGGTTGGCTCCGGTTCGCCGATGCCCGCGAGTCCGACGACGTGCTCGTGGCCGACCGCCTGGTCGGGCTCCACCCAGGCCCGCAGGCGCTTCTGCGGTGGCTGGGCGGCGACGAACCGGACCCGTGGCAGCACATGCACCCTGAGGTCTGGGCATCGGGCGTGGTCGCGGAGCTCCACCGGCGCGTACGCCTCGCGCGGCCCACGCCCTGACCGAGTGGTCCCTGTTGTGTCACGGCCTGTGCCACATCGCGGTCGACCGCACCGCGGGATCTGACCAGCGCTGTGACACCACGCGACCGTCACCGCAACCGCTAGGGTCCCGGGCGTGCGAGTCCTCGGCATCGACGTGAGCCCCGACCTCCTCGAGCGGTGGGTGGGGTGGTTCGCCCCCGAGGCCCAGCCGTTCCTCGCCGACGACGCACTCGCCGCCGCCGTCGGCGGGCGCGAGGAGGAGCTCACCGACGAGGTCCGCGACACCTTCTGCCTCTACGGCCCGCCCGAGGGGCTGCGGCACGTGTGGCTCGACGAGCAGCAGCTCCTCGACCTGCCGCGGGTGCTGCGCGTACGCCTGGTGCGCGAGCAGCTCGCCCACGAGCGCGAGCTGGTGCCGAGCGTCCGTGGATGGGTGGACGTGGTCCCGCGGGTGCGCGAGCAGGTCGACGGGCACCGCTTCGTCTGGTGGCCCTCGCTGCTCGCCGGCCACGAGCAGGACGTGCTCACCGCCTACGTCGAGGAGGGGCGCCGGCCGAGCCGCCACGAGGAGGTGCCCGCATCCGTCTGGTCCGCGGCGACCGACGTGCTGCCGGGCGCCCGGCGCCTCGCCGGCACCTTCCCGCCGGCCAGCGGCCCCAACTGCTTCGGCGCGGTGATGGCCGCCGCCGGGGTCGACGGGGCCGAGGACGTCTGGATGGTGCGCGAGCCCTTCGAGGAGTGGCTGGCGACGGCGACCCGCCCCGGCGGTCGCGACGACGAGCCCGGCACGGTGCTGGTGTGGCGCTCGCCCGACGGCCTGGTGCAGCACGCCGCCGTCACGCTCGGGAGCGGCTGGGCGCTGCACAAGCCGTCCCAGGGCTGGATGAGCCCGACCAAGGTGCTGACCGTCGTCGAGTGCCGGGCCAGCTCCCGGGCCCCGGGACGCCGGCTCGAGCGCCGCACCCTCAGGGCTCGATGAGCCCCGCGCGGATCGCGTAGCGGGTGAGCTCGACGCGGTCGCGCATGCCGAGCTTGGCCAGGATGTTGGCGCGGTGCCCCTCGACCGTCTTCGGCGCGATGTGCAGGTCACGGGCGATCTCGCGCGAGGAGCGGCCCTCGGCGATGAGCTTGATGACCTGGTCCTCGCGGGCGGTGAGCACGGACGCCGGCACCCGCTCGCCGCGGCGCAGCCGGTCGAGGTAGTCGCGGACCAGGGTGCTCTCCGCGCCGGGGTAGAGGAACGTCTCGCCGCGCATCGCGGCCCGGCACGCGCCGACCAGGTCCTCGTCGGCCACCGACTTGAGGACGTAGCCGCTCGCGCCCGCCTTGAGCGCGCCGAAGAAGTACTGCTCGTTGTCGTGCATCGACAGCATGAGGATCTTCGGCGGCTGCCGCCGCCGGGCGATCTCCGCCGCCGCCTGGAGCCCGGTCATCCGCGGCATCGCGATGTCGAGCACCACCAGGTCGACCTCCGTGGTCCGCAGCGCGGCCACCGCCTCGGTGCCGTCGGCGGCCTCCGCGACCACGGTGAGGTCGGGCTCCTGCTCCAGGATCAGCCGCACCCCGCGGCGCACCAGCGTGTGGTCGTCGGCCAGCAGGATCCGGATCACGGCGCCTCCTCCACCGGGACCCGCAGCCGCACGGTGGTGCCGTGCCGTGGCCGGCCCACCACGGACAGCTCCGCCCGGACCAGCGCCGCACGCTCGCGCATCCCCATCAGCCCCGAGCCCTCGGCGAGCCCCTCGAAGCCGCGCCCGTCGTCGCGCACCTCCAGCACGACCGACGCCCCCTGGCGGCCGAGCGACAGCTCGACCTCCCGGGCGTCGGCGTGGCGGGCGGCGTTGGTGAGCGCCTCCTGCGCCACGCGGTAGACCACCACCTCGGCCTCGGGGCTGAGCGCCGGCAGCCCGGGCGCGAAGGACCGGCGCACCGAGGCGGTGCTGTGGTCGGCGAAGTCGGTGGCGAGGGCGGCGAGCGCGCTGGTGAGCCCGAGGTCCTCCAGCACCCCGGGCCGCAGCCGGCGGGCCACCCGGCGTACGTCGTCGAGGCCGGCGCGGGCGCTCTCGCGCACCGCGGCCAGCTCGGGCACCAAAGAGGCCGGTGCGGAGGCCTCGAGCTGCTTGAGGCCGAGCAGCACCACGGTCAGGCTCTGGCCGACCTCGTCGTGGAGCTCCTGCGCGATCCGGTGCCGCTCGGACTCCTGGGCGGCGAGGGCGCGTGCGTCACCCGCGCGTCGCTCCTCGCTCAGCCGGGCGAGCAGCGCGTTGACGGTCCGGGCGATGCCGAGCACCGGGCCCGACCCCTCCTCGGGCAGGTCGGCCGGCGCGAGGCGCTCGATGTCGTCGAGGCGCCGGATCAGCCGGTGCAGCGGGGCGAGCGCCCACCGCACGAGCAACGCGTTGGTCAGCAGCACCACGGCCAGCCCGACGCCGATCACCAGCACCTCGGCGCGCACCGGGTCGGTCGACACGCGGGCCGGCGTGAGCACGAGCAGCAGCGCCGCCACGACCAGGACGGCGCCGTTGATGGCGAAGATCGTCCAGTGGAGCGGCAAGGGCCCGGGCGCGCGCATGCCCCACCTTCCCATCCCCGCACGGCCGTGCCAGATGGGGTCGCGACCCCATACCCGCCCCCGAGCCGGCCCCGAAGACTGGACGCATGCCGCCGCCGGACGAGAACACCACCGCCGACCCCACCGGTGCGGCGTGGGTGGTGTGGCTGGTCGTCGCGGTCCCCGGGCTGCTGCTGCTCACGCTCACCAGCGTCCGGCGCGCCGGGCCGGGCGAGCTGGTGGTGGTGGTCCGTGGCGATCGCGTGGTCCGCGCCCGCCGCGCCGGCCTGGTCGCCCGCCGGCCGGTGGCCGAGCGCTTCGAGGTCGTCCCGACCGGCCCCCGCGTGCTGCCGATGGTCGTGCGGGCCCGGACGCGCGACGGCGTCGAGGTCGTCGTGCTCGCCGACCTGGACCTGGTGGTCGAGGACGTCGAGCCGGGCACGCCGTGGCAGCCGGCGGCGCGCGCCGTACGCCTCGCCGAGGGAACGGTCGCGGCGGCGGTCGCGCAGGCCGACGTGGCCACGCTGGTCGACGACCTCGACCGCCGCGAGGCGGACTGGCCCGGGGAGGTGAGCCGGTCGCTGCCGGCGGGGACGCGCGCGAGCGCGGTGCGGGTCACCGAGGTCGAGGCGCGGCTGACCCCGCGGGACCCCTCGTGAGCCCCGTCGAGCACCTCGTCGAGGTGGCGGTGTCGGTCGCGCTGCTGGCCTCGGCCGTCGGCTTCGCGGTCGGTCTCGCGATCGGGCGCGGCCGGCAGCCGCGCTGGAAGGAGAAGGGCAGCTTCGTGCACAAGGTGTCGATCGGCTTCGCCACGCTCGACCGGCTCGACGCGGTGCTGCTGCGCTTCGAGGTGGAGCCGGGCTCGCGCCTGGCCGGCGTCGAGGTCGCCGAGCTGCGCCTGCCCGCGGGGTCGCGCGTCGCGCTGGTCACCCGCGACCGCGAGGTGCTGGTCCCGGAGGGTCGCAGCGCGCTGCGTCGCGGCGACCAGGTGCTCGTCGTGTCCGCGCTGGGCCAGGTGTCGCGCGTCGAGGAGCGGCTGCGCTCGGTGAGCCGGCACGGCCGCCTGGCCGGCTGGGCCGAGCCCCTCGCGGGCGGTTCCGCGTCCGTCCACGCCCTGGGCGTGCCGCGGAGGACCGCGTGATCCTCATTTCGGCCGCGATCGCGGTCTTCATCGTCGCCTACGCCCTCATCGCGACCGAGCGCGTCCACCGCGTCGCGGCGGCGCTCGGCGGTGTCGCCGGCATGGTCGTCATCGGGCTGGTCGACGCCGAGACCGCGTTCTTCCACGAGCACACCGGCATCGACTGGAACGTCATCTTCCTGCTCTTCGGGATGATGGTCATCGTCGGCGTGCTCAAGCAGACCGGGCTGTTCGAGTTCCTCGCGCTCTGGGCCGCCAAGAAGTCCGGTGGCCACCCCTACAAGCTGCTCGTGCTGCTCGTGCTCGTCGGCGCCGCGGTCGCGCCGATCCTCGACAACGTCACCTGCGTGCTGCTGGTCGCCCCGGTCACGCTGTCGGTCTGCCGGCAGCTCGACCTGCCGTCGGCGCCCTACCTGATCTCGCTGATCCTCGCCTCCAACATCGGCGGCATGTCCACGCTCATCGGCGACCCGCCCAACATCATCATCGGCAGCCGGGCCGGGCTGAGCTTCACCGACTTCCTCGTCCACTCCCTCCCGCTCACCGTCGTGCTGCTGGTGCTGTTCGTGGTGATGGCACGCTGGCTGTTCCGGGCCGACCTCCAGCAGATGGGCAACGTCCACGGCCTCGACGACGTCCGCCCGGCCGACGCGATCACCAACAGGCGGATGCTGGTGCGCTGCCTGGTCGTGCTGTTCCTGGTGATGGTCGCCTTCAGCCTGCACACCCTGCTCCACCTCGATCCGTCCGTCGTCGCGATGATGGGCGCCGGCGCGACCGTGCTGGTCTCGCGGACCGAGCCCGAGGAGTTCCTCGGCGAGGTCGAGTGGGACACCCTGGCGTTCTTCATGGCGCTCTTCGTCCTGGTCGGCGCCCTCGTGCAGGTCGGCGTGATCGGCGCGATCAGCGAGTGGGCCGCCGAGGCGATGGGCGACCGCCAGCTGCTCGGCGCCACCGCGCTGCTCTTCGGGTCGGGCGTGATCGGGGCCTTCGTCGACAACATCCCCTACACGACCGCGACGGTCCCGGTCGTCGAGGAGATGGTCGCGACCACCTCGGTCTCCGGTGCGGACAGCCCGCTGTGGTGGGCGTTCGTCTTCGGCGCCGACCTCGGCGGCAACGCCACCGCCGTGGCCGCCGGCGCCAACGTCGTGGTGCTCGGCATCGCGGCCAAGGCGGGCGAGCCGATCAGTTTCTGGCAGTTCACCCGCTACGGCGTCGTGGTCACCGTCGCGACCCTGCTCGTGGCGTGGCTCTGGGTCTACCTGCGCTACTTCGCGCTGGCGTGAGCATCGGGTAGACAGGGCTGCATGCGCACCCTCGTCACCGGCGGCACCCGCGGCATCGGCGCCGCCGTCGCGCGCCGCCTGGCCTCCGACGGCCACGACCTCGTGCTCGGCTACGCCCGCGACGACGCCGCGGAGTCGACGTCACGACGGTGCGCGCCGACGTCACGACCGACGCGGGCATCGACGCCGTGGTCGGCGGCGCCGGCGGGCTGACGGGCGTGGTCAACAACGCCGGGGCGACGCTGCACATCGCCCCGCTCGCCGACACGCCCGTCGACGTCGTCCGTGCGTCGGTCGGGCTCAACCTCACCGCGGCCATCCTCGTCGCGCGCGCCGCGGTCCGGGTGATGGCCCGCTCGCGCGGGGGCGCCGGCGGGGTGCTGGTCAACGTCGGCTCCGGCGCGGCGACCCTCGGCTCGCCGGGGGAGTACGTCCACTACGCCGCCGCCAAGGCGGGCGTCGACGCGCTCACCCTCGGGCTCGCCCAGGAGGTCGCCGGCGACGGCATCCGGGTCGTCGGCGTGGCGCCCGGCATCATCGACACGACGATCCACGCCGACGCCGGCGAGCCCGGCCGGGTCGACCGGGTGGGGCCCCTCGTCCCGCTGGGACGCGCCGGACGCGTCGAGGAGGTGGCCGACGCCGTCGCGTGGCTGATGTCGCCGGAGGCGGCCTACGTCACCGGTACGACGCTGCGCGTCGCGGGCGGCCGCTGACTGGCAGACATTGCCAGTGGATCGCGCCGTTGTTGGCCGATAGTGCCGTGGGGAGGCTGTGAGCGCCGCCACTACGGTTGCGGGCATGAGGGTCCTGCTCGCACTCGGCGGAAACGCCATGACGAACGCCGACGGCCGTGCCCGGCCCGAGGACCAGATCGCCGCCGCGCAGGTCGCGATGGCCGCGGTCGCGGGCCTGATCGAGCACGACCACGAGGTCGTCGTCACCCACGGCAACGGCCCCCAGGTCGGCAACCTGCTGGTCAAGAACGAGCTCGCCGCAGCCGTCGTCCCGCCGGTGCCGCTCGACTGGTGCGGCGCCCAGACCCAGGGCACCCTCGGCTTCGTCCTCATGGACGCCCTCGACGACGAGCTTGCCCGCCGCGGCGTCGCGCGTCGCAGCGCCGCCCTGGTCACCCGCACGCTCGTCGACGGCGACGACCCCGGCTTCACCACCCCGACCAAGCCGATCGGACGCCACCTCCCCGAGGCCGAGGCCCGCCTGCTCGTCGAGCACGGCGAGACCTGGCAGGACCGCGGCGAGAAGGGCTGGCGCCGGGTCGTGGCCTCGCCCGAGCCCCTCGAGATCCTCGACGCGCCCGCCGCCCTCGCGCTCATCGAGGCCGGGTTCGTCGTGGTCGCCAACGGCGGCGGCGGCATCCCCGTCGTGCGCCGCGAGGACGGCACGCTCCACGGCGTCGAGGCCGTCATCGACAAGGACCTCGGCGCCGCGCTGCTCGCCCGCACCACCGAGGCCGACGCGCTCGTCATCGCCACCGACGTGGCCCACGCCGTCGTCGGCTGGGGCACCCCGGAGGCCCGCGACGTCGGCACCGTGACGCTCGACGAGATGCGGGCCTACGCCGCCGAGGGCCACTTCGCCTCCGGCTCGATGGGCCCCAAGGTCGACGCCGTCTGCCGCTTCGTCGAGCAGACCGGCCGGCGGGGCATCATCACCAGCCTCGACCAGATCACCGCAGCGGTCGCCGGCGAGGCCGGCACCGTCGTCCTCCCCACCCCCTCCGGTGGTTGAGGAGGTCGCGCAGCGACCGTCTCGAAACCACGCCCACTGAAAGGAACCCGCATGCCCAGTGCGATCGAAGTCCGCAAGGTGCCCATCCACTCCGTGGCCGACGCCTCGGAGCTGACCAAGCTCATCGACGAGGGCGTCATCGCCGCCGACCGCGTCTTCGCGATCATCGGCAAGACCGAGGGCAACGGCGGCGTCAACGACTACACGCGCATCATCGCCGACCGTGCGTTCCGTGAGGCGCTGGTCGCCAAGGGGGCCGACCCCGAGCAGGTCAAGGGCGTGCCGATCGTGTGGTCCGGCGGCACCGACGGCGTGATCAGCCCCCACGCCACGATCTTCGCCACCACCGACGTACCCGAGGACGACCCGTCGCGCGAGGAGATGCGGCTCACCGCGGGCTTCGCGATGAGCGAGGCGATCCTGCCCGAGGAGATCGGCTACACCGCGATGATCGAGAAGGTCGCCGCGGGCGTGAAGGTCGCGATGGAGCGCGCCGGCATCACCGACCCGGCCGACGTCCACTACGTCCAGACCAAGACCCCGCTGCTGACCATCCACACCATCCGCGACGCCAAGTCGCGCGGCAAGACCGTGTGGACCGAGCACACCCACGAGTCGATGGACCTGTCCAACGGCGTCACCGGCCTCGGCATCGCGGTCGCACTCGGCGAGATCGAGATGCCCACCGACGCCGACGTGATGCACAACCGCGAGCTCTACTCCTCGGTGGCGTCCTGCTCCTCGGGCGTCGAGCTCGACCAGGCCCAGATCGTCGTGGTCGGCAACGCCAAGGGCGTCGGCGGTCGCTACCGCATCGGCCACTCGGTGATGAAGGACGCGCTCGACTCCGACGGCATCTGGGAGGCCATCCGCTCCGCCGGCCTCGACCTGCCCGAGCGGCCCCGCACCGACGACCTCGACGGCAAGCTGGTCAACGTCTTCCTCAAGTGCGAGGCCAGCCAGGACGGCATGGTCCGCGGTCGCCGCAACGCCATGCTCGACGACTCCGACGTGCACTGGCACCGCCAGATCAAGTCGTGCGTCGGCGGCGTGACCGCGGCCGTCACCGGCGACCCCGCCGTGTTCGTCTCCGTCTCGGCCGCCCACCAGGGCCCCGAGGGCGGCGGCCCGGTCGCGGCCATCGTCGACCTCGGCTGAGCGATCCAGCTCCTCCACGACACCCCGTCCGCGGGGCCGGCAGCGCGTTGTCGGTCCCGCGTGATGGGGTGTCCTGCGTGAGCACCCCGACCACCCGCTACCGGCTCGTCGCCCCCGACCGCGAGGTCGTGGTGCCCGAGCTCGACGAGCACCAGCAGCGCGTGGTCGACCACGCCGGCGGGCCGCTGCTCGTGCTCGCCGGTCCCGGCACCGGCAAGACCACCACGCTGGTCGAGGCGATCGTCGACCGGATCGAGCACCGCGGCGCGTCGCCCGACTCGGTGCTGGCCCTCACCTTCTCCCGCAAGGCCGCCGAGCAGCTCCGCGACCGGGTCACCGCGCGGGTCGCCCGGACGACGTCGGCGGCCGCGTGCTCGACCTTCCACTCCTTCGCCTACGCGCTGGTGCGGGCCTACGCACCCGCCGAGCTCTACGAGGGCGCGATCCGGCTGCTGTCGGCCCCCGAGGCCGACGTCGTGCTCCGCGAGCTGCTGCGTGACAACCCCGAGTCGGTCACCTGGCCCGACGCGCTGCGCCGCGCGGTCGGCACCCGCGGGTTCGTCCGCGAGGTGCAGGCGGTGCTGGCCCGCGCCCGGGAGAAGGGCCTCGACCCGGCCGGCCTGCGCGCGCTCGGCATCGAGCACGACCTGCCCGAGCTGATCGCGGCCGGGCTGTTCCTCGAGCAGTACCTCACGGTCCTCGACAACCTCGGCGCCACCGACTACTCCGACCTCATCCGACGTGCCGTCATCGAGGCCGAGGCCCACCGCGACGAGCTCCGCGCGCGCTACTCCCACGTGTTCGTCGACGAGTACCAGGACACCGATCCCGGCCAGGTCGCGCTGCTGCGGGCGATCGCGGGCGACGGTCGCAACCTCACGGTCGTCGGTGACCCGCACCAGTCGATCTACGGCTTCCGCGGCGCCGACGTGCGCGGCATCCTCGACTTCCCGGCGAGCTTCCCGACCGCCGCCGGCGACCCGGCCCCGGTGGTCGTGCTCCGGCGCACCCGCCGGTTCGGGTCCCGGATCCTGCTGGGCGCCGGACGGGTCGCGGGCCGGCTCACGCTGACCGGCAGCATCTCGCCGGAGGCCCGCGACGCCTTCCTCTCGCCCGAGGCCGTGCCCGGCCCGCAGGGCGAGGGACGCGTCGAGGTCCACACCTACGACACCGAGCGCGCCGAGGCCGAGCGGCTGGCCGACCTGCTGCGCCGCGCGCACCTCGAGGACGACATCGCCTGGGACCGGATGGCGGTCCTGGTCCGCTCCGGCCGCGCCAGCATCCCGCCGCTGCGCCGCGCCCTGGCCGCGGCGGGCGTGCCCGTCGAGGTGGCGACCGACGACCTGCCGCTGGTCCACGACCCCGCGGTGGTGCCGCTGCTCGACGCGCTGCGGGCGGTGGCCAACCTCGACAACGACGACCCCGACTCCCCGGCCTACCTCGACCCCGGCCGGATCGAGTCGCTGCTGCTCTCGCCGCTCGGCGGGCTGGACGCCTCCGACCTGCGCGCGCTCGTGCGGCGGCTGCGGGCCCGCGAGAAGGGGTTGTCCGACGCGACGGCCCGTCGCACCAGCCGCGAGCTGCTCCGCCTCGCCGTCGTGGAGGAGGGGTTCCTCGACGGCCTCGAGGGCCCCGACGTCGACCGCGCCGTCGCCCTGGCCCGGCTGCTGCGCTCCGGCGCGAGGATGCTCGCCGACCGGGCCAGCGTCGAGGACGTGCTCTGGCACTTCTGGTCCGAGACCAGCTGGCCGCAGCGGCTGCGCCGGCAGGTCGACCTCGGGGGAGCGGGCGCCCGGCGCGCCCACCGCGACCTCGACGCGATCGTCGCGCTGTTCGACCTCGCCTCGCGCGTGGTCGACCAGCGTGAGCACATCGGCGTCCAGGCGTTCTTCGCCAACGTGGTCGAGCAGCAGCTCCCGGCCGACACGCTCGCCGAGCAGGGCGTGCGCGGCAAGGCCGTCCGGCTGCTCACCGCCCACCGCTCGAAGGGCCTGGAGTGGGACCTCGTCGTGGTCGCCCACGTCCAGCAGGAGGGCTGGCCCGACCTGCGCCGCCGCACGACGCTGCTCGGCGCCGACCGGATCGGGGTCGACGCGGCCGGTCACCCCGACCTGGTCCCGCCGGTCAGCCCGCGCGCGCTGCTGATGGAGGAGCGCCGCCTGTTCTACGTCGCCTGCACCCGCGCCCGCCGGCGCCTGGTGGTGACCGCGGTGCGCTCGCCCGACGACGACGGCGAGCAGCCGTCGCGGTTCCTCGAGGAGCTCGGCGTCAGCATCGACCACCAGGACGGGCGGCCGCCGCGGCCGCTCTCCCTCGGCGGGCTCGTCGCCGAGCTGCGCCGCCACGCCGCCGACCCGTCGGTGTCACCGGCGCTCCGCGAGGCCGCCGCCCGGCGCCTGGCCGCGCTCGCGCGCGAGGAGGTCGACGGCCGCCAGCTCGTCCCCTCCGCCGACCCCTCGACCTGGTGGGGCACCCGCAGCGCCACCCGCTCGGTCGAGCCGATCCGCGACCCCGAGCGGCCGGTCCCGGTCTCGGCCAGCATGCTCGACTCCATCCTGCTGTGCCCCGCGCAGTGGTTCTTCGAGCGCGAGGCCGGTGGCGTCTCGGCGGTCCACCAGTCCGCCAACCTCGGCCAGATCCTCCACGCCCTCGCCGAGCGGGTCGCCGTCGGCGAGCTGCCCGCCGAGGTCGACCCGCTGATGGCCGAGGTCGAGGCCGTCTGGGACCGGCTCGCCTTCCGCACCCCGTGGTCGCGCCAGCGCGAGCTCGCCCGGATCCGCAAGGCCGTCGGCCGCTTCGTCCGCTGGCACCTCGACAACCCGCGCGAGGTGCTCGGCGCCGAGCAGCGCTTCCGGACCACCGTCGACGTCGACGGCCGCCCGGTGCTGCTCACCGGGTTCGCCGACCGCCTCGAGGTCGACGACTCCGGCCGCGTGGTCGTCGTCGACTTCAAGAGCGCCCGCACGGCCCCGTCCGGCCCCGCGGTCGCCGGCAACCTCCAGCTCGCCCTCTACCAGTACGCCGTCGACGCGGGCGCCCTCGACGAGGCGGCCGGCCGGTCCGTCGCCTCCGGCGGCGCCGAGCTCGTCCAGCTCGGCATCGACGACGACTCCACGAGCGCGAAGGTCCAGGGCCAGCCGGCCCACGCGGCCGACGGACCGGAGCGGACGGCGCTGCGCGACGGCCTGGCCCGCGCAGCCGCCCTGGTCCGCGCCGAGAACTTCCCCGCGACGGCCGGCGCGCACTGCCGCGACTGCCCGTTCGTCGCCATCTGCCCGGCCAAGGGCGCAGGGAGCGTGACCGTCCAGTGACCGAGCAGGCCCCACCCCAGCCCCGGCCGGCGCCCGAGCCGGTCCGGCTCGACACCCCCGAGGACCTCCGCGTCCTGATGAAGGCCCAGCACGCCGCCAGCGACGAGCAGTGGGCGGCGATCACCGCGCCGCTGCGACCGACCGTCGTGGTCGCGGGCGCGGGCAGCGGCAAGACCACCCTCATGGCCCAGCGGGTCGTGTGGCTGGTCGCCACCGGCCGGGTCCGCCCGGAGGAGGTGCTCGGCCTCACCTTCACCACCAAGGCAGCCGCCGAGCTCCGCCAGCGGGTCAGCGCCGCGCTCGGCGCCGCCGGCCTGCTCGACCGCTCGGTCGTCGCGGAGGGCGAGGACGTCCTCGAGCCCACCGTCGCCACCTACCACGCCTACGCCGCCAACCTGCTCACCGACCACGGCCTGCGCATCGGCCACGAGCCCGACACCCGGGTCGTCTCCGACGCCTCCCGCTACCAGCTCGGCGCCCGGGTCATCGAGCGGTTCACCGGCCAGATCGAGCTCCTCACCGACCACCCCGCGACCGCCATCCAGAACCTCCTCGCCCTCGACGGCGCGATGAGCGAGCACCTCGTCGACGAGGACGACGTACGACGCGTGGACGCCGAGGCGCGCCGCGGGTTCGAGCGGGCGATCGCGGAGGAGGAGGCCGGCAAGGCCCGCAAGACCTACCTCGACCCGCCGGCGAAGGCGATCCACGCGATCGACCGGCGCGCCGAGCTGCTCCAGCTGGTCGCGGGCTACCGCAGGCTCAAGGCAGACCTCGGCCTGATGGACTTCGGCGACCAGATCGCCCTGGCCGCGCGGCTCGTCGAGGACCAGCCGGAGGTCGGGGAGATCGAGCGGGCGCGCTTCAAGGTGGTCCTCCTCGACGAGTACCAGGACACCTCGGTCGCGCAGGCCACGATGCTCGCGCGGCTGTTCTCCGGACCCGACGACGACCACGGCCTCGGCCACCCGGTGATGGCGGTCGGCGACCCCAACCAGGCGATCTACGGCTGGCGCGGGGCCTCGGTGTCCAACATCCTCAACTTCGCCGAGACCTTCCCGGCCGCCGACGGCGAGCCCGGCCGGCTGCCGCTGACGGTCAACCGGCGCTCCGACCGCCGGATCCTCGAGGTCGCCAACCGCCTCGCCCAGCCGCTGCTCGAGGCCTACGGCGACAAGGTCGCCCGGCTCCGCCCCGCCGAGATCGCCGGCGAGGGCCGCGTCGAGACGCGGGTCCACGAGCGGGCCGTCGACGAGCTCTCCTGGCTGGTCGAGGCGGTGGCGCGGACCCACGCCTCCGGCACCGACTGGTCCGACATCGGCGTGCTCAGCCGCGACAACGCGCAGGGCGAGGAGGTCTACGACGCCCTCACCTCCGCCGGCATCCCGGTCGAGATCGTCGGCCTCTCGGGCCTGGTCCGCCTGCCCGAGGTCGCCGAGGTCGTCGCCACGCTGACCCTGCTCCACGACGTCACCGCCAACACCTCGATGCTGACCCTGCTCACCGGACCGAGGTGGGCGATCGGCCCGCGCGACCTGCGCCTGCTCGCGCTGCGCGCCGCGGAGATCGCCGGGGTCCGCGGCCGCACCGAGGCCGCCACCGTCGCCGACCAGCTGCTCCAGATCGCCGACGGCATCGACGCCGCCGAGCTGCCCGCGCTGAGCGACGCCGTCGAGGCGCCCGGCGACGCGGCGTACTCGCCCGAGGCCCTCGACCGGTTCGCCCTCCTCGCCGCCGAGCTGCGCCGCCTGCGCACCCACGTCGGCGACCCGCTGCTCGACGTGGTCCGCCGGATCATCGACACCACCGGTGTCGACGTCGAGCTGGCCTCCGCGACCTCGCCGGCGGCAGCCGCGCGACGCGACAACCTCGACCTCTTCGTCAAGGCGGTCGCGGAGTTCCAGTCCGTCGACGGCGACGTCACCCTCCCGGCCCTGCTGGCCTACCTCACCGCCGAGGACGACCAGGGCAACGGGCTCGACGTCGCGACGCCCACGGCCGCCGACTCGGTCAAGCTGCTCACCGTCCACCGGGCCAAGGGCCTCGAGTGGTCGTCGGTCTTCTGCGTGGGGGTGGGGGAGACCCGCTTCCCGAGCAACCGGTCGCGCACCCTGTGGACCTCCTCGCCCGCGGTGCTGCCGGCCCCGCTGCGCGGCGACCGGGCCGACCAGCCCCAGCTCGTCGGCCACGACAAGGCCGCGCTGGAGGCCTACCGCGCGGCCACGCGCGCGCACGACGCGGAGGAGGAGCTGCGCCTGGGCTACGTCGCCTACACGCGCGCCGCCCACCATCTCGCCGTCACGTCCTACGTGTGGGGCCAGCGCGCCACCCCGTTCGGCCCGTCCGACTACCAGCGCGTCGTCCGCGACCAGCTCGAGGAGTGGGGCGAGCACGTCGAGCACTGGATCGAGAAGCCGCCGCCGCGGTCGCCGAACCCCAACGACGACGTCGACCCCTCGAAGCCGTGGCCCGTCCCGGGGCCGGGCGAGGAGGCCGCGCGTCGCCTCGCCGCCGCCGACCTGGTCCGCTCGGTCGACCCGACGGCGCCCGACGAGGGCCTCGACATGGTCGAGGCCGCCCGGGTCGCGGAGTGGGACGAGGACCTAGCCCAGCTGATCACCGAGGCCCGTGCGGAGCGGTCCACCTCGATCGACCTGCCGCTGCCGAGCAGCCTGTCGGCGACCTCGGTCGCGCGCCTGCGCGACGACCCCGACGCGTTCGCCCGCGACCTCGCCCGGCCGATGCCGCGCCCGCCGGCTCCGGCCGCGCGCTTCGGCACGGCCTTCCACGCCTGGGTCGAGGACAGGTTCGGCCAGCAGGCGCTCATCGAGCCCGACGAGCTCCCCGGACGCGCCGACGCCGGCATCGACGACGAGGCCGACCTCGGCGAGGTGGTGAAGCGGTTCGAGGACGGGCCCTTCGGCGACCGCGCGCCCCACGCCGTGGAGGCGCCGTTCGCCCTGGTGCTCGCCGGCCAGGTCGTCCGCGGGCGGATCGACGCGGTCTACGCCGAGCCCGCCTCCGCCGGCGGCGGCTTCCTCGTCGTCGACTGGAAGACCGGTCACCACGAGTCGTCCGACCCGCTCCAGCTGGCGCTCTACCGCCTCGCGTGGTCCGAGCTCACCGGCACCCCGCTCGAGCAGGTGCGCGCCGCCTTCCACTACGTCCGCTCCGGCCGCACCGTCGAGCCCCCCGACCTCCCCGGCCGCGAAGAGCTCGAGCGCCTGCTCGACCTCTGACCGCCGGCGGACGCCCCGGGGCGGTGTCCCACCCACAGTCCGAGCCGCAGGACTGTGGCTCACGCACCGCTGGCGGGCGCGGCGTACGCCGACACGCGGTCCGGCGGTGTCCCACCCACAGTCCGAGCCGCAGGACTGTGGCTCACGCACCGCCGCACCACCTCGGGCGGTGCGTGGCGAGGATTCCTGCGCCCGGAAATCCCCCTCACGCACCGCTCGCGGGAGCGGCGTACGCCGACGCGCGGACCGGCGGGACGGGGCTCAGGCCAGGGCGGCAGTGAGCGCGATCTCGACCATCTCGCCGAAGGTCTGCTCGCGCTCCTGCGAGGTGGTCTCCTCGCCGGTGACGATGTGGTCGGAGACGGTGCAGATCGCCAGCGCGCGCCGGCGGTGCTTGGCGGCCAGGGTGTAGAGCGCGCTGGCCTCCATCTCGACGGCCAGCACGCCGTACTTCACCATCTCGCCGAGCAGCTCGGGGCGGGCGGCGTAGAACGAGTCGCTGGAGAAGATCAGCCCGACGTGGAACGGCGACCCGCCCTCGCGGGCCTCGGCCGCCTCGACCGCGCCGCGCAGCAGGCCGAAGTCGGCGACCGGCGCGTAGTCGAGGCCGTGGAAGGCGATCCGGTTCATCGAGGAGTCGGTGCAGGCACCCGACGCGATGATCACGTCGCGCACGCCGACGTCCTCGGTCAGGGCGCCGCACGACCCGACCCGGACGACCGACTGGACGTCGTAGTCGGTGAAGAGCTCGTTGACGTAGATCGCCATCGACGGCTGGCCCATGCCCGAGCCCTGCACCGACACGCGCTGCCCGCGCCAGGTGCCGGTGTAGCCGTACATCCCGCGGACCTCGCTGTAGCAGCGGGCGTCGTCGAGGAACGTCTCGGCGATCCAGCGCGCCCGCAGCGGGTCGCCGGGCAGGAGGACGGTGGGGGCGATGTCGCCGGGCTGGGCGCCGATGTGCGTGCTCACGGCGCCCAGCCTAGGGACTCAGCCCGCGTTGGCGACGACCTCGTCGGGCGTGTGCGGCAGGTCCAGGGTCGACGTCACGCGCCCGCGGTCGAGGTCGACGACGTGCAGCCGGTCCCGGCGCGGCTCGGTGACGTACGCCGTGGTGCCCACGACGTGCAGCGTGGGGCGCGGCTGCTGCCAGTCGAGCGGCTCCTTCCAGCGGCCGACGACGTCGATGCGGCGCTCCACCGCGCCGGTGCGCTCGTCGAGGACGTGGAGGGCACCGTCGGTGCCGAGGACGAGCGCCTCGCCGTCGGGGCCGCGGCCAAGGGAGCGGAAGCTGTAGCTCGTGCCGAGGTCGACCAGCCGCAGGGTGCCGGTGCGGGTGTCGATGAGCGAGACCCGGGTGGGTCGCTCGAGCTCGGCGTCGGGGTCGGTCTTGTAGTCGCCGAGCAGGATCGGGGAGACCTCCGAGCCCGCCTGGTTGCCGATCCGGCCGTACGGGTCCGGGCTGGTGACCTTGGTGATCTCGCGGCCGTCGACGACGACCGCGCCGTCCTCGCACCCGAGGACGGCGACGTCCTGGGCGAACGCCTCGCCGTGCACGCCCGGGCACGCGTCGGTCTGCGCCATCACGACCCCGGACGGGCCGAGCAGCCGGACCCCCGAACGTGACTCCTCGTCGCCGTCGGTGGTCAGCAGGTTGCCGTTCGCGAGGCGGACGGCGACCCCGTGGTGCGCCTCCTCGGTGCTCGTCGTGGTGACCTCGGGGCCGTCAGACCCCAGTGCGGTGGTGTCGAACGACGTGATCGTCCCCGTGCCGTCGTCGAACAGGGTGGTGAGCCCGTCGTGGGCCACGACGTGACCCGGCTCGGCGGCCTCGAACCGGGCGCCCGTCAGCCCGGGGGTGCTGGTCCAGTGGTGGCCGTGGTCGCCGTGCTCGTCGGTCCACGACCCGAGGTCGAGCACCTCCCAGCCGCCCGTGGTGCTCACCAGCGCGTGGCGTCCGTCCCCGGCCGGGCTGACCCGGAGGTAGCCCTCGAGCGCCTCCTCGGCGAGCACCTCGCCGGTGCGGGCGTCGACGACCGACACGCCGCCGTCGTGGGTCACGGCCAGCCGGGGAGCGGCCGAGGCGACCTCGGTCCCTGCCGCCGCGGACGGGGTGTCGGTGGGTTCGGCGGGAGTGCCGGACCCGGCCTCCGGGCGGCGAGGGTCGGAGGCGGCGCAGGCGGAGGAGGCGAGGGCCACGAGGGTGGCGAGCAGGACAGGGACACGTCGGATCTTCATGAGAATCATTCTCATTGTAGTTGAGAACGATTGTCAAAAAGATCGGTGGCTAACCTGAGCGGGTGTCCACCGAGCGCACCCTCCCGCACGTCGCCCTGTCCGCCCACGCGCACAACCGGCTCGGGCTGCGACGCACCGACGACGACTGGCTCGCGGCACGCACCGCGGATCCGTCGACGCGGGTGCTGGTCGTCGCCGGCAACCGGCTGCGCCCCGTGGACGGAGCCGTCACCTGGCTGTCGCCCGACGAGGCGCCCGAGGGACTCCCGGTCCTCCTCGGCGAGACCGACGGCGTGGTCCACCTCGCGGTGGTCGTCGCGCCGGAGCAGGCGCCCGGCCCGCCGGAGGAGTGGGTCCCGCTGCGCTCGGTGCTGGGCCTGCTGGACGACGACGACCTGCCGCAGGCGCCGCTGCTGATGCATGCCATCGGGCTGGCCGAGTGGCACCACGCGACGAAGTTCTGCCCGCGCTGCGGTGGCACGCTGGTGAGCAGGGCGGCGGGTCACGAGCTGCGCTGCACCGCGTGCGGCCGCGCGCAGTTCCCCCGCACCGACCCCGCGGTGATCATGGCGATCACCCACGGCGAGGGCGACGACGAGGCGATCCTCCTGGGCCGCAACGCCTCGTGGCCGGCCGGGCGGTGGTCGACCCTGGCCGGCTTCTGCGAGCCGGGGGAGACCCTCGAGG
This sequence comes from Nocardioides okcheonensis, assembly GCF_020991065.1. Classification (NCBI taxonomy): domain Bacteria; kingdom Bacillati; phylum Actinomycetota; class Actinomycetes; order Propionibacteriales; family Nocardioidaceae; genus Nocardioides; species Nocardioides okcheonensis. The sequence continues at coordinate 3,986,227 of NZ_CP087710.1, forward strand.
ACGCCGTACGCCGTGAGGTCGACGAGGAGGTCGGGGTCCGGGTCGGCGAGGTGCGCTACTTCGGCAGCCAGCCGTGGCCGCTGCCGGCCAGCCTGATGCTGGGCTTCACCGGACGTGCGGTGAGCACCGACATCGACGTCGACGGCGCCGAGATCGAGGAGGCGCGCTGGTGGACGCGGACCGAGTTCGAGGCGGCCGCGACGTCGGGCGAGATCGTCGTGCCGCGCAGCGTCTCGATCTCGTCGTCGCTGATCGAGAGCTGGTTCGGGCGACCGCTCACCGGCCCCGGCTGGGGCTGATCCTCAGTCGCAGGTGTCGCAGATGCCCGTCGCCGGCAGGGCGATGAAGCACCGCGGGCACAGGTTCACCGGACGGTCGACCTCGGCGACCCGCTTGGGACGCGTCGTCGGCGTGCGCGGGGTCGAGGACGACCTGGTGGACGACGTCGACGAGCGCGGGGTGCGCGCCCGCGTGCCCGGGACGCGCTCGCTGGGCGGCGAGTCGTCGCGGATCTGGAAGCCGAGCCGGGTCAGCGCCTTGCTCGCGCCGGCGCCCCCGCCGGGGACGTCGGCGGGGGTCAGGGTGCGGCCGGTGGCCAGGCCGTGCGCGATGCCGGCGATCGCCGCGGCGTCGTACTCGCGGCCGCGGTGGAGGAGCACGTGGGTCGAGACGCCGCCGCGCACGAGCATGTAGTTCGCACCGCCCGCCGCGTCCCAGGTCTCCATCGCGGTGAGGACGTGGTCGCGGTCGATCGAGTTCAGCAGTGACACGACGTCAGGTTATCCCCGGCCGGCGCCCCGGCTCACGCCAGGGCGGCCAGCTTGTCCTTGACCTGCGCCACCGACGGGTTGGTGAGCGTGCTGCCGTCGCTGAAGAGCAGCGTCGGGACCGTCTGGTTGCCGCCGTTGGCCTGCTCGACGGTGAGCGCGGCGTCGGGCTGCTGCTCGATGTCGACGATGTCGAACGCGATCCCCTCGCGGTCGAGCTGGCTCTTGAGGCGGTGGCAGTAGCCGCACCAGGGCGTGGTGAACATCGTGAACTGGGACATGCCCGGCTCAACGACCGCTCGCTGCCGGGCATTCCCGCCGGTGTCGGAGCCGGCGTCTAGGGTGGCGCCACCAGCCACCCCTTCCGTCCCCCCGTTCCCCGACGTCCCCCAGGAGCCGATGGTGCTCGACGCGCTCGACCCCGAGCAGCGACAGGTCGCCGAGGCGTTGCGTGGCCCGGTCCGCGTGCTCGCCGGCGCCGGCACCGGCAAGACCCGCGCCGTCACGCACCGCATCGCCCACGGCGTCGCGACCGGGGTCTACGCGCCGACCGAGGTGCTCGCCCTGTCGTTCACCACCCGCGCGGCGGGGGAGATGCGCGAGCGGCTGCGCTCGCTCGGCGCCCCGGGCGTGCAGGCGCGCACCTTCCACTCCGCGGCGCTGCGCCAGCTCCGCTTCTTCTGGCCGCGGGTCCACCAGCGCGACCTCCCCGAGCTCACCGAGTCCAAGCTGTCGATGCTCGCCCTCGCCGCCCGGCGCCAGCGCCTCGGCGTCGACCAGGCCACCCTGCGCGACCTCGCGAGCGAGGTCGAGTGGGCGAAGGTGTCCAACGTCGGCCCCGACTCCTACCCCGCCGTCGCGCGCTCGCGCGGGCGGGCCGTGTCCGGCCTCGACCCGGAGACGGTGGCCCGCGCGTTCGACGCCTACGAGGAGGTCAAGCGCGGCCAGGGGCGGATGGACATGGAGGACGTCCTCCTCTTCGCCGCCGGCCTGCTCGCCGACAACGAGGCGGTGGCCGCGCAGGTGCGCCGGCAGTACAAGTGGTTCGTCGTCGACGAGTTCCAGGACGTCTCCCCGCTCCAGCACGCGCTGCTCGACCTCTGGCTCGGCGGGCGCGACGAGCTCTGCGTCGTCGGCGACCCGGCCCAGACGATCTACTCCTTCGCCGGCGCCGACGCGCGCTACCTCCGCGAGTTCACCAAGGCCCACCCCTCGGCCACCAGCGTCGAGCTGGTCCGCAACTACCGCTCCACCCCCGAGGTCGTCCACGCCGCCAACGCGCTGCTCGCCGGCACCCCGAGCAAGGGTGTCGACCTCGTCGCCCAACGCCCCTCGGGCGCACGGATCACCTACCGCGAGGCCAGCGACGAGGTCGCCGAGGCCGACGCGGTGGCCGACCGGATCGCGGCGCTGCGCGCCGACGGCACCCCCGCGAGCAGGATGGCGGTGCTGCTGCGCATCAACGCCCAGTCCGAGCGCTTCGAGGAGGCGCTGGCCGCCCGCGGGGTGCCGTACGTCGTCCGCGGGGCCGCCCGGTTCTTCGACCGGCCCGAGGTCCGCCAGGCGATCACCCTGGTCCGCGGCGCCGCCCGCAGCGGCGAGGCGTCGGGACCGGTGGCCGACGCCGTGCTGGCGGTGCTGTCGCAGATGGGCCACTCCACCGAGCCGCCCGAGGGCAGGGGAGAGGTCCGCAACCGCTGGGAGTCGCTCCAGGCGCTCGTCGACCTCGCCGCCGACTTCGGGCGCGAGCGTCCGGGCGCGAGCGTCGGCGACCTGGTCGACGACCTCGACCGGCGCGCCAGCGAGCAGCACGCGCCCGTCGCCGACGCCGTCACGCTGGCCACGATCCACTCCGCCAAGGGACTCGAGTGGGACGCCGTCTTCGTGGCCGGCATGCACGAGAAGATGATGCCGATCTCGCAGGCCCAGACCCCTGCCGAGGTCGAGGAGGAGCGACGCCTGCTCTACGTCGCGATGACCCGCGCGCGCGACGAGCTCGCCGTGTCGTGGGCCGTGGCCCGCGAGCCCGGGGGCCGCGCCAACCGCGGCGCCTCGCCGTTCCTGTCCGGCCTCGTCGAGGGGGTGCCGAGCGCGTCCGGCCAGCGCCGCGAGCGCAGCCGCCGCAACCGCGCCGCGCTCCACTGCCGCGAGTGCGGCAAGGCGCTGTCCAGCGCCAGCGAGAAGAAGACCGGGCGCTGCGCCGACTGTCCCGCCTCCTACGACGAGGCCCTCTTCGAGCGGCTGCGCGAGTGGCGCCTGGCCCGGGCGTCCGCCGACAGCGTGCCGGCGTTCGTGGTGTTCACCGACGCCACCCTCCAGCTGATCGCCGAGCACGTCCCGACCGACGAGTCGGGGCTGCGCGCGATCAGCGGCGTCGGCCCCGGCAAGATCGCCAAGTACGGCGACGACGTCCTCGCCCTGGTGGCGGGCCGAGAGGCCTGATCCGGGCTCCCGGAGGGATCCCGGGAAAGAATTTCGGTAATACCCACAAAATCGTTTGCCCCTGACGTCGTCGAGGGTCTAGCGTTCTCGACAACAACCCACGCGCACTGGGATCGCTGACGACGATCCGCGCCCGATGCCCCGAAGGAGGTGGCCCTGATGGAGAACTACACGAAGACGATGACGGCTTGGACGCCGTCCTTCGGCATGTCCACCCTCGGCCGCCCCTGCGCGCACACCCGCGCCTTCGGCGCCGGCGTGGTGGCCGTCCAGGGCGACGCCGCCATCGTTCGCATCAAGGGCGATTTCCCGGGCACTTCGGTCTGGAGTCCGTCGACATAGGTCACGCACCTCATCGGCAGCCTCCAGGCCGCGGAACCCGACACCCGGGATCCGCGGCCTTTCTGTTTGTCCCGCACCGTTCGTCCAGTGAACAACCCGCGATCAGGTCACCGATGAGGAGGTGAAACACATGACCATCAGCGTTCTCGACCGCAACCGAGCTGCCGACGCGACCGGGTCGGAGCCCCAGGCTCCCCTCGGTGCCCTGCACGACGCAGCTGCCGGAGTGGATGACGAGCTGCTGCCCTGCCGCGTCAACGACGCCGAGCTGTGGTTTGCCGAGTCCCCCGCGGACGTCGAGGCGGCCAAGGCACTCTGCATCGGCTGCCCCGTGCAGGCGCTGTGCCTCGACGGAGCCCGTGAGCGGCGCGAGCCGTGGGGCGTCTGGGGAGGCGAGCTCTTCCTCCAGGGCGTGGTGATCCCGCGCAAGCGTCCGCGAGGCAGGCCCCGCAAGTCCGAGCAGACCATCCAGGTCGCCTAGCCCGGACAGCACCGCTCCCGCCCCTCCGAGGAAACACAGGAAAGACACCCACCATGAAGACCTACCTGAACGGAACGAACGACATGAATCTCATGCACGAAGAACTCGCACGCGCGCAAATGTCCGCGCGCCTGGGAGAGGCGCTCGAGCTCCGGCGCGGCCACCGTCTGGCCCTGGCCCGCCGCATGAGCCGCAAGGCCGAGCAGGCCGCGCAGCAGGCGCGTCTCGCGCTCGCCCGCGCGATCTGAGAGGGGCCACGGCCCCCCGGGTGCCACCCTGATCGCGGGTGAGCAGGACACGAGCCGGTACGACGTCACGGTGACGTCGTGCCGGCTCGTGCCGTGTCCGGGGGCGGTGCGGCCGGGCTACCCTCGGGCCATGGGCGAGCTGATCACCTGTGACTTCTGCGGGACCCAGGCGTCGGACGAGCAGACGCTGACGTGGACGACGGCGGTCGAGAACGGTCGGCGGCGCACCTTCTGCGACACCTGCTCGCGCACCCACCTGCGTGCGATGGAGAGCAAGCTCGACAGCGAGTGGTGGTGACCGCGCCGCGGCCGCGGGCTCAGGCCGTGTCGAACCAGGCGCAGCCGCAGTAGGGGTGGCGCTGCCAGCGGCGCTCCTCCGGCACCGGGCGGTGGTCGAAGCGCCACGACGCGGCCCATGTGTGGGGCGGCTCGTCGCGCCGCCACGCGTCGAGGTCGCGGGCGACGACCCCGGCCGCGACCGCCAGCCAGGCGCCGGGCAGCGCGCCCGGGGTCGCCTCCGGGTGCGGACGGCTGCCGTCGTCGAGCACGGCGGCGCCCACGCACCGCGCGCACGGCCCCACGCCCGGCGCGACCCACGGCCCGACGTCGACCGCCCACGGCCACACCCCGACCAGCAGGTGCGGCAGCGAGGCCACGCACCAGTCGTCGACGGTGCGCGACACCAGCCGGCCCGGGGCGACCGCGATCCCGACGGGTGCGTCGGCGGCCACGGTGACACCGGCGACGTCCAGCGCGACGGCCACGCGGTGGCGCCACGGCGGTGGGCAGTCGAGCTGCGCGCGGAGCGGGGTGGCACTCATGGTCGCCACGGTCCCATCCCGCGCGTGGCCGTGGGCGGTGCTCCACAGGCCGATCAGGGGCCGGGACGCAGCGACGGCGCCACCCCGGTGGGGCGGCGCCGTCGTGTCAGCTCGTGGGGCGCGGAGTCACGCCTTGCCGAGGATGCGGTTCAGGTTGGTACCGCAGACCGGGCAGACGCCCTTGGCCATCTTGGTGCCCTTGTCGTTGACCTTGATCTCGCCCTCCGCCTCGCGCTTCTCCTTGCACTTGACGCAGTAGAACTCACCGCTCCAGGTCTCCGCCATGACGGCCTCCTTGCTCGTTACTCATTGGTCGTCGCGACGGGGGTTGGGTGGGGAAGCCCGCCGGGGTGCGCAGGCGGCCGCCCACGCTCCAAGGCGGACCCTACGCCACGCGTGGCCCACGCTCACGCAACCACGCGCGTGAGCGTGAATCCCGCTGCGGGGGTGTCCGACGCGCTCAGTACCCTCGGGCCATGGCCGACCAGACCCCAGACCTCACGCACCTGCGCCTCGACCGTCCCTCGGAGGGGGTCGCGCTGCTGACCCTCGACAACCCCGGCATGCGCAACGCGATGAGCGACGAGATGACCGCCTCGTGGGTCACCGCGATCGACCACCTGGCCGCGGACCCCACGGTGCGGGTGGTCGTGGTGACGGGGGAGGGGAGCGCGTTCTGCTCCGGCGGCAACACCTCGTGGATCGCCAGCGAGCCCGACGCCTCGGTCGACCACCTGCGCTCGCGGATGCTGCCGTTCTACCGGGCCTGGCTGTCCGTGCGACGCCTGGAGGTGCCGACGATCGCGGCGGTCAACGGGCCGGCGATCGGGGCGGGGCTGTGCCTCGCGCTCGCCTGCGACATCCGTTACGCCGCCGCGGGCGCGCGGCTCGGCGTCCCGTTCAACAAGCTCGGCATGCACGCGGGGATGGCCGGCACGTACCTGCTCCCGAACGTCGTCGGTCCGGCCCACGCGCGCGACCTGCTGCTCACCGGCCGGGTCGTCGACGCCGACGAGGCGCTGCGCCTGGGCCTGGTCTCGCGGGTCGTGGACCCGGCCGCCTTCCTCGACGAGGTGCTGGAGACCGCCGCCGGGGTCGCGGCGACGGCGCCGATCGCGGCCCGCCTCACCAAGGTCGCGCTCGCCGGGGGCGGGCACGCCGACTTCGAGGCGGCGCTGCAGTGGGAGGCGCTCGCGCAGCCGATGACGCTCGCGACCGCCGACCTCCAGGAGGGGATCGCCGCGGCGCGCGAGAAGCGGTCGCCGCGGTTCCGGGGGGAGTGACCCGATGACCCTCGGGCCGGTGGCCACGCTTCGCCGGATCGCGTTCCTGATGGAGCGCCAGCGCGAGGAGACGCGCCGCATCGAGGCGTTCCGCAGGGCGGCGCGCACCATCCTCCCGCTGCCGGAGGAGGACGTGCGCGCCCGTGCCGAGGCCGGCACCCTCACCGAGCTCCCCGGCATCGGCAAGAGCACGGCCGCGGTCATCACCGACGCCTGCCGCGGCATCGTGCCGGAGCGTCTGGTCGCGCTGGAGGAGACGGCCGGCCCGCTCGCGACGGGCGGCGAGGAGCTCCGCGCGCGGCTGCGCGGCGACCTGCACTCCCACTCGGACTGGTCCGACGGAGGCTCGCCGCTGGAGGAGATGGCGATGACGGCGATGGAGCTCGGGCACGACTACCTCGTGCTGACCGACCACAGCCCGCGGCTCACCATCGCCCACGGGCTCAGCGCCGCCCGCCTCGCCCGCCAGCTCGACGTGGTCGACGCGGTCAACGCCCACCTCGACGGCGCGTTCACGCTGCTGAAGGGGATCGAGGTCGACATCCTCGACGACGGCTCCCTCGACCAGACCGACGAGATGCTGGGACGCCTCGAGGTGCGGGTCGCATCGGTCCACTCCAAGCTGAAGATGGACCACGACGCGATGACGCGCCGGATGGTGGCGGCGGTGCGCAACCCGCACACCAACGTCCTGGGCCACTGCACCGGGCGGCTGGTCACGGGCAACCGCGGCACGCGGGGCCAGAGCCAGTTCGACGCCCGGGCGGTCTTCACCGCGTGCGCGGAGGAGGGCGTCGCGGTGGAGATCAACTCCCGGCCCGAGCGCCGTGACCCGCCCACCCGGCTCATCGAGCTCGCCCGCGACCTCGGCTGCCTGTTCTCGATCGACTCCGACGCCCACGCGCCGGGCCAGCTCGACATGCTCGACCACGGTGCCGCGCGGGCCACGGAGGCCGGCATCGACCCCGACCGGATCGTCACCACGTGGGAGCGTCCGCGGCTGCTGGAGTGGGCCGCCGCGCGCCTGTGACCCGCGCGTGCGCGGGACGGGCGGGGGTGGCGAGGGTTAGGTTCGACCCATGCCCACCCCGACCCCGGCTCCGCAGGTGGAGGTGCGTCGCTCGCGCAAGCGCCGCCGCACGGTCTCGGCCTACCGGGAGGGCGAGCGGATCGTCGTGCTGATCCCCGCGACGATGAGCAAGCGGGACGAGGCGACCTGGGTGGCCGACATGGTCGCCCGGATCGAGCGCAAGGAGCAGCGCCGCAAGCCCTCCGACGAGCAGCTGCTGACCCGGGCGCACGCGCTCAACGACGCCTGGCTCGGCGGCATGGCGACGCCGTCGAGCGTGCGGTGGGTGACGAACCAGCAGTCCCGCTGGGGGTCCTGCACGCCCGGCGACCGCACGATCCGGCTCTCCGAGCGGCTCCAGCAGATGCCGGCCTGGGTCGTCGACTACGTGCTCGTGCACGAGCTCGCCCACCTGCTGGTGCCGGGCCACACCGAGGAGTTCTGGGCCTGGGTCGACCGGTACCCGAAGGCCGAGCGGGCCAAGGGCTACCTCGCCGGCTGGTCCACCGCGGCCCGCCTCGAGCTGCCCGAGGGCTACGACCCGACCTGACCCGCCAGCCGCTCGCGCACCCGGGTGACGGCGGCGTCGATGAGGACGTACATGTCGTCGAAGGTCTGCGGCAGGTCGTCGACCGGCCACCACCGCACGTCGAGGGACTCCTCGCTGGTGGCGTGGCTCCCGTCGGGCTCGGCGACGGCGAGGAAGCGCACGTCGAGGTGGTGGACGGTGCCCCGGTCGGAGCAGAACCCGACCTCGTGCTCGTCGAGGGACAACGGCTCCGGGTCGAGGTCGAACCGGTCGAGCCCGGACTCCTCCACCAGCTCGCGGCGGGCGCCGTCGACGAGCGAGGCGTCGTCGGCCTCGAGGTGCCCGCCGAAGGCCAGCCACGCGCCGGCCTTGCGGTGGTGGTTGAGCAGGACCGCGTCGCCGCGCGGCGACACGACGATCGCCCCGGCGGTCAGGTGGTCGGGGAAGCAGGGCTTGGCCAGGCCGTCGGGGTGCGCGGCGAGGTGCGCGAGGTAGCGCTCGCGCAGCGCCTCCTGCCCGGGGGAGGGCGCACGCCAGTCGCGCAGCGTCGCCACCGCGCTCGCGTGGAGCGTCACTCGGTGGGCCGGTCGTCGTCGCCGTCGAGCAGCCCGCGGAGCCCGGCCTCGAACTCCTCGGCGGAGAGCTCCTCGGGGGCCACGGAGTCCTCGCGGAAGCCCAGCGGGTCGTCGAGGTCGGCGGCGGTCGGCAGCAGGTGCGGCGACATCCACACGCCGTCGCGGGCCTCGGTGCCCTGGCGGGTGCGCAGCGAGCCCCACAGCGTGGAGGCGTCGCGCAGCCGCCGCGGCCGCAGCTCGAGGCCGACGAGGGTGGCGAACGTCTGCTCGGCGGGACCGCCCGCGGCGCGCCGGCGTCGCACGGTCTCCTGCAGCTTGGCCGCGGCGGGCATCCGGTCGGCGGTCGCCTGGCCGACGACCTCGTCGACCCAGCCCTCGACGAGCGCGAGGGTGACCTCGAGCTTCTCCAGCGCGGCCTTCTGGGCGGCGGACGGCTCGGGGTCGAACAGGCCGCCCGACATTGCGTCCTGCATCGCCGCGGGGTTGCTCATGTCGATGCCGCGCAGCTTCTCCTCCATCCCGGAGGTGTCGAAGTCCATCCCGGCGCCGTACTCGGCGACCGCGCTGATCAGGTGGTCGCGCAGCCACGGCACGCCCGCGAAGAGGCGCTGGTGGGCGGCCTCGCGCAGCGCGAGGTAGAGCAGGACGTCGTCGCCGGTGACGTCGGGGATCTCCGCGGCGAACGCGGCGACGTTGGTGGGGAGCAGCGCGGCCTTGCCGATCGGGCCGAGCGGCAGCCCGATGTCGGAGGCGCTGAGCACGTCACCGGCGAGCGCGCCGAGGCCGCTGCCGACCTGGGACGCGACCATCGCGCCGCTGGCCTTGCCGAGCATCGCGACGAGCGGACCGACCAGCTGGCGCATCTCCTCGGGCATCGCCTGGCCGAGCGCGGCGGTGGCGGACCCGGCGATCGGCTCGACCAGCACCTTCCAGACGTCGATGGTCTCGACGATCCACTCCGCGCGGGACCACGCGGCGGTGGTCGTGACGCCCGACGGGAACCCGGTGGTGGTGTCGAGCCAGTGGTCGGCGAGGCGCACGGCGTCGGCGACGGCGCCGGACTGCGCGGCGGTCACCGTCGGGTCGGGCTCCTGCGCGGCCGCGCGGCGGGCCAGGTCGGTGACGGTGTCCCAGTTGACCGGGCCGTCGTGCGGGGCGAAGAGGCCCTGCACCTGGGCCATCAGCGAGTTCAGGTCCGGCATGCCGCCGGGCGCGCCGGGGCCGCCGGCGAAGCCGCCGAGCTGGGAGAAGATCTGCTCGAAGGGCGTGCCCTTGAACGGGTTGCTGTCGTCGCCGGAGGCGCCTCCAGGGGTGTCACTCATGGGTCCCACGGTACTCACCGCCACCCAGACCGCGAGGGGCCGCGGGCCCTAGACTCGACCGCGTGACCGACCCCCTGCGACTCGTCGACATCCGCGACACGCCCCTCGACGTGACCGAGGTGGTGGACTCCCTCGACGACGACGCCGCGGGAGGCCTCACCCTGTTCGTCGGCCGGGTGCGCGACCACGACGGCGGCAAGGGCGTGGCCGCGCTCGGCTACTCCGCCCACCCGACCGCGCTGGCCCGCCTCGAGGACGTCTGCCGGCGGGTCGCGGCCGCCCACGACGTACGCGGTGTCGCCGCCGTCCACCGGGTCGGCCCGCTGCAGGTCGGCGACCTCGCGGTCGTCGTCGCCACGACGGCCTCCCACCGCGGCGACGCCTTCGCCGCGTCGCGCGACCTGATCGACACGCTCAAGGCCGAGGTGCCGATCTGGAAGCACCAGGTCTTCGACGACGCGAGCGAGGAGTGGGTCGGCACGCCGTAGCGCCTGCCGCCGCACGCCCCCGCGCCCGCCTACGCTCGGGGCGTGGAGATCCTGCTGTGGCTCGTGCCGGCCGGCCTGACGACGGTCGTCGCCATGCTGTGGGTGTCGTGGGTGGGCCGCGACGGCCACGGCGAGGTCGACCGCGAGGTCGCGGTCGAGCGCCTCGGCAAGGCCCTCGCCAAGGACCTGCCCGCAGGGACCCGGCCCACGCCCGCGTCCTCCCGCGACCGCAACACCGGCATCGCGGTGCGACCCAGCCACGCGCACGGCCGCCCCGGCGGCGACACCCGTCGCGCGTCGTAGTTGCACCCATTTGAGAGAGTTGCGCCCATGAGTCAGCGGACCAGGGCGGGGTTGGTCGCGCTGACCCTGCTGGCCGTGCTCTGGGCGGCCGCGGCGTTCCTCCCGCTGCCCTACGTCACCTACTACCCCGGGCCGACCGTCGACATCCTCGGTGAGAACGACGGCCAGGAGACGGTGCAGGTCACCGGCCACCGGGCCTACCACGACGACGGCGAGCTCCGGATGACCACCGTCTACGTCTCCCAGCCCGAGGACGACGTCAGCCTCCCCGAGCTGCTGCGCGCCTACCTCGACCCCGACGCGGCGGTCTGGCCGCGCTCCTCGGTCTACGCGCCCGAGGACACCGACGAGTCCAGCGACCGCGAGTCCGCGGTGGAGATGGTGTCGTCGCAGGACACCGCCGTCGCCGCCGCGCTGACCGAGATCGGCGAGGACGTCACGCCGATCGTCGAGGTGCTCGACGTGACCCCCGGCCTGCCCGCGGAGGGCAAGCTGGAGGTGCGTGACCGGCTGCTGGAGGTCGGCGGGACCGAGGTGACCCGGGCCCAGGACGTCGTCGACGCCGTCACCGCGGCGCCGGCCGGCGAGCCGATCGAGTTCCGCGTGCGCCGCGACGGCGAGGACGTGAGCGTCGAGGTCACCCCCGAGCAGGTCGACGGGACGCCGCGGGTCGGCATCACGCCCGGCACGGGCTACGACTTCCCCTTCCAGGTGAGCGTCCGGATCGCCGACAACATCGGAGGTCCCAGCGCCGGGCTGATGATGTCGCTGGCGATCGTCGACACACTGACGCCCGGATCGCTGACCGGCGGCGCCGACGTCGCCGGCACCGGCACCATCACCCCCGACGGCAAGGTCGGGCCGATCGGCGGGATCCAGCAGAAGATCGCCGCCGCCCGCGACGCCGGAGCCCGCCTGTTCCTCGTCCCCGCCGACAACTGCGACGGCATCGGGGGCGTCGACACCGGCGACATGCGCCTGGCGAGGGCCACCACGCTGCACGCCGCCGTCGAGACCCTGGCCGCCTGGACCGCCGACCCCGACACCGACCTGCCGACCTGCGAGGACGCCTCCTGATGACCGACCCCGACCAGCCGATCGCACTGCCCGAGGACCCGGCGCTCGCCGCCGCGGTGCTCGAGATCGAGGCGCACGTGGCCGGTGACGGCTGGGACCAGCCCGCGCGGCTCTACGCCCTCGTCGACACCGCCGAGCTGGTCGCCCAGGAGCCCGCCCTCGCCGCGGCGATGGCGATCGACGGCCCGGGCGACGACGGCTCGTTCACCCCGATCGAGCAGGACGGGCTGCCGCCGGGCCAGGCGCTGGAGGAGGCGCTCCAGTCGATCGCCTGGCCGGACAGCGTGAGCGGCTGCGCGGCGGTCATCGAGCGCCTGGTGCTGCCGCCCGAGGCCGACGACGACATCCCCGACGACCCGACGGCCGCGGAGCTCTTCGCCCGCGAGCACCCGGACCGCCAGGAGGTCCGGATGGTGGCCGGGGTGACCCGCGCGGGCGCCTCCTACTGCGCCCTGCGGCTGCGGGCCCACGACGACGACCAGTCCGTGGTCGACGGCACCGAGCTGGTGCCCGGCCTGCTGGACCTGCTCCACGCGACGTTGCACGACTCTCCCCTCGACAATCCCTGACAGGTGCCGGTATGAGCGCTCCCTTCGACACTCCCCGACCCGCCACGCCGCCGCGGCCTCCGTCCTCGTCGCGCCGTCCCGGCGCGCTGGTGATCACCGCGATCGTGCTGGTGGTCGGCTTCATGCTGCTGAGCGGCTTCGCGTCGTTCTGGACCGAGCGGCTGTGGTTCCGCTCGACCGGCTACAGCGAGGTCTTCACGACGCTGCTGCTCACCCGGGTGGGGCTGTTCCTGGTCTTCGCCGGGCTGATGGCCGCGACCGTGGCCGCGGCGATGGCGGTGGCCTACCGGTTCCGCCCGGTCCTGTGGCCCGGCATGCCCGGGATGCCCGACGACGGGATGGACCGCTACCGCGAGCTCCTCGCGCCGCGCATGGGCAAGGTGATCGCCGCCGTCGCGATCGTGATGGGGCTCTTCGCCGGCGCCTCCGCCACCGGGCAGTGGCGCAGCTTCTCGCTGTGGCGGCACAGCAAGTCGTTCGGCACGGAGGACCCGTACTTCAACAAGGACGTCGGCTTCTACGTCTTCGACCTGCCCTTCTGGCACTACGTCGTCGACTTCGTGATGGCGCTGGCCGTCGTCGGGCTGCTGGCGACGGTCGTCGTCAACTACCTCTTCGGCGGGATCCGGCTCTCGGGGCGTGTGGGGGAGCGGCTCACCAGCGCCGCGCAGATCCAGGTGTCGGTGCTGCTGGCGGTCTTCGTGCTCGCCAAGGCCGTCGACTACTGGCTCGACCGCTACGACCTGGTCACCAACTCGGGCTCGATCTTCACCGGCATGGGCTACACCGACGACAAGGCGGTGCTGCCCGCGAAGGAGATCCTCGCCGGGATCGCGGTCGTGTGCGCCGTGCTGTTCCTCGCCAACGTGCTGCGCCGCACCTGGCTGCTGCCGTCCGTGGGAGTCGCGCTGTTCGCCCTCTCGGCGATCATCCTCGGCCTCGTCGTCCCGTCGATCGTGCAGTCGATCCGGGTCAACCCCAACGTCCCGGACCGTGAGGGCCCCTACATCAAGGCCAACATCGACGCCACGCGCGCGGCCTACCAGCTCGACCAGATCGACGTGCGCAACGTGGCCGGCACGCCGGTGGCCGCCGACGACGGCCGGCTCGAGGCGCTCGACGGCCTGACGGCCGGCATCCCGCTCGTCGACCCGCAGATCGTCAGCGAGATCTTCGAGCAGCAGCAGCAGGTGCGGGCCTACTACTCGGTGCCCGACGTGCTCGACGTCGACCGTTACGAGATCGACGGCACGGACCGCGCCGTGGTCCTCGGCGTGCGCGAGCTGGACCAGAGCGGCCTGGCCGAGAGCGACCAGAACTGGTCCAACCTGCACACCGCCTACACCCACGGCAACGGCGTCATCGCGGCGTTCGCCAACCAGCGGCCCGAGGACGACTCGCGCCAGGACACCAGCATCCAGTGGGCCGAGGGCGCCGAGCCGGACGAGGACACCCTGACCCGGCTGTCGGGCGACGAGGGCTACGAGACGCGCGTCTACTTCGGCGAGCAGAGCCCGGACTACAGCATCGTCGGGCTCGACCCCAACGGCAAGGCGGTCGAGTTCGACCTGCCGCGCGGCGAGCGCACCGACGAGGACGTCGCGACGACCTACGACGGCGACGCGGGCGTGCCGATCGGCAACCTCTTCGACCAGCTGCTCTACGCGGTGAAGTTCAGCGAGCCCAACCTGCTGCTCTCCAGCCGGGTGCACGCGAACTCGAAGATCCTCTACGACCGCAACCCGCGCACCATGGTGGAGAAGGTCGCGCCGTGGCTCACCGTCGACTCCGACCCCTACCCGGTCGTGGTGGACGGCAAGATCCAGTGGATCCTCGACGGCTACACGGTCACCGACAAGTACCCGCTCTCCCAGCGCGAGTCGCTCGAGGAGATGACCGACGACGCGCTGCAGCAGAACACCGGCTTCCAGACGCTGCCGACCGACGAGATCAACTACCTGCGCAACTCGGTCAAGGCGACGGTCGACGCCTACGACGGCACCGTCCGGCTCTACGAGTGGGACGAGGACGACCCGATCCTGCAGGCCTGGGAGGACGTCTTCCCCGGGGTGGTGCAGCCGAAGGACGACATCCCCGACTCCCTGCTCGAGCACCTGCGCTACCCCGAGGACCTGTTCAAGGCCCAGCGCTTCCAGTTCCAGCGCTACCACGAGACCTCGGCGTCGGCATGGTTCGAGGGGTCGAGCCGGTGGGAGGTGCCGAGCGACCCGCAGAGCGCCAACCGCCTGCAGCCGCCGTACCGCCTTTTCACCGACACCGGTGCGGGGGAGACCTGGTCGCTGACGTCGGTCTACGTGCCGCGGGACAAGGAGAACAACCTCGCGGCCTACATGGCGGTCAACAGCGACGCGACGAGCGACGACTACGGCAAGGTGTCGGTGCTGCAGCTGCCGAACGAGCCCACGGGCGGCCCGCTGCAGATCGCGAACACGTTCTCCACCAACGAGGACGTCAGCGCCGCGCTGCTGCCCTACACGACCGGTGACGCGGACCGGGTGCCCGGCAACCTGCTGACGGTGCCGATCGGCGACTCCTTCATGTACGTCCAGCCGGTCTACACGCGCCGCGCGGGCGAGTCGAACTTCCCGATCCTGCGCTTCGTGCTGGTCTCCTACGAGAACCGGGTCGGCATCGGCACCACGCTGGTCGGCGCGATCGAGGACGCCCTCACCTCGGACGGCTCGACCGACGGGTCGGGGGAGACCCCGACCGAGGAGCCCACGCCGACCGAGGAGCCGACCCCGACCGAGGAGCCGACCCCGACGCCGGGCGAGACCGGCGGCGGCCAGGCGACCGTGGCCGAGCTGCTGCGGCAGGCCGAGCAGAAGTTCGCCCAGGCCGACGCGGCGCAGCAGGCCGGCGACACGGTCCGCTGGGCGCGCCTGATGGAGGAGGGACGCACCCTCGTCGAGCAGGCCGCGAGCCAGCTGGGCGGCTGACCGACGGGCTCCACCCACCCCCGATTTGGGCGCCGCGGACGGGCAGGGTAATGTTCTGTTCACCGACGCGGGGTGGAGCAGCTCGGTAGCTCGCTGGGCTCATAACCCAGAGGTCGCAGGTTCAAATCCTGCCCCCGCTACAAAGGAGAAGGGCCCTCACAGTCTGACTGTGAGGGCCCTTCGTTCGTGTGCGGCCGACCCGCCGCGCTCAGGCGGTGATGCCCACCGTCGCGGCGTACCGCCGGAACGCGCGGTCGGCCGTGAGCCGCAACCAGAGGCGGACCGGCAGGGGAGCCTTGGCCAGGTCGGCCGCGACGACCGCGGGGTCGCCGACGTGGCGCATGATCCCGAACGCCGTGGGCAGGAAGCGGAACGGGATCTTGCGCAGCCCGCGCTCGCCGAGCTCCGCCCACTCCGTCTCGCTGACCGAGCGCGCAGCCAGCGGCAGCAGGTGCCGCTCCTCGGCAGCCATGTGCTCGACCAGTGCGTCGACGAGCGCCTCCACCGCTGCAGCCAACCGGTCGCGCTCGACGGCCGTCGCGCCAGCGCGCCAGCGGGGGAGCAGCGCAGCCGTCTGCTCGAGGTGGTCGTGGATGTGCGCGTGCTGGTTCTCCATCAGGTGCACCACGGGGGCCAGCTGCTCCGGCACCCGCTCCAGCAGCCTGGGCCACAGCAGCTCGTCCTCGCTGGTGTGGTGGCCCTCCAGGACCAGCAGGATCGTCTCGACGTGTCCGGCCACGACCCTCGCGCGGCCGACGTCGCCGGGCGGGACCTCCCGTACGAGGTTCGGTGCGGGCAGCAGGCTCCAGCGAAAGGCGTCGTGGGCCATGATCATGCCGCGCACGTCCGTGAGGCCGGGGCCGTGCAGGGCGGCGTCGGTGGTGCTCATCAGTGCTCCTTCGGGTCGGTTCTGTCGACGTCACCACTGTGGGACGCCGTGCTTGGTCGGCTCTTGGAACCGTCTTGGAGGGCCACCGGACCACCACCCGTGCGGCGCGATCGGCCTCTAGGGTGTGCGCCATGGAGTGGAGGGTGCTCGGGCCGCTGGAGGTCAGCGCCGGGTCCGCGCGGCTCGACCTCGGCGGCGCCAAGCCGCGGGCCGTGCTCGCCGTCCTGCTCGCCGCCGGTGGCAGGACCGTCTCGGTGGACCGGTTGCTGGACGAGGTCTGGGGCGAGCAGCCTCCGCCGAAGGTGATGGCCTCGCTGCAGAGCTACGTGGCCAACCTGCGCCGCACCCTCGAGGCGGACCGGGCGGCGCGCTCGCCGGCCAGGCTCCTCGTCACACGACCCCCCGGCTACGCGCTCCTGGCCCAGCCGGGGGAGGTCGACGCGGCCGTCTTCGAGCGTCGGGCGGCGGCCGGCCATGCCCTTCTCGGCACGGATCCCGATGGCGCTGCGGTCGAGCTCGAGGCGGCACTCGGCCTGTGGCGGGGGGAGGCGTACGCCGACTGCCCCCCGGCGCCGTCCGTCGTCGCCGAGGCGCGCCGGCTCGACGCGGTGCGGCTGCTGGCGACCGAGGACCGCTGGCAGGCGGAGATCGACAGGGGAGGCCACGCGGTCGCCGTCGCGCCGCTGGAGATGATGGTGTCGACCCACCCGCTGCGTGAGCGGGCGTGGGGCCTGCTCGCACTGGCGCTCTATCGGTGCCAGCGCCAGGGCGAGGCGCTGCAGGCGCTGGCCAGGGCCCGTGCGGTGCTGCTCGACGAGCTGGGTGTCGACCCGAGCCCGCAGCTGCGCGACCTCGAGTCGGCGCTGCTGCGCCAGGACCCCTCGGTGGCCGTGCCGACCCGTGCTCGGGCGACGGTCGCCACGGCCGGGCGTCCGACCGCGACACCGGCACCTCGCGGTCTCGTCGGTCGGATCGACGCGCTCGCCATCGTGACCGGCGCGATCGTGGAGGCGGTCGAGGGCCGTGGTCGCCTCGTCCTCCTCACCGGAGAGGCGGGCATCGGCAAGACCCGGATGGCGCAGGCCGTCGCCTCGACGGCGGAGGCGCTCGGGCTGGGGGCGCACTGGGGCCGCTGCGACGAGGGTGGCACGGCGCCCGCCCTGTGGCCGTGGACGCAGGTCCTGCCGGACGTGGTCGAGGAGGGCCGGGAGACGTTCGCCCTCGCGGAGCGGGCGCTGTCGGTGCTGCGGGACGCCGGACCGATGCTGATCGTGCTCGACGACCTGCACTGGGCCGACGCCGACTCCCTGCGCCTGCTGCGACGCATCGCTCCCGCGCTCCCCGACCTGCCCGTCGTCGTGCTGGCCACGCTGCGCGACGCCGAGGCAGACTGGGGGCCGGCCGTGGGCGACGCCCTCGGTGACCTGGCTCGGGTCGACCCCCTCCGGCTGCCCCTGGTGGGCCTCACCACCGAGGAGGTCGGCACCTATCTCCGAGGACGGTCGGACGCCGACGTCCCCGACGACGTGGCCCGCGCGTTGCGGGACCGCACCGAGGGCAATCCCTTCTACATCGGCCAGCTCGTCGACCTGCTGGCTCGCGAGGACCGGCTCCGTGAGGCGGCCGCGGTGGACGAGCTCGAGGTGCCGGACGGTGTGCGTGACGTCGTGCGGCGTCGGCTCGCCCAGCTGCCCGACCACACCCGGTCGCTGTTGGAGACGGCTGCCGTCGTGGGCCGCTCGTTCGACGCCGACGTCGTCGAGAGCGCCGGCGACCTGGACGACCCGCTGGCGGTGGAGGAGGGCCTCGAGGCCGCGCTGTCGTCAGGGCTGGTGATCGAGGAGCCCTCGGGCTCGTACCGCTTCGCGCACGCCCTGGTGCAGGAGGCGGTGTACGCCGGTATCCCGGGACCGCGACGGGCACGGCGCCACGCAGCAGTCGCCCACGCCCTGGCTGCGCTGCGCCCGGGTGCGGCGAGCACCCGCGCGGCGGAGATCGCCGAGCACCACGCGCGGGCGGGAGCCGGTCACGCCCGCCCCAGCTGGGAGTGGGCGGCACGGGCGGCGGCGCAGGCGCGCCGGGGAGGTGCGCCCGAGGAGGCCGCCCGCTGGCTCGGGCTCGCTGCTGTCGCCGTCGACCGCGACCGGACCGCCACCGCCGCCGAACGGCACGGGCTCGTGGTCGCCCACGTCAGCGCGCTGATCCGGGCCGGACAGGTCGCCGAGGCGTGGGAGCGAGCGGTGGTCCGTGCCGGGGAGGTCCTCGACGAGGGTGACGCCGTCGCGAGCGCCGAGCTCGCGGTCTCGGTGACCACCACCGTGTGGAACTGGCGTCCCTACGGCTCCGTCGACAGCCGTGCGGTCGCCCTCCTCGAGCGGCTCCGCCACGAGCTTCCCGAGGAACGTCCCGTGCTCCGCGCCCGCGTCATCGCCACGCTCGCTCTCGAGCTCTACTGGGTGGACGCGCCGCGGTCCCGCGAGCTCACCGCGGCTGCGCTCGTCCTGGTGCCGACCGACGCGCTCGACCGACCCGAGCTGCCCGAGGCGTCCGAGGTGTCCGAGGTGCTCGAGGTCGCCCACGCCAGCCTCATGCACGTCGACCGGGCGCGGGACCGGCTCGACGTCGCCGAGCGGTTGCTCGGCCAGGCACGGGCCCGTGGCGACCGCGAGCTCGAGGCGCGCGCCCTGCTGATGCGCGGGTCGGACCGGGCCGCCCTCGGCCACTTCGCGGACGGGTGGAGCGACTACGCCGACGCCCGCGAGCTGGCAACCGCCCAGGGCCAGCCCATCGTCGACGTCATCGTGCGGTACGCCGAGGTGCTGCGCCCGCTGGCGGAGGGGCGCGCCGGCGACGCCGAGGAGATGCTCGCCGAGGTCGTCGCGCTGCACCGGCGTACGACGATCGTGTCGGGGGACGTGCTGGCGTCCCTCTTCCAGCTCACCATCGACCTCGTCCACGGCGGACCGGAGCGGTGGGCACGTGCCGAGCGGCTGGTCGCTCACATGCCGCCCGGGCCGAGGGTCGAGCTGCGCGCCGTGGTGCTCCAGCGCGCCGGCCGGGCTGACGAGGTGCCAGCCCTCGTCGGGGCCTGGGCCGACCAGCGACCCGTGGACGACGACTTCCTGTGGCTCTACACCACCGCCCACCGCGCCGAGGTCTGGTCACGGCTCGGCGACCCCGTGGCGGTGGCCGAGCTGCGCGACCAGCTGCTGCCCTTCCGCGGGCTGCCGGTGTGGGTCGGCACGGGGGTCGGGCTCGCCGGCTTCACCGACCACTACCTCGGGCTGCTCGCCCGCTCGCAGGGGGACCTCGACGCGGCGGTGGTCGATCTCGAGGCAGCGCGCGACCGGGCCGCGCGGGAGGGCATGGCGGCGTTCGAGGTGCTGAGCACCCACGAGCTGGCTCGGACCAGGGCACAGCGCGGTCGCCCCGGTGACGCGACCGCGTCTGCGCAGCTCGCCGCGGAGGCAGCAGCCCGGGCGAGCCGCATCGGCCTGGTCCTGCCCCGGTGAGCACTGCCCGTCCGGGAGGCCCTGGACGGCGGCGGAGCGGTCGCATCTCGTCAGCGGGCGCCGAGCCGGGTGACGGACTCGGACGCGGCAGCCAACGCTGCTGCGGCGGCGCCCATGAGGGTGGAGTCAGGCCCTGCCAGGCGGGCCGCCAGCGCGCCGGCGAACACGTCGCCCGCCCCGGTCGTGTCGACGACCTGGACCTCGGGGGCCGGGACCCGGGTCGAGCCGTGCCGGTCGGCGACGTCGGCCCCCGCGCCGCCGAGGGTCACCACGACGGACCGGGCGCCGGTGTGCCGGACGAGGTCCGCGGCCGACGGGACCGCCGAGCCGGGCTCGGCCGCGGCGCCGGGGCCGTGGAGGACCTCGATGGCCTCCGACGCGTTGACCACGAGCGGGTCCGCCGCCTCCAGCACGGCAGCGGGGAGGGGGACGACCGGCGCCGTGCTGAGCACGAGCCGGGCGCCCGATGCCGCGGCCGCCTCGGCGGCCCACACGACCGGCTCCGCGCCCACCTCGGTCTGGGCGAGCACCACCCGCGCCCCCGCGGAGGCGGCGACGACGTCGTCGTGCGCGAGGCTCGCGTTGGCGCCGGGGCCCACGACGATCGCGTTCTCGCCGTCCGGGGTGATCGAGATGAGGGCGACCCCGGTGCCGAGGCCCGCCCGGGTCACCACGTGCGCGACGTCCACCCCTGCCCCCGTCAGGGCCGTCAGCTGCTCGCGCCCGGCACCGTCGTCGCCGACTGCCCCGCACATCGCGGTGGCGGCGCCGGCCCGAGCGGCGGCGACCGCCATGTTGGCGCCCTTGCCGCCGTTGCCCGTCCGAGGGCCTCGGCCCACCACAGTCTCGCCGGGACCGGGTCGCCGGTCGACGTGGACGAACACGTCCTGGTTGATGCCGCCGACGACGACCACGTCGACCGGCGGGGGCGGGTCGGACGGGTCGGACGGTCTCGTCATGGGCGGGGTCAGCCGCCGGTGGGCCCGAAGCGCTCCACCCGGATCGACCCGGCGTCGACGCTCGCGTCGAGCAGCAGCTCCTCGGCGTAGGACGCGAAGCGGGCCGAGCCGCAGGCGAAGGCCAGCTCGACGCCGTCGAGCAGCGGTGCGAGCTCGTCGCGGGTGAACGCCCCGGCCGGTCGTCCGTCGCTCTCGGAGCGCGTCCAGGCGAACGTGGCGCCGTGCTTCTCGAGCTCGCGCGCGTAGGGCAGCTCGTCGGGGCCGCGGCCGACCGCGGCGACGCGGACCAGGTCCGCGCGACCGAGGCGACGCGCGGTGCGCGCCATCGCCACGGCCGGCACGACGCCGGTGCCGCCGACGAGGCACAGGACGGGCGTCGTGGTGTCCCACACGAACCAGCGGCCGATGGGGCCGCGCAGCTCGAGCACGTCGCCGACCTCGGCGACGTCGGCGAGGAACTCCGAGACCTCGCCGTCGGGCTGGCGCTCGACGAGGAACTCCAGCAGCGGGTCGTCGCTGTCGGAGGCGAGGGAGTACGACCGCTGGGCGGTGTAGTCGTCGGGGGCGCGCAGCCGGATCAGGTAGTGCTGGCCCGGCAGGTGCCGGGGGCGGTCCTCGACGTGCATGCGCAGCCGGACGGTCGTCGCGGTGGGGTGGTCGAGCTCGATGATGCGGCCGTCGGTCCAGGCCGCGAGGGGCGCGGGCGGCACTTCAGTCGCCCTGGTAGCGCTGCTCGAGCCACGGGTCGCCGCGGTCGTGGTAGCCGTTCTGCTCCCAGAAGCCCGGGCGGTCCTCGGCCATCAGCTCGAGCCGCGAGACCCACTTGGCGGACTTCCAGAAGTAGAGGTGGGGCACCAGCAGCCGGACCGGACCGCCGTGCTGGCGCGGCAGCGGCTTGCCGTCCACGCTCCACACGATCCACGCCCGCCCGCCGGTGACGTCGGCGAGCGGCAGGTTGGTGGTGTAGCCGGTCACGGAGTGGGCCATCACGTACGCCGCCTCCGAGGTCGGCCGCGCGACGGCGAGCAGGTCGTCGACGCTGATCCCGGTGAAGGTCATGTCGAACTTCGACCACGTCGTCACGCAGTGGATGTCGCCGAAGTAGGACGAGCCCTCGAACGCGTGCAGCTCCGACCAGCTCCACGTGTGTGGTGCCTCCACGAGGCCGTCGACGCTCAGCTGCCACGCCTCGGCCGGCTGGTGCGGCGTCGCCTCGGCGGTCAGCACCGGCCAGGACGAGCCGGTGTCGTACTGCCCGGGTGGGAGCCGACTGCGGTCGGGCTCGGGGCGTCGCCGCTGGAATCCTCGGGTGACGGGCATCGGGTCCTCCTCGGGCGGTGGTCGCGCAGGCACTGCGACGCGGGCCAGCCTAGGCCAGGCGGGGTGCTGCAGCTGCTCTCGGACGTGCGCCGCCCGGCTCAGACGGTCGAGCGGACGGGCTCGACCGCCTCGTCGACCGGCTCGCCGCCCCGCGCCCCGCTGCGCTCGGCTCCGATCCCGGCGGCCACGACCAGCCCGACGCCGAGGACCGACAGCGGGTTCGGCACCTGCGCCAGCGCGAGCAGGCCGATGACGAGGGCGAAGGCCGGCTCGAGCGCCATGAGGGTGCCGAACGCGGCTGTGGTGAGGCGGCGCAGCGCGACCAGCTCGAGGGCGAAGGGCACGACGGGCAGCAGGATCGCGAGCCCGAGGCCGAGCAGCAGCAGCTCCGGGGTGAGCCGGCCGGCGACCGACGGTCCGGCGACCGCGGTGGCGAGGAGCGCCGCGACCGGCATCGAGATCGTCAGCCCGCCGAGCCCGGCGACCGCGTCGCCGACGCGCTGGGTGAGCAGGATGTAGGCCGCCCAGCAGCACGCCGCCCCCAGGGCGAAGCCGACCCCGACCGGGTCGGCGTGGCCGCTCCAGGGCTGCGTGAGCAGCAGCACGCCGGCTGCGGCGAGCAGGGCCCACAGCCGCCCCGTTCCGCGGCTGCGCACGACCGCGACGCCCAGCGGCCCGAGGAACTCCAGCGCGCTCGCGGTCCCGAGCGGCAGGCGCGCGACCGCGGCCATGAACAGGAGCGTGACCCCACCAGTGGCCAGGCCCAGCGCGACGCCGGCCACGACCGCCTCGCGGGTGTAGAGCGACGGGCGCGGGCGCACGATCGCGACCAGGAGCACCGCGGCCCAGGCCAGGCGCAGCCACGCCGCGCCCGACGAGCCGAGGTCGTCGATCAGGCCGACGGACGCGGCGAGGCCGAGCTGGACGCAGAGCATCGAGGTGACGGCCATCGACGCACCGGTGCGGGCGGGGGAGAGGCGGGGCATGCTCCCAGTGAAGGCGACCACACCGTTCACGTCCACGTGAGGATCGTGGACACATCGTGAAGCGCCACTGCACAATGACCGGCATGGACGTGCGTCGCCTCGAGGTCTTGCTGGAGCTGTCGCGCGCGGGCTCGATGCGCGCGGTCGCGGACGTCACCGGGACCACCACGTCGGGCGTCTCGCAGGCGATCGCCGCGCTGGCGCGGGAGGTCGGCACCCCCCTCGTGGAGCCGGACGGCCGCCGCGTGCGGCTCACGCCGGCCGGGCGGCGCCTCGCCGACCACGCCGTGACGATCCTCGCGGCCGTGGAGGCCGCCCGCCTCGACCTGGACCCCACCTCCGAGCCCGCGGGGGTGCTCCGGGTCGCGGGCTTCGCGTCCGCCATCCGTCGCTCCCTGCTGCCCGTCGTCGACGAGCTCCGAGGCGCCCACCCGGGCATCGAGGTGCGGATCCACGAGTACGAGCCGCTCGAGGCCTTCGACCTGCTCGCCCGCGACGAGGTCGACCTGGCGCTGGTCTACGACTACGACCTCGCGCCCGCCCAGTGGCGCGACGACCACGTGGTCGCGCCGCTCTGGCAGGTCGAGTGGGGAGTCGGCGTCCCGACCCGCGACCGCCGCCTCGGGCTCGCCGACCTCGCCGACCGCGACTGGATCGTCAACTCGCGCCACACCGCCGACGAGCAGGCCCTGCGCACCCTCGCCTCGCGCGCCGGCTTCGCGCCGAGGGTCGTGCACCGCATCGACTCCCTCGAGCTGGTCGACGAGCTGGTGCTGGCCGGCCGCGGGGTGGGGCTGCTGCCGCGCGGCCGGACCACACGACGGGGCGTGAGCGTGCTGCGGCTGCGCGACCCGGCCGTCGCGCTGCGGGCGTACGCCGTGACCCGACGTGGGCGCGCCGGGTGGCCGCCGCTGCGGGCGGTCACCGACCGGCTCGTCCCGCGCGAGCGGGGGACGGGTGGGTCAGGGGAGTCGACGTAGGCTGGGGACAACCGGTTGCCGAGCCGGGCTCGTCGAGCCCGCGGGGGCAGCGCGAAGGATGAGCGTCATGGCGACGTCACCGACCAGTCCTGCTCCTGTTCCCGCCTCGGACCCCGGCGCCCGCCGCGACGAGCCGCTCCGGCTGGCCCTGCGCGACGGCCCCCGTTCCCGTGCCGTCGACGGCGCGTGGTGGCCGCGCTCGCGCGACCTCGCCGTCGAGGTCGCGGACCTGGTGGACCACTTCCCGTCCGACGTCGGCCGGATCTCGCGGCTGCTGTTCTCGCGCCCCGACTGGGAGCCTGGGGACGACGGGGAGAGCGTGCACGCGGTCCGCGCCGGGCGCGGCATGGTCAAGGTCGGGTCGTTCCCCGACGACGACACGCACGTCGTGGTGCTGAAGATGTCGACCGGCGAGCCGCTGCGCCTGCTGGTCGTCCCCGCCGACCTCGACGCGGAGCTCGCCCCGCGCGTGATGGCCCTCGCGGCCGACGCCACCAACACCAGGTCACCGCGCTCGCTGCTCGGGCTCCCCGGCCACGACCTCACCCGGGCGTGGCGCGCGACCTGGGACGACGACGCACCGCTGGCGACCCGCTAGGGACGGCGGCTCAGCTCCGCAGCACCTTCTCCATCGGTCGGCCCTTCGCCAGCTCGTCGACGAGCTTGTCGAGGTAGCGGATCCGCCGCATCAGCGGGTCCTCCACCTCCTGCACCTTGACCCCGCACACCGATCCGGTGATCTGGTCGGCCGCGGGGTTGAGGGTGGCGGCGTCGAAGAAGTCGGCGAAGGTCGTGCCGTCGTCGAGGTGGCGGCGCAGCGCGGCGTCGTCGAAGCCGGTCAGCCACTCGATGACCCGGTCCACCTCGGCCTGCGTGCGGCCCTTGCGCTCGGCCTTCGCCACGTAGTGCGGGTAGACCGAGGCGACGCTGGTGGTGAAGATCCGGTGCACCCTTCCAAGGCTAGACGCGACCGCCGTCGTCGGTCGAGGCCTCGCGCAGCAGCCACCACGCCGCGGCGAACGCCACCGCCGCCACCAGCGCGTCGGCGTACAGGTCGGCCAGAGCCAGCACGACGAGGGTGCCGGCCGCGACCGCAGCGAGGACGTCGCGCGGCGTCATCGGACCGACGTCCCGGTCCCGGTGACGACCGCGCGTCGTCGCGCGTCGAGCGCCGAGCTGCGCCTCGAGAGCCGCTCGTCGAGCAGCGTGGCGGCCTCGGTGGTGCGCCCGGCCATGGCGAGGGCGTGGACGAGGGTGTCCTCGACGACCTCGCGCTGGGCCTTGCTGCCGCCGAGCGGGGCCATGGTGGCCACGACTCCGGTGAGCGTCGCGCACGCGGCGTTCCACCGCTCCTCGACCACCGACACCAGGCCGTCGCACAGCGGGGCCACCACGTCGCGGAAGACGGGGTCCTCGCTCGTGGCCGCGGTCGCTCCGAGCGTGGCGAGCGCGGCGGCGTCGCCGTCGGCGGCCAGCAGGACCGCACCGTGCATCGCCGCGAACCCGGTCGGGGGAGCGGTCAGCCACTCGCGCGGCGCGGCGGACCGGACCTCACGGACCGGCAGGTCGTCGGTCCAGGCACCGGTCACCCGGCCGCGCCACAGCAGCGCGCCGCTGTCGACGACGACGCGGCTGCCCCCGACGACGGACGGCGCGAGCTCGCGGGCGTAGCGCCGGCGCACGGCCTCGACGTCGTCCTGCATGAGCTCGTGGAGGGCGGCGTGCCAGGAGAAGTGGGAGCGGTGGTTGGCCTCCGGGCCGCGGCTGCGGATCCACTCGTCGAGCCAGGCCAGCCCGGCGGTGTGCTGGCCGGTCTCGTAGAACACGTGGGCGCGGGCGTGCACGGCGTGGCCGGAGGACGGCTCCACGGAGAGCGCGTAGGACGCGAGGTCCTCGGCCTCGCTCCAGCGCTCCTGGTCCTGCCGGACGAACGCCAGCTGGCCGGCGTACCACCAGTCGTCGCCGTAGGAGCGGCCGAGCGACTCGACCAGCTCGGCGGTCTGGGTGCCGCTGGTGAGGCCCCCGAAGGCGACCGTCGGCACGGCGACGCTGACCGCGAGCGCGTCGCGCGGGAACAGCCGCACGTGGCGGAGCAGGGCCGCGGCGCCGGTCGCCTCGTCGGAGCGGAGGCGGGTGGTGACCGCGTCGAGGAAGCTGCACTCGCGGTCGTCGAGGTGGCGCCCGGCCGCGGCGCCGTGGGCGGCGCGCAGCGAGGAGCGCCAGTGGGTGCCCACGCCCCACTCGTGGCCGAGCAGCGCGAGGGCGGCGTGGGCCTGGACGAAGTCGGGGTCGGCGGCGACCGCTGCGGTCAGGCCCTCCTCGACCCCGTCCTGCAGGCGCAGCAGCCGACCGAGGGCGGCGTTGTAGCGCTTGGCGGCACGGCGGTTGGTCGACAGGGTCAGGCCGTACGGGTCGGTCGGGCGGCGGCGGGCCTCGCCGTGGAGGGAGCGGCTGACCACGCGGGCGACGTCGTAGGCCTGCTCGCGGATCTCCGGCATCGCGGTGGACTCCCAGAGGTTGCCACGGCGCAGCGAGCCCACGGCCAGGAACGGCCGCGTCTCGGGCAGCGTGCCCACGATCCGGCCGTCGTCGGCGGTGTCGATGCCGATGCCGGCGGGGCCGGGACGGACCAGGCCGGTGCGCGCCAGGCGGGTGAGCAGCGGGTCGGCCGCGATGGTGCCGACGGGCCCGGTGCAGTTGACCACCGCCGCCACGGCGAGCTCGGTGCCGTCGTCGAGGGTGACGTGCAGCGCGTCGGGCTCGGGACTGACCGCGGCGATGGTGCCGCGGTGGCGGGCCAGGCGACCCGCGTCGGCGACCGCCGTGAGCCGCTCGTGGGTGACGGGCGCCATCCGGTGCCGGTGCACGTCCCAGGTGCGGGCGTCGCCGGCGAGGAAGCGCCGCTTGTCGGCGTCGGAGAGCCCGCGCCACAGCTGGGCGGTGACCGGGCGCAGGCCGTCGATCGCCGGACGCCAGTCGCCGGTGGCCTCCACGGTCGTGCGCACGTGCGTCGTCAGGGTGTCGCGCAGGGCGTCCAGGCCCTGCAGCCGGGTGATCCCTGGCGGCGGGGGGACCGGCGGGGTGGTGGGCAGCACGTGCCGCTCGGGCACCACGTCGTTGCGCGACACCACGTGGACGGTGCGGCCGGGGCGGTCGGCGCTGATCGCCAGGTCGACCATGGTCAGGCCCGACCCGAGCATCAGCACGTCGCCCTCGTCCGGGATGGCCTGGGTCCACGGGTCGGCGACCAGGCGCGGGTCGTCGGCGAGCTCGCGCGGCGCCCAGTGGGTGCCGGGGCGGCTGCCCGTCGCGAGCACCACGGCGCGCGCGTCGAGCCGCTCGCCGTCTCCGAGCTCGACGACGAAGCCGGTGCCGGCGGGGGTCACGTCGACGACGTCGGCGCGGCGGCGCACGAGACGGGCGTTGCCGGGGAACTCCGCCGCAGTGGTGAGCAGGCTCTCGATGTAGCGCCCGAAGACGGCGCGGGGGGCGAAGTCGTGCGGCTGGAAGGTCGGGTCGTGGTGGTTGCGCAGCCAGCGCAGGAAGTGCTCGGGGTCGCGCGGGAAGGCGCTCATGCCGGAGGCGGGGACGTTGAGGAGGTGGCGCTCGTCCGTGGTGGAGTAGGCCTGGCCGCGACCGGTGGTCGGGGCGGGGTCGACCAGCTCGACCTTGAACCGGGAGGACAGGGCGGTGACGAGATGGGTGGCGACCAGCGTGCCGCCCGCTCCGGCGCCGACCACCACGACCCGACAGTCGCCCTCGTTGCTCCCCATGACCCCACCTTCCATAATCAACTGACTTACTCGACAAAGGTACCAAGCGGGGTCCCTCGGCGCGAGCCGGCGGTCGGCGTGTCAGGTGGCGAGGCGCATCACGACGCGCGGGAACCCCGCCGACGTGGCGTCGGTGCGCGCGGCGAGCGTGAAGCCGGCCTGCTCGAACAGCGCTCGGGTGCCGACGTAGGCCATCGTGAGGTCGACCTTCGCGCCCTGGTTGTCGACGGGGTAGCCCTCGGCCGCAGGCGCACCGCGCTCGACGGCGTAGGCGACTGCGCCGGCGAGCAGGGCGTGGGAGATGCCGCGGCCGCGGTGGCCCGGCCGCACCCGGATGCACCAGGCCGACCAGACCGGCAGGTCGTCGACGTGGGGGATCTTCGTCGACCGGGCGAAGGGCAGCTCGGAGCGCGGCGCGACGGCGGCCCACCCGACCACCTCGTCACCGTCGTAGGCGAGCACCCCGGGCTTGGTGGGCCGACGGGTCAGGCCCTCGACGTAGGCCGCCCGCTCGGCCCCGGCGAGGGCCCGGTTGTCCTTCGCCGGGATGCGGTGGCTCAGGCACCAGCACACGTTCGAGGTCGGCTTCTTCGGCCCGACCATCGTGCGCACGTCGTCGAAGCGGGCATGGGTGGCGGGGTGGACGGTGATCCCGTCGCGCTCGGCCAGCGGCGTGGTGGGCATGCGAGCACGCTAGACGGCGCCGCCGACAACCCCTGTTGAATGGCGTACATGGGTGCGGCGATGCGCAGGATCGGGCTGATCGGCGGGATGAGCTGGGAGAGCTCGGCGCTCTACTACGAGGTCGTCAACGAGGCGGTCCGCGAGCGGCTCGGCGGCTTCCACTCGGCCCGGGTGGTGATGGCGTCGGTGGACTTCGCCGAGGTCGAGGCGATGCAGGCGGCGGGGGAGTGGGACGCGGCCGGCGCGCTGCTCGCCGCCGAGGCTGCCGCCCTCGAGGCCGCGGGCGCGGAGTGCATCGTGCTCTGCACCAACACCATGCACAAGGTGGCCGACGCGATCGGGGCGGCCACCACGGTCCCGCTGCTGCACATCGGCGACGTCACCGCGCGTGCGGTGCGGGCCGCAGGCGTCGAGCGGGTCGCGCTGCTCGGCACCCGGTTCACCATGGAGCAGGACTTCCTGCGCGACCGGCTCGGCTCCCACGGCCTCGACGTGCTCGTGCCGGACGCGGCCGGGCGCACGGTCGTGCACGACGTGATCTACGGCGAGCTGGTCCACGGGGTCGTGCGCGAGGAGTCGCGGGCGGCGTACGTCGACGTGGTGCGCGCGCTGGTCGACCGCGGGGCGCAGGGGGTCGTGCTGGGCTGCACCGAGATCGAGCTGCTGCTGCGCCCGACCGACGTCGACGTCCCGGTCTTCGCCACGACCCGGCTGCACGCGCTGGCCGCGGTCGACCTCGCGCTCGGCTGACGGCGACCGTCCCGGGCGCGCTCAGCCCTGCGCGGGCCAGAGGGAGTGGTAGGCGTTGATCGCGGGCTGGCCGCCGAGGTGGGCGTAGAGCACGTGGGAGTCGCGGGGGATGTCGCCGGCGGTGACGAGGTCGACGAGGCCGGCGAGCGACTTCCCCTCGTAGACCGGGTCGGTGATCATCGCCTCGAGCCGGGCGCCGAGGGCCATCGCCTCCATGGTCGACTCGACCGGGATGCCGTAGAGGTCGCCCGCCCAGCCCTCGAGCACGGTGATCTCGTCGTCGCGCAGGTCCCGCCCGAGCTCGATCAGGTCGGCGGTGTGCCGGGCGATCCGCTCGACCTGGTCGCGGGTCTTCGCCAGGGTGGCGCTCGCGTCGATGCCGAGCACCCGGCGGCGTACGCCGGTGAGGTCCTCGAGGGCGGCGAAGCCGGCGATCATCCCGGCGTGCGTGGAGCCGGTGACGGTGCACACGACGATCGTGTCGAAGGTGACGCCGAGCGCCTTCTCCTGCTCGGCGACCTCGAAGGCCCAGCCGGCGAAGCCGAGCCCGCCGAGCCGGTGCTCGCTGGCGCCGGCCGGGATGGCGTACGGCGTCCCGCCGGCCTCCTCGACCTCGCGGATCGCGTCCTTCCACGAGTCGCGGATGCCGATGTCGAAGCCGCTGTCGTCGAGCCGGGAGTCGGCGCCCATCATCCGGCTGAGCAGGATGTTGCCGACCTGGGTGTTGGTCGGGTCGTCCCACGGCACCCACTTCTCCTGCACCAGCCGGCACTTCAGCCCGAGGTGGGCGGCCACCGCCGCGACCTGCCGCGTGTGGTTGGACTGGAAGCCCCCGATGGAGACGAGCGTGTCGGCTCCGCTGGCGAGCACGTCGGGGACGATGTACTCCAGCTTGCGGACCTTGTTGCCGCCGAACGCCAGGCCGCTGTTGACGTCCTCGCGCTTGGCCCAGACCTGGGCGCCGCCGCCGCGCGCGGCGAGGTGCTCGGTGAGCCGGCGCAGGTGGTGGACGGGGGAGGGGCCGAAGGTCAGGGGGTGGCGGGGGAACTGGTCGAGGATCACGGGGTCTCCTGCTGCTCGGGCTCGGGCTCGGGGATGAGGTCGGCGAGGTTCTGCCAGGTCCGGAAGGACACGTCGGCGGCGGCCGCGGCGTCGCCACGGGCGCAGGCCTCGAGCAGGCGCTCGTGCAGCCGGACGGACTCCACCGCCTCCTCGGAGGCGAAGCGCAGCCGCTCCAGGCGCCGCACCACCGGGCTGAACTGGTCGAGGACGGCGGCGATCGCCCGGTTGCCGCTGGTGGCGACCGGCACGGCGTGGAAGTCGTCGTCGGCGGCCAGCGCCGCGTCGGTGTCACCCGCGGCGACGGCCGCCGCGAACCGCTCGTTGGCGTCGCGCATCAGGTCGAGGTCGTCGGCCGTCATCCGCTCGACCGCCTCGGCGACCGCCAGGCGGTGCATGCCCGCGACGACCGCCTGGGCGTCGCGGACCTCGGCCGGGTCGATCTCCGCGACGACGGTGGACCTGCCGGGAGCGGCGCGTACGAGCCCCGCGTCGGCGAGCCGCAGCAGCGCCTCGCGCACCGGCGTGCGGCTGACCCCGAGCCAGGTCGCGAGCTCGGCGTCACGGACCACCTCGCCGGGGGCGAGGGTGCCGTCGACGATCGCGTCACGCAGCCGGTCGTGGACGGTGTAGCGCAGCAGCGCGGGCCGGACGTGGAGGGGCTGGGTGGGCACCGGCATGCAATATATTGCACATCGCTCGGCGCGGCCCGTCAAGGTGTAGTCCAGTGACGGACGGTCGTGAAACCGGCCCCCGGCCAGCCATCCCTCACTGGACTACCGCGGGCGGGCAGCCATCCCTCACTGGACTACCCCGGCGGGGGCTGCCGGTGGGCCCCCGGGGTGCGGCAGGCTGGGGTCGTGCTCACCGTCGTCATCGCGCTGGCCGCCAACGTCGCCATCGCCGTCCTGAAGAGCATCGTCGCGGTGCTCACCGGCTCGGCGTCGATGGTCGCGGAGGCGGCCCACTCGTGGGCCGACGCCGGCAACGAGGTGTTCCTCCTCGTCGCCGAGAAGCGCGCGGAGAAGCCCGCCGACCGCACCCACCCGCTGGGCTTCGGCCGCGAGGCCTACGTCTGGTCGATGATCGCCGCCTTCGGCCTCTTCGCGGTCGGCGCGGCCGTGTCGGTGATCCACGGCGTGCAGTCCCTCGGCGCGGCCGAGGATGAGACCGACTACCTGTGGGCCTACGTCGTGCTCGGCGCGGCGTTCGTGCTGGAAAGCATCTCCTTCGCCCAGGCCCGCCGCGAGGTGCGCCGCGGTGCGCGCCGCGCCGACGTGAGCCGGGCGAAGTTCCTCGACATCACCTCCAACCCGACCCTGCGCGCGGTGTTCTTCGAGGACGCGGCGGCCCTGGTCGGCATCCTCATCGCGGTCGCCGGGCTCGGCCTGCACGAGATGACCGGGCAGCCGGTGTGGGACGCGGTCGGCTCGATCCTCGTCGGCCTGCTGCTGGGCTTCGTCGCGATCTACCTGCTGCGCCGCAACATGGCGTTCCTCGTCGGGCAGGTCGCCGAGCCGCGCGCCTACGACACGGTGCTGGAGTGGCTGCGCGAGCGGCCCGAGGTCGAGTCGGTCAGCACGCTGCACCTCGAGTACGTCGGACCGGGCAGGGTCTTCCTCGTCGGGTCGGTGGACCTCGTCGGCGACGACCCCGAGAGCGAGGCGGCCGAGGAGCTGCAGCGCCTCGAGGACCACCTCGAGGAGCGCGAGGGCATCGCCCGCGCGGTCCTGTCGCTGGCCGCCCCGGGCCGGGAGCCGCGGATCGGGAGCAACGGGTCGGGAACAACCGAGGTGGTTGAGCGTTGAACCAGTCATGAAGACGATCGGGTTCCTCAACTTCGGCCACTGGACCGACTCCCCGCAGTCGGCCGTGCGCAGCGCCTCGGACACGCTCCTGCAGTCGATCGACCTCGCGGTCGCTGCCGAGGAGCTCGGCGCGGACGGGGCGTACTTCCGCGTCCACCACTTCGCCCGCCAGCTCGCCTCCCCGTTCCCCCTGCTCGCCGCCGTCGGCGCCCGCACCAGCCGGATCGAGATCGGCACCGGCGTGATCGACATGCGCTACGAGAACCCGCTCTACATGGCCGAGGACGCGGGGTCCGCCGACCTGATCTCCGGCGGCCGGCTCCAGCTCGGCATCAGCCGGGGATCACCGGAGCAGGTGATCGACGGCTGGCGCTACTTCGGCTACCAGCCCGCGGACGGCGAGGACCAGGCCGACATGGCACGCCGGCACACCGAGGTGTTCCTCCAGGTGCTCGAGGGCGAGGGCTTCGCCCAGCCCAACCCGCGCCCGATGTTCCCCAACCCGCCCGGCCTGCTGCGCGTGGAGCCCCACTCCGAGGGCCTGCGCGAGCGGATCTGGTGGGGCGCGGCGTCCGACGACACGGCCCGCTGGGCCGCGGCGAAGGGCATGCACCTGATGAGCTCGACGCTGAAGAAGGACGAGACCGGCGAGCCGTTCCACGTCCAGCAGCGCAAGCAGATCGAGGTGTTCCGCGAGGCGTGGAAGGAGGCCGGCCACGCGGGTGAGCCGCGCGTCTCGGTGAGCCGCTCGATCATGCCGATCACCACCGACCTCGACCGGATGTACTTCGGGCGTGAGGGCACCAGCACCGACCAGTTCGGCCAGATCGAGGCGAACCTGCGGGCGGTCTTCGGCCGGACCTACGCCGCCGAGCCCGACGTCCTCGTCAAGGAGCTCGCCGACGACGAGGCGGTCGCGGCGGCCGACACCCTGCTGCTGACGGTGCCCAACCAGCTCGGCGTGGACTACAACGCCCACGTGCTGGAGACCGTGCTCACCCAGGTGGCGCCCGACCTCGGCTGGCGCTGAGGCTCACGCCAGGACGACGGCCAGGGCGCCCAGCACAGCGGTCGCGGCCAGCGCCGAGCCGACCCGCGAGCGCACCCGCGCGGGCAGCACCACGAGCAGCATCGCGACCACCACGAGCTCGGCGACGAGGCAGGTGAGGTCGAGCGGGCCGACCGCCTCGATCCGGTCGCCGGGGTAGATCGGGATGCCGTTGCCCCGGCCGCCGGCGACCGGCAGGTGGTCGACCTCGTGCCCCGGCCCGTGGGCCGGCATGAACCACACGTCGACGGTGCGGGTCGCGACGTACGCCGCCACGACGGCGGTGTTGCCGGCCACGGCCGCTACCGTCAGCCACACCGGGAGCGCCCACCGCAGCAGCACCGCCAGCGTGAGCTGGGCCAGGCCGACGACGACGAACGCGACGCCCAGCCAGCGCGCCTCGGCGAGGTGGGCGGGCGCCACCAGCAGGTGGATGACGCCCGCGGCGACGCTCCACACCATCGCCACCGGCACGGCCACGCCGCGCGGGTCGACGTCGTCGACCTCGGCATCGAGGTCGGTCGGGTGCAGGACGGCGGTCATGTCACAGGTCCCACTCGGGCAGCGGGTGGCAGGGATCGCCGAGCGGGTCGTTGCCGGCCGACTGCGGGTTGCGGATCTCGAACTGCGCCATCATGTCGTGGTCCTCGTGGACCAGGTTGTGGCAGTGCATCATGTACTTCCCCTCGCCCGAGTCGAAGCGGATGAGCAGCCGCACGGTCTCGTTCTCGCCGACGAACACCACGTCCTTGGCGCCCCGCTCGTGCGGCAGGGGCGGCTTGCCGTTCCGGGAGAGCACCTTGAAGTCGATGAAGTGGATGTGGAACGGGTGGTGCCAGCCGCCCGAGGGGTTGCGGATCTCCCAGATCTCCACGTCGTCGCGCAGCGGGTCGGCGAGGACCTTGGCGAAGTCGCTGGCCACGACGTCGTCCCAGGTGGTGCCGTTGACCGTCCACTTGCCGTTGGTGCGGACGAGGTCGAAGGTGCGGGTGCGCACCGCCTGGCTCTCGGCCAGCGCCATCGTCGGCTGGGCGGGGTAGAGCTGGGCGGGCAGCGCGTTGCTGTTCTTCGAGAAGGCCTCGTCGGTGACCTCGAACATCATCACCTTGTCGGTGTTGACGTAGTCGGTGTTGTTCTTCGGCGAGCGGTTGCGCAGCGCGAAGCGGGTGCCGGGGGCGTACTTGGAGAAGTCGATCACCACCTCGTAGCGCTCGGCGCTGCCGTGCCGGAACGACTTGACCTTCTGCGGGGCCGGGATGAGCCCGGCGTCCGTGGCGATGACCGACATCGACGCCCCGTTGTCGAGGTACCACGCGTAGGAGCGCGAGACCGAGGCGTTGAGGATGCGGAAGCGGTACTTGCGGCGCGCCACCCGCATCACCGGCCACGGCACTCCGTTGACGGTGATCACGTCGCCGTAGAGGCCCTTCTCGTCGCTGTTGTCGAACAGCAGCGACCCGTCGGCGTTGAACATCTTGTCCGACACGATCAGCGGCACGTCGTAGATGCCGGTCGGGATCTTGAGCGAGCGCTCCAGGCTGTCGTGCAGCTGGTACATGCCGGCCAGGCCCATGTAGACGTTCTCGGCCGTGTGGTGCAGGCCGTGGTCGTGGTACCAGAGGGTCCGCGACGGCTGCCAGTTCGGGTACCGGTAGTCCTTCCAGAAGCCGGGGTTGGTGATGTCGCTGGCATAGCCGTCGTACTCCGGCAGCGAGGCCGAGCCGTGCAGGTGCACCGACGTCCAGGGGGTGTAGCCGAGCTGCGGGTGGATGGTCGGCAGGTTGTTGAGCTGGCGCACGACGACCTGGCGTCCGCGCTCGACGTGGAACGTGGGCCCCGGCACCGAGCCGTTGTAGCCCCACACCGGCGTCTGCAGCCCCGGGATCATCTCCACGGTCGTGGGCTGCATCTCGATGCGGTAGTAGTCGGTCGTGGCGTCCGACCGGGTGGGCAGGATGGTCGGCGGGATCCGGAACGGCAGCGTGAACGGCGCGGGCAGCGCGCTCTCGGCGATCCGGTTGGCCAGCACCAGCGGCGCGGCCAGCGCCCGCTGCAGCGGCAGCGCGAGCGCCGCGCCCCCCATCGCCGAGAGCTTGATCATGTCGCGTCTGCTGAGCTCCACGACCCCACCACCCCTTCGTGTCCCTGTCGCGCGTCCCCTGCGCGGCCTCCGCATCGTGCGGGTCGACCCCTTGGGCTGCCCTTGGGGCCGGCCCAAGGGCAGCCCAAGGTGTCCCGGCGCACCCTGACCCCCTCGCACGCCTGCCCGGGGCGAGCCGTTCGACGGGGCACGACCATGGACCGCACGCCGCAGCACACCCGCTCGTACCGCCGCACCGCGCGCCTGGCCGCCCTCTCGGTGGTCGCCGCACTCGGCGCGCTGCTGCCGGCGGCGCCCCCGGCCGGTGCCGCCGGGGTGGTCGGCGCCGGGTTCACCGTGAGCAAGGGGGACCTGACCTTCATCCTGCGCCAGATCCGGATCTCCGAGCGGCACGCCAACACGCTCACGGCCGCCGACCCGTGCGGCACGCTCGTGGGCGCCGGGCCCAACCAGATCCCCGACCGGCTCACGTCCTACGGCCTGCGCACCGTCGACGGGTCGTGCAACAACCTGTTCCAGGGACGGTCCCGCTGGGGCTCGGCGGACCAGGTCTTCCCGCGGCTGGTCGACCCGACCTTTCGCGAGGCCGAGGGCATCGACGCCGGCGCCCTGTTCCCTGGGAGCCCGGCCGACGACGCCAGCAGCTACACCCAGAGGACCGGGTCGGTCTACGACTCCCAGCCCCGGCTGGTGAGCAACCTGGTCGTCGACCAGACCGCCACCAACCCGGCCGCCGTCGCGGCTGCCGGCAACCCGGTCCGCACCCAGGGCAACAGCGGCGTGGTGCCCTGCCAGCCCGGCGGGGACCCCAGGGAGGGTGACCCCGACGGCACTCCCGACGGCTGCGTCGGGGCGGGCGGCACCCTCTTCATCCCGAACGTCACGACCGACGTGGGCCTGTCCCCGCCGTACAACTCGACCTTCACCTTCTTCGGGCAGTTCTTCGACCACGGCGTCGACCAGACGGTGAAGGGTGGCGCGACCGTCTTCATCCCGCTGACGGCCGACGACCCGCTGCGCACCCTCGGTCCCGACGGCAAGGCCGGCACCGGCGACGAGCTCGGCAACGGTCCGCAGTTCATGGCGATCACCCGCGCCAAGAACCAGCCCGGTCCCGACGGTCAGATGGGCACGGCCGACGACGTGCAGGAGGCCGAGAACACCGACAGCCCGTGGGTGGACCAGAGCCAGACCTACTCCTCCCACGCCGCGCACCAGGTCTTCCTGCGCGAGTACGAGCTGACCGACTCCGGCCCCGACGGCGTGCTGCACGACGACCCGGCCACCGACGGCGTGGACGAGGGCGCCGACGACACCGACCCGGTCGCGACCGGCCGCCTGCTGGGCGGACTGGGCGCCGGCGGCACCTACGCCGGCTCGCCCGACGGTCGCACCGGCATGGCCTCGTGGGCGTCGACGAAGCAGCAGGCGGCCCGCGAGCTCGGCCTCCAGCTCGTCGACACCGACGTGCTCGACGTCCCGGCGCTCCTCACCGACCCCTACGGCCAGTTCATCCCGGGTCCCGTCGGAGGCTTCCCGCAGTACGTCTGCACGCCCAACGGCGACGACTGCCCCGCGACCGGTCTCGTCGAGGGCGACCCGACCGCCGACGGCGGCAGGGGCGTGCGTCCACCGAGCAGCGTCCGCCACTTCCAGACGCCGTTCCTGACCGACATCGCCCACGCCGCCGACCCCTCGCCGGTCGACACCGACCACAACCCCGGCACCCCCGCCGTGCCGGCCGTCCCCGACGCCGACGACACCGCCGGTCGCTCGACCGACCCGGTCGCGCCCGGGGAGTACGACGACGAGCTGCTCGCCTCGCACTTCATCGCCGGCGACGGCCGCGTCAACGAGAACATCGCGCTGAGCTTCGTGCACCAGATCTTCCACTCCGAGCACGACCGGCTCGCGGCCGACATCGACGCGACCCTCCACCAGCCCGGCAACGAGTCGCTGCTGGCCGGGTTCGCGACGACCACGCCCCCCGAGGGGTCCGGCGCCGGCGCCCGGGCGTGGTCCTACGGCGACCGCCTCTTCCAGGCCGCCCGCTTCGTCAACGAGATGGAGTACCAGCACCTCGTCTTCGAGGAGTTCGCGCGCAAGATGGTCCCGGCCATCCACCCGTTCCACGTCTACTCCCCGGACGTCAACCCGGCGGTGGACGCCGAGTTCGCGCACGCGGTCTACCGCTTCGGGCACTCGATGCTCGACGACGTGGTGGCGCGCCGCTACAACGGCGTGGACCACGACGAGTTCCTGCTCGACGCGTTCCTCAACCCGCCGATGTACTTCGACAGCGGGGACCCGGCGCACCCGTGGACGCCCGAGCAGGCGGCCGGCGCGATCGCGATGGGCTCGGCCGACCAGGTCGGCAACGAGATCGACGAGTTCGTGACGAAGACGCTACGCAGCAACCTGCTCGGCCTGCCGCTCGACCTGGCCGCACTCAACATGGCCCGCGCCCGCGACGCGGGCGTGCCGCGGCTCAACGAGGTGCGGCGCACGCTCCACGCCCGGACCAACGACCCCTCCCTGGCGCCCTACGAGAGCTGGGCCGACCTCGGCAACCACCTCAAGCACCCGGAGTCGCTGGTCAACTTCGTCGCCGCCTACGGCACGCACCCGTCCATCACGGAGGCGACGACCCTCGCCGGCAAGCGGGCCGCCGCGCGTGCGCTCGTCGACCCCCAGCCCGGCGACACCCCGCCCCCGGACGCGGCGTCGTTCATGTTCGGGACCGACAGCACCGAGCTGACCGCCTGCCAGGAGCCCGACGCGGGCTGCGGCGACTGGTCCAGCGACGGGGTCGGCCGGACCTCGACCGGCGTCGACGACGTCGACCTCTGGGTCGGTGGCCTCGCCGAGGTGACCAACCTCTTCGGCGGCCTGCTCGGCAGCACCTTCAACTACGTCTTCCAGACCCAGATGGAGAAGCTCCAGGACAACGACCGGCTCTACTACCTGGCCCGTACGCCGGGCCTCAACCTCCGCGCGCAGCTCGAGGGCAACTCGTTCACCGAGATCATCCAGCGCAACACCGACGGCACGAGCGCGCTGAAGTCCGACGCGTTCGGCACCGCCGACTGCCACTTCCTGCTCGCCGACCTCGCCGGCACGCCGGCCGGGTTCGCCCAGAACGGGTCGACGGTCGCGGACGACCCGGCGACGCCCGACTGCAAGGAGAACCTGCTGCTGGTCCGCAACCCCGACGGCACGATCGCCTACAGGACCCGCAACACGGTCGACCCGTCCGGCATCAACAGCCAGTCGGTCTACGAGGGAACGCCCGGCGTCGACCGCGTCAACGGCGGCAACGACAACGACACCTTCTGGGGCGGCGAGGGCAACGACCGGATCGAGGGCAACGGCGGCGACGACGTGGCGCTGGGCGGACTCGGCGACGACATCATCACCGACCTCGACGGCGCGGACATGCACCGCGGCGGGCCCGGTGACGACGCCATCGACTCCGGCCCGGGCGACGACCTCTCCTTCGCCGGCGACGGGCAGGACGTGGTCAACGGAGGCCTCAACGACAACGAGGCGTTCGGTGGCGAGGGTGACGACTTCATCATCGCCGGCAACGGCGCCGACGCGGTCTTCGGCGACGGCGGCGACGACTGGATCCAGGGAGGCAACGGCCAGGACCTGCTCATCGGCGACCACGCCGCGCCGTTCTTCGACGACCCGGGCGAGCCCCAGCCCGGCCACGACGTCTTCGTCGGCCAGCCCGGCGAGAACGACTACGACGCCGAGGGCGGAGACGACATCATGTCGCAGAACGCGGCGATCGACCGGAATGCCGGGGCCGGCGGCTTCGACTGGGCCACCCACCAGTACGACACCGTGGGCGCCGACGACGACATGAAGATCAACCAGGTCCTCGCCGGGCAGCCGCTCCCGGTCGTGGTCAACCGCGACCGGTGGGCCGAGATGGAGGCGAACTCCGGGTCCGCCTTCGACGACGTGATCCGCGGCGACGACGAGTTCCCCGCGGCGGTCCAGGGTGGCGGCTTCACCGGGTGCGACGCGCTCGACGCCGCAGGCCTGGCGCGGGTCCCCGGCCTGGCCGCGATCGTCCCCCCGCTGAGCGACCTCGACGTGGCCGCGGTGACGTTGCCGGGCGGCGGGGGAGTGCCGGCCCGGCTGACCGGGGCGGACCTCGGCGCCGGCGCCTTCACCGGGACCTGCCCGCTGGAGGGCGACATCTGGGGCGACGGCAACATCCTCGTCGGCGGTGCCGGGTCCGACACCCTCGAGGGCCGAGCCGGCAACGACGTCGTCGACGGCGACCGGGCCCTCGAGGTGCGGATCAGCGTGCTCGACGGACCCGCGTCCAGCGCCGCCAGCACCGAGATCGGCAGCACCGACCTGCTGGAGCACCAGGCGCTGACCGGCACCTTCGGCCCCGGCACCGCCGGCAAGACCCTGCAGCAGGCGGTCTTCGCCGGACTGGTCGACCCGGGCACCCTCCGGATCGGGCGACGGATCACGATCCCGGCCAACCAGGGGGCGGTGGACACCGCGGTGTTCAGCAGCGTCCGCAGCGACTACACGATCGTGCCGAACGCCAACGGCTCGATCACCGTCGCCGACAACCGGACCGCCGCGGTCAACGACGGCACGGACACGGTCCGCAACGTCGAGCAGCTGCGGTTCTCCGACCGGACGGTCCAGCTGACGACCGCGCCCAGCCCGACCGGTGTGACGGCCGTGGCCGGCAACGCCTCCGCCACGGTGTCGTGGACCGACCCGGCCTCGACCAGCCTGTTCCCGGTCTCCGAGCACCGGATCCAGGTTGTCGTCGGTGGCAGCGTCCAGCGGATCGTCGGCCAGATCACGGGTGGTGCACGGTCGGCGGTGGTCACCGGCCTCACCAACGGCACGACGTACACGTTCTCCGTGATCTCCGTGAACGCCGTCGGCGAGAGCGCGCCGTCGACGGAGTCCAACGCGGTCACCCCGGTGGACCCGGTCCCGCAGCTGCTGTCGACCACGCCCACGGCGAACGCCAGCGGGGTCTCCGTGTCCGCCGACCAGGTCGGGGTGTTCGACCGGTCCGTGACCAGCCCCAACTGGACCAACGCGGTCCAGCTGCGCAACAACGTGACCGGGACGCTTGTGGGCCGGGTCGTGACCTACGTCGACGCCACGCGCACGGTGACCGTCAACCCGAACGCCAACCTGGCGGCCGGCACGTCCTACACGCTGACCTTCCTCGGCACGGGCGCCAACGGCATCAGGGACGCGGCCGGCACCCGGCTGGCCACCACGGCGATCACCTTCACCACGGCCTCGGACGCCACGCCGCCCGTCGTCACCACGTCGACGCCGGCCAACGGTGCGACGGGGGCGAGCCTCACGGCCAACCTGCTCGTCGACTTCAGCGAGCGCGTGGTCGGGGCGAGTGGCAGCACGGTCGCCCTGACCGTGGACGGGACCGGAGCCACCGTCGCCTCGGCGGTGAGCGTCAACGCCGCCGGCACCAGGGTGACGATCAACCCGACGCCCACGCTGGCCCGCAACACGCTCTACCGGATCACGTTGACCGGCGGGGCGGGCGCGATCAGGGACGCGTTCGGCAACCCGCTGACCACGACGACCATCACCTTCCGCACCAGACCCTGAGCCGACACCGGTCACCCCGGCGGGTACGTCCCGACCGGCCGGGGGACCACCGAGGCCAGGGTTCCCCCAGACCCCCACCCCACGGGGAGGCCTGCCGCTCGGTGTGCGGCGGGGGGACGCACCGCCCGGTGCGTCCCCTCGTTGGCGTATATCGCTGCGGCGCGCGCGGGGAACTGGTCTGGACCGGTGGTCATTCGCTGGGCGCCGCCGCGGCGACCGACTCAGAATGCCCTGTGGGCAACACCTCCTCCGGGCTCGCGGAGGGCGGTCGACGAGCGTTGACACCGGGGGACGACGGGCCTGATGGCCAGGTGACCCGCCGGGTGCTGGTGGTCGACGACCACCGGACCGTGGCCGAGCTGCTTCGCCTGGCGCTCGACGCGGCGCCGGGCCTGCGGTGCGTGGGCGTCGCCTACGACTGCCGGTCCGCTGTCCGCCTGGTCGAGGAGCTGCAGCCCGAGGTCGTGCTCTGCGACCTGCACCTCGGCGCGGAGCGGATGTCGGGGGTCGAGGTCGCGCGGGCGGTCCACGCCGCGGGGACCGGCGCCACCATCCTGCTGACCGGCGACGCGACGGGGATGCGGCTCGACACCCTGCACCAGTGCGGGGCCAGCGGGCTGCTGGC
Source organism: Nocardioides okcheonensis (assembly GCF_020991065.1). NCBI lineage: Bacteria > Bacillati > Actinomycetota > Actinomycetes > Propionibacteriales > Nocardioidaceae > Nocardioides > Nocardioides okcheonensis. The sequence goes on from NZ_CP087710.1 coordinate 4,027,628, forward strand.
CAAGGACGGCGACCTGCCGGTGCTGCTGGCGACGGTGCGCGACGCCCGCCGCGACCAGCTCGTGGTCGACCCGTCCGTGCTGCGGATGCTCTCGCGCCCGCCGATGGCCGCGGTGTCGCTCAGCCCGCGCGAGGGCGACGTGCTGCGGCTGATGGGGCAGGGCAAGGACGTCGTGCGGATCGCCCGCGAGCTCGGCATCACCACCGCCACCTGCCGGGGCTACGTGAAGGCGTTGCTGCACAAGCTCGACGCCCACACCCAGCTGGAGGCGGTGGTCAAGGCTCAGTCGCTCGGACTCCTCGAGCGGGCGTCGTGACCGGGCTCGACCGTCGCGCCGCTGCCGGCGCCGCACCCTCCTCGACGTTCCGGCGGGTGGCGGTGCGCTGTGCGCTGATCGGGGTGGGCTGCCTCGTCGTGATGTCGGTGGCGGCCTGGGTCGTGAGCCAGCAGATCGCCGAGCGCGAGGCGCTGCGTGACGCCTCGTCCCGCGCGCGCGGCATCGCGTGGGGTGTCGCCGGTCCGCTGGTCACCGGCGGCGTGAGGCGGGGCGACCCGCAGAGCCTCGACCGGATCGGTGAGGTGCTGCACGCGCGCATCGCGGAGGGCCGGGTGTCGCACATCGTGCTGTGGGACGGGGACGGCAGGATCCTGTGGATGTCGCGGGGCGACCTCGCCGGGCAGTCCTACGACCTCTCCCAGGACGCGATGACCGCGCTCACCACGCAGCGGGCGGTCGCCCACCTGCCCGGCTCGACCGCACCGCACGACGCCGACCTCTTCGCCGAGCCCGACCAGCTCGAGGTCTTCGTCGGCGCCGTGGGCGCCGACGGGGAGCCCTTCCTCTTCGAGGCCTACATGCCGGCCGACCGGATCGCCGCGGATCGCGCGAGCGTGCTGCCCAAGCTGCTCGCGATGGGGATCGGATCGGTGGCGCTCCTGCTCGCGCTGTTCGTGCCGCTCGCGCTCCGCCTCGCCGGCCGCGTCGACGACGCCCAGCGGCGACGGACCCGGGCGCTGGGGCGGAGCGTGGAGTCCTGGCGCCACCAGCGGCTGCTGCTGGCCCAGGACCTGCACGACGGGGTGATCCAGGACATGGCGGCGATCAGCATGGGAATGTCGCTGCTGGAGGGGCGCTCGCTCGACGACGACGCGTCCCGCGAGGTCCTCACCCGCGTCGTGGGCTCCGCGCGGAGGGGTGAGGCCTCGCTGCGCTCGCTCGTGGTGGACCTCGCGCCGCGACAGCTGGAGACGCGCGGGCTCGCCGAGGCGGTGGTCGACCTGGCCCGGCAGCACCGCGCCCAGGACCTCGACATCACGGTGTCGTACTCCCGCGACGTACGCGTGCCCGACGGCAGCGGGATCCTCGCCTTCCGCGTCATCCGTGAGGGGCTGCGCAACGTGGTCAAGCACGCGGCCGCCGGTGCGGTGCTCGTCGACGTCCGCGCCGGGGCGCAGGCGGACACGATCGAGGTGGAGGTCCTCGACGACGGCGCCGTCCCGCCCGCCGAGGGTGCCCTCGCATCGGGCCAGGGCCTGCGGCTGCTCGCCGAGACGATCGAGGACGTGGGAGGGTCGCTCACCCTCGGTCGCGCGCCCGGGGGCGGCACCCGGCTGGCGGCCGTGATCCCGTTCGTGCGGACCCAGCCGACGCTGGCCTGACCACCCCTCACGTTGGGGGTGTGGTCCACCCTCGCATGGCGGTTCCGGTGACCGGACGGCGCTGCGATGCTTCGGCGTGGGGCAGGTCCTCTCGGCGTGGGGCCGAGGGTCGGGACCGCTGGGTGGGAGGAAAACGCATGAGCACGATCAGTCTGTTCGGTCCGGTGGGGGTGGAGCACGGCGGACTCGTGGCCCGCGGTCCCGACTTCGGGGGGCGCAAGCCCGTGGGCGTGCTGGCGCTCCTGGCGCTGGCCCCCGGCACGCCACGCACCCGCGACGAGATCGCGGAGGTGCTGTGGGAAGGGAGGCCGCCCCGCGGCTACGTCGCCACGCTGCACGGCTACGTCAGCCTGCTGCGACGGGCCCTGTCGATGATCGGGGCAGGCCCGGTGCTGGTGACCTCTGCCCACGGCTACCTCATCGACCCGGACCTCGTCACCGTCGACCTGCACCGCGGGCACGCGCTGCTGGCGAGCGGTGACCCGGACGCGGTGCTCGACGCGCTGGACCTCGCGGCGCGTGGCCTGCTGGTCGACGTGCCCTACGCGGAGTGGGCAGCGCGTGCGCGCAGCGAGTGGGACGACGCGGTCGCGCTGGCCGCGACCCGGGCCGCCGGGGTCGCGCTCGAGCAGGGGGAGCCGCCCACGGCCGTACGCCTCGCCCGCGCCGCCCTGCGCGCCTCGCCCTACTGCGAAGGAGCGCTGCGCGAGCTGATGTCGGCGCTGGCGGCGAGCGGCCAGACCGGGCGTGCGGTCCAGGCCTTCGAGGAGGCGCGGGAGCGCTACGAGGCCGATCTGGGAGTGGGGCTCGGCGCGGAGACCGAGCAGCTCTACCTCCACCTGCTGCGGCCGCAGGCGACCCGCTCGGCCAGCACCGTGCCGGCCCTGATCCGGCTGCTGCGCGAGGCGCTGCAGGACCAGGCCGCCCTCGACCTCGACGACCCGGTGGTCCGCGACGTCAGCCGGTTGTTGATGCCGAAGCCGGTGCCCGTGCCGGTCCCGCAGGCGGGCTGAGCGTCACGGGGCGGCCGACCGCAGCTTCTCCAGGAGCGGGCCGGCCGCCTCGGCGAGGAAGCGATCCTGCCCCTCGTCGCCGACCTGCACCAGCGCGACGTCGGTGAAGCCGGCCTCCCAGTAGGCGGAGACGGCCTCCACGATCGCGTCGAGGTCGGGGCCGCAGGGGATCGAGCCGGCGACGTCCTCGGGGCGCACGAACTGCGTCGCGCCGGAGAACCCTGCCGGGGTGGGGAGGTCGGCGTTGACCGACCAGCCCCCGGCGAACCAGCGGAACTGCTCGTGCGCGCGGGCGACGGCGGCGTCGCGGTCGGGGTCCCAGCAGATCGGGATCTGGCCGACGGCGCGGGCGGGGCCACCGATGCGCGGCGCGCCCTCGGTGGCGTTCCACGACTCGACGATCTCCGCCTTCGGCTCGACCGCGACGAGGTGGTCGGCGAGCGGGGCGAAGCGGCCGATCGCGCGGTCGCCGGCGACCGCCACGGCGATCTCGACGCCGTCGTCGGGCAGGTCCCAGATCCGGGCGGAGTCGACCTGGAAGAAGTCACCGCGGTGGTCGACCAGCTCGCCGGTGTGCAGCGCCCGGATCACCTCGATCGCCTCGGCGAGCATGTCCTGCCGCTCGGCCAGTGCGGGCCAGCCCTCGCCGACGACGTGCTCGTTGAGGTTCTCGCCGCTGCCGAGGCCGAGGGTGAAGCGCCCCTCGGCGAGCAGCTGCAGCGTCGCGGCCTTCTGGGCGACGACGGCCGGGTGGTAGCGCAGCGTCGGGCAGGTCACGTAGGTCATCAGGTCGACCCGCGAGGTCGCGTGGGCCACGGCGCCCAGCGTCGTCCAGGCGTGGGGCGCGTGCCCCTGCGTGGTGAGCCACGGGGAGTAGTGGTCGCTCATCACCTCGAAGTCGAAGCCCACCTCCTCCGCGGCGACGGCGTAGGAGACCAGCTCGCGCGGTCCGCTCTGCTCGGTCATCAGCGTGTACCCGAAGCGCGTCATGGTCTCGACGGTAGCCACGCGTCCAGCGCCGCCCATCACCCTCGCAGGTGGGCGGCGGCGTGCTCGCGCCTGCTTGGCTTGGAGCCACGACCACCCACGCAGGAGGACGACATGACGGACGCGCACGCCACCGACGCCGAGCAGGACCGCACGCAGGACCAGGAGGACCGGGAGGACCAGGGCGGCCAGGTCTCCGAGCTCGCCGAGGCCGGGGGAGCGCCGCAGCCGATCAGCGCGGGCGACTCCGTGGCCGGGCAGCCGGACCAGGAGTCCGGCGAGGTCGAGGAGGGGACCCAGGGTCCCAACGCGATCCCCGACGACCCGACCGGCAAGCACCCGCACACCACCTGAGCCGTGGGGTAGAACGGTCCCATGGGAAAGCCAGTGATCCTCGTCGTGGGTGCCGGCCCGGGCGTGAGCGGGTCGGTGGCCCGCAGGTTCGCCGACGCGGGCCACGACGTCGCCCTGCTCGGCCAGGACCAGCAGGTGCTCGACGACCTGGTCGCGGACCTCGAGCCGCGCGGCGTCGCGGTGGGGCACGCGGTCGCCGACGTGACCGACGCGGCGGCTGCGACCGCCGCCGTGCGCCGCTTCGGCGAGCACACGGGTCGGATCGACGTGCTGCACTTCAACCCCAGCGCCTACCGCGAGAAGGACCCGCTCACGCTGTCGGTGCCCGAGCTGCTCGAGGACGTCGCGCTCGGCGTCGGGGCGCTGCTCACGGTCGTGCAGGCCGCCCGGCCGTACATGTCCGCGGGCGGGCGGGTCAGCGTCACCGGCAGCATGGCCGCCGACGAGCCGTGGGAGGGCGCGGCGTCGCTGGGCGTGCAGAAGGCGGGCGTGCGCAACCTCGTGCACAGCCTCGACAAGACGCTGGCCCCGGACGGCATCCGCGCCGTGTCCGTGACGGTGCGCGGCGCCCTGGCCCGGGAGGGCGCGTTCGCCCCCGACCGCGTGGCCGAGGCGGTCTTCGCCGCGGTCACCCGCGACGACGACGCTTGGACCAGCGAGGTCCCGTACGCGGGGTGAGTGGTCAGCGGCGCCCGACCGGCACGTGCGCCGACCGGGCTGGCGCTCACGCCTCCTTGGCGACCAGCGTCAGCACGTCGTAGGTCGCGACGGGCTCGTCGTCGGCGTTGGTGACCAGCGCGTCCCAGCGCACCTCGCCGTAGTCGGCCGAGGAGCGCGGCGTGATCTGCTTGACGGTCAGCGTGACCCGGATCGAGTCCCCGGCCTTGACGGGGGTCAGGAACCGCAGGTGGTCGACGCCGAAGTTGGCGAGCACCGGGCCCGGGGCGGGGTCGACGAACAGGCCGGCGGCCATCGACACGATGAGGTAGCCGTGGGCGACGATCCCGCCGAAGAGCGGGTTGCGCGCCGCGGCCTCGGGGTCGGTGTGGGCGTAGAAGGTGTCGCCGGTGAACTCGGCGAAGTGCTCGATGTCCTCCAGCGTGATCACCCGCGGCTCGGTGGCGACGGTGTCGCCGACGCGGAGCGTGGCGAGGGAGTGCCGGAACGGGTGCTCGGGCGTCGGGGTGCGCTGCGACCCGCGGGTCCAGCGGCCCGTGACGGCGGTCAGCATGTCGGGCGAGCCCTGGATCGCCGAGCGCTGCATGTGGTGCAGCACGCCGCGGACGCCGCCGAGCTCCTCGCCGCCGCCGGCGCGCCCGGGGCCGCCGTGGACGAGCATCGGCAGCGGCGAGCCGTGGCCGGTGGACTCGGGTGCGGCGTCGCGGTCGAGCACCAGGATGCGGCCGTGCCACGGCGCGAGGCCGAGGACGAGGGTGCGGGCGACGGCCGGGTCGTGGGTGACGACCGACCCGACGAGCGAGCCCTTGCCGCGCGCGGCCAGCGTCACCGCCTCGTCGAGCGTGTCGTAGGACAGGACCGTCGAGACCGGCCCGAACGGCTCCACGTCGTGCGGCTCGACGGCACCGGCGCGGGCGCGCAGCAGGACCGGAGCCATGAACGCGCCGCGCTCGCCGTCGCCGAGGAAGCCGGTGGTGGACGCCGGGTCGCCGAGCAGGAGGTCGGCCGAGCTGCGCAGCGCCTCGACGGCCTTGCGGACCTCCTCGCGCTGGCCCAGCGAGGCCAGCGGACCCATCCGGACCGCCTCGTCGCCGGGGTCGCCGACGGTGATCGTCGCCAGACTGGCCCGGATCGCCTCGGTCATGTCGTCGGCCACCGCGGCGGGCACGATCACGCGCCGGATGGCGGTGCACTTCTGGCCGGCCTTGGCGGTCATCTCGGTGACGACGCCCGTGACGAAGAGGTCCCACTCCGGGTCGCCGGCGGCGACGTCGGGGCCGAGCACCGAGCAGTTGAGCGAGTCGGCCTCGACCTGCAGGGTGACGCCGCCGTGCAGCACCGACGGGTGCTGGCGCAGGACCCCGGCGGTGTGGGCCGAGCCGGTGAAGGCGACCGAGTCCTGGACGCCGAGGTGGTCGAGCAGGTCGCCGGCCGAGCCGGACAGCAGCTGCAGCGAGCCCTCCGGGAGGATGCCGGACTCGATGATCCGGCGCACGACCAGCTCGGTGAGGTAGGCGGTCTGGCTGGCCGGCTTCACGATCGAGGGGAGGCCCGCGACGAAGGCCGGGGCGAGCTTCTCGAGCATGCCCCAGACCGGGAAGTTGAACGCGTTGACCTGCACCGCGACACCGGGGCGCGAGGTGTAGACGTGCTGGCCCACGAAGACGCCGGTCCGGCCGAGCTGCTCGAGGTCCCCGTCGCACACCACGGTGTCGTTGGGCAGCTCGCGCCGGCTCTTGGACGAATAGCTGAACATCGTGCCGAAGCCGCCGTCGATGTCGATCATCGAGTCGCGGCGCGTGGCGCCGGTGCGCAGCGAGACCTCGTAGAGCTCGTCCTTGAGCCCGGTGAGGTGGGCGGCGAGCTCCTTGAGCAGCAGCGCCCGCTCGTGGAAGGTCATCGACCGGATCGCCGGCCCGCCCACGGTGCGGGCGTGGTGGGTCATCGCAGCGATGTCGAGCCCGGCGCTGGAGATCCGGGCGACCTCCTCGCCCGTGGCCGCGTCGAGGAGGGGGTCGCCCTCGGAGGAGGAGGACCACCAGCGGCCGGCGGCGTAGCTCTCGAGCAGACGGGTCACGGGGGTCCCTTCGTCGGTACGTTCCGGGTTGTTGCGCGCCGGGGTGACGGGTGACACACTAATACCAGACCGATCGGTCAGTAAATGTCCAGATCCTGACCTCGGAGACCACCACCGCGGAGGACCGATGACCCTCACCGAGACCGCGCCCGGACCCGCCGAGTCCGAGCTGCAGAGCCACTTCGAGGCCACGGTCGCGCGCAACGACCGGATCGAGCCGCGCGACTGGATGCCCGAGGGCTACCGGAAGACGCTGGTGCGCCAGATCGCCCAGCACGCCCACAGCGAGATCATCGGCATGCAGCCGGAGGGCAACTGGATCACCCGGGCACCCAGCCTGCGCCGCAAGGCGATCCTGCTCGCCAAGGTGCAGGACGAGGCCGGGCACGGGCTCTACCTCTACTCCGCGGCCGAGACCCTCGGCGTCTCGCGGCTCGAGCTCACCGAGCTGCTGATCGCGGGCAAGCAGAAGTACTCCTCGATCTTCAACTACCCGACGCTGTCCTACGCCGACGTCGGCACCATCGGCTGGCTGGTCGACGGCGCCGCGATCTGCAACCAGGTCCCGCTGTGCCGCACCTCCTACGGCCCCTACGGCCGCGCGATGATCCGGGTCTGCAAGGAGGAGTCGTTCCACCAGCGCCAGGGCTACGAGCTGCTCGCCACGATGATGCGCGGCACCGACGCCCAGCGCGCGATGGTGCAGGAGTCGGTCGACCGCTTCTGGTGGCCGGCGCTGATGATGTTCGGCCCGCCCGACGACGCCTCGCCCAACACCGCGCAGTCGATGGCCTGGGGCATCAAGCGCCACACCAACGACGAGCTGCGCCAGAAGTTCGTCGACATGTCCGTGCCGCAGGCCGAGGCCCTCGGTGTCACGCTGCCCGACCCGGAGCTGCGCTGGAACGCCGAGCGCGGCCACCACGACTTCGGCCAGCCCGACTGGGAGGAGTTCATGGAGGGCGTCAAGGGCAACGGCCCGTGCAACGCGCAGCGGATGGCCCACCGCCGCCGCGCCCACGAGGACGGCGCCTGGGTGCGCGAGGCCGCGACCGCGTACGCCGCCCGCTCGCGCGCCGCCGGGCAGGTGTCGGCATGAGCGACCTGTCCGCCGAGGGCGGCCACGGCGCCGTCCCGCTGCAGGGCGTCCCGACCGGTGAGGGCGTGACCCCGCCCGAGCCCGAGTGGCCGCTCTACGAGGTGTTCGTCCGGGGCAAGCGCGGCCTCAACCACGTCCACGTCGGCTCCCTGCACGCCGCCGACGACCGGATGGCCGTCCTCCACGCCCGCGACGTCTACACCCGCCGCAACGAGGGCGTCAGCATCTGGGTGGTCCGGGCCGACGCGATCACCGCGTCGAGCCCCGACGAGAAGGACCCGATGTTCGCCCCCAGCGGCGACAAGGTCTACCGCCACCCGACGTTCTACGAGATCGCCGCCGACGTCCCCCACATGTAAGAGGTCCCATGGACTCCCACATCGACACCCCGCCCGAGGACGAGCACGACAGCGCCTACGCCGGGCTGCTCGTCAACGACGCCCACTGGGCCTTCGGCACCGACTTCGAGGACCCGCTGGCCGGGGTCGACACGACGATCCCCGACGGGGTCGACGCCGCGACGCTCGCGACCTACGCGCTGATGCTCGGCGACGACGCCCTCGTGATGTCGCACCGGATCTCCGAGTGGACCAGCAACGCGCCCGACCTCGAGGACGACATCGCGCTGTCCAACATCGCGCTCGACCTGCTCGGCCAGGCGCGGCTGCTGCTCGCCCGCGCCGCGCGGGCAGACGAGTCGCTCCTGCCGGCGCTGCCCGACGGGGCGCCCACCCCTCCCGAGGACGCGCTCGCGTTCTTCCGCGACGCCCACCAGCTCCGCAACGTGCGGTTCGCCGAGCTCGTCAACGGCGACTTCGCCGAGGCGACCGTCCGGGTGCTGCTCTTCTCGGTGTGGCGGCTCGCGATCCTCGAGCAGCTCCGGGGGAGCCGTGACCACGTGCTCGCCGCGGTCGCCGCCAAGGGGGTCAAGGAGGTCACCTACCACCGCGACTACGCCGCGCGCTGGTTCGTCACCCTCGCCGGCGGCACCGACGAGTCGCGGCGCCGGCTGGTCGCGGCGCTGGAGCAGCTGTGGCCGCTGTGGCCCGAGCTGTTCGACACCCACCCCGTCGAGGCGGCGGCGGCCGAGGCCGGCGTCGGCGTCGACCCGGGCACGATCCGCGACGCGGCCGAGGCGGTGCTCGACCAGGTCCTCGACGCGTCCGGCCTCGAGCGCCCGCAGGTGCCCCGTCGCGCCGGGGTGCTCGGACGCACCGGTCGTGACGGGATGCACGGCGAGCCGCTGAGCCGGCTGCTCGCCGAGATGCAGTCGGTCGCACGGGCCCACCCGCTGGGGCAGTGGTGAGCGTGGCCCGCACGCTCGAGCGCGCCCGCGCCGTGGCCGGGCGGGTCACCGACCCCGAGCTGCCGATGCTGACGCTGGCCGACCTCGGCGTGCTGCGGGACGTCGACGTGGTGGCCGACGCGCACGTGGTCGTCGACATCACCCCGACCTACTCCGGGTGCCCCGCGATGGCCGCGATGCGCGACGACCTGGTGCGTGAGCTGTCGTCGGCGGGGTTCGACCGGGTCGAGGTGCGGGTCAGCCTCGACCCCGCCTGGACGACCGACTGGATCACCCCGGCCGGGCGCGAGGCGCTCGCCGCCGCCGGCATCTCGCCCCCGGGCCCGGCGCCGCGCGCCGACGGCCCCGTCCCGCTCACGCTGCTGCCCACGGCGCGCCAGGTGCGCTGCCCCCGGTGCGACTCGCCCGCGACCGAGCTGGTCTCGGAGTTCGGGTCGACGGCCTGCAAGGCGCAGTACCGCTGCACGACCTGCCTCGAGCCGTTCGACCACCTCAAGGAGATCTGAGCATGGCCTTCCACGCGCTGCGGGTGCGCGACGTCGAGCGGCTGACCGACGACGCGGCCGCCGTGACCTTCGACGTGCCCGACGACCTGCGCGAGGTCTTCGACTTCGCGCCGGGGGAGTCGCTGACCCTGCGCCGCACCGTCGACGGCGTCGAGCACCGCCGGACGTACTCGATCTGCGCGCCCGCCGGCGCCGCGCCGCGCATCGGCGTGCGGGCGATCCCGGGCGGGCTGTTCTCGACGTGGCTGCTCGACGAGCTCGCGCCCGGGGAGACGGTCGAGGTGGCCGCGCCGTCCGGCGGGTTCCGCGCCGACCCCAGCCAGCCCGGGCGGCACCTCTGCATCGCGGCCGGCTCCGGCATCACGCCGATGCTCTCCATCGCCGCGTCGGTCCTGGCCCACCCCGACAGCACCGTCACCCTGCTCTACGGCAACCGCGAGACGACGTCCGTGATGTTCGCCGAGGAGCTCGGCGACCTGAAGAACCTCCACGGCCCCCGCTTCGACCTCGTCCACGTGCTGTCGCGCGAGCCGCGCGACGTCGAGCTCTTCTCCGGCCGGCTCGACGCCGACCGGCTGCGTCGGCTGCTGCCGCTCAAGGTGCCGCTCGCCTCGGTCGACCACGTGTGGCTCTGCGGGCCGCTCGGGCTGGTGCAGGACGCCCGCGCGGTGCTCGAGGAGCTCGGCGTCCCGCGGGAGAAGGTCCACTTCGAGCTGTTCTTCGTCGACGAGCCGCCGCCGCAGCTGCGCCACCCCGACCGCGTCGTCGAGGGCGTGACCAGCGACGTCACCGTCGTCCTCGACGGCCGCACGACGACCCACGCCGTCCCGCGCGACCAGACCGTGCTCGACTCCGCCCAGGCGGTCCGCAGCGACCTGCCGTTCGCGTGCAAGGGCGGGGTGTGCGGCACCTGCCGCGCGAAGGTGGTCGACGGCGACGTCGAGATGGTCCGCAACTACGCCCTCGAGCCGGAGGAGGTCGAGCAGCAGTTCGTGCTGACCTGCCAGACCTACCCGGTCAGCGAGGCCGTCACCGTCGACTTCGACGCCTAGGCTGCCGGGGTGACGGACACCGGACCGACCTCGCCCGCGCTGACCATGTGGGCGGCCGACCGCGCGAGCGCCGCCCTCGGCATGGTCGTCGACGACGTCGGCCCCGGACGCGCGCGCGTCTCGATGGTGGTGCGTCCCGACATGGTCAACGGCTACGACATCTGCCACGGCGGGCTGGTCGCCAGCCTGGCCGACTCGGCGTTCGGGCTGGCCTGCAACTCCCACGGCACGGTGACGGTCGCCGCGTCGTTCACCATCGACCTGCTGGCCCCGAGCCGGCTGGGCCAGACGCTGCACGCCGAGGCGCGCGAGGTGTTCCTGCGCGGCCGCTCGGGGCTCTACGACGTGACCGTGCGGGCGGACGACCCCGAGGCCGGCGAGGTCGTGGCCGAGTTCCGCGGGCGCAGCCGGTCGCTCGGCAGGCCTATCGAGCCGGATCGGCCGGCCGACGGCTGAGGCCGTCGAAGGCGAGGGTGGTGATCGCGTCGGCGAGCGCCTCGGCGCCCACCTCGTCCGCACCGCCGTGCACCCACTCGGTCAGCGAGTTGACCGTGCCGAACAGCAGCCGGCTGATCAGCAGGGGGTCGAGGTCGTCGCGCACGGCGCCCTCCGCGACCGCGGCGCGGACCATGTCGGCGAGCCGCTCGTCGATGGTGCGGCGCCGGGCGAGGGCGGCCTTCTGCACGGGGGTGTTGCCGTGCACCCGCAGCAGCAGGGTGACGGCCGGCAGGTGCTCGACCAGCACCGTCACGCTGCGGCGCACGGCGATGCGCAGGCGGGCGCCGGCGTCGAGATCGTCGGTCGCCGCGATGTCGTCGAGGGCGCCGACGAGCGCGTCGAGGGCCTCGTCGATCGCGGTGCGCAGCAGGTGCTCCTTGCTGGGCACGTGGTGGTAGATCGCCGACTTGGTCAGCCCGAGCTCGCGCGCGACGTCGCCCACGCTGGTCGCGTCGTAGCCCTGCCGGTTGAACAGCTCGACCGCCGTGCGGAGCACGGCCTGCTGGTCGTGTCCCGGCCGGCCGCGGCGGGTGGTGGTCCCGGGACTGCCCTCCATGGGGACACGCTCCCACATCGGCCGCGCCGATGTGGCCAAGAGTTGTCGGTGCGCGACCGGCGGGGGATACAGTGGAGGCAGCGTCCCGCGCCGTGCCGCACTGATCACCCCGGATCCACCGGCCCGTCTGCGACGCACTCGCTCCAACCTCCACGCCGTGGTGTGCAGGTCAGCGCCGTCCGTGGCTCGCCTGCTCCGCGACGCGTACCCAGTCCGGGAGGACACCTTGGCCCAGCGCCAGCGCTCACGCGGCGGACGACGCACCCCTGCGCACGCCCGCCACAAGGACAACGAGGGCATCGTGCCCGTGCTCGCCCGCGCCGTGCGCGAGCTCGAGTCGGCCGTGCAGCGGGGCCCGCTCGCCCCCGGCCAGCGGGTCCGGTTCCAGGTCGTCGCGCTGCTGGTGCGCGAGCACCGCGGCGACGTCAAGGGCTCCTCGGACCTCACCGACGCGCAGAAGGCCGACGAGCTCAAGCGGCTCGACGGGATCGCCACGATCCTGGCCAAGACCGCGACCCGCGACCCCTCCCTGTTCGGGCTGCTCTCGGAGGAGGCGGTGGTCACCGACAGCGCGCGCGACCTGCGCCTGGAGATGCTCCACCGGGCCGGCATCGAGCCGGTCGTGGAGGAGCCCAAGCCCGACGACGAGGCCGGCCCCGGCCTCGGCGAGCGGCGCGTGGTCCCGCGCTCGGTCGTGCAGCACCAGCTCGCGAACCCCTTCCTCGTCCCCGACTTCGGGATCGGCCGGGAGAAGCGCAGCGTCCACGGCCGGCTCTCGACGTGGGAGCTGCTCGGGCCGCTGTTCCGCTCGTTCGAGCTCGGCGGGTCCTCGTCGTGCATGGACCTCCCCGAGCCCACCTCGCTGAGCGCCCCCGGCAAGCTCGAGCTGATGCCCCACCAGGCCCGGATGATCGCCTCGGCCGCCGAGGGCCACCGCACCTTCCTGCTGGCCGACGAGCCGGGCCTCGGCAAGACCGCGCAGGCGCTGCTCGCCGCGCAGGCCGCCGACGCGTACCCGCTGCTCGTGGTCTGCCCCAACGTCGTCAAGACCAACTGGGCCCGCGAGACCGAGCGCTGGACCCCGCGCCGTCGCGCCACCGTGATCCACGGCGACGGCGACCGGGTCGACGCGTTCGCCGACGTCATCGTCGTCAACTACGAGATCCTCGACCGGCACGTCGGCTGGCTCGGCCAGTTCGGCTTCCGCGGGATGGTCGTCGACGAGGCCCACTTCATCAAGAACAAGACGTCGCAGCGCTCGCGGCACGTGCTCGAGCTCTCCGACCGGCTGCGCGCGCGCACCGCCCGCCCGCTGCTGATGGCGCTGACCGGCACCCCGCTGATCAACGACATCGAGGACTTCCGGGCGATCTGGGAGTTCCTCGGCTGGATCGACGGGACCAAGCCGATGGCACGGCTGATGGAGTCGCTCGAGGAGACCGAGCTGACGCCGGCCGACCACGCGTTCTACCCCGCCGCCCGCAAGGCCGTCATCGACATGGGCATCGTCCGCCGCCGCAAGGTCGACGTCGCCGAGGACATCCCGGCCCGCCGGATCGCCGACATCCCGGTCGAGCTCGACGACGAGGACACCCGCTCGATCCGCGCCGCCGAGGAGGACCTCGCCCGCCGCCTCGTCCAGCGCTACAGGGCCGCGCTGGAGACCCGCCGCACGGGCTCGGTGGTCGAGGGCATCGACCACGAGCTGGTGCGCCGCGTCGCGACGTGGGAGCGCGAGGAGATGGACCAGGGCACCGGCGGCGAGAACGTGTTCTCGATGTTCCGCCGGATCGGCCGCGCCAAGGCCGGGCTCGCCGCCGACTACGCCGCCCAGCTGGCCCGCAACGTCGGCAAGGTGGTCTTCTTCGCCCGCCACGTCGACGTCATGGACATCGCCGAGGACACCTTCACCCGCCGCGGGCTCAAGCACACCTCGATCCGTGGCGACCAGACGCCGAAGGCGCGCGAGAAGGCCATCGAGGCCTTCGTCAACGACCCCAGCGTCCAGGTCATCGTCTGCTCGCTGGCCGCGGCCGGCGTCGGCGTGAACCTCCAGGTCGCCTCCAACGTGGTGCTCTCCGAGCTCTCCTGGACCGACGCCGAGCAGACCCAGGCCATCGACCGGGTCCACCGCATCGGCCAGAGCGACCCCGTGACGGCGTGGCGGATCATCGCGGCGCAGACCATCGACACCCGCATCGCCGAGCTGATCGACTCCAAGGCCGGCCTCGCCGCCCGGGCGCTCGACGGCTCCGACGAGGAGGTCTCGTCCTCGGCCAACATCCAGACCGAGGCCCTGGTCGCGCTGCTCACCGACGCGCTGGAGCGCGAGCTCGGCTGACCCCGCGTCTGCTCGGTGGTCGAAGCGTCGAGACCACTTCACCCTGGTGGGCCTTGTCCGGCTCTGCGCGGTTGGACATGCTCGTGGCATGAGTGAGGATCGCGAGAACTACCTCGACATGTCCGTCGACGACGAGGACCAGCTGCAGCCCGAGGACACCCTCGCGGACGGCGACCTGGAGGACGTGCTGGACCGCGGGTACTCCCCGCCGGACCGCGCCCCGAAGGGCTACGACGACTACCCGACCGAGGCCGAGCGCCTGCGCGGGGAGTCGCTCGACGAGAAGCTGGCCGAGGAGGAGCCCGACGTCGACCCCTACGCCGAGGAGGACGACGACTCCGACCACGAGGACGAGAACGCCCTCGACGAGAAGCTCGGGCTCGACGAGGCAGACGCCCGTGCCGGTCGCCTGGTCCAGCCCGACGAGGGGCTGGGGGAGGACACCGACAAGCAGGAGCTCGCCATGGACGTCGGCATCGACGGTGCTGGAGCCTCCGCCGAGGAGGCCGCCATGCACATCACGCGGGGTCCGGACCCCGACGCGCGCGAGGACTACTGAGCCCTCCGTCGAACGGCCGCTCCGGGTTGTCCGGGGCGGCCGTTCGCCATGCTGGCACTCTGTTCGAGGAGTGACGAGGTCCCGGCACGAGACCCCTCGACCATGGACAGCAGATCCTCCACGGGTGTCGGTACCCCTTGCTCACGCATTCGAACAGGTGTACGATCGTGCGTAGCACGCCGGTCCGGAACGGTTCTCTCGTCTGAGGTGACGGAGGGCCCGGGACCGGGTCAGTCACCCATAGAACCCGTGGTGGTGCTCACGGGATGCCGTAGGGCTCACAGGTGACGCCAGGCCTTCGATGCCACCCCATGCCTCACCGCTCCGCCCCGGACCCGGGCGGTTGTCAGTGACGTGCGTGCGAGGAGGTGGCTCTGGATGGCCCTGGTGGATCCGGTGGAGCAGCTGCATCCGATCGTGGAGTGCGCCGTGGACCTGCGTGCGTCGTTGAAGGGTGTGGCGCCGGTGGAGCCGGTGTTCATGTCGGTGGGGGAGAAGCGGGCGGCGCTGGTGGAGCTGGTGGCGGCGCGGTCGCAGCTGGACGGGCTGCTCTCGCGGGTGCTGGCGGCCTCGGACGACGTCGGGACGGTGGAGGGTTCTCGGGACGCGGTTCCGTGGGTCGCGGCCGAGACGCGGTCCACGCGGCGTGAGGTACGCCGCGACCTGGCGCTGGGGCGTGGGCTCGAGCGGCATCCGGACGTGGCCGCAGCGCTGCACTGTGGTGACCTGCGCTCGGAGCAGGCGCGGGCGATCGTCGAGGCGGTGGATGCGCTGCCGGACCGTGTCGACGTCGCCGTGCGGGAGGAGGCCGAGGCGAGGCTGCTGGCCTACGCGCGGCTGCATGATGCGAGGGCGTTGCGGCAGATCGGGAAGCGGATCCTGGACGTGGTGGCACCCGAGGTGGGGGAGTCGGCCGAGGCCGACGCGCTGGCCGAGGAGGAGCGCCGGGCGGCGGAGTCGGTGTCGTTCTCGATGTCGGACGACGGTGAGGGCCGCTGCCACGGCCGGTTCACGGTCCCCTCGCACGTGGGTGCGATTCTGCGGCGGATCCTGCAGGCGTTGGCGAACCCGGCCCGCCACCACACCGAGGGGGACCTGCGCGACGAGAACGGTGTGTGGAAGCCGTCGCGGCGGCGGATGGGTGAGGCGTTCGTGGAGTACGTCGAGCGGTACCCGCTGGACGCGGCCCCGCAGACCGCGGGCGTCAACGCCACCGTCGTCATCACGATGACGCTGGAGCAGCTGCTGGGTGAGCACGCGGTCGCGCTGCTGGACGACGGCACGCGGATGTCGGCGGCCCAGGCCCGCCGGCTGGCGTGCGAGGCCGGGATCGTCCCGGTGGTGCTCGGCGGTGACGGGCAGGTGCTGGACCTGGGACGGTCGCGGCGGCTCTTCAGCAAGGCGCAGCGGATCGCGCTGGGGTTGCGGGACGGCGGGTGCACCGCGAAGGGGTGTGAGACGACCGCGTCGGGGTGTCATGCCCACCACGACGATCCGTGGTCCAACGGTGGCGCGACCGATCTGGCGAACGGGCGGTTGCTGTGCCCGCGCCACCACCGCCTGGCCCACGACCCGCGCTACGCCAAGACCATCCACGCCGACAACCAGGTCAGCTTCACCATGCGGACGTGAGGAACGGTGTGATCGAGCAACAAGCGCTCATGACGAGATGAGGCCATCTACTGGACGTCGGTCCACGCCGCCTCGAACTCCGCAGCCGTGATCTCGCGCTGAGGCCAGTTCTCAGACTCGTCCAAGCGCGCCTGACCGAGGCCGCCGTACTCATCCTCGTCGTGGTCGGGGCCGTAGCGGAGGGTAGGGCCAGTGTCATAGATCTCGATCTGGCGCAGCGGCCAGGAGTCCCCGTCGACCTCGAACAGCCACGTCGATGAGCCCCGATGGTCGTTCTCGTCACCCCGGGACTCGTCCCAACGCCACTTGAACCATCGCTTCGCCATAGGTCCGCAGCCTGCCAGGGAACGTCCGCACATGCCGCGTTGAGGGCGGCTACGCTCGCCCGGATCTGCCGCGATCAGCTCGACCGGATCTGCCGAGGTGAGTGCGGTCGTTGGCAGAGTGGCCGACCGCTGTGCCGTCCCAGGGCGAGCAGCCCCCTTCAGCGCATGTGCGGCGGATGTGGCCCTGCATCGGCACTTGGGTTCAGTGGGTGATCGCAACACCTGATCATCGAGGTGTTGGTATGCAGGCACGTGGAGGGCGGCCGAGGCCGCCGGCCGAGACGGTTGCCCGGTTCTGGGCTGAGATTCGTCGAGGTTCGTCGCACGAAGATGCTGCGGTGGCTGTGAATGTGACGCGCAGGACGGGCAACAGGTGGTTCAACGAGCGTGGCGGCGTGATGCCCCCGATCGGCTCGGGTCGTCGCTCGAGGAGCTTGTCGTTCGCCGAGCGCGAGGAGATCGCGCTGCTACGCGTGCTCGGTGCAGGAGTGCGAGAGCTCGATCGCTCGCCCTCGACGATCAGTCGCGAGCTGCGACGCGTCCAGCACCATGGCAAACGCCCCGCCCGACGTCGGCTGGAGTACCGGGCATCGACGGCACAGGCCGATGCCGATCGCCAGGCTCTGCGCCCGAAACAGGCGCGGCTGGCGACCAACGACCGGCTGCGCGACGAGGTGCAGTCCAGACTGGTCGATGACCACAGTCCCGAGCAGATCGCCCGACGACTGCGCGAGGACTTCCCCGACGATCCGGAGATGTGGGTGTCGCACGAGACGATCTACCAGTCGCTCTACGTCCAGAGCCGCGGTGCGCTCAAGCGCGAGCTGGCCAAGCACCTGCGCACCGGCAGGACCGTACGCAAGCCCCACCGCAAGAGTGACCAGCGGCGCGAACGGTTCGCCGAGATGGTGATGATCAGCGAACGCCCCGCCGAGGTCGAGGACCGCGCTGTGCCCGGGCACTGGGAAGGCGACCTGATCCTCGGCTCGGCCCAGTCGGGGTCGGCGGTGGGCACGCTGGTCGAACGGACAACCCGGTTCGTGATGCTGCTCCACCTGCCTGGCGGCCACAGCGCCGACATCGTGCAGGAAGCGATGGTCGCGAAGATGGCGACGCTGCCTGAGCAGCTGCGAGTCTCGCTGACCTGGGACCAGGGCAGCGAGATGGCCAACCACGTCCAGATCGCCGAGGCGACCGGACTCGACATCTACTTCTGCGACCCACACTCGCCCTGGCAGCGAGGCAGCAACGAGAACACCAACGGGCTCCTGCGTCAGTACCTGCCCAAGGGCGCCGACCTGAGTTTCTACGGCCCCGGGATGCTCGACAACATCGCCGCTCAACTGAACCGCCGACCACGCAAGACCCTGAAGTGGCGCACTCCTGCCGAAACCCTCGACGCGCTACTGTCCGGAGAGTCCGAACCGCCTGGTGTTGCGACCACCGGCTGAATCCGCCGCAACTTCGAGGGCGAGAACCGCCGCACGTGCGGCAACGGTGGGCGAGCGTCGCACACGTGTCCGAGATCTGGCCCTAGAACTGCTGGACGGAGGGCATCAAGTCGGACACGTGTGACCGAACGGGGGGCTCGCGTGGAGCGCGACCGCGAGCCACGACGCTCGCGGTCCCTCACCTCACGCCGTCGGGCGGGCGAGCTCGGCGATCGCGGGCAGCACGACCCGGTAGCCCGCTCCGCTGAGGTGCAGTCCGTCGTCGACGAACGCACGCGCGCCGAGGGGCTCGATGAGCCGCTCCGCGTGCACGACCTGCGCGGCGACATCGCGGAGGACGGCCAGGGCGGCGTCCCGGTACGCATCGATGACGGCGTTCGTCCGGTCATGCGTCCCGGTCAGGCGCGCCTCGTCGACACCCGGGGGCGCGACGTACACGATCCGTCGACAGGGCACGGACCGCGTGAAGTCGTCGAGGGCGCCCACGAACGACGTCAGCGGGACCTGCTTCCACGGCGCGGCGTCGTTGGTGCCGACCGAGACGACGACCACGTCGTCGGCGGTGAGACCGGCTGAGGCCGCCTGGCCGGGGAGGTGCCGGACGGACGCGCCACCCACCGCTGCGTTCCGGACGTCGGGGCCCAGCACCGAGAGGTCGCGGCGGACCCGTGCCAGATGGCTGTCGCCCACGAGCACGATGCGCACGCGCGTCACGCTACCGGGCCGCTCACGGGCGGAGCAGGTGGGCGTTCTCGCGCACCCACCGGACCTCACCGGCCGCCCACTCCTGGCTCCCGTCCGCGACCCAGGTGCGCTGCGGCTCGACGCCGGCCTCGGCCAGCGAGAGCTCCAGCGCCATCGTCGCCTCCATCCGGGTCGCGACCGTCTCCGCGACGTCGAAGGCGGGCAGGCCGTCACCGTAGGCGTCGAGGAAGACGCGGACCCGGTCGGCGCGGTCGGGGACCGACGGGAAGTGGTGCCAGGTCAGGGCCATCTCGTCGTCGCGGGTCGGCGTGAACCACTGCAGCGCGTACGCCACGTCGTCGAGGCGCGGCCCGCGGTGCAGGAAGTCCCAGTCGATCAGGCCGACGGCCTCGCCGTCGCGCCACACCATGTTCCACGGCCCGACGTCGCCGTGGCACCAGACCGTCGGCTCGGTCCCCGGGTCGACGTGGGGTGCGCCGAAGACCGCGCCCGCTGGCGGCTCCCAGCCCGCCGACGCGTCGTGGATCGTCCGCAGCAGCCGTGCCGCCGACCGCAGCCCGGCCTCCGAGTGCTGGTGCCGCCACCCGTCGCCGCCCGACTCGCCCTCGATCTCGCGCAGCGTCTCGACGTCGCCGGAGATCCCCAGCGGCTCGGGCACGCAGGTGACGCCCCGGCCGCGCAGGTGCCGGAGGAACGCGTGCACCGTCGGCGTCCAGGCCGACGCCGGGCGGGTGACCACACCGCCCTCGAGGTCGACGGGGCGCAGTGCCCGGCTGACGGCGTCGTCGGTGGGAGCCATGTCCGGAACGTAGCCCGTCCGCGCCGGCAGGGCACGCGAGTTCCCGGCGAGTACGACCCGTCGCAGGCTCCCGTGTGCGAGAGTCGCGCCCGTGAGCTGGGACTGGAGCAGGGTGAACCCGCGAGGCGGCATGACCGCCACGATGGCGAAGGTGCTGGCGGCCGCGATGCTGCTGTCCGGCCTCAGCTCGGCGTCCGTGGCCGCCGACATGGACGGCGGGTGGCGCTGGCTCTCGATCGGCAGCGCGCTGCTGTGCCTGTCGGTCGCCGCGTGGATCACCGCGGCCGCAGCCGGACTGGTGCGCCGGGGCTGAGGTCCGGCCTCAGGCCATCCGGCGCAGCAGGCCCACCGGCAGCCGCTTGACCACGAACCCGAGCGGCACCCACGGCCAGGCCGGGACGACGGCCGACGCCTTCTGCTTCTCGATCGCCTCGACCATTGACCGCACGCCCTTCTCGGTCGACACCATGAGCGGCGTACGGGCCGACGTCCCGGACATCTCGGACTCGATGTAGCCGGGGTAGAGCACCGTCACCTTGATCGGCGTGCCGTGCACGTCGGCGCGGAAGCCCTCCGCGAGGTGCGCGACAGCGGCCTTGGTGGCGGCGTACGTCGTGATGTTGCGCGGCATGCCACGCAGCGCGGAGAACGACGACACCATCACCAGGTGCCCGTGCCCCTGGGCGCGGAAGATCGCCGCTGCGGCCTCGGTCTGCGCGAGCGCCCCGATCACGTTGGTCTCGGCCGTCTGCCGGTTGGCGTCGAAGCGGCCCGTGCCGAGCGGCTGGCCCTTGCCGAGGCCGGCGTTGACGACGACCCGGTCGAGGCCGCCGAGCTCGTCGCGGAACTCGTCGAAGACCCGGAACACCGCGTCGTGGTCGGTGACGTCGAGCGCGCGCACGGCGACGCGCACGTCGGGGTGGGCGCCGAGGATCTCGGCGCAGAGCTCCTCGAGGCGGTCGGTGCGGCGGGCGCAGAGCGCGAGGTCGTGGCCGCGGGCGGCGAGCTGGCGCGCCATCTCCGCGCCGAGGCCGCTGCTGGCGCCGGTGATCAGGGTCGTCGACATGGGGTGTTCCTAGCGGTAGGTCACGAGGTCGGGGGAGAGGTGGTCGTGGGCGTTGAAGGACACGAGGGTGGTCCCGCGGGAGCCGCGCACGACGGTGGACGTGCCGGTGTTGACCGAGACCGGGTTGAGCCGCAGCCACAGGGCGGTGCGGGCGTCGGCGTCGTCGGCGAGCAGCGACGCGCACGCCCAGGCGACCGGTCCACCGCTGGTGAGCACGACGGCCGTCCCCCTCCGGCCGAGCCGCTCGGCGAGCCCGGTGAGCGCTGCCGAGACGCGGGAGGTGAAGGCCCCGAAGGACTCGTCGTAGGCGTCGTCGTGGTCGCCGGAGGTCCACCGCAGCGTGGCCTCCTCGAACCAGCGCTGGAAGGCAGCCTTCTCGGACTCGCCCTCCGCCGACGACGGCCGGTCGTGGACGGCGAGCACCTGCAGGTGGTCGAACTCGTCCCACCCGGCGTCGACGTCGACGCCCGCGTCCCAGCTGGCTCCCGCGAGGACGCCGTCGGCGGTCTGGGCGTGGCGGCGCATCCGTCCGGTCACGACCAGGTCGGGGGAGACGCCTCGGGCGGCGAGCGCGCGACCGAGCACGCGGGACTGCTCGTGCCCGGTGTCGGACAGCTGGTCGTAGTCGGCCGCGCCGAAGGACGCCTGGCCGTGCCGGACCAGCAGGATGCTGCTCACCCGACCAGCCCGTCGAGCCGGCGACCGACGATCCGGACGGCCGGGCCGAAGAGCGCGTACATCTCGTTCGTCGTCTGGCCGTGGAAGAACCGGTAGTAGATCTGCTGGGCGATCACCGCGAGCCGGAAGAGGCCGAACACCTCGTAGAAGCGCCACTGCTCGGGGGTGACCGACCGGCCGGTGCGCTCGGCGTAGGCCGCGACGAGCTCGTCGCGGGTGAGCATCCCCGGCAGGTGGGTCGGCACCCGGCGGACCATCTGGAAGTCCTCCGGGTCGTCGGCCTGCACCCAGTAGGCCATCGACCCGGCGAGGTCCATCAGCGGGTCGCCGAGGGTGGCCATCTCCCAGTCGAGGACGCCGACGACGCGGGTCACGTCGTCGGGGTCGAGCACCAGGTTGTCGAGCTTGAAGTCGTTGTGGATCACGCAGGTCGCGACGTCGTCGGGCTGGTGCGCGTCGAGCCACGCCATCACCTGCTCGAGGTCGGGCACGTCCTCGGTGCGGGCGTCGCGGTAGCGCCGCGACCAGCCCTCGACCTGGCGGCGGACGTAGCCGTCCCCCCTGCCGAGGTCGGCGAGGCCGGCCGCGTCCGGGTCGATGCCGTGCAGCTCGGCCAGCACGTCGACGGCGTGCAGGCACAGCGCGCGGGCCTGCTCGGGCGTGAGCGGGACGTCGTCGGGCCACTCGCTGCGCGGGATCACGCCCTCGACGCGGTCCATCGCGTAGAAGTCCGCCCCCATCACGTCGGGGTCCTCGCAGAACGCGACCATCGGCGCGACGTAGTCGAAGACCGGCGCCAGCCGGGACTGGATGAGGTGCTCGCGGTGCATGTCGTGCGCGCCGCGGGCCTTGGTGCCGCGCGGGGCGCGGCGCACGATGAGGTCGCGCCCGGACGGATAGCGCAGCAGGTAGGTCAGGTTGGAGGCGCCGCCGGTGAACTGGCGGACCTCGGGGTCGCCCTCGAGGCCGGTGGCGTCGTCGGCGTGGGTACGCAGCCACGCGGCGACGCGCGCCACGTCGAAGGCGTCCTCCTCGCGCACCTCGCGCGCGCCCGGGACGGCGGTCACCGCTCGCCCCCGAGGGCCTCCAGCTTGGCGGCCTGGTCGCGCATCACCGCGTCGTAGCCGGGGCGGTCGGCCCACTTGAGGCGGAACGCCTGGCGCGCGGCCTCGTCGGGCACGATGACGGCGTCCCCGGCCTCGATCCCGGCGAGCACGGACGCCGCGACCTCCTCGGCGGTGACCCGGGACCGCTCGACCAGCCCGCCGACGACCTGGCCGACGAGCGCGTCCGAGCCCTGCATCGAGTCCATCAGGTTGGTCCGGAAGTACGACGGGCACACCACGCTGGCGCGGATGCCCCAGCCCGCGAGCTCGTGGCCGCAGGTCTCGGTGAAGGCGACCACCGCCGCCTTGACGGCGTTGTAGGACGCCATCCCGGCCGGGTGCACGAGCCCGGCGAGGGAGGCGACGTTGACCAGGTGGCCGGAGCCCTGCTCCTTGAGCAGCGGCACGAAGGCGCGCGTGCCGCGCACGGCGCCGAACAGGTTGATGTCGGTGATCCACTGCCACTCGTCGAGCGTGCAGACGTCGACCCGCCCGCCGCCGGCCACGCCGGCGTTGTTGACCAGCACGTCGAGGCCGCCCCAGCGCTCGCGCACCGCGGCGACCGCCGCCTGCCAGTCGTCGTCGGACGTGATGTCGAGGCGGAGGTCGACGCCGTCGCCGGCGACGCGGTCGGTCGCGAGCACCTCGTCGCCGCGGTCGCGGAACGCCGCGGTCAGCGCCGCGCCGAGGCCGGAGGCCGCCCCGGTGACCAGGACCCGGCGGCTCACGAGGTGTGCTTCCCGAGCTCGATCTTGGCGACCACGTTGCGGTGCACCTCGTCCGGCCCGTCGGCCAGGCGCAGCGTGCGCGCGCCGACCCACGCGTTGGCGAGCGGGAAGTCGTCGGAGACGCCGGCGCCGCCGTGCAGCTGGATCGCGGTGTCGATGACGTCGAGCGCCATGTTCGGCACCTCGACCTTGATCTCGCTCACGGCGGAGTACGCCTCCCGGCTCATGCCCTGGTCGAGCAGCCACGCGGCGTGCATGACCAGCAGGCGCGAGCGGTTGATCGCGATCCGGGCGTCGGCGATCCGCTCGCGGTTGCCGCCGAGGTTGGCGATCGGCTTGCCGAACGCGGTGCGCGACACCGCGCGGGCGCACGCCAGCTCGAGCGCGCGCTCGGCGAGACCGATGGCGCGCATGCAGTGGTGGACGCGGCCGGGGCCGAGCCGGCCCTGGGCGATCTCGAACGCCCGACCGGGGCCGAGCAGGATGTGGGACGCCGGCACGCGCACGTCGTCGAAGGACACCTCGCCGTGGCCGAGCGGCTCGTCGTAGTAGCCCATCGTGGTGAGCATCCGCTCGACCGTCACGCCCGGGGCGTCGCGGGGGACGAGCACCATCGTGTGCCGCGAGTGCCGGTCGGCGTCGGGGTCGGAGAGCCCCATGAAGACCAGCACCTTGCAGTCGGGGTTGCCGACGCCCGTCGACCACCACTTGCGACCGTTGATGACGACCTCGTCGCCGTCGAGGTGGGCGGTCGCGGCCATGTTGGTCGCGTCGGAGGAGGCCACGTCCGGCTCGGTCATGCAGAACGCGCTGCGGATCTCAGCGCGCAGCAGCGGCTCGAGCCACTGCGCCTTCTGCTCCTCGGTGCCGTAACGGAGCAGCACCTCCATGTTGCCCGTGTCGGGGGCGTTGGAGTTGAAGACCAGGGGAGCGAGGAAGGAGCGCCCCATCGCCTCGGCGACCGGGGCGTAGTCGACGTTGCTGAGCCCCGCGCCGCCGTCGGTGCCGAAGTGGGCGGCGTAGCGCCCGGCGTGCTCGGCGGGGAGGAACAGGTTCCACAGTCCCTGCGCGCGCGCCTTCGCCTGGAGCTCGGCGATCACCGGGTCGGGGGTCCAGTGGTCGCCGCCGGACTCGCGCAGCCGGGTGGTGCGGGCGTGCACCTCGGCCTCGACCGGCTCGACCTCGTCGGTCACGAACGTGCGCACGCGGTCGCGGAGGTCGGCGGCGCGGGGGGAGAGCGAGAAGTCCATGTCATTGACCTTGGCACACTGTTGAGCAATGCTCAACAGTGTGTCCGACGTCGATGCCGAGCCCGCGGTCCCCGTCCGTCGCCGGCTCTCGGCGCAGGACCGCCGCCGCCAGCTTGTCGGCATCGGCCTGGCGATGATCGTCGAGAAGCCGATCCAGGACCTCTCGCTCGACGACGTCGCGGCGGAGGCCGGCATCTCCCGCGGGCTGCTGTTCCACTACTTCCCGACCAAGACGGACTTCTACCTCGCGTGCATCGCCGCGGCCGGTCGTCGGATGCTGCGCAACACGGCGCCCGACCCGACGCTCCCGCCCGAGGAGCAGGTGGTGGCGACGACCCGGCGGATGGTCGAGCAGATCGAGCGGCGGCGCGGGTTCTACCTCGCGCTGGTGCACGGCCACGCCGTCGCCGACCCGCGGGTGGGCGAGGTGATGGAGTCGGTGCGCGACGTCAGCACCGAGCGGGTCGTCGCGGCGCTCGGCGTCCCCGAGCGGCAGCGCGACGTCGTCCGCGCCTGGTGGGCCTACACGGAGGACCGGGCGCTCACCTGGTCGGCAGTGCCGACCGGCGAACGCCCGGTCCCGGTGTCCGTGCTGGTCGCGGAGTGCGTCGCGGCGCTCCACGCCCTGCTGGCCCTCAGGCCGTGAGGGCCGTGCGCGTCAGCGCTTGACGACGCGCCCCGTCACGGTGAAGCGCGCCTTGTCGTCCAGCGGCAGGCCCTTGCACGCGAGCACGGTGTTCCTGCCGCAGCGGTAGCGGGTGGAGGCGTTGACCAGGGTCACCGACACCGCGGCGACCTGCTTCCCGCCGAACTTCACCTTCATCCGGCCGTCGCCGGCGCGGTTGAGCTTGACGATCTTGACCTGGCGCTTGCCGTTGGTGCGGTGCACGACGACGACCGCGGCCGGCGAGGTGGCCTTGACCGGGCCGTTGACGGCGACCTGCAGCCGCCACTTCTTCGCGCCCAGGCCCTTGCCGGGGGCGTAGACGTAGGAGGCGGACGCGAGGTGGTTGATCCGGGTGCTGAACCGCTTGGTGCGCTTCTTCTTGCTCAGCGCCTTGCCGCCGCGGACCTTCGGGGTCGGGTACGCCGCGCCCTCGGGGTAGGTGGCGGCCGGCGTGAGGTTGCCGGCGGCGAACCTGGCGTAGACCTTGGTCAGCCCGCCCTTCTTCCTCAGCACCTTCTGCAGCGCGGCGATGCTGTTCTTCCCGCCGTCCGACTTCAGCGAGCCGGCCTGCGACCACGCCTTGTGCACGATGTCGTTGCCGTAGAGCGTGGAGAGGTACTCCCAGAAGACCCAGTTGCCGTACTGGTAGCCCTCGTTGCGGCTGAACAGGTCGAGCGGGAGGTACGGCGCGTAGATCTGGCTCCAGGGGAGGTACTGGCGGTTGTCGTCGACCGCCGTCGCGATCCGCTCCTCCATCCAGGTGGCCGTGGACTCCATCATCCACGGGTCCTCGGCGTAGTCGTAGGCGTACTGGACGGCGTGGAAGAACTCGTGGGCGGCGGTGACCGTCAGGTTGTCGGTCGGGGTGCCGTTGGGGAACTGGGAGGCGGCGAAGTCGTTGTCGAGCACGCAGTAGCCCGACGCGGTGCGGCGCTTGACCTTGGACTCACCGGCGCAGAAGCCGTAGATGTCGCCGCCGAGGTCCTTGAGGTAGACGTCGAACAGCGGCGAGCCGCCGCGGGCGCCGTCGGCCAGCGGGGCGCGGTAGCCGAGCTGGTCGACCTCCTGGGTCCAGACGGAGTCCATCACCGCGAGGTTCTGGGCGACCCAGTCGACCGACGGCGGGGCGTCGGTGCCGGTCGGCACGTAGTGGACGCACAGGCGGGCGTTGCACAGCGGCGCGGCCTCGGGGACGGTGTAGCCGAAGCCCTGGTTGTCGGCGGCGCCGTCGGTGGGGCGGGCGAGGATGCTCTCGGCGACCCGGCGCTGCTGGCCGCTGAGGCGGTCCTTCTTCATCCAGAGGTCGCGCAGCGCGATCGTCGGGGAGGGGTCGCGCGGCAGCGCGTCGCCGCCGAGCACCCGGCGGGCGGTGGCGAGCGCCTCGCCCGGGGTGGCCTCGTCCTCGAGGGTCGGCAGCGCCCGCTCGGGGGTGAGCTCCAGCGCCTCGGCCGGGGTCGGCACCGAGGGCGCACCGGGGCGGCCGGCGGGGCGGGTGTGGTCGGCTGCCACGGCCGGCGCAGACAGCGCCGCACCGCCCCACAGGGCGACGACCACGGCGGTGGTGACGATTCTGCGCATGTGTGTCCTCTTGGTTGTCATCTCGCGTCAGACCCTAACCCAGCGGGCGGGCCCCGGGACGCTCAGAGATCGGCGATGTGCTCGATGATCGCGGTGGTCGAGATCGCCGGCGTCCGCTCGAGGTAGACCACCTCGCAGACGTCGCCGAACTCGTCGAACTTCCCGGCCCAGTCGTCGCCCATGACGAGCACGTCCGCGCCGTGCTCGACGATGTAGTCGCGCTTCTGCTCCAGGCTCTCCTCGACGAAGACCGCGTCGACCACCTTGAGCGCGCCGACGATGGCGAGCCGCTCGCGCTCGCTGAAGACCGGGACGCGCCCCTTCTTGCGCTCGTTGAGCGCGTCGGCGGAGACGCCCACGACCAGCCGGTCACCGAGGGCCGCGGCCCGCTCGAGCACGCGGAGGTGCCCGACGTGGAACACGTCGAACGTCCCGAAGGTGATGACGGTGCGAGGCATGCGGCGCATTCTGGCACGCGGCGCGTCACGTGGTCTGGGGGAGGATGTCCCGCATGACCGCCAGCCCGACCACCGCTCCCGCGAGCCGCACCGGTCCCGTCCCGCTCCTCACCCCGGACCCGGGGGCAGACGAGGCACGCCGGCGCGGCCTGCGGCAGATGCGCACGCTCGCCGTGGGGCTGCTCGTGCTCGCCGCGTGCGTCTACGTCGCCACGCTCGGCCGCGACGGCTTCTGGGGCTTCGTCAACGCCGGCGCGGAGGCGTCGATGGTGGGCGCCATCGCCGACTGGTTCGCGGTGACCGCGCTCTTCAAGCACCCGCTGGGGCTGCCGATCCCGCACACCGCGCTGGTGCCCAAGCGCAAGGACGAGCTCGGCAAGGGCCTCGAGGAGTTCGTGGGGGAGAACTTCCTGCAGGAGGAGATCATCCGCGAGCGGGTCGCGGCCGCGACGATCTCGGCCCGGGTCGGCGACTGGCTCGCCGACCCCGCCAACGCCCGCCGGGTGGTCGACGAGGCCTCGGACGTCGCAGCGATCGCGCTGGACAAGGTCCGCGACGAGCACGTCGCCGACCTGGTCACGCACGCACTGGTGCCGCGGTTCCGCGAGGAGCCGATCTCGCCGCTGCTCGGGACGATGCTGATGGAGGTGCTGCGCGACGACCTGCACCACGGGCTCGTCGACCTCGCGCTCGACGAGATGCACCGCTGGCTGATGGAGAACCCCGACACGTTCTCCAGCGTCCTGGAGGAGCGCGCGCCGTGGTGGGCGCCACCCAAGCTCAACGACGCGGTCACCTCGCGGCTGCACGTCCAGGCGCTCGCGTGGCTCGAGGACATCCGCCACGACCCGCACCACCGCGCGCGCGAGGCCCTCGACTCGATGCTCGGCCAGCTCGCGACCGACCTGCTCCACGACGACCAGACCCGCGCTCGGGCCGAGGCGCTCAAGGAGCGTCTGCTCGACCACCCGCAGGTGGTGACGACCGCCATCTCGCTGTGGAAGGCGATGCGCGCGGCGCTGCTCGCGTCGGTCCGCGACCGCGACGGCGCGGTGCGCGTACGCCTCCTGGCCGAGCTCAACGCGTTCTCCCAGCGGCTGCGCGAGGAGCCGGCGCTGCGCGAGCGGCTGGACCGCTACGCCGCCGACAGCGCCGTCTTCCTCATCGGCCGCTACGGCGCCGAGCTGACCACGGTGATCACCCACACCATCGAGCGCTGGGACGGCAAGGAGGCGGCGCGCCGCATCGAGCTGCACGTCGGGCGGGACCTGCAGTTCATCCGGATCAACGGCACGATCGTCGGTGGTCTCGTGGGCGTGCTGATCCACGCGCTGAGCCTGCTGGTTCACTGATCCCATGCCCGAGCCCATCGACGTCCCGATCCGCGACGAGTCCATCCGGCTCGGCCAGTTCCTCAAGCTGGCCAACCTGGTGGAGACCGGCGCGGAGGCCAAGCCGGTGCTCGCCGACGGGGCGGTGCAGGTCAACGGGGAGGTCGAGACGCGCCGGGGCCGCCAGCTCGCCCCCGGTGACGTCGTCACGCTGGGCGGGCTGGCGGCCCGGGTGGCCACCGGGGACGTCGAGGTCGACGTCCCCTGGTGACAGTCGCTACTTCACCTCGCGGTTGAGCACCCGGTAGGTGCCGACCGCCAGCGGCAGCAGCACCCACGCCGCGACGCCGGTGGCGAGCTGCGCCCAGTCCTGGCCGCCCATCTCGCCGGCGAACAGCGGGACGGTGACGCGGTCCAGGTTGAGCCACGCGCCGGCGTCCTCGAGGCTCGAGATCAGCGTGGTGGCGATGCTCCACACGCTGGGCAGCACCAGGACGGCCACGATGGCGATCGGCGTGTTGAGGAACAGCAGGCCGAACGCGACGCCCTGCAGGACGTAGAGCATCAGGGCGAGGGTGATGCCCGCGCCGGCCGCGAGGGGGAGGTCCCACTCGCCGGTGCCGGCGACCACGTTGACGAGGGCCGAGGCGACGAAGGCGAACGCGAGCACGACGGCCGCGAACGCGAGGCTCGCGAGCGCCTTGGCCAGCACGACGCGTCCGCGCCGCGGCTCGAGGGTGAAGGTCACCAGGCCGGTGCGCTGCGACCACTCGGCGGTCGCGGCCATCACGCCGAGGATCGGCAGGACCATGGCCAGCGGCAGCGTGGAGAGCTGGAGCAGACCGTTGAACGACGAGTCCTCGGCCGAGCCCCAGAGGACGACCGCGACCAGGATGATCGCGGCGAGCGCGGTCATCACGACGATCATCCAGAACCCGGCCCGCGTGTCGACCATCTTGCGCAGCTCGGCGCGCAGCGTGCGGCCGAACGGCACGCCCGGGCGGCCCTCGAGGGGCGTCGGCGTGTGCTGGCCGCCGGCGGAGCCGCCGACGGCGGGTGCGGTGGTGGTGGTGACGTCGGTGCTCATGCTGCGTCTCCTTCGCGAGAGGTGGCGGCCGTGAGGCCCAGGAACATCTCCTCGAGGCCCTCGGAGCCGCCGGAGCGCAGCTCGAGGAGCACGACCTGCTCGGCGGCCGCGACCTTGCCGACCACGGCGGCCTCGGCGTCGACCACGAGCCCGTTGCCGGTGCGGGAGAACGCAACCCCGGCCTGCTCGAGGAGGCCCGCGAGGCGGGCGTCGTCGGTGGAGTGGACGGTGGTGCCGCCCCGACTGAGGAGCTCCTCCTTGGAGCCCATCGCCACGATCCGGCCGCGGCCGATCATGACCAGGTCGTCGGCGACGATCTGCACCTCGTGCAGGAGGTGGCTCGACAGCAGCACGGTGCCGCCGCCGTCGGCGAAGGTGCGCAGCAGCCCGCGCATCCAGTGGATGCCCTGCGGGTCGAGGCCGTTGGCCGGCTCGTCGAGGATCAGGACCTGCGGCTCCCCGAGCAGCGCGGCCGCGAGGCCGAGGCGCTGGCGCATGCCGAGGGAGTAGTTGCGGACCCGGCGGCCGGCCTCCTCGTCGGTCAGGCCGACCAGCGACAGCACCTCGTCGACGCGCTGCTTGCCCACGCCGACCGACACGGCGGCGACCCGCAGCACCTCCCGCCCGGTGCGGCCGGGGTGCTGGGCCGAGGCGTCGAGCATGACGCCGACCTGCCGGCCCGGGTTGTGCAGCTCGCGGTAGGGCTGGCCCAGGATGGTGGAGCGCCCGGACGTCGCCGGGGTCAGCCCGGTCATCATCCGCATGGCGGTGGACTTGCCGGCTCCGTTGGGTCCGAGGAAGCCGACGACGCTGCCGGGTCGCACCTCGAACGAGATGCCGTCCACGGCGGTGAACCCGCCGTAGCGCTTGGTGAGGTTCTCGACTGTGATCATGGCTCCAGCCTGCTCGGCCGGGAGGTCGACCACATCGGGCGCAGGGGTCGCCGGTGTCCGACCGGGGTATCGACCTCGGGGTGCCCCGCGATACCCGGGTCGGACGTCGACCGGGTCACGCGGGTCCTACGCTCGGGGCATGCCGCGCCGACAGGACGACCTCGCGCCCCGCGTCGGCCGGTGGGGCTCGACCTGGCGCTACGTCCTCGCCCTCGTGATCAGCGCGCTGGTGTGGGGCGCGCCGCTGGTCAGCGCGACCGAGCGCGCCTCCGGCGCCGCCATGACGTGGTTCCTGTGGGGCGACCCCGCGCTGGGGCTGGTGTCGTTCGTGCTCGTCCGGTGGCGCCACCGGTACCCCGCGACGATCGCCCTGGTGGTGACCGCCTTCGGCTGCGTCTCGGCCGCCAGCGCGGGTCCCGCCTCGTGGGTGGTGGGGTCGTTGGCCTCCCACCGCCGCTGGCGGTTGCTGGCGCTGGTCGTCCCGCTGAGCATCCTGTCCGGCGTGGTCCAGGAGCGCGTCGGCATCTCCGAGGACGCCCTGCCGCTGTGGGTGGCCCTCGCCTTCGGGGTGCTGGTCAACGGCATCCTCGTCGCCACCGGCAACGCGATGGGCTCCCAGCGCCAGCTCGTGGAGTCCTACCGCGACCGGGCCCTCACCGCCGAGCGCGAGCAGCAGGCGCGGGTGGCGCAGGCGCAGGCCGCCGAGCGCACCCGGATCGCCCGGGAGATGCACGACGTGCTCGCCCACCGGATCTCGCTGGTGGCGATGAACGCGGGGACGCTCAGCTATCGCTCCGACCTGTCCGCCGAGGAGCAGGCCACGGCCGCCCGCTCGATCGAGGAGAACGCCCACCGGGCGCTGTCGGACCTGCGCGCGGTGCTCGGCGTGCTGCGCGACCCGGCCCGGCCGACCGACGGGTTGCCCGAGCGACCGCAGCCGGGCATCGAGGCGGTGGCCGGCCTGGTGGCCGAGGAGGCGGGCGGCGGGATGCGCGTACGCCTCACCGACCGGGTCGGGGGGGAGGTGCCGGCCGCGACCGGGCGCACGGCCTACCGGATCGTGCAGGAGGCCCTCACCAACGTGCGCAAGCACGCGGCCGGGACGACGGTGACCGTCGACCTCGCGGGCACGCCCGCCGACGGGTTGAGCATCGAGGTGCGCAACGCGGCGCCCGTCGCGCGGCCCCGCGGGTCCGGCCTGCCCGCGTCGGGCCTGGGCCTGATCGGCCTCGCCGAGCGGGCGGCGCTGGCCGGCGGCCGGATCAGCCACGGCGTCGAGCCCACCGGCGGCTACGCCGTGCGGGCATGGATACCGTGGGACTCGTGAGCGGCACCTCGGGAGACGGCACGGCGCAGATCTCGCTCGCGGTCGTCGACGACGACCCGATGGTGCGCGCGGCCCTGGGCATGATGCTCGGCGGCGGGTCGGGGATCCGGGTGGTCGCCGAGGCGGGCGACGGCGAGGAGGCGCTCACCGTCGTGCCGGCGTCGGGCGCCGACGTCGTGCTGATGGACATCCGGATGCCGGTGCGCGACGGGCTCAGCGCCACCGAGGAGCTGCTGGCCGCGCACCCCGACCTCAAGATCATCGTGCTGACCACGTTCGACACCGACGACATGGTGCTGCGTGCGCTGCGCACGGGCGCCGCCGGCTTCCTGCTCAAGGACACGCCGCCGGCCCGACTGGTCGAGGCGATCCGCGCGGTCGCGTCCGGCCAGCCGATGCTGTCGCCCAGCGTCACCGCCCAGCTGATCGCCGCGGTGACCCGCGCCGAGCCGGCCGGGGACGTGCGCGACCGGGCGAGCGAGGCCCGCGACGTCCTGGCGGTGCTCACCGAGCGCGAGCGCGAGGTGGCTGACGGGGTGGCCCGCGGCCTCAGCAACGCCGAGATCGCCGCGGAGCTGTTCATGGGGGTGCCGACGGTGAAGACCCACGTCGGACGGTTGTTCACCAAGCTGGGCGTCGAGAACCGGGTGCAGGTCGCGATCCTGGTCCACGACGCCCAGCAGTGAGGCGCGGGGTCGGGCTCGGGGTCAGCGGACCTCGAGCAGGTCGACCACGAAGATCAGGGTCTCGCCCGGCTTGATCACGCCGCCGGCGCCGCGGTCGCCGTAGCCCAGGTGCGGCGGGATGACGAGGCGGCGGCGGCCGCCGACCTTCATGCCCTGGACGCCGGTGTCCCAGCCGGAGATGACCTGGCCGATGCCGAGGCGGAACTGCAGCGGGGTGCCCCGGTTGTAGGAGGCGTCGAACTCCTCGCCGCTGGAGTGGGCCACGCCCACGTAGTGGACCGAGACGGTCGACCCGGAGGTGGCCTCGGCGCCGTCGCCCTCCACGAGGTCGGTGACCTCGAGGTCGGCGGGCACCTCGCCCATGTGCGGGTCGACGTCGGGCTTCTCGCTCACGCTTGCTCCAATCGTTGGGTGCCGACCCGGCGATCGGGTCGGGCGGTCAGGTCTGGTGGACGTAGCTGTCGAGCTGGTCGCGCTCGAACTCGAGCTCGCCGATGCGGTTCTTGACCACGTCCCCGATGGAGATGATGCCGGTCAGGCGTCCGTCGGCCACCACCGGGACGTGCCGGATGCGGTGGGCGGTCATGGTCTGCATCAGGTCGGTGAGCGCGTCGCCGGCCGCGCAGGTGCGCACGTCGGCGGTCATGATGTCGCGCACCGCGGCGTCGAGGACGGCCTCGTCGGAGTGCAGGCGCCGCACGACGTCGCGCTCGCTCACGATGCCGCTGACGGTGGCCCCGTCGTCGCTCACCACGAGGGCGCCGACGTTGTGCTCGTGCAGCAGGGCGACCAGCTCGCGCACGGTCGCGTCCGGACTGATGGTCACCACGTCCTGGGTGGGCTTGGCGTGGATCACGTCGCTGATCTTCATCGTCTCCGCCTTCCTCCGTGTCCCGGTCGGCGGTCCGGCCGGTGTCCCACCGTAGCGAGGCGTGGGCCGGCGCGACAGGGGCCGGAGGAGCGGGCCTCAGTCGAGGACGGGCGGCGCCTGCCGGGCGCGCAGGCTGCTCACCGACCCGGGTCCGCGCCGCGGCACGTCGGGGTCGGAGCCGTCGTCGTCGGTCGTGCCGAGGAACGACAGCGCCGCCTCGTGGAGGTGGCCGTTGGACGCGAGCGCGTTGCCGCCCCAGGGCCCGTCGGTGCCGTCGAGGGAGGTGAAGCGTCCGCCCGCCTCGCGCACGATGACGTCGAGCGCCGCCATGTCGTAGAGCGCGAGCTCGGGCTCGGCGGCCAGGTCGACCGCGCCCTCGGCCAGCAGCATGTAGGACCAGAAGTCGCCGTAGGCGCGGGTGCGCCAGCAGCGGCGCGAGAGCGAGACGAAGTCGTCGAGCCGGTCGCGCTCGTCCCAGCCCGAGAGCGAGGAGTAGCTGAGGGAGGCGTCCTCGAGGCGGCGCACGTCGGAGACCTCGCACCGGGTCGCCTTGAGCAGCGAGCGGCCGGTCCACGCGCCGTTGCCGGCCGACGCCCACCAGCGGCGCTGGAGCTGCGGCGCCGAGACCACGCCGAGGACGACCTCGTCGTCGACGGCGAGGGCGATCAGGGTGGCCCACACCGGGACGCCGCGGACGAAGTTCTTGGTGCCGTCGATCGGGTCGACGATCCAGCGCCGCTGGCTGTGGCCGGTGGTGCCCTGCTCCTCGCCGACGACGGCGTCGCGCGAGCGGACCCGCGAGAGGGTGCGGCGGATGCCCTCCTCGACGGCCTGGTCCGCGTCGGTGACGGGGGTGAGGTCGGGCTTGCTCATCACGTGCAGGTCGAGCGCCTTGAAGCGTGCCTGGGTGAGCGAGTCGGCGTCGTCGGCGAGCAGGTGCGCGAGCCTCAGGTCGTCGGTGTGGTCATCGGATCGAGCCGAACCGGAGAGGGGCATGGCGACAGGTTATTCGCAGTCACCAGTCGGTCGCGCCCTCGCGCGCGGCGAGCAGCCGGCGGAACGACTCCACGCGGTCGGGATCGGCCTCGCCCGCCGCGACCGCCTCGTCGAGTCCGCACTCGGGCTCGCCGGCGCCGTGGGTGCAGCCGCGCGGGCAGGTCTCGGTCATCTCGTCGAGGTCGGGGAACGCCTCGATGAGGTTCTCCGGCTGCACGTGCGCGAGGCCGAAGGAGCGGATGCCGGGGGTGTCGATGATCCACCCGTCGGCGCCGGGGAGCTCGAGGAGGTACGCGCTGGTGGAGGTGTGCCGGCCCCGACCGGTGACGGCGTTGACGATGCCGACCTCGCGGTGCGCGTCGGGCACGAGCGCGTTGACGAGGGTGGACTTGCCGACGCCGCTGTGCCCGACCATGACGCTGGTGCGACCGCTGAGCCGCTCGCGGAGCTCGGCGAGGTCGCCCGCCCCCTCGCCCCTGAGCCGGGTGACGACCCACGGCACCCCCAGCGAGCGGTAGGTCGACAGGAGGGTCTCGGGGTCGGCGAGGTCGGACTTGGTCATGCAGAGCAGCGGCGACATGCCGGCGTCGTAGGCCGCGACGAGCGCGCGGTCGATCAGCCGGGGGCGCGGCTCGGGGTCGGCGAGCGCGGTCACCACGACGAGCTGGTCGGCGTTGGAGACGATGACCCGCTCGACGGGGTCGTCGTCGTCGGCGGTGCGGCGCAGGGTGGTGGTCCGCTCGACCACCTCGACGATCCGCGCGAGGGAGCCGTCGGCGCCGCTCGTGTCGCCGACCACGCGCACCCGGTCGCCCACCACGACGCCCTTGCGGCCCAGCGGACGCGACTTCATCGCCATCACCCGGCGACCCTCGAGCAGCAGGGTGAACCGGCCGCGGTCGACGGTCACCACCCGGGCGTCGACGGCGTCGGCGTAGGTCGGACGGTCCTTGGTGCGGGGGCGGGTGCGCCGGCGGGGGCGCTCGTAGTGCTCGTGGTCGTGCTCGGAGTAGCGGCCGCTCACGACCCCGCACCACCGTGCACGGCCAGGCTCCACGCCGCCGCGAAGTCGGGGAAGGTCTTGGCGGTGGTGGCGACGTCCTCGACCAGCACGTCGTCGACGGCGAGGCCGAGGATCACCCCGGCGTGCGCCATCCGGTGGTCGGCGTAGGTGCGGAACGTCGCCCCGTGCAGGGGAGCGGGGCGGATCGTGAGGCCGTCGTCGTGCTCGGTGACGTCCGCCCCCAGCCGGCCCAGCTCGGTCGCGAGCGCGGTCAGCCGGTCGGTCTCGTGGCCCCGGATGTGGGCCACCCCGCGCAGGTGTGACGGGGAGTCGGCGAGCGCGCAGAGCGCGGCGATCGCGGGGGTGAGCTCGCCGACGTCGTGCAGGTCGAGGTCGACGCCCTGCAGCCGGTCGGGGCCGGAGACGGTGAGGTCGCCGTCGCGGTGCACGACCTCGCACCCCATGAGGGTGAGGACCTCGCGCAGCTCGTCGCCGGGCTGGGTGGTCTCGGCGGGCCAGTCCCGGACCGTCACGCGGCCCCCGGTCGCCGCGCCGAGCGCGAGGAACGGTGCGGCGTTGGAGAGGTCCGGCTCGATGTGGTGGTCCACGGCGGCCACGGGCCCCGGGGCGACCGCCCAGCGGTTGGCGTCGGCGTCGTCGACCTCCACGCCGT
Source organism: Nocardioides okcheonensis (assembly GCF_020991065.1). Classification (NCBI taxonomy): domain Bacteria; kingdom Bacillati; phylum Actinomycetota; class Actinomycetes; order Propionibacteriales; family Nocardioidaceae; genus Nocardioides; species Nocardioides okcheonensis. The sequence continues at coordinate 4,063,624 of NZ_CP087710.1, forward strand.
GGCGGCGCAGCATCTGCACCGTCATCTCGATGTGCGGGAGCGAGGGCACCGGCTTGCCGACGTGGCGCACGTCGACGCCGCGGTCGTAGCGGGCGCCGGCGAGGAGCAGCGCCGAGACGAACTGCGACGACGCGCTGGCGTCGATCGTCACGGTGCCGCCGGGGACGGACCCCGCACCGCGGACGTCGAAGGGCAGGGCGCCGCGGCCGCCGTCGGCGACGTCGACCCCGAGCGCGGTGAGCGCGGCGAGCATCGGCCCGACCGGGCGCAGCCGCATGTGCGGGTCGCCGTCGAAGCGCACCGTGCCGCGGGCCAGCCCGACGACCGGCGGCACGAACCGCATCACCGTGCCGGCCAGGCCGCAGTCGACGTCGGCGTCGCGGTCCCACGCCTGTGGGGTGACCTGCCAGTCGCCGTCACGGTCCTCGACGCCGGTGCCGAGCGAGCCCAGCGCGGCGGCCATGAGCAGCGTGTCGCGCGAGCGCAGCGGACGACGTACGACGCTGGGGCCGTCGGCGAGCGCGGCGAGCAGCAGCGCCCGGTTGGTCAGCGACTTGCTGCCGGGCAGCGAGACGACGCGGTCGACCGGCGCGACGGGCCGGGGGGCCGGCCAGGGGTCGAGGGGCGGTGCGGGCTCACTCACCCGCGCACCCTATCGAGGTCAGGAGAGCTGGGCCTTGGCCAGTTTCGCCTCGCGGCGCGCGTCCTTGGCGACCTGCTTGGCCTCACGGCGCACGTCGGCGGCGGCCCGCCGCGCCCGCCAGGCCAGGCCGGGCTGGCCATCGGTGTCGACGCCGGCGAGCAGCAGCCCGCCGAGGATGGAGGTGTTCTTGATGAACTGCAGGCGCTGCGCGGCCTTGGCCTTCGGGTCGGTCTCCTCCCAGAACCGGTGGCCGGCGAGGGTGGTGGGGACGAGGGAGGCGGCGAGCACCGTGGCGCTCACCCGGGGTGCGCGGCCCGTGGCGAGGGCGGCCGCGGCGAGGATCTGCACGCCCGCGTTGATCCGGACCAGGGTCGTGGCGTCGGTGGGGATCGGGGCGCCGGGCGCGGCCTGCTGGGCCATCGGGACGACCTTGTCGGTCACCTTCTTCGCCTTGACGGCGTGCGCCTCGGAGTTGCGCAGGGCGTTGATCCCTCCGACGACGAAGGTGGAGGCCAGCATGGGACGGGCGAGCAACCGGGTGATCGTCATGTCCCTTGTCTACACGATCGCCGGGGGAGGTCGCCCCGTCCGCAGGGGTAGAGGTCAGTCGAGGACCGCGCGCCAGGTGTTGTTGGCCGGGTCGGGGTCGTCGGCGGCCGGCGTGACGGTGGCGGTGACGGTGGCCCCGGGGAGCGCCAGCATGCTGAACCCGACCGGCCCCGACCCGCCCGCCACCGCGCAGGTCAGCCCGGTGCGCCGGACGTCGCAGCGCTCGTCGACGTCGAACGCGGCCAGCACCCCGCGCAGCTCGACCTCGAGCTGCCCGGTCGCGTCGGCGGCCAGCCCGGCGACGGAGATGCTCGCCCGCACGAAGGGGACCGAGCCGGCGAGCGAGCCCGTGACGGCCACGTCGACCGGGTCGGGGTCGGGGTCGGGGTCGGGAGTCGGCGTCGGGGTGGGCGTGGGCGTCGGGGTCGGCGTCGGGGTGGGCGTGGGCGTCGGGGTCGGCGTCGGGGTGGGCGTGGGAGTGGGCGTCGGGGTGGGTTCCGGAGTGGGCGTGGGGGTGGGTTCCGGGGTCGGGGTGGGGGTGACCGGCGGCGTCGGCGTCGGCGTCGGCGTCGGGGTCGGAGTGGGGGCGGGCGTCGGAGTGGGGGTCGGCGTCGGGCTGGACGTCGGCTCGTCCGTCGGCTCGTCCGTCGGCTGGTCCGTGGGCGAGGACGTCGGCTCCGGCGTCGGAGCGGACGTCGGCTCCGGGGTCGGCGCGGCCCCGGGCGAGGTGGGCGGGTCGGACGATGGGACGGGGACGGAGGACGTCGGGGTCGGCGCGAGGGCGACGGGGTCTCCCGGCCGCCGGGGGGCGCGCCGCTCGGTGGTCGTGCCGTCGGGTCCGGGACCGCGGGTGCGGTGGCGCCCGGCTGCTGGCCGGCCGAGACGTCGGTGACCGCGCGGTCGGCGTGCCGCAGGCCGATCGCCACCGCGCCGCCGACGACCGCCACGCTGGCGGCGACGCCGGCCACGGCCGCGGTGCCGGCGTTGGCGACCACGGTGTCCCTGACCCGCCCGAGCAGCAGCCCGAGGCCGACGGGCACCGCCGCTCCGCTGGCGGCGCCCGCGACGTACGCCGCACCGGCGGACCCGAGCAGCAGCGGCGCGAGCAGCGCACCGAGGTGGGAGTTGACCTCGGTGAGCTCGAGGTAGACGGCCGTGCAGGGACGGCACTCCGCGAGGTGGTGCTCGACCTTGGCCGCGTCGCGCCGCGAGGTCGCGTTGCGGACGTAGGCGCCGAGCTGGTCGTGGGTCCAGCGGCACGTGTCGTCGTCGAGGGCGGCGGCGTGCTGGGTGAGGTAGGCCTGGCGCAGGCCCTCGCGGGCGCGGTAGGCCAGGGCGGACACCGAGTTGGGGGTCATCCCGAGCAGCGGGGCGATGTCGGCCGGCTTGTCGCCCTCGACCTCGGTGTGCCAGAGCACCAGCTGCCACCGCTCGGGGAGCGAGGCGAAGGCGGCGGCGGCCGCGGTGCTCTCGAAGCCCTCGACGGCCGTGTCGCGGAACGGGACGCCCGGGTCGAAGGCCTCGATCTCGTCGGTGGTCTGCAGCCGGGAGCCGGACCGGAACCGGTCGACCTGCAGCCGGCGCAGCGCGGTCAGGAGGTACGCGCGGAACGCGACGTCGGGTCCGCCGCCGCGCCGCAGCACGCCGAGGACCTTGATGAAGGCGTCGGACACGAGGTCCTCGACGTCACCGGCCGGGACGAGCTGGCGCGCGAGCCGGCGCGCCGCCTCGACGTGGCGCTCGAACAGCACCCCGTAGGCGTCGACGTCCCCACCGCGGACCGCCGAGATGAGCTCGGCGTCCCCCGGCAGCTCCACGCTCGTGGCAGTGCTCATGGCCGCTCCAGGACGCACCCGGCACCGGCGTGCCGGGTGCTGGCGACTCTAGACCTCGCGGGGCGCTGCGGGGACTGCGTCGCAAGAAGTGGAGAAAATCGGTCTGGTCCGCGTCATGACTGCGGCCGGGCGCCGTCACACCGGGGAGAACGAGACCCAGTGGGGGGTGAGCCGTGAGGATCTTCGCCGGACGGTGGCGTCGGACCGCGGCACCCGCTCCTGGGGCGAGCGGGCCTGGTGCTCCGGGGACGCGGTCGGGGTTGCCGCACCGGTTCCGGGCCGTGGGGGAGGCGCTCGCCTCGGGAGCGGGGGTTCTCGACGCCTGCGCCGCGGTGGGACGCGACCTGGCGAGGGACGGTGCGTCGCTGCACGAGGTGCTGGAGGGGCTGAGGGAGACCACGCGTGGGGTGACGGGCCAGGACCCGCCCTACGACGTGGTGTCCGCGGTGGTCAACGCGTGGGGCGAGACCACCCTCGGCTACCTCAACCAGCTCTCGTGCGACGACCCGCTCACCGGGCTCTCCAGCCAGGCCCACCTGCGCAGCCGGCTGTCCGAGCTGCACCGGGTCGGCGGGGACGTCCCGCCCGGTCACGTCCTCGTCGTGTGCGCGCCGCCGCTCGGCGACCCGTCGGACGAGCCCGTGGACCACTTCACCCGGGCGATGCGGCTGGCCCGCACCGGCGAGATGGCCCGGACCGTGTTCGCCCGCGACGAGACCGTCGCCCGGCTGGGCAGCCACCGGGTGGCGGTGCTCGCCCGGCGCGACGACCGGCTCGAGCGGCGGGTGCGGCTGCTGGGGACGCTGGTCGGTGCCGCCCCGGGGACGGGCGCCGCCGTCCGGACCTGGGTGGAGGGGATCCCGGCGACCGACGAGACGACAGGCCTGCTGCTGGACCGGCTCGCCCGCGGCTAGGGTCGGGGCATGTGCGGACGCTACGCATCCTCGCGCGAGGCCGACGACCTGGTGGACGAGTTCGAGGTCGTCGAGAGCCGGGTCGCGGCCCCGCTCGCCGCGGACTACAACGTCGCGCCGACCAAGGAGGTCTACGCGGTCGTCGAGCGGCCGCCGTCGCGCGGCTCGGACGAACCGCCGCAGCGCCAGCTGCGGGTCCTGACGTGGGGCCTGGTGCCGTCGTGGGCCAAGGACCCCTCGATCGGCAACCGGATGATCAACGCCCGGATGGAGACGGTCGCGGACAAGCCCGCCTACCGCAAGGCGTTCGCCACCCGTCGGGCGCTGCTGCCCGCCGACGGCTACTTCGAGTGGTACCCGACCGAGCGCACGGACGCGAAGGGCAAGCCGGTCAAGCAGCCCTTCTTCATCCGCCCGAAGGACGGCGGCGTGCTCGCGATGGCGGGGCTCTACGAGATCTGGCGCGACCCGTCGAAGGCCGAGGACGACCCCGACCGCTTCCGCTGGACGTGCACCGTGCTCACCACCGAGGCCGAGGACTCGCTGGGCCACATCCACGACCGGATGCCGCTGATGGTGGAGCGGGACCGCTGGGCGGCGTGGCTCGACCCGACCACGCCCGGAGACACCTCGCTGCTGGTGCCGGCCGCGCCGGGTCGGCTCGAGGCCTACGCCGTGCCGCGCCTGGTCAGCAACGTCCGCAACAACGGTCCCGAGCTCGTCGAGCCGCTGCCGCTCGAGCCTGACGGTCCCGAGGCGGACCGGTGAGGCGGGCGACGGTCCGCAGCGTCGACACCCCGCACGGGGAGGGCCGGCTGCACACGCGACGGTCGCCGCGGCCGATCGCGACGCTGCTGCTGAGCCACGGCGCCGGGGGTGGCGTCGAGTCGCGCGACCTCTGGGCGCTGGCCGACGCCCTGCCCGCCCAGGGCGTGAGCGTCGTGCTGTTCGAGCAGCCGTGGCGGGTCGCCGGGCGCAAGGTCGCGACCGCGCCGCCGACCCTCGACGCGGCGCTGCGCCGTGCCGCCGACGTGATGCGGGTGCGTACGCCCTCGTCGTCGGCGGTCGTTCGGCGGGCGCCCGGTCGGCGGCCCGCACGGCGAGGTCGCTGGGGGCGAGCGGCTGCCTGGCGCTGTCTTTCCCGCTGCACCCGCCCGGGCGGACCGAGGCGACCCGGCTGCCGGAGCTGCTGGGCGTCGGCCTGCCCACCCTCGTCGTGCAGGGGGAGCGGGACCCGATGGGTCGCCCGGAGGAGTTCCCCGACGACGCCAGGGACCTCGACCTGGTGGTCGTCCCGGGCGGCGACCACGGCCTCAAGGTCCCGGCGCAGGGCGAGGTCACCCAGGACGAGGCGATGGGCATCGTCGTGGAGTCGACGCTCGAGTGGCTGGTGCGGGAGGTGGCCGGGAATCGTTCACGGGGGTGACGTGTTGGGACCTGTGTGCAGTCACTGATCCTCGAACGACCCGGAGGCCGGGAGCGCGGCGTCGACGCTGCGTCCACAGCGCTACTGTGGGACGCGATGACTGAATCGCTCACGGACGACACGTCCGCCACCGAGAAGCCCCTGGAGGAGGAGTCCTCCGAGGAGCGCTCGGCACGCTTCGAGCGCGACGCGCTCCCCTTCCTCGACCAGCTCTACGGCGCGGCGATGCGGATGACCCGCAACCCCGCCGACGCCGAGGACCTGGTGCAGGAGACCTTCGCGAAGGCCTACAGCGCCTTCCACCAGTTCAAGCCCGGCACCAACCTCAAGGCCTGGCTCTACCGGATCCTGACCAACACCTACATCAACTCCTACCGCAAGAAGCAGCGCCAGCCGCAGCAGTCGATGTCCGAGGACGTCGAGGACTGGCAGCTCGCCCGCGCCGAGTCGCACTCCTCGACCGGTCTGCGCTCCGCGGAGATGGAGGCGCTCGAGCACCTGCCCGACTCCGAGGTCAAGGACGCGCTCCAGCGCCTGCCCGAGGAGTTCCGGCTCGCGGTCTACCTCGCCGATGTCGAGGGGTTCCCCTACAAGGAGATCGCGGAGATCATGGACACCCCGATCGGCACCGTGATGTCGCGGCTGCACCGGGGACGGCGCCAGCTGCGCGACATGCTCGCCGACTACGTCCGCGCCAACGACCTGCTGCCGGCGTCCGCCGTCGACGCGGCCACCGAGGGGGGGAAGAAGGCATGAGCCAGCACGAGCACGGCTCCCACGAGCACGGGCGCGACGACTGCGTCGACTACATCGAGCGCATCGTCTACCTCCTCGACAACGAGCTCGACCAGGCCGACTGCGCCGTGGTGGAGATGCACCTGCGCGAGTGCGGCCCCTGCCTCGAGCGCTACGACCTGCAGCGCGCGGTCAAGCAGCTGGTCCAGCGCTCGTGCTCGGAGGCTGCGCCGGAGTCCCTGCGCGACCGCGTGCGGCTGCAGCTGCGCGAGGTGAGCGTGCAGATCACCGAGCGTCGCGTCGACTGACCGACGCCCGCCCGATTCGCCCCCCACGGGGTGGCTTTGACAGACTGCCCCGAGCACCGATTCCAGGAGGACGACATGGGCAAGACCGGACGCAAGCGCCGCGCTCGCAAGAAGAAGGGCGCGAACCACGGCAAGCGCCCCAACGCCTGACGCGCTCCCGCACGTCAATCGTGAGAGTCCCCGCCAGCGGCGGGGACTTTTGCACGTCCGGACGCCGGTCGTGACGTCGGGTCACAGCCGCGACAGGAAGCGCTCCGCGTCGACGACGACCCGGGTGACCTCGCCCGCGGCGAGGACCTTGCCCGAGCCCGTGTCGCGGGCGCTGACGGTGAAGCGGCGCAGCCGGCCGTCGACGTAGGCGCTGGACGCGGTGACCTCGACCTCGGCGCCGACCCGGCTGGCAGCGAGGTGCTCGACCTGGACGCGGGTGCCGACGCTGGTCGACCCCTCCGGCACGACGGGTGCCACGCAGGCGCAGGTGGCCGCCTCGAGCCAGGCGAGCAGCCGGGGCGTGCCGAGCACCGGCAGCGACCCGCTGCCCACGGCCAGGGCGGTGTCGTCGTCGCCGACGACGAAGGTCAGCGTGGCGGGCTCGAGCTGCGACATGGTGGGGCCTTCCTCAACAAAAGCGCGGCGGTGGGGCAACCTGAGGGTCGCAGACACGTCTACCAGACATGAGCGCGAGGACCCTCCCGATGGTGCCGACGGTGGAGATCACCGAGCTCTACGCTGCCCACCGGCTGCCGCTGGTGCGGCTCGCGGTGCTGCTGGTCGACGACTTCGCCTCCGCCGAGGACGTCGTGCAGGACGCGTTCGCGGCGCTCGCCCGACGCCCGGACGCCGTGCGCGACCCGTCGAAGGCGCTCGCCTACCTGCGGACGTCGGTGGTCAACACCGCCCGCTCCGCGCTGCGCCGCCGCCGCACCGCTCGGGCGTACTCACCACCCCACGAGCTGTCGCCACCGACGCCCGAGGACAGCGCGGTGCTGGCCGAGGAGCACCGCGAGGTGATCGCCGCGCTGCAGACCCTCGCGCCGCGGCAGCGTGAGGTGCTGGTGCTGCGCTACTGGTCGAACCTGTCCGAGGCCGAGATCGCCCGGACGCTCGGGATCAGCCAGGGCACCGTGAAGTCCACCGCCAGCCGCGCGCTGGCGGCGCTGGAGAAGGCCATGACCACGACCACCACGACCTCGGGGAAGGAGCAGCGATGAGCGCCCACGACACGGTCCCCGAGCTCGAGGAGCGCCTCCGCGCCGCGCTGGCCGCACGCGCCGACCTCGTCCGCCCCGAGGACCTCGAGCCCCTGGCGTCGACGTCCGTCGTCGCGCTGCGTCCCGCGTGGCGCTCGCCGTGGACCCTGCTGGCGGCGGCCGCGGTCGTCCTGCTGGTCCTGGGCGTGGTGGTCCAGGGCGTCGGCGGCCGGCCGCGCTCGGACGACGACGTCGCCCCGCAGCCGGACGGCCCACGAGTCACCCTCCCCGCGGACGTGGGCCGGGACTGGGGGACGGGCCTCGAGTCCACGCCGGCACGGGTCGACCTCGACGGAGACGGGACGAAGGAGAGGGTCGAGTTCCTCGCCGAGGACAACGGCACCTTCGACGGCCGGATCCGCCTGCAGACCACGCTCAGCAGCACCGGCGAGGAGGCCTACGGCGTCGCGGACGTCGCGTCGACCATCGGGATGGCGGCCGAGGGGGTCATCGACGCCGACGGTGACGGCGACCAGGAGCTGGTGGTGTTCGACGGTTCCCTCGACGACGGGGCGGGAGGGGCACCGCTCGTCTTCGACCTCCGCGACGGACTGCTGGTGCAGGCGGTCGCGGAGGAGCCCGACCTGCTGCTCCGCGGCGACCTGCAGGTGCCGGGCAGCCAGACCGAGTTCTACGACCTCTACCGGACCCACCAGTACTGGATCGACGGCGGCACGCTCTTCTCCGGGCAGTCGCGGGAGTCCTTCGCCCGGACCGGGATGACCTCGACGCAGCTCCCCGGGACCGTGCTCGACACCTGGTCGTGGCGCCTCGGCGACGACGGCGTGCTCCGCCCCGAGCCGGCCGGCTGCAAGGAGCTGGTCTTCGACATCCAGGACTGTGGTCCGGACTCGGGTGACCAGGTCCCCGACCTCACGCCCGCGACCGGGTCGATCGGGGTGGGCGAGGGCGCCGAGGTCACCGACGGCTACCCGTTCTCGATGCGGGTCGAGGCGGGCGATCCGCCGGTGCTGGTCGTCGAGGGGCAGGACGGGCGGACCCTCGAGCACGAGCTCGACGTCGCGGACCCGCGGGTCGCGACCGTGCAGCCGGAGAGCATCTTCTCCGACGGCGAGGCGCTCGTGGTCACGTCCGCCTCCGACCCCACCCTCGTCCGGCTGCTCGTGCAGCGCGAGGACCGGATCGTGGCGCTCGAGCCGGTCGGCGAGGTGCCGCTGGAGGACGCCGACGACAACCGCACGTGGCTGACTGCCGCGGGCCAGGTGGTGTCGGCCACGGCGACGGAGGACGGGTCCTGGCAGCTCTGGTCCTGGACCATGACGGGCCGTGACCGCGTCGTCGCGCTGCCGGGCACCACCGTCTGCTTCGACGACGTCGACGACCCGACCACCGCGCGCGGCTGCTGAGGTCAGAGCCGCTTGCCGAAGGCGAGCAGCTCGACCCCCGGCAGCGGCGACCAGTCGCGTGACGGGTCCCGGTCGTAGCCCAGGCGGCGGTAGATGCGGTGCGCGTCGGTCATCTCCGCCAGCGTGGAGAGCGCCATCGCGACCGCGCCGTGCGTGCGGGCCCGGTCCTCGCAGAGCCGGGCGAGGGCGGTGCCCGCGCCCCGGCCGCGGGCCTCGGGGTCGACCGCGAGCATCCGGAACTCGCCCTCGTCGTCGCGGCTGACCTCGCGGTAGGCCGAACCCGGCGGGCAGTAGGTGACGTTGCCGAGCAGCAGGTCACCGTCGACCGCGACCCAGAGCTCGCCGCCCGCGGCCCGTGCGGCCGCGTCGCGCAGGACCGCGACGTAGGGGTCGGCGGGTCCGAGGGTGAACGCGGCGTAGGCCCGCACGGTCAGCTCGCCGACCCGGTCGTGCTCCTCGGGACGGGCGAGCCTGACCTGCACGCTCAGATCCCGAAGGTGCTGCGCGGGTAGGCGGCCTCGACGTCGGTGATCACGTTGACGAGGTAGGGGACGCCCGCGGCGTAGGCGCGGTCGAGGGCCGGGCCGATCTGCTTGGGGTCGGTGACCGTCTCGCCCGCGCCGCCGAGGGCCCGCACGACCTCGTCGTAGGGCGTGCGCTGCGCGAGGTCGGCGACCACGTCGTAGCCGTAGAGCATCTGCATCGGGCCCTTCTCCAGGCCCCAGGCGGAGTTGTTGCCCATCACCATGACGACCGGCAGGTCGTGGCGGACGAGGGTGTCGACGTCCATCAGCGAGAAGCCGGCAGCACCGTCGCCGAGGAGCAGCGTCACCTGCGCGCTCGGACGGGCGATGCGGGCCGCGATCGCCGCGCCGAGACCGGCGCCGAGGCAGCCGTACGGTCCGGGGTCGAGCCAGCCGCCGGGACGCTGGGGCTCGACGTACTTGCCGGCGAAGGACACGAAGTCGCCGCCGTCGCCGATCACGACCGAGTCGTCGGCGAGGCGGGGGACGAGCTCGCCGTAGATGCGGGCGGGGTGGATCGGGTCGGCCTCCGCGGTGAGCAGCGCGGCGTCGCGCTCGGTGGCGGCGGCGACCAGGTCGGCGAGGTGGGTGGCCCAGTCGGACCAGTCGGGCTTCGCGCCGCGCTCGACCGCCGCCTGCAGGCCCTCCAGCACGGTGATGAGGTCGCCCGACACCGACCCGGCCAGGTCGGCGTGGCCGGACACCTGGGCGGGGGAGTCGGCGACGTGCACGACCCGCGCGAACGCGCCCTCGGGGTTCTTCTCCGGGCCGCCGAAGACGCCGTAGCCGAGCCGGAAGTCGAGCGGGGTGCCGACCACGACGACCAGGTCGGCGCCGGCGAGCGCGGCCCCGCGGGCCTTGGTGACCAGCGAGCGGTGGCCGCCGGGGACGATGCCTCGGCCCATGCCGTTGGTGAGGGTCGGGACGCCCAGGTCCTCCACGAGGCGGAGCGCCGCCTGCTCCGCGTGGTCGGCCCAGACGTCGGTGCCGAGCACCAGCACCGGGCGCCGCGCCTCCGCGAGCAGCCGGGCGACGGCCGCGATCGCGTCGGGGTCGGGCTCGATCCGCTCGCCGCGGCCCTCGCGGACCTCGCCCGACGCGGGGGCGAAGAACTCGTCCATCGGGACGTCGACGAAGACCGGTCCGCGGTGGCTGGAGCGGGCGAGCGTGAACGCCTCGTCCATGCCGGGCGCGACGTCGGCGGCGGTCATGAGGGTGCGCGCCGACTTCGCGACGGGCGCGATGATCGGGGGCTGGTCGAGCTCCTGCAGGGAGCCGGTGCCCCACCGGTTCTGCGGGGCGCGTCCGCCCACGACGACCATCGGCGACCCGGCGAACTGGGCCTGGGCGATCGCGCTGATGCCGTTGGTGACGCCGGGACCGGCGGTCAGCACGGCCAGGCCCGGGACGCGGGTGAGCTTGCCGGTCGCCTCGGCCGCGAACGCCGCCGTCTGCTCGTGGCGCACGTCGAGCAGGCGCACGGCCGGCCCCTGTCCCTCCTGCTGCGTCTTCACCGCGCCGTCGTACATCGGGAAGACGTGGGCCCCCGACAGGGTGAACATCGTCTCGACGCCGTGCGCGCGGGCGACGTGGACGGCGAGCTCGCCGCTGTGCCCCGTGATCTCGGTCATGCCCGCAGGCTAACGGCTGCTCAGAGGTACGGGGCGTTCGACATCCGGAGCGCGTCGATCAGCACCAGCAGCAGGTCGGGACGCACCGCCGGCGGCTCGGGCGCCAGCGACAGGTGGACGAACAGCGCCCGCAGGAAGGCCTGGGCGGTGGCCGTCGGGGCGAACGGGTCGTCGTCGACCGGGCCGCGGAAGGGGTTCCCGGCCGCGGCGAGGCGGTGGATCCACGGCTCGAGCACGTCGGTGCCGAGGGTGTTGCGGCGCAGCACCTTCATCGTCGCCGACGCGACGCGGTCCGGCTCGCCGGACACCAGCGGCTCGTCGGCGGGCTGCTGGAGCAGGCGCTCCGCGAGCACGTCGAGCAGCACGGCGTGCTCCGGGCCGGCGAGGTGCGGCGACCCGGCGAGCGCGCCGATCGTGTCGGCGCCGTGGGCGACCGCGTGGGCCCAGCCCTTGCCGGGGACGAAGCCGCGGGTGTCGCGCTCGTCGAGGAACCAGACCGCGATCCGGTCGCCCCACTCCATCACCTTGGCGGCGGGGAGCAGGTGGTGCTCGTTGTCGCGGACGAGGCACTCGGCGAGGATCAGCGAGCTGAAGCTGCGCCGGAAGACCGTGTCGGTGCCGCGCTCGCCGAGCCCGACGCCCAGGCCGGCCACCATGCCGTCGCCCAGCCCGATGAGCAGGTCGTCGTAGACGCCGCGCTCGATCCAGGTCGCGAGCGCGGGATAGGCGGTGCCGTCGCGGACCGCGGCGTCCGTGGAGCCCAGCATGGTGGTCAGCTCGGCCGTGAGGTCGTCGAGCGGCCGGTCCGAGGGGACCTCGAACCCGGCGGCCTGCACCTGGCTCCAGTACCCGATCGACATGCCGCCCATCCTGCCAGCCAGCGCCCTAGGCTGCCTGCGTGCCCTCCCTGCATGAGCTCGTGCGAGCCCACACCGACCTCGTCGAGGACGACGTCGCGTGGCTGCAGCTGCTGATGGCGGACTGGCAGATCCTCGCCGACCTGTCGTTTGCCGACCTGGTGCTGTGGCTGCCCGACCGCGAGGGGCGGGGCTACTGGGCGGGCGGGCAGATGCGTCCCACGACCGGCCCGACCGCGCTGGTGGACGACGTGCTGGGCACCTTCATCCCGCAGGGACGGCGGCGGATGCTCGACGAGGCGCTGGTCTCGGGGCGGCTGGTCCGCGAGGGCGACCCGGAGTGGCGCGACGACGTGCCGGTGCGGGTCGAGGTGATCCCGGTGCGGCGCGCGGGGAAGGTGATCGCGCTGGTCGCCCGCAACACCAACCTGCTCGGCGTCCGCACGCCGAGCCGGCTCGAGCTCAGCTATCTCCAGACCGCGGCCGAGCTCACCCAGATGATCGCCGCCGGCCACTTCCCGCTCTCGGGCCAGCGCAGCGACCACGCCGACTCGCCGCGGGTGGGGGACGGCTTCGTACGCCTCGACGCCGCGGGGCGCGTCACCTACGCCAGCCCCAACGGCCTCTCGGCCTACCGCCGCCTCGGCCTCCAGGGCGACCTGTCCGGCCTCGTGCTGGCCGACCTCACCCGCGACCTGGTGCCGCCGCGCCGGCGTCCGGACGAGGAGACGCTCAGCGCGGTGCTCGGCGGCCGGGACGGTCGCGAGACCGAGGTCGGCACCGAGGAGGTGACGCTGATCGTGCGCAGCATCCCGCTGCGGCCGCTGGGCGAGCGCAGCGGTGCGCTGCTGCTGGTGCGCGACGTGACCGAGCTGCGCCGGCGTGACCGCGAGCTGGTGACCAAGGACGTCACCATCCGCGAGATCCATCACCGGGTGAAGAACAACCTGCAGACCGTCGCGGCGCTGCTGCGGCTCCAGGCGCGGCGTACGTCGGCGGAGGACGCGAAGGCGGCCCTCGAGGAGGCGGTGCGCCGGGTGGGCTCGATCGCGATCGTGCACGAGACGCTCAGCCACGCCGTCGAGGAGACCGTCGACTTCGACGCCATCGCCGACCGCCTCGGGTCGATGGTGGTCGACGTCAGCGGCGTCGAGGTCCCGGTGCAGGTCGCCCGGGAGGGCACCTTCGGGCACCTGCCGGCCGAGGCCGCGACGCCGCTGGCGATGGTGCTGACCGAGGTCCTGCAGAACGCCGTCGAGCACGGCTACGCGCCGGACGCCACCGGGGCCCGCCCGGAGAGCGGGCGCGTCGTGGTCACCGCGCGCCGGATCGTCGGTCGCCTGCACGTCGTCGTGGAGGACGACGGGCAGGGGCTGCCGCCCGGGTTCGACGTGGACGCCTCGACGCAGCTGGGCCTGTCGATCGTCCGCACGCTGGTGGAGTCCGAGCTCGGGGGAGTCCTCGAGATCGGGCCGGGCGTGCGCGGCACGCGGGTGCAGGCGGACCTGCCGCTGGACTGACCGCCCTCGGGCGGTGCGACTCAGGCGGTGCGGATGCGGGCGCGGGCGTTGCGGCGCTTCAGCGCGCGGCGCTCGTCCTCGCTGAGGCCACCCCAGACGCCGTGGTCCTGGCCGGCCTCGAGGGCCCAGGCGAGGCACTGCTCGCGCACCTCGCACCGACGGCACACCTGCTTCGCCTCCTCGATCTGGAGGATCGCGGGACCGGTGTTGCCGATCGGGAAGAACAGCTCAGGGTCCTCGTCGAGGCATGCAGAGCGGCTGCGCCAATCCATGGGGTGGGGGATCCCTCTTTCTACGTCACAGGCTGGTGCTGTTTGCGGACGATCAGCTGGCCCGGGCGCCACGGACGTGCGGGGGAGCACGCGGCGCAGCGACAAGAGTTGCAAGACTTGATCGTTCACACAACCCCCGAGGGTGGTCGTGTCCGTCACAACGTTCGCACAACTAGGGTTGGCGCGTGCCCGAGCCGACCCGTGTCCCACCACCGCTGGCGGTCGCCGCCTCGCTGACGGCGGTCGAGGCCGTCGTGATGGCCGGGCTGGGCGTGCTCGAGCTGGCCAACCTGCGCTCGATCCGGCTCACCATGGGCGTGACCACGACGGCGTTCTTCCTCGCCGCGGCGGCCGGGCTCGGGTGGTGCGCGTGGTCGCTGTGGCGTGCGCGCCGGTGGGCGCGCGGACCGGTGGTGATGTCGCAGCTGATTGTCCTCGGCCTCGCCTGGAACCTGTGGGCCGCACCCACCCGGCTGCTGTCGGTCGCCCTCGCCGTCGTCGGGCTGGTGACCATCGTCGGGCTCCTCCACCCCGCGTCGACGCGCGTGCTGGAGGTCGACGACCCGGACCGGGTGCTCTAGCCGGCTCAGTCCTGCTCGAGCGAGGTCCGCAGCTGGGTGAGCGTGCGGGTGAGCAGCCGCGAGACGTGCATCTGCGAGACGCCGATCTCGTCGGCGATCTGCGACTGGGTCATGTTCTTGAAGAAGCGCAGCAGCAGGATCCGCTTCTCCCGCTCGCCGAGGCCCTCGAGGAGCGGCTTGATCGACTCCCGGATCTCGACGTGCTCGATGTTGGCGTCCTCGACGCCCAGGGAGGCGAGCATGGCGGGCGGGCCGTCGTCGGAGTCGTCGGAGGCGTCGAGGGAGAGCGTCGCGTAGGCGTGCGAGGACTCGATGCCCTCCATCACCTCCTCGACGCTGCACCCGATCACCTCGGCGAGCTCGCGCGGCGTCGGCGAGCGGCCCAGCTTCTGGGTCAGCTCGCCGGTGGCGCCGCCGATCTGCATCCGCAGCTCCTGCAGGCGCCGCGGCACGCGGATCGCCCATCCCTTGTCGCGGAAGTGCCGCTTGATCTCGCCGATCACGGTCGGCGTCGCGTAGGTGGAGAACTCGACGCCGCGGTCGGTCTCGAACCGGTCGACCGCCTTGATCAGGCCGATGGTGCCGACCTGGACGAGGTCCTCGAAGGGCTCGCCGCGGTTGCGGAAGCGGCGCGCGCAGTGCTCGACCAGGGAGAGGTGCAGGTGCACGAGGTCGTCGCGTGCCGCGGCCCGCTCCGCCTCGCCGGCGGTCGGGTCGCGCAGCACCGCGAACAGGTCGGCGCTGCGCGCGCGGACGTGGTCCAGCGCGCTCGGTGCCTCGACCGTGCCACTCGTGATGCCCACTGTGTCGTCCCCCGTGACGTCGCCCATGTCAGAGCTCGGCACCTGTCGTTCCCGCAGCGACCTGCGACGTCACCGTGAACCGGACGCGGAAGCGGCCGTCCTCGGGTCCGGCAGCAGCGTCCTGCGCCATCGTGTCCAACACCTGCCAGGCGAAGCTCTCGGTGTCGAGCGGGGGGTTGTCCATCGCCTCGGTCTCGAGGGTGACGGTGAGCGAGCCGGTCCCGAAGTAGAAGCGCGCGACCAGGTCGGTGCCGGGATCGGCCTCCGGGATCACCAGGGCACTCGCCTCACCGATCGCGATCCGCAGGTCCTCGATGTCGTCGATGGTGAAGTCCAGCCGCGCGGCCAGGCCCGCGGCCGTGGTGCGGACGACCGAGGCGTACGCACCCTCGGCAGGGAGCCGGAGCTCGACGTCGGCGCGGCCCCCGTGGTGATCTGCCATCTGAGTCAACGTCTCCGTCCTCCGAGCTCGAGTGCTGGGCACACCCTAACCGTCGCCTGCCGCCGTCGCGCCGGCTCACGCGAACCAGGGGCACACCTGGTCGCGCACCCGCAGCGCGTGCCGGTGGCGCGGGTCGCGCAGCAGCGGCGCGGTCCGTGCGGGCGAGGCAGCCGGCGGCGTCGCCCCGGCCGGGGCCGGCTCGAGGTCGACCACCACCCCGTCGACCGCGTCGCCCTCGTCGCGCAGCGTGACCGGTCCGAGGCGGCGCAGCATCGCCAGCGACGCCGGGTTGTCCTTGAGCACCTCGGTCTCGATGCGGGTGACCCCGACCGGGCGGTGGCGCACGAGCACCTCGAGCAGCGTCGTCGCGACGCCGCGACCCTGCCAGGCGTCCTTCACCGTCACCGCGAGGTCCGCCGCGTCCGTCACGTCGGCGTAGCGGACGATCCGCCCCAGCGCGACGGGGTCGAAGGTGCCCGGTGCGGTCTCGACGCACAGCACGAGCGCCACGTGGTCGACGCCGTCCACCTCGTCGACGAGGTGCTGCAGCATGACCGGCGTGAGGCGGCGGACGGGAGCGAGGAACCGGCTGCGGCGCGACTCGGGCGACAGCTCGTCGAACGCGGCGCTCAGCTGCTC
Source organism: Nocardioides okcheonensis (assembly GCF_020991065.1). Lineage (NCBI taxonomy): Bacteria > Bacillati > Actinomycetota > Actinomycetes > Propionibacteriales > Nocardioidaceae > Nocardioides > Nocardioides okcheonensis. The sequence goes on from NZ_CP087710.1 coordinate 4,079,920, forward strand.
GCGGTCGCCGGGGAGCAGGGGCACGACGACGGCGTCCGTGCCGTCGGGCAGCACGACCTCCTCGATCACGGTGCCCTCCTCGGGTACGACGACGCCCCGGTCGCTGGGACCGGGGCGTCGGGACGGAGCAGACGGAGCCTGTCCGGGGGGACGCGTAGCGGCAAGCCGCTCAGAAGAAGGCCTGAGCGACCGCGACTGCGTCGCGTCCGTTCAGGCCTTCTTCGTCTCCCAGAAGATCGTGGCGATCTCGTCGATCTTGGCGAGCAGCTCGTCGGCCTTGGCCGCGTCGAGCTCGCCCTTGGTGCCGGAGGCGCCCGCGAGCTTGGTGGCCTCGTTGACCAGCGTGTGCAGCTGCGGGTACTTCTCGAAGTGCGGGGGCTTGAAGTAGTCGGTCCACAGCACCCACAGGTGGTGCTTGACCAGCTCGGAGCGCTGCTCCTTGATCACGATCGCGCGGGTGCGGAAGTCCGGGTCGTCGTTGTCGGCGACCTTGGCGATGATCGCCTTGATGGACTCGGCCTCGATGCGCGCCTGGGCGGGGTCGTAGACGCCGCAGGGCAGGTCGCAGTGGGCGGAGACCTCGACGGTCGGGGCAAGCAGGTGGCGAAGCATCGTGTTCCTCTCGGTCAGACAGGGGACTGCATCTGGCTGCGACACTACTCCGCGTGCACCGGCGTCGGCAGCGGGGTCTCGCCCCACAGGGTGGGGGTCCGCGACCCCCCTTCGGGACCGCGCGGGTGCGGGGCCGCTCGATGCTGCCGGCGCTGCGCGAGGGAGACCTGCTGCTGGTGCGGTACGCCGCCCGGGTGCGGCCCGGCGACCTCGTCGTCGCCCGTTTCGTCGACGGCACGCTGGCGGTCAAGCGGGCGGTCGAGCAGCGTGGGCTGCGCGACGGCCGCGCGGGCTGGTGGCTGCTCAGCGACAACCCCGGCGAGGGGGTCGACTCCCGCCACCGCGGACCGGTCGCGACCGACGACGTGCTGGGCGTCGTACGCCTCCGGCTGTGGCCTTCGCCACGCGTGGGACGGCGGCTGCGGAGTCGTTGAGCTGTGCCAGTATCGCCGGCATGGCAACGCATCCGCACGCTGGCGACCCGGTGTTCGACCTGCACCTCGGCGGCAAGATGGAGATCCTCTCGACGGCCGCGCTCACCGGGCCCGAGGAGCTCTCCCTCGCCTACACGCCGGGCGTGGCGCGGGTGTGCGAGGCGATCGCGGCCGACCCGACGATGACCCAGCACTACACGTGGGTGCCCAACACGGTCGCCGTCGTCACCGACGGCACCGCGGTCCTCGGCCTCGGTGACATCGGGCCGGCGGCCGCGATGCCCGTGATGGAGGGCAAGGCCGTGCTGTTCAAGCAGTTCGGCGGCGTCGACGCCGTGCCGATCTGCCTCGACACCACCGACACCGAGGAGATCATCGAGACCGTCGTCCGGCTCGCGCCGAGCTTCGGCGGGATCAACCTCGAGGACATCTCGGCGCCGCGGTGCTTCGAGATCGAGGCGCGGCTCAAGGAGCGCCTCGACATCCCCGTCTTCCACGACGACCAGCACGGCACCGCCGTCGTCGCCCTCGCCGCGCTCACCAACGCGCTGCGGCTCACGGGGCGCGACCCCGCGACCGTGCGGGTGGTCGTGCAGGGTGCGGGCGCGGCTGGTGTCGCCGTCGCGCGGATCCTGCTCGAGGCCGGCATCGGCGACATCGCCGTGCTCGACCGCCAGGGCGTGCTCAACTCGGAGCGCTCCGACCTGACGCCGGTCAAGGCGGCGCTGGCCCGCGACACCGCCGACCGCCACGGGCGGCGCGGCAGCCTCGCCGACGTGATGGCCGGCGCCGACGTCTACATCGGCGTCTCCGGAGGCCAGGTGCCCGAGGAGATCGTCGCCTCGATGGCGCCCGAGGCGATCATCTTCGGCCTCGCGAACCCCACGCCCGAGGTGCACCCGGACCTCGCCCACAAGTACGCCCGCGTGGTGGCCACCGGCCGCTCGGACTTCCCGAACCAGATCAACAACGTGCTCGCCTTCCCCGGCATCTTCCGCGGGGCGTTCGACGTGCACGCCACGGCGATCACCGAGGGCATGAAGGTCGCCGCCGCGACCGCGCTCGCCGAGCTGGTCGGCGACGAACTGCGCGAGGACCTGGTGATCCCGTCGCCGTTCGACCCGCGGGTGCCGGGCGCGGTGCGCGAGGCCGTGGCCGCCGCCGCCCGGGCCGACGGGGTCGCGCGCCGCTGATGGCCGGGGACTGGCTGGCCGACGCGGTCGTCTACGAGATCTACCCGCAGTCCTTCGCGGACTCCGACGGCGACGGGGTCGGCGACCTGCGCGGGGTGATCGACCACCTCGACCACGTCGCGTCGCTGGGCGTCGACACGATCTGGTTCAACCCGTGCTTCGAGTCACCGTTCGTCGACGCGGGCTACGACGTGTCCGACTACCTGCGCGTCGCCCCGCGCTACGGCACCAACGACGACCTCGCCGACCTCGTCGAGGCGGCGCGTGAGCGCGGCATCCGGGTGCTGCTGGACCTCGTCGCCGGGCACACCTCGATCGAGCACCCGTGGTTCCAGGCCGAGCTGCACGCCGATGGCCCGAGCCCCGAGGGCGACCGGTACGTCTGGTGCGAGGAGCTGCCGGCGTGGGCGTGGGACTCCGACCTCCCGGGAACGCCCGCGTGGGTGCGCTCGCCGGGGCCGCGTCCGGGCTGGTACCTCAAGAACTTCTACGACGAGCAGCCCGCCCTCAACTTCGGCTGGACCGAGACGCCGGCCGACGAGCCGTGGCGCGACGGCTTCGACGACCCCGGGCCGAGGCGCAACCGGCGGATGCTGCAGGACGTGCTCGACTTCTGGCTCGGCAGGGGAGTCGCCGGCTTCCGCGTCGACATGGCGTTCTCCCTCGTGAAGGACGACCAGGGCAAGAACGCGGGCGCCGCCGCGGCGACACAGGTGTGGCGAGAGCTCCAGGCGTGGCTCGCCACCGCCCACCCGGACGCCGTGCTGATCCCGGAGGGCAAGGAGCCGCGCACCGGTGCGGCGATGGGCTTCGACGCCGACTTCATGCTCGTCATCCACCCCGAGCACGCGAGCCTGTTCGACAACGGCGGGGCGGGCGTGCTGCCGTTCCAGCCGCCGGGCGACGCGTTCTTCCACGCCGACGGGCTCGGCTCGACCCGCACCTTCCTCGACGGGTGGGCGGCGGCGAAGGCGGACGACCCGGCGCGGCCGGTGCTGCTCGGCACCGCCGACCACGACTTCAGCCGGCTGCGCACCGATCCGCGTACGCCCGAGGAGCTGGGCGCGGCGCTGACCTTCCTGCTGACGTGGGGCACCGTCCCGTCGATCTACTACGGCGACGAGATCGGCATGCGCTACCTGCCCGGCCTCCCCGACAAGGAGGGCTCGATCTGCAACCCGGGCTACAACCGCTCGGGCTGTCGCACGCCGATGCAGTGGGACGACTCGGCCAACGCGGGGTTCTCGAGCGCCGCACCGTCCGACCTCTACCTCCCGATCGACCCTGCCGAGGACCGGCCGACGGTCGCGGCGCAGGAGCAGGACCCCGGCTCCACCCTGCACCTCGTACGCCGCCTGGTCGCGCTGCGGCGCGCCACCCCGGCCCTCGGCGGACGCGCCCCGACGACCGTGCTGCACGAGGGGTACCCCTTCACCTGGCGCCGCGGCGACTCGCACGTCGTGGTGGTCAACCCGCGACGGGAGCCGGCGTCGGTGGAGGTCGACGGACTCGCCGGGGCCCGGCTGCTGCTGGGGCAGGGCGTCGAGGTGTCCGCGAGCGGGCTGCGGGTCGACGGCTTCGGCTACGGCGTGCTCGAGCTCGGCTGACGCAGCCTCACTCGAACAGCGGCCGCAGGTGGTCGTTGAGGAACATGCCCTGCGGGTCGAGCTCGCGGCGCAGGGCGATGAACTCCTCGGCCCGCGGGTAGAGCGCGAGCAGCCGCTCGCGGGTCAGGAAGTGGAGCTTGCCCCAGTGGACGCGGGCGTCGAAGTCGGCCAGCAGCGCGTCGACCGAGCGGAGGTAGCCCCAGTAGTCGGTGCCGGGGGTGCCCGAGACGGAGATGACGACGGTGGGCGTGCCGTACTGCGAGGACAGGAAGGCCTCGTCCGGCCCGACCGTGCGGACCTCGAGCGGGTAGATCGAGTCCGGCAGGCTGCGGAGCATCAGCTCGCGCATGGCGCGCAGCGCCTCGGGGGCGCGGTCGAGCGCGACGAAGTACTCCAGCTCGTGGAAGTTGGGGTCGTAGACCATCGGGTAGATCCGGTAGCAGCGGTCGACGCGGTGGCCGACGGTCTCGTCGTCGGGCACGTCGGCACCGACCTCGTCGTAGACCTTGACGTAGCACTGGTCCTGCAGCCGCGCGCCGTGGCCGTCGAGGTTGTAGAGCGCGCCGGACTCCTCGGTCGGCAGCCAGAACATCCCGAAGTGGCGGTGGTCCGCGACGAGCTGGTCCCAGTGCTCGAGGACATCGTCCCACGACCGCAGGCCGACGTCCTCGCGCAGCCGGTAGGCCTCGGTCACCTCGAGCTCGAGCTGCGTCACGACGCCGAGCATCCCGACCGACACCTGGGCGGCGTGGAGCAGGCCGGGCTCGTCCTCGCCGATGTCGCGCACCTCGCCCGACGCGGTCACCAGGCGCACGCCGCGCACCGCACCGGACAGGCTGGTGTGGCGTACGCCGGACCCGTGCGTCCCGGTCGCGACCGCGCCCGCGATCTGCTGGGTGTCGATGTCGCCCTGGTTGCGCAGCGCGAGCCCGGCCTCCCACAGCGGCTCGTAGAAGTCGTGGATCCGGGTCGCGGGGAGCGCGGTGGCCCGGCGTCGTGCCGGGTCGGTGGCGACGACGCCGCGCAGGGCGTTCATGTCGAGGAGGAGCCCGTCGCACTGCACCACGGGGGTGAACGAGTGGCCGGCTCCGGCGACCCGGACGCCCTGCCCGCGCCTCGCCGCGCTGCTGACCAGTCGGACGACCTCCTCCTCGTCGCGGGGCGTGGCGGTCGCGGCCGGCGTGAAGGTCTGGTTGCCCACCCAGTTCGTCCAGGTCATGCGCCTCAGCGTGACCAGCACGTCGTGCGGCGTCAACGGGTGTCCAGCGTGGTCAGGTCCAGTAGAGCTCGACCCCGTCGGTGATGGCGTCGGTCATGGAGTCGGCTTGTTCGCGGGTGAGGTGGGTGGTGCCGCGGTGGTCGACGAGGAGGGCTTGGCCGTGGGGTGTGGTCCAGAGGTGGCGGCCGGGTCCGACGACGTGGGTGGTGAGGCCGGAGTGGGTCTTGGTGCGGTGGTGGCTGCGGCGCAGGGGTCCGCAGTTGTGGGTGCCGGTCTGGCCGGGTGGTCCGGCCTGACCCGGTGGACCTGTGTCGTAGGGGGTGGCGTGGTCGTAGTCGACGCCGTCGCGGGTGGCTGATCGGGGGCTGAACGGGTAGCAGTCGCCGCCGGTCTGGTTCCAGGCGTGGTCCTTGATGGTCTCTGGGTGCTCGTAGGCGTCGACCCGTCGGCGTTGGCGTAGGTCGAGGACGGGGGTGAGGTGGAGGTCGGTGGCGCCGAGGACCTCGGCGAGCTGGCGGGCGTCGATCGGGCCGAGGCCTTCGACGCGGGCCACGCCGGTGCCTTCTCCGGTGAGCAGCGTGCGCAGCGTCTCGTCGGTGATGTGGACGAAGAGCCGGGCGCGGGGGCGCAGGGCGGCGAGCTGGCGGGTGGACATGGCGGCGAGATGGCCGAGGAGGCGGTCGAGGTGGGCGGGCGCCCACACCGGGCGCTGGTCGTCGGCCTGTTGGTCGGCCGGTACGTCCGTCTCGGCGGGGTCTGTCTCGGGGTCTGTGTCGGGGTCTGTCTCGGTGTGGGTGAGGAGGAGCTGGAGGAGGTCGGTGGGGCGGGCGAGCCAGCCGAGGGCCAGCGAGCGGAGCTCGTCGTGGTTGTGGTCCGCACCCATGGCGTGGTCGGGGCTGGTGGCGAGGATGTCGGCGACGCGGTCGAGCATGGCGTCGATGGTGGCGGCGTCGCCGAGGGTGGTGCGGGCGATGAGGTGGCGGTAGCCGTGCTCGTCGGAGCGGGAGAGCCGGACGTAGCGTTCGTGGCGGATCCGTTCCTGCTCGGCACGGTGGGTGTCGGGGTCGGCCTCGATGACCTTGGCGCGGGCGATCTCCAGGACGGTGGAGGGGGCGTGTCCGGCGATCGCGCGGGAGACGGCGGCGTCGACGACCCACACCTGCTCGGTGAGCAGGGCACGCGACAGGACGGCGACCTTGCGGGCGACCCAGGGTTCGCAGTCGCCGGCCTCGACGATGGCCCAGGTGCGGGGGAGGCGGTGGGCGAGGTCGAGGCCGTCGGCGATCAGGGCGCGGGTGGTGGCGGGGTGCGTCTGGCGGGCGAACGCGAGCTCGGCGATGGCGTGCTCGCGCACCGGCGGCGTGCCGTCCCCGCCCGGGGTGACCATCGGGTCCCGCCTGGCATCGATCCGCCCCGCCTCGACCGGACGCGGTTCGCCGTGGACGATCGCCCACTGGACCGCGAGCCGGATCTCCTCGACCTCGCCCAGGCGCCGGGTGCGCAGCGCGGTCGATGCCAGGCCCAGCAGCTCCTCCGACGTCGCCTCATCGGCCGCCGGCGGCGGCTGGAGGGTGGTGGGGGACTGAACCATGCCTCAGTTTATCGAACAGATGTTCGAACAGCAACGACATTGGTGGGGAATGTGGAAACGCGTGTGGCCCGGTCGCCCCCGTCACTGGGGGCGGCGCATGTCGAACCGGTTGCTCGTGTCGATGCCGAAGTAGGCCGTCGGCCCGCCCGCCCGCAGGATCGGCTGCGCCCGAGCGGTGTCGTAGACGCCGTCGACCAGCAGGTCCTCGTCGATGTGCACGCCGACCACCTCGCCGACCGTGAACCACGAGCCGCTGGCCTCACCCGTCACGGTCTGCAGCTCGACGATCTGGGTGACCCGACACTCGAAGGTCACCGGCGCCGCAGCAACTCGGGGCGCCTCGACCTCGACCGACGCGACGGCCTCGAGCCCGGCTGCCTCGAACTCGTCGACATCCTCACCGGTGGACGTTGCGTTCATCTGCTCAGCCAGCGAGCGGGTGGCGAGGTTCCAGGTGAACTCGCCCGTCGCCTCCGCGTTGGCCACCGTCCCCTTCCAGCCGATGCTGCTGAAGCCCACCAGCGGTGGGACGTAGTTCAGGGCGTTGAAGAAGCTGTACGGCGCCAGGTTGCGACGGCCGTGCGCATCCAGCGTCGCGATCCAGCCGATCGGGCGGGGGGCAACGATCGAGTTGAAGGGGTCGTGCCGCAGCCGGTGGCCGTCCGCAGGGCGGTAGAAGTGTTCGCTCACCTACGCATGACACCAGAGCCCCCGACGAGCCCGGCAGAGGGGCGGGTCTACGCCAGCGGATCCACCGGCAGGTCCCCGGGCTTGACCTCCTCCGGAGGCACGAACTGGAACGCGCTGCCCATGAACGTGTGCACGAAGCCGCAGCGCACGCAGATGACGCCGGTGGCCGAGGCGTTGAGCCAGTCGAGGTCGAAGAACGTCATGCCGGTGGTCGTCATCTTCACCTCCCTGCGGTCGAAGAGCAGTCCCTCGCAGACGTGGCAGGACAGGAAGCGCTGGGTGGGCCGGACGAAGACGTGCACGGGCAGAGGCTAGGGCACTCGCTAGGGTCGGACGCATGTTCGCCGTCTACGCCGAGTCCTTCTCCTCCGACGACCCGCTGAGCGGCCTGGTGGTGGGGGAGCGCCCCGACCCCGAGGTCCCGGACGGCTGGGCCACGGTGACCGTGAAGGCGGCCAGCCTCAACCACCACGACCTGTGGTCGCTGCGCGGCGTCGGCCTGCGCGAGGAGTCGCTGCCGATGATCCTGGGCTGCGACGCCGCCGGTCTCGACGAGGACGGCAACGAGGTCGTCGTCCACGCCGTCATCGGCGACCCGTCGTGGGGCGGCGACGAGACCTACGACCCCAAGCGCTCGCTGCTGTCGGAGAAGCACCAGGGCACCTTCGCCGAGAAGGTCGTCGTGCCGCGGCGCAACCTCGTGCCCAAGCCGGCGTCGCTGTCCTTCGAGGAGGCGGCCTGTCTCCCGACCGCCTGGCTCACCGCCTACCGGATGCTCTTCACCCAGGGCCGGCTCACGCCCGGCGAGACCGTGCTCGTGCAGGGCGCCGGCGGCGGCGTCGCCACGGCGCTCATCGTGCTCGGCCGGGCCGCCGGCCTGCGCGTGCTCGCCACCAGCCGCGACGAGGCGAAGCGTGCCCGCGCGGTCGAGCTCGGCGCCCACGAGGCGTACGAGTCGGGCGCGCGGCTGCCGGTGAAGGTCGACGCGGTGATGGAGACGGTGGGACGCGCGACGTGGAGCCACTCGATCCGCTCGCTGCGCCCCGGCGGCCGCATCGTCATCAGCGGCACCACGTCGGGTCCGAAGCTCGACGACGCCGAGCTCACCCGGATCTTCTTCCTCCAGCTCTCGGTCATCGGCTCCACGATGGGCACCCGGCACGAGCTCGACGGGCTCGTGAAGTTCCTCGACGCGACCGGCACCCGCCCGCTGCTCGACCGCACCCTGCCGATGGAGCAGGCGCGCGACGGCTTCGCGGCGATGGCTGACGGCGACGTCTTCGGCAAGATCGTGTTCACCCGGTGAAGCACGTCGTCACCGGCGCCGGGTCGGGGATCGGCCACGCCCTGGCGCGCCGGCTGACCGACCGCGGCGACGAGCTCGTGCTCCTCGCGCGCAACCAGGCGCGCGGCGCCGACCTCGGGCGTACGTTCCCGCAGGCCCAGGTGCTCGTCGCCGACCTCGGCGACCCGGGCACCCTCAACGGCCTCGGCCGCGAGGTCGACGGGGGAGTGGACACGCTGGTCCACGTCGCCGGCGTCGTCGACCTAAGCCCGGTCTCCTCGCTGCGCCTCGCGCAGTGGGAGGAGCAGCTCACCGTCAACCTCACCGCCCCCGCGGTGCTCACCCGCGAGCTGCTGCCGCACCTGCGCGCCGCCCGCGGCACCGTCGTCTTCGTGAACTCCTCGGCCGGGCTCACCGCCAACGCCCGGTGGTCGGCCTACGCCGCCTCCAAGTTCGGCCTGCGCGCCCTGGCCGACGCGCTGCGCGCCGAGGAGGCCGAGCACGGCGTGCGGGTCAGCACCGTCTACCCCAGCCGCACCGCCACGCCGATGCAGGTGAAGGTCCACGAGCAGGAGGGCCGGGACTACGACGCCTCGCAGTGGATCAGCGTCGACACCCTCGTCGAGACGATCGTCCACGTCATCGACCTGCCGGCCGACGCCACGATCCCGGACGTCACGGTCCGCCCGGGGGCCTGAGGCTCAGCGCGAGCGCCAGTTGACCGCCCCCACCAGCAGCATCCGCAGCTGGGTCCGGGCGTCGGCGAGGACCCGGTCCTCGGAGTCGGGGTCCTCGACGAGCCGCTCGGCCATGGTCACCACGAACGACACGACGAGGTCGGCCAGCAGTGCGATGTCCTCGTCGGAGTACTGCTCGGCCGCGCCGCTGCGGGCGATGTCGGTCGACAGCTCGCGGGTGATCAGGTCGATCTCGCGGCCGATCGCCTCCCGCACGCGCGGCGGCCCGGCGGTGCGCTCGCGGGCGATGAACGCGTAGTGGGACCGGTTCTCCCGGACGTGCTGGGCGACGATCGGCAGGGAGCCGTCGATGACGTCGCGGTACTCCGGGGCGTGGCGCCACACGTCGAGCAGCATCGCCCGCAACGACCGGAAGCTCTCGTCGACGAGCGCCAGCCCGAGCAGCTCGAGCGACCCGAAGTGGCGGTAGAACGCGGTGGGCACCACGCCGACCTGCTTGGCGACCTGGCGCAGCGAGATCGCCGCGAGGTTGGAGTCGGCGGCGAGGGCGAGCGCGGCGTCGAGGATGGCCCGACGGGTGCGCTCCTTGCGCTCCGCACGCGACTCGGTCCCCGTCTCCGGCTCGTCTGGCACCCGGCGATCGTATGCGTTGCGTCACGCGCCGGTGCCCTTGACGGTCGCCGGGCCCGCGCCCATATTTGAGTGAACAGACGTTCACCCAAGGGATCGGAGGACGGGATGGGCAAGCTCTCCCGGATCGCCCGCTCGCGCACCGTCGCGGCACTCGCGTCGCCGCACGGGGTCGACCACTACCTCGCGCGGGTCAACCCGATGTGGGCCGCGCGCGAGGTGCGGGCGCGCGTGGTCGACGTACGCCGCGAGACCGACACGCCCGGCGCGCCGGTCGCCACGCTGACGTTGCAGCCGACCGCGACGTGGCGCGGCCACCGCGCCGGCCAGTACGTCCAGGTCGGCCTCGACCTGCCCGGCTCGGCGCGCCGCACCACCCGGTGCTTCACGATCTCCTCCGCCGCGTCGCGGCCGGGGGAGCAGATCACCCTCACCGTCCGCGCCCACGCGGACGGCCGGGTGAGCCGGCACCTCGTCGACGCCGAGTCCGGGCTCGTGCTGCACCTCTCGCAGGCCCAGGGCGACTTCACGCTGCCGGTCAGCCCGGCCACGCCCGGCATCGACCCGCTGCTGTTCGTCACCGGAGGCTCCGGCATCACGCCGGCGATGTCGATGCTGCGCACCCTGCTGCGCGACGGCTACGACGGCCGCGCCGGGCGCCCGGTGACGTTCCTGCACTACGCCCGCTCCGCCGACGACCAGGTCTACGCGACCGAGCTCGCGCGGATCGCGGCCGCCGACAACGACGTGACGGTCCACCTGCGCCACGGCACCAGGGTCAGCGAGCTCGACCTGCGCCGGTACGCGCCACGCTTCCGCGACACCGACACCTGGCTGTGCGGGCCGGGGCCGATGATGGACGTCGTCCGCGAGGTCTACGGGGACAGCCCGCGGCTGCGCACCGAGCGGTTCAGGGCGCCCGCCGCACCCAGCGGCACGGCAGGCGGCCGGCTGACCTTCGAACGCACCGGCCGGAGCGTCGCCAACGACGGCACGTCGGTGCTCGAGCAGGCCGAGCGCGCCGGGCTGGCCCCGGAGTTCGGCTGCCGGATGGGCATCTGCCTCACCTGCACCACCCGCAAGACCGAGGGCACCGTGCGCGACGTGCTCTCCGGCGCGGAGTCCTCGCTGCCCGACGAGGACGTCCGGATCTGCGTCTCCGCCCCCGTCGGCGACTGCGTCGTCGACCTCTGAGAGGACCACCCATGAAGCCCCACCTGACCCCCGACCAGCTCGACGCGTTCGGCGAGGAGATGGACGCCCTGCGCCGCCGCGTCCTGGCCGACCTCGGCGAGGACGACGCGGCCTACATCCGCGGCGTCGTGAAGCGCCAGCAGCAGCTGGAGGTGCTGGGCCGCGCGCTGTTCTACCTCCCGCCCGCCTGGCCGCTCGCCGTCGCGGCGCTCTCGCTCTCCAAGATCCTCGAGAACATGGAGATCGGCCACAACGTGATGCACGGGCAGTACGACTGGATGGGCGACCCGCACCTCAGCTCACGCGTCTACGAGTGGGACAACGTGTGCCCGAGCGAGCAGTGGAAGTACTCCCACAACTACGTGCACCACACGTTCACGAACATCCTCGGCAAGGACCGCGACATCGGCTACGGCATCCTGCGGATGGACGAGGACCAGCCGTGGCACCCCTACTACCTCGGCAACCCGCTCTACGCGTTCCTGCTGATGGTGTTCTTCGAGTGGGGCGTGGCGATGCACGACCTCGAGGTGGAGAACATCGTCAACGGCACCCGGCGGCTGGAGGAGAACCGGGCGCTGCACGCCGGGATCATGCGCAAGGTGCGCCGCCAGGCGCTCAAGGACTACGTCCTGTTCCCGGCGCTCACCGGACCGCTGTTCCCGCTCACCCTCGCCGGCAACGCCACGGCCAACCTGGTGCGCAACGTGTGGGCCTTCAACATCATCTTCTGCGGCCACTTCCCGGCCGGGGCCGAGACCTTCAGCGAGGAGGAGTGCGCCGACGAGTCACGCGGGCACTGGTACCACCGGCAGGTGCTCGGGTCGGCGAACATCTCCGGCAGCCCGCTGTTCCACGTCCTGTCCGGCAACCTCAGCCACCAGGTCGAGCACCACCTGTTCCCCGACCTGCCGGCCCGGCGCTACCCGATGATCGCGTCCGAGGTGCGCGAGATCTGCGAGCGCTACGGGATCGAGTACACGACCGGCCCGCTGCGCCGCCAGCTCGGCAGCGTGGCGCGCAAGATCTGCCGCCTCGCGCTGCCTCAGTCCTCCGGGTCGTCGAGCCGCGCCAGCCAGGTGGCCAGCCGCTCGACGGCCGTCTCGAACTCCGGGTGGGTGTCGACGAACGCCTGCATCTGATCGGCGAGCCACGCCAGGGTGACCTCCTCGTCACCCCGGCGCTTCTCCAGCTCCTCGAGCCCGCGATCGGTGAAGTACACCCCGGGCGCTCCTCAGTAGTCGTGACCGGCGGTGCGCGGCTCCGCGAACGCCGTGTCGAGGAGGGTCTTCTGCTCCTCGGTGTGGCGCTTCACGGTGCCGACCGACGGCGAGGCCGACGCGGGGCGGGTGACCGGCTCGACGACCAGGTCGAGCTCGGGCCACACGTTGAGCTGGTAGTGCGGCCACGGGCCCATGTTGCGGGGCTCGTCCTGCACCCAGCGGACCGCCTTGAGGTTCGGGTACTTCGCGACCTCGGCCTTGATCTCCTCGACCGGGTTCGGGTAGAGGCGCTCGACGCGGCCGATGGCGAACTTCTCGCCGTTCTCGCGCTTGCCGCGCTCGACCATCAGGTCCCAGGTCACTCGACCCGAGCACATGATCAGCGTCTCGACCTTGGCCGGGTCGGCGGCGTCGTCGCCGATGAACGGCCGGAAGGTCGTGTCGCCGACGAAGTCCTCGGGCCGCGACGCCGCCTCCTTGCGCTTGAGCATCGACTTCGGGGTGAAGACGATCAGCGGGCGGTGCTCCTCGCCGAGCGAGTGCCGGCGCAGGAGGTGGAAGTACGACGCGGGCGTCGACGGCTGCGCGACGACCATCGCGTCCTCCGCCGACATGGTGAGGAAGCGCTCGATGCGGGCCGACGAGTGGTCCGGTCCCTGGCCCTCGTAGCCGTGGGGGAGCAGCAGGACGACGCCGGACTGCTGGCGCCACTTGGTCTGGCCGGCGGAGATGAACTCGTCGATGACGGTCTGCGCGCCGTTGACGAAGTCACCGAACTGCGCCTCCCACAGCACCAGCGCCTCGGGACGGGCCACGGAGTAGCCGTACTCGAAGCCGAGCGCGGCGTACTCGGAGAGCAGCGAGTCGTAGACGTGGAACTTCGCCTGGTCCTCGGTGAGGTTGGTCAGCGGGGTCCACTCGTCGGCGTTGGTCCGGTCGATGATCGTCGCGAAGCGCTGCACGAAGGTGCCGCGGCGCGAGTCCTGGCCGGCCAGGCGCACGGGGCGGCCGTCCATCAGCAGCGAGCCGAAGGCGAGGATCTCGCCGGTGCCCCAGTCGATCGGGCCCTCCGTGATCGCCGCGGAGCGACGCTGCAGCTGCGGCATCACCTTCGGGTGGACGGTGAAGCCCTCCGGCGGCGTGACGTAGCTGTCGGCGATCCGCTTGAGCACCTCCGGGGAGACGGCGGTGGCGAACTCGCCGGCCGGCTTGTCCGGGTAGTCCGGGACGGTGGTCCACTCGGTGGGCGCCTCGGAGCTGGCCTCGCGCACCTCGGTGAAGACCCGCTCGAGCTGCTGCTGGTAGTCCTTGAGGACCTGCTCGGCCTCCTCGATCGTGATGTCGCCACGACCGATGAGCGACTCCGTGTAGAGCTTGCGCACCGAGCGCTTCTGCTCGATCAGGTCGTACATCAGGGGCTGCGTGTACGACGGGTCGTCGCCCTCGTTGTGGCCGCGACGGCGGTAGCACACGAGGTCGATGACGACGTCCTTGTTGAACGCCTGGCGGTAGTCGAAGGCGAGCCTGGCCACGCGGATGCAGGCCTCGGGGTCGTCGCCGTTGACGTGGAAGATCGGCGCCTGCACCATCCGCGCCACGTCGGTGGCGTAGAGCGAGGAGCGCGACGAGCCGGGCGCGGTGGTGAAGCCGACCTGGTTGTTGATCACGACGTGGACGGTGCCGCCGGTGCGGTAGCCGCGCAGCTGGGAGAGGTTGAGCGTCTCCGCCACCACGCCCTGGCCGGCGAAGGCCGCGTCGCCGTGGACCAGCAGGGGCAGGACCGGGAACTTCTCGCCCTGGTCGAGGATGTCCTGCTTGGCGCGGGCGATGCCCTCGAGCACCGGGTTGACCGCCTCGAGGTGCGAGGGGTTGGCCGCGACCGACACCTTGATCTTGTCGCCGGAGCCGGCGACGAACTCGCCCTCGGCGCCGAGGTGGTACTTCACGTCACCCGAGCCCTGGACCGTGCGCGGGTCGATGTTGCCCTCGAACTCGCGGAAGATCTGGCTGTACTTCTTGCCGACGATGTTGGCGAGCATGTTGAGCCGGCCGCGGTGGGCCATGCCGATGGTGACCTCGTCGAGGCCGGCCTCGGCGGCCGCCTCGCAGATCTCGTCGACGAGCGGGATCGTGGTCTCGCCGCCCTCCAGGCTGAAGCGCTTCTGGCCGACGAACTTGGTCTGCAGGAACGTCTCGAAGGCCTCGGCCTGGTTGAGCTTGAGCAGGATCCGCAGCTGCTCCTCGCGCGGCGGCTTCACGTGCGGCTGCTCGACGCGCTCCTGGATCCACTTGCGCTGCTCGGGATCCATGATGTGCATGTACTCGATGCCGGTGGTGCGGCAGTAGGAGTCGCGCAGGATGCCGAGGATGTTGCGCAGCTTCATGAAGCGCCGGCCCTCGCCGCCGAACGAGCCGGTGGCGAACTCGCGGTCGAGGTCCCACAGGGTCAGCCCGTGCGACTCGACCTCGAGGTCGGGGTGGCTGCGCTGGCGGTACTCCAGCGGGTCGGTGTCGGCCATCAGGTGGCCGCGGACCCGGTAGGCGTGGATCAGCTCGAGGATGCGCGCCTGCTTGACGATGTCGTCGTCGTGGCTCGCGACGATGTCGCGGGCCCAGCGGATCGGCTCGTAGGGGATGCGCAGCGAGCGGAAGATCTCGTCGAAGAAGTCGTTCTCGCCGAGCAGCAGGCCGTGCACGCGCTTGAGGAACTCACCCGACTGCGCGCCCTGGATGACGCGGTGGTCGTAGGTCGAGGTCAGCGTCATCGCCTTGCTGATGGCGTTGCGGTTGATCGCCTCGTCGGAGGCGCCCTGCCACTCCGGCGGGTACTCCATCGCGCCGACGCCGATGATCGCGCCCTGCCCGGCCATCAGGCGCGGCACCGAGTGGACCGTGCCGATGCCGCCGGGGTTGGTCAGGGACATCGTGGTGCCCTGGAAGTCGGCGACGGTCAGCTTGTTGTCGCGTGCCTTGCGGACCATCTCCTCGTAGGCGGTCCAGAAGGCGGCGAAGTCCATGGTCTCGGCGCCCTTGATGTTGGGCACGAGGAGCTGGCGGGTGCCGTCGGGCTTCTGCATGTCGATCGCCAGGCCGAGGTTGATGTGGGCCGGGGTGATCAGGTTGGGCTTGCCGTCGACGACCTCGTAGCCGACGTTCATCTCCGGCATCGACTTCAGGGCCTTCACCAGCGCGTAGCCGATGATGTGGGTGAACGACACCTTGCCGCCGCGGGCGCGGGCGAGGTGGTTGTTGATGACCGTGCGGTTGTCCCACAGCAGCTTCACCGGGACCGAGCGCACGGAGGTCGCGGTCGGCACGGACAGCGACGCGTCCATGTTGGCGGCCGTACGGGCCGGGGCGCCGCGCAGGACCGTGTAGGTCGGCTCGTCGCTGGCCTGGCTCGGGGCCGCGGGCTTCGGGTCCTTGGCGACCGGGGTGCTGGTGCCCTTGGCCGGCTCGTCGGCCGGGGCGGCCGGGCGCGGGGTGGACTTCGGGGCCTGCTGGGCCGGGGCGGCCGGCTTCGCCGCGGGCGCGGCGGCGGGCTTCGCGGGAGCCGCGGGAGCCTTCGCGGGTGCGGCGGCGGCCGCCTTCGGCGCGGCCTGCGCCGTCGAGGCCCCGCCGGCGGACCCGTTGCCGAAGTAGCTGGCCCACTCGGGCGCCACGCTGGCCGGGTCCTTGTCGTACTGCTCCTTCATCTCCTCCACGAGCCACTCGTTGGCTCCCAGGTCGGATGATGGGGCAACCGAGGAGTGGTTGCTGGACTGCCCGTTCGGGGACTGCGCCACGCTTGTTTCGCCTCTTCCAGATCTCTTCGCGCGAGGGTTGGACCAAAGTCGCTGTCAAGGCTAGTCCCACACGCACGCAAATGCAGGGGCGGGGAGGGCCTTTGAGGCATGGTGTCGCCCACACCGGTCGCTACCGGTCGGTATCCCCTCCCACCCCTGCCTCGCACCGCCTGTCACCCCGCTGGAGTCGTCATGCCACGCGCCTCGTCGGGCCCCCGCCCGTGGACCCGCCGCCTCGCCGCCGTCCCGCTCGTCCTGCTCCTCCCGACCACGCTCGTCGGGTGCCAGTCGGGCGCCGCTCCGACGGCCGCGCCGGAGCGGCTGTCCCGCGGTGACGCGGGCGTCGAGCTCGCCTCGCACGGCGTGGAGACGAAGACCAGGATCCACCGGGTCTTCGGCCGGCTGCCCGACCGCCGGCGCAAGGCCGTCCGGGCCGAGGTCGGGGCGGTCGTGGACGGCTGGTGGGAGGCGGCCTACCTCGGCGGCAGCTACCCGCGCAGCAGCTTCCCCGCGGCGTTCCCGGGGTTCACCCGCGGCGCCGAGCAGCGGGCCCGCGCCGACAAGGCGCTGCTCACCAACGAGACCCAGGGGCCGTCGATCGACTCGGTCACCGCCAAGCACCGGTCGGTCGTCGTCGACGTCCTCGCCACCGGCGGGCAGGCCCGCACGGTCACCGCGCACGTGGTGCTGCGGTTCGAGACCACGGGGGAGAAGGCCGGCACCACGACGGTGCGCGGCCGGCTCTTCCTGACCCGCCGGGCGGGCACGTGGAAGGTGTTCGGCTACGACGTCTCGAAGGGAGCGCAGCGATGAGGACGGGACGAGGCCCGGTGCGGGTGGTGCGGGCGGTGACGCTGGCCGCGGTGCTCGCCGTCACCGCGCTGGTCGTGCCGCAGTCCGCGGTGCAGTCGACCGAGGTCTCGCTGACCCGGATCCGGCACGCCGAGGGCGTCGAGGTCGGTGGTGCCGACGTGGTCTGGATCCTCGCGGTCGGCTCCGACGCCCGCCCGGGCCAGGACATGACCCGCTCGCGCGGCGACGCGCTGCAGATGGTCGGCATCAACACCCGCACCGGAGCCGCCACCGCCATCGGCGTGCCGCGCGACTCGTGGGTCGCGATCCCGGGCCACGGCCGGGAGAAGATCAACTCGGCGCTCTACTTCGCCGGTCCGCGCGGCATGGCGGGCGCGATGCGCAACCTCGTCGGGATCGAGCCGGACTACGTCATGGTCACCCGGTTCCCGTTCTTCGAGGACATGGTCGACGACATCGGCGGGATCACGGTCACCAACCCCCGCCGGTTCTCCGACCCCTACCTCAAGAAGGAGGGCTTCTCCCGCGGGCGGATCCACCTCGGCGGATACGACGCGATGGCGTTCTCGCGCATCCGCAAGGGCCTGGCCGGCGGCGACTTCGACCGGTCGGCCAACCAGCAGCGCACCCTGCGCGGCATCCACGCCCGGATCCGGTCCCAGGCCGACCGCCCGGGGTTCATCGAGCGCGGCGTGATGACCGTGATGGCCCACATGGCCACCGACGCGTCCCCGCAGGAGCTCTACGAGCTCGCGCAGGCCGTCGCGCAGGTCGACCCGCGCCGGATCACGACCTGCGTGGTGCAGGGCCGGGTCGGCTACGTCGGGGCCGCGAGCGTGGTGTTCCCGGACGTGTCGCAGGCTCGTCGCCTCGGTCGCGAGTCGCGGGCGGACGCGACGCTGCGCCGCTGCTGAGGACGCGGCATCGGGCCGAACCCCATGGCCGGCCCGACGCCGCTGCTCCGAAGCGTACCGACGCGAGGGGGGCGTGTCGCTGACCTCAGCGCGCGTAGATCCGGCCCGCGGTGCGGGCCAGGTCGATGACCACGGCCTCCGAGAAGAGCGTGATCCGCAGGCCGATCACCTGCGACCCGCGGTAGCCGGTGTCGACGAGCTGGCGCTGGATCACGCCGGCACCGTTCGGCAGCTCCACGACCCCGCCGGGCGCCGGGACCTCGAGCGGCTGTCCGGCGACGGTGATCGACCCGACGGCGGTGCTGACCTTCGACCCCACCCGCTTGCCGGCCTTCTGCCGCATCGCCGCGCGCGACGACACGTCGCTGATGACGAGCTGGGCGGACGGCACGGTCACCGTGCCGATGGCCGTGCGGGACCACCCCTTGGCGACCTTCCTGGCCCGCCGCTGGTCGCCGTCGACCTGGTAGACGACGTCGTCGAGCAGCACCGGGACGGGCAGCAGCTGGCTGGCGTGGGGGACCGTGAAGGTCTGGGTCCGGCCGCGCGAGCCCTGGCACGCCAGCGCCTTGTGCTCGACGTTGCCGAAGCGCAGCGCACCGTCGAGGACCTGGTAGTCCATGGCGGTGCCGCCGGCGCGGAACACGCCGACGGGCGCGGGGCCACCCATCCGCACCCGCGCGGTGCCGAGCTCGACGAGCTGGCGCCGGTCGCCGGCGGTCACCTCGATGCGCAGCGCCGACGCCTGCGACTGGGCGGCGTGCGCGGTGGCGCGGCCCTTCTCGTAGCCGAGCGAGATGCTGCCGAGGCCGGGGATCTCGATCGGCCTGGTCACGTCGCCGAGCACCTCGAACACCTGCTGCGCGGCGGCCTGGGTGCCGGTGAAGACGGTGCCGGTGACCTGGTCCAGCGGCTCGAGGAGCTCCTGGAGCTCGGGCGGCAGGTTGCCCACGACGGTCTCGGGGAGCAGCTCGAGCGAGATGCTGGCGAAGGTGAAGCCCTCGTCGTGGCCGTAGCCCTGCGGCGTGTTGAAGGCGTCGGCGGTTGTCTGGAGCCCCTTGATCACCAGCTTCGGCGTGGTGAGCGGGCCGACGGTGCCGCCGACGGTGACGTCGCCGATGGTGTTGGTGCCGCGCACGCCGTGGGTGCTGCCGTCGGCGTAGGTCTCGGTCCGGCTGGTGCTGGCCGAGACCCGGATCAGCGGGTTGTCGGGCACCGACACGGCGGACTGGCGCTCGACGGTCTGGCCGACGGCGCGGGTGCACAGCTGCTGGGCGTGCGCGTCCTTGAGGTCGAGGGCCTCGACGCTGTCGGTCACCAGCTTCACGCCGTAGACGTCGCCGCGGTAGCCGAAGTCGGTCAGGCGCTTCGCGTCGTCGTCGGCCCGTGCCGGGGCCGTCGGTCCGGCGACGAGGGCGAGGCCGGCGACGAGACCGGTGGTGACGGTGGCCGCGAGACGGCGGCGGGTGTGGTCGCGCATGACCCCTCAACGACGGACGGTGGCGAGGGTCACGCTCGGGCGCCGGGAGCGAAATGCCGGACGGCGGCACCCGCGTGGGTGCCGCCGTCGTCTGCGCCTCCGGCAGGATTCGAACCTGCGGCACCTGGTACCGGAAACCAGTGCTCTATCCCCTGAGCTACGGAGGCCCGCACCGGCCGGGCCGGTGCGCGCCGAACACTACCGGGCGTTCGACGAGGTCGTGAAACCGACTCGGCGATCAGCGCAGCGCGAGCGACCCGGACGTGTCCGCCGGGAAGGGGAGGGCGGCGTGCTCGGCGACCCGGGCGTCGATCTTCGCAGCGATGTCGGCCGGCCACGGGGCCGTCCGGCGCGTCGACAGGTCGATGTGCAGGAAGATCTCCTCGACGACGCAGGCCACCTGCTGGTGGGTCTCGTCGAGCAGGTAGACCAGCACGTGCGCGGCCCGCTCGGAGCGCCCGAGCAGCCGCACGCGCGCCGACATGGTGTCGCCGGTGCGCAGCTCGTTGAGGTAGGTGACGTGGTGCTCGGCGGTGAAGCACGCCTGGCCGTCGGTGAGCGGCCACATCGTCGGGATGCCGACCTCGACGAGCGACTCGTCGAGGCCCTCGCTGGCGATGCCGATGTAGTGGCGCACGTTGAGGTGGCCGTTGATGTCCTCGAAGGGCATCGGCACGGGCTGCTCGACGTAGGCCGGCAGGTCGATGAGCTGGTCGTAGGTGGGGTGCGTCGTCACAGGCCGAACCCTAGGTGAAACCGGTTCGGCCCGCCGGTCCGCCCGCCGATAGGCTTGGCGGGTGAACCCCGATCAGCTCTCCGAGACCATCGTCGACGTCCTGACGGCCCTCGTGGCCGACGGAGCGGTCACGCTGCCCGACGGCGTGCCCTCCCAGGTCACGGTGGAGCGACCCCGGCAGAAGGGCCACGGCGACTACGCCACCAACGTGGCGCTCCAGCTGGCCAAGAAGGCCGGCACGAACCCCCGCGCCTTCGCCGACCTGGTGGCCGAGCGGCTGCGCGCCTCCGACGGCATCGCCGACGTCGAGGTCGCCGGTCCGGGCTTCCTCAACGTGACGGTCGAGGCCGGCGCGCAGGGCCAGGTCGCGGCCGACGTCGTCGCGGCGGGGGAGGCCTACGGCTCGTCCGACGCCTTCGCCGGGGAGAAGATCAACCTCGAGTTCGTCTCCGCCAACCCCACCGGCCCGCTGCACCTCGGCGGCGTGCGCTGGGCCGCGGTCGGCGACGCGCTCGGGCGGATCTTCACCAAGACCGGCGCGGACGTCACCCGCGAGTACTACTTCAACGACCACGGCGCCCAGATCGACCGGTTCAGCTCCTCGCTGCTCGCCAGCGCGAAGGGCGAGCCCGCCCCCGAGGACGGCTACGGCGGGCAGTACATCCACGACATCGCGGCGGCGGTCGTCGAGAAGCGCCCCGACGTCAAGGACCTCGACGACGCCCGTGCGCAGGAGGTCTTCCGCGAGGTCGGCGTCGACATGATGTTCGAGGAGATCAAGACGTCGCTGCACGACTTCGGCGTCGACTTCGACGTCTACTTCCACGAGAAGTCGCTGCACGACAGCGGCGCGGTCGAGCGCGCGATCGCGCGGCTGACCGAGATGGGCAACACCTACGAGGCCGACGGCGCGCTGTGGCTGCGCACCGAGAAGTACGGCGACGACAAGGACCGGGTGATCATCCGGTCCAACGGCACGCCCGCCTACATCTCCGGCGACCTCGGCTACTACCTCGACAAGCGCGAGCGCGGCTTCGACCGCTGCTTCATCATGCTGGGAGCCGACCACCACGGCTACGTCGGCCGGATGAACGCGATGTGCAGCGCCTTCGGCGACGAGCCGGGCAAGAACCTCGAGATCCTCATCGGCCAGATGGTCAACCTGCTCCGCGACGGCGAGCCGATGCGGATGTCCAAGCGCAACGGCACGATCGTCAGCATCGACGACCTCGTCGACGCGATCGGCGTCGACGCCGCCCGCTACGCCCTGGCGCGCTACCACAGCGACAGCCCGATCGACATCGACCTCGACCTGTGGTCGCGGGCGACCAACGACAACCCGGTCTACACGGTGCAGTACGCCCACGCCCGGGTGTCGAGCCTGATGCGCAACGCCGCCGACCTCGGCGTCGTCGCCGAGTCGCACCCCGAGCTGCTCACCCACGAGAAGGAGGGCGAGCTGCTGCGGGCGCTGGCGGAGTTCCCGCGCGTCATCAAGGCCGCCGCAGAGCTGCGCGAGCCGCACCGGGTCGCGCGCTACCTCGAGGAGCTCGCCGGCACCTACCACCGTTTCTACGACAGCTGCCGGGTGCTGCCGCGCGGCGACGAGGAGACCTCCGACCTGCACCGGGCGCGCCTGGTCCTGGTCGACGCGACCCGCGTGGTGCTGGCCAACGGCCTGGCGCTGCTCGGCGTCTCGGCGCCCGAGAGGATGTGAGGGGCCCGTGCCGACCGCCCACCCGTCCGGCTGGGCGCACGCCGACGGCGCGCTGCGCGGCCCGCACTGGCTGCGCGAGCCGGCCGACCCCAACGCCCTCGTGCCGCACCTCTGGTCGCGCACGGCCGCCAAGACCGACGGCGTGCTGGCGGTCGGCGGCGTCGCGCTGCCCGACCTGGTCCGTGAGCACGGCTCACCGGCGTACGTCCTCGACGAGGCCGACTTCCGCGCCCGGGCCACGGCCTTCCGTGACGCCTTCGACGGCTACGACGTGTTCTACGCCGGCAAGGCATTTCTCTGCACGACGGTCGCGCGCTGGCTGGCCGAGGACGGCCTGAGCCTCGACGTCTGCTCGGGCGGCGAGCTCACCGTCGCCGAGCGGGCCGGCTTCCCGATGGCGCGGGTCGGCTTCCACGGCAACAACAAGACCCTCGCCGAGCTCGAGCGGGCGGTCGCGCTCGGGGTCGGCCGGGTCATCGTCGACTCCTTCGACGAGGTGGAGCGGCTGGCGGAGGTGGTCTCGAGGCTCGCTGGCGCTCGCACCTCGACCACCGAGGGCATCGGCGTGATGGTCCGGGTGACGGCCGGCGTCGAGGCCCACACCCACGAGTACATCGCCACCGCCCACGAGGACCAGAAGTTCGGGTTCTCGATCGCGAGCGGAGACGCGCTGGAGGCGGTCCGCCGGGTGCACGCCGCCCCCGGGCTGCGGCTGCTCGGCCTGCACTCCCACAT
Organism: Nocardioides okcheonensis; assembly: GCF_020991065.1. Classification (NCBI taxonomy): domain Bacteria; kingdom Bacillati; phylum Actinomycetota; class Actinomycetes; order Propionibacteriales; family Nocardioidaceae; genus Nocardioides; species Nocardioides okcheonensis. The sequence goes on from NZ_CP087710.1 coordinate 4,102,476, forward strand.
CGGCAGCCAGATCTTCGACACCTCGGGCTTCGAGGTCGCGGCCCGCCGGGTGCTGGCGCTGCACGCCCGGGTGCGCGAGGAGCTCGGCGTCGAGATGCCCGAGATGGACCTCGGCGGGGGTTTCGGCATCGCCTACACCACCCAGGACGACCCGTCCGAGCCGCAGGCGCTGGCCGACGGGATCACCGCGATCGTCGAGCACGAGTGCCGGGCGCTCGGCATCGCCCGCCCGCGGCTGTCGATCGAGCCCGGCCGCGCGATCGTCGGGCCGTCGATGTGCACCGTCTACGAGGTCGGCACCGTCAAGGAGGTCGCCCTCGACGGCGGCGCGCGGCGCTCGTACGTCTCGGTCGACGGCGGGATGAGCGACAACATCCGCACCGCCCTCTACGACGCGGACTACTCCGCCACCCTCGCCTCGCGCGGCTCGGACGCGGGCGCGACCCTGGCGCGGGTGGTCGGCAAGCACTGCGAGGCCGGCGACATCGTCGTCAAGGACGAGTTCCTGCCCGGCGACGTGCGTCCCGGCGACCTCGTCGCGGTGCCCGGCACGGGCGCGTACTGCAGATCCATGGCGTCGAACTACAACCACGCGCTGCGTCCTCCGGTGATCGGAGTTCGGGACGGGAGGACTTTCACCGTCCTGCGACGAGAGACTGAGGCCGACCTGTTGGCGACCGATGTGGGTGTTCTCTGATGACTGACGGTGACAAGCGACTGCGGGTGGCCGTGCTGGGCTGCGGTGCGGTCGGCTCCCAGGTGGTGCGGCTGCTCAGCGAGCAGCGCGACGACCTGGCCGCACGGGTCGGCGCGTCGGTCGAGCTGGTGGGCGTCGCGGTGCGCCGCCTGGACGCCCCCCGCGAGGTCGAGGTGCCCGAGGGACTGCTGACCACGGACGCGGCCGGGCTGGTCACCCGCGACGACGTCGACCTGGTCGTCGAGGTGATCGGCGGCATCGAGCCGGCGCGCGGGCTGATCCTCTCGGCGCTGGAGAACGGTGCGAGCGTGGTCACCGCCAACAAGGCGTTGCTCGCCGAGGACGGCCCGACGCTGTTCGAGGCCGCGGCGAAGGCCGAGCGCGACCTCTACTACGAGGCGGCGGTCGCCGGCGCCATCCCGATCCTGCGCCCGCTGCGCGAGTCGCTCGCCGGCGACAAGGTGACCCGGGTGCTCGGCATCGTCAACGGCACCACCAACTTCATCCTCGACAAGATGGACACGTCCGGCGCCGGCTTCTCCGAGGCGCTGCAGGAGGCCCAGGAGCTCGGCTACGCCGAGGCCGACCCCACCGCCGACGTCGAGGGCTTCGACGCCGCCGCCAAGGCCGCGATCCTGGCGAGCCTGGCCTTCCACTCGCGGGTGACCGCCTCCGACGTGCACCGCGAGGGCATCGCGGAGGTGACCGCCGCCGACGTCGCCAGCGCCCGCGACATGGGCGCCGTGGTCAAGCTGCTCGCGATCTGCGAGCTGCGCGGCGACCAGGTCGCGGCCCGCGTGCACCCCGCGATGATCCCGCGGTCCCACCCGCTGGCGAGCGTGCGCGGCGCCTACAACGCGGTGTTCGTCGAGTCCGAGGCAGCCGGCCAGCTGATGTTCTACGGCCCCGGCGCCGGCGGTGCGCCCACGGCGAGCGCCGTCCTCGGCGACCTGGTGACGGTCGCCCGCAACCGCCTCGCCGGGACCCGCGGCGCGGGGGAGTCGGCCTACGCCGACCGCGCCGTGCAGCCGATGGGGGAGACCCGCACCCGCTACCACGTGGCGATCGACGTCGACGACCGCGCCGGCGTGCTCGCGGCGGTGGCCAACGCGTTCGCCGACCACGACGTGTCCATCCAGACCGTGCGGCAGGAGGGCCGTGGGGCCGACGCGCAGCTCGTCGTCGTCTCGCACGCCGCGCCCGACGCCGCGCTGAGCGCCACCGTCCGGCAGCTGCGCGAGATGGACATCGTTCGCGAGGTCACCTCGGTGATGCGCGTGGAGGGCGGCGACGAATGAGCCCGGCGACCCACCAGTGGCGCGGCCTGATCGAGGAGTACCGCGACCTCATCGACCTGCTGCCCGACGGCCTCGAGGCGGTCACCCTGCGCGAGGGCGGGACGCCGCTGGTGCACTCCGGCTGGCTCTCCTCGCTCACCGGCGGCCAGGTCTGGCTCAAGGTGGAGGGCGACAACCCGACCGGCTCGTTCAAGGACCGCGGGATGACCACCGCGATCTCGGTGGCGAAGCACGAGGGTGCCGAGGCGGTCGTCTGCGCCTCCACCGGCAACACGTCGGCGTCGATGGCGGCCTACGCCGCGAAGGCCGGCCTCAAGCCGCTCGTGCTCGTCCCCGAGGGCAAGATCGCCGCCGGCAAGATGGCGCAGGCGGTCGTGCACGGCGCCCAGATCATCATGGTCCGCGGCAACTTCGACCACTGCCTCCAGATGGCCAAGGGCCTCGCGTGGAGCTACCCGGTGGCGCTGGTCAACTCGGTCAACCCCGTGCGGCTGCAGGGGCAGAAGACCGCGGCGTTCGAGATCTGCGACTTCCTCGGCGACGCCCCCGACTACCACCTCCTGCCCGTGGGCAACGCCGGCAACATCTCGGCGTACTGGATGGGCTACGAGCAGTACGCCGACCTCGGCCGGGCCAGCAAGCGGCCCGTGATGCGGGGCTTCCAGGCCGAGGGCGCCTCTCCGCTGGTCACCGGTGAGCCGTTCCCCGACCCGGAGACGAAGGCGACCGCGATCCGGATCGGCAACCCGGCCTCGTGGAAGCTCGCCGAGGCCGCGGCGCACGAGTCCGGCGGCCGGTTCGCCGCCGTCAGCGACGCGCAGATCCTCGCCGCGCAGGTCGAGCTCGCCCGCCACGACGGCGTCTTCGTCGAGCCCGCGTCGGCCGCCGGCATCGCCGGGCTGCTCGCCGAGCTCGCGGCGGGGGAGTCCTACGCCGGCGCGACCGTGGCGATCACGGTGACCGGGCACGGGCTCAAGGACACCGCCACCGCTCTCGAGTCGTTCGGCGACGTCGTCAACACGGTCGTCGACGCCGACGTCGACGCGGCCGCGGCCGCGGCCGGGCTCGTCTGAGCATGGCCACCTTCGTCGACGGGCCGGTGCGGGTCACCGTGCCGGCCACGTCCGCCAACCTCGGTCCGGGGTTCGACTCGCTCGGCCTGGCGCTGTCGCTGCGCGACGAGCTCGAGGCCGAGGTGCTGGCCGACGGGCTCGTCGTCGACGTCGAGGGCAGCGGTGCCGACGGCGTGCCGCGCGACGAGACCCACCTGGTGGTGCGGTCGATGCGCGCCGCCTTCGAGCTGATGGGGGAGCAGCCCCCGGGCCTGCGGCTGACCTGCCACAACCGGATCCCGCACGCACGCGGGCTCGGCTCGTCGTCGGCGGCGATCGTGGCGGGCGTCGTGCTGGCCCGCGGGCTCGTCGCGGGTGGGCAGCTGCTCGCCTCGGACGACGCGCTGTTCGAGCTCGCGGCCGACCTCGAGGGACACCCCGACAACGTCGCGCCGGCCTTCTACGGCGGCTTCGTGATCTCCGGGCGCGAGGACGAGCGCTGGTACGCCGTGCGTGCCGGCGTCGACCCGCGCATCGCCGCGGTGGTCTTCGTCCCGCCGGGCGGGGTGGAGACGAAGGTCGCCCGGGGACTGCTGCCCGCGGTCGTGCCGCACGCCGACGCGGCGGCCAACGCCGGGCGGGCAGCCCTGCTCGTCGCCGCGCTCACCGGACAGCCCGAGCACCTGCTCGCCGCGACCCGCGACTGGCTCCACCAGGACCAGCGGGAGCCGGCGATGCCGGAGACGCTGGCGCTGGTGCGCCGGCTGCGGGCGGAGGGCGTGCCGGCGATCGTGTCCGGTGCGGGCCCGACGGTGCTGGCGTTCGGGACCGGCGACCCCGCCGCGCTGGCCGGTCGCTGCCCGCAGGGCTGGACGTGCCACGCGCTGGCCGTGGACCCGGCTGGTGCGCTGCTCGCCTGAGCCGGCAACCGCGCGGTTGCGGCTCCGGCGCCGGGTGTGCCTGCTAACCTGACGGCGCGCCGTACGGCGCACCTGCCCGTCCCGGTCCGTGACCGCGTGGACGGGCGCCCACCATCCGCCCCGCGGACCGTTCGACGGTGACCCGCAGGCGACGCGACGTGCGAAGGACCCACGTGACCGAGACTCCCTCTGCTCCGGCGGAGAACGTTGACTCCACCACCCCCGACGGCCCGGCCAGGAAGGCCGCCAGGAAGTCCGGCGGGCTGAGCTCGATGCTGCTCGCCGACCTGAAGTCGATGGCCGCCGGCCTCGGGGTCGCCGGCGCCGGCTCGATGAAGAAGGCCCAGCTGGTCGAGGCGATCAAGGCCGCGCAGTCCGGCGGGCCGAAGCAGGCCGAGCGCCGCGAGGCGCCCCAGGAGAAGGCTCCGGAGAAGGCCCCGGAGAAGGCCCCGGAGAAGGCCCCGCAGGAGGACGAGCCGGTCACCCGGACCACCGTCCGCACCCGCACCCGGCGCCAGCGCCAGGCCGAGCAGGCGGGCGAGTCCGCCGAGCCGGCGCGCGAGCAGGCTGAGCAGAAGTCCGAGCAGAAGTCCGAGCAGCAGGACCGCAAGGGCGACAAGCAGGACCAGAAGCAGCAGGACCAGAAGCAGCAGGACCAGAAGCAGGACCGCAAGCAGCAGGACCAGAAGCAGAAGCAGGGCAAGCAGCAGGACCGGCAGCAGGACCGGCAGCAGGACCGGCAGCAGGACCGGCAGCAGGACCGGCAGCAGGACCGGCAGCAGGACCGCCAGCAGCAGGACCGGCAGCAGGACCGCCAGCAGGACCGCCAGCAGCAGGACCAGAAGCAGGCCCAGCAGCAGTCCCAGCAGCAGTCCCAGCAGCAGTTCGACGACGACGAGGACGGCGAGGGCGGCAGCCGCCGCAACCGCCGGCGCCGGGGCCGCGACCGCACCGCGGTGCGCACGGGCGGGCGCAACGAGCCCGACACCACGATCCTCGAGGACGACGTCCTGGTGCCGGCCGCCGGCATCCTCGACGTGCTGGAGAACTGCGCCTTCGTGCGCACCTCCGGCTACCTCCCCGGCACCGAGGACGTCTACCTGTCGCTCTCGATGGTCCGCAAGTACCACCTGCGTCGCGGCGACGCCGTCGTCGGGCAGGTGCGCCAGCCCCGCGAGGGCGAGCGCCGCGAGAAGTTCAACCCGATGGTCCGCATCGACAGCGTCAACGGCACCGAGGCCGAGGGCGCCAAGGAGCGCCCGGAGTTCGGCGCCGCGACCCCGGTCCACCCGCACCAGCGGCTGCGGCTGGCCACCGACACGGACCTCGTCGGCAAGGTGATCGACATCGCGGCGCCCGTCGGCAAGGGCCAGCGCGGCCTGGTCCTGACGCCGCCGCGGACCGGGGCGACGTCCCTGCTGCAGTCGGTGGCCCAGTCGGTCACGACCAACAACCCCGAGTGCCACGTGATGGTGGTGCTGGTCGACGCCCGCCCCGAGGAGGTCACCGACTTCCAGCGCGCGGTCAAGGGCGAGGTCGTCGCGTCCACGTTCGACCGGCAGCCGGCCGACCACACCCTCGTCGCCGAGCTCGCCATCGAGCGGGCCAAGCGGCTCGTCGAGCTGGGTCACGACGTCGTCGTGCTGATCGACTCGCTCACCCGCCTGGGCCGGGCCTACAACCTCGCCGCCCCGGCGAGCGGCCGGGTCCTGGGCGGGCTCGTGGACGCCTCCGCGGTGCACCCGGTCAAGGAGTTCTTCGGTGCCGCCCGCAAGGTCGAGGACGGCGGCTCGCTGACCATCCTCGCCACCGTCGCCGTGGGCAGCGGCTCGGCGACCGACGAGTTCTTCCTCGAGGAGCTCGCCGGCACCGAGAACCTCGAGCTCGTGCTGAGCGCGGAGAAGGCGGCGAAGGGCATCGTGCCCGCCGTCGACGTCGCCGCCTCCGGCACCCGGCACGAGGACCGGCTGCTCGCGCCGGCCGAGGGCGCGGTCGTCGGAGACCTCCGCACCCAGCTCGCGGCCGCCGAGACGCCGCAGGCCGTCGCGAAGGTCTTCGGCTCGCGCTGATCCCCGGGCGCCGGCACACCCGGGAATGCCCGGATTGGCGCCGCTGTTCACACCGGTGGCACACTTGTGCGCCGGTTCCGGTTCACGTCATCACGCGATCCACGCGGGCGACCCGGAACACTTCGAGAGGACACCCATGAAGAAGGACACCCACCCCGAGTACGTCGAGACGGCCGTGACCTGCACGTGCGGCGCGTCGTTCACGACCCGCAGCACCGCGACCTCCGGCTCGATCCACGCCGACGTCTGCTCGCAGTGCCACCCGTTCTACACCGGCAAGCAGAAGATCCTCGACACCGGCGGCCGCGTCGCCCGGTTCGAGTCCCGCTACGGCAAGAAGGCTGCTGCCGAGAGCAAGTAGTCCACGTCAGGCGCCGGTCGCCCGCTCACGCGGGTGGCCGGCGCCTTGTCGTCTGCCGGGGGTCGTCACACAGGAAGCAGGAGCACGATGTTCGAGGCCGTCGAGGGCATGCGCGAGGAGCACGCCGAGCTCGAGCAGCGCCTGGCGCTCCCGGAGACCCACGCCGACCAGCGCCTGGCCAAGCAGCTCAACCAGCGCTACGCCGAGCTGAGCGCCGTCGTCACGACGTGGCAGGACTGGCGCACGCTCGGCGACGACGTCGAGGCGGCCCGCGAGCTCGCCGCCGACGACCCGGTCTTCGCCCAGGAGGCCGAGGAGCTGGCCGCGCGCCGCGAGGTGGCGGCCGAGCGGCTGCGCCGGCTGCTGGTCCCGCGCGACCCCGCCGACGGCAAGGACGCCCTGCTCGAGATCAAGTCGGGGGAGGGCGGCGAGGAGTCGGCGCTCTTCGCCGGCGACCTGCTGCGGATGTACTCCCGGTTCGCCGAGGCCCGCGGCTGGGCCGTGGAGGTCCTCGACGCGACGGAGTCCGACCTCGGCGGCTACAAGTCCGTGACCGCGGCCGTCAAGGCGCGCGGCACGGTCGAGCCCGGTCAGGCCCCCTACGCGCTGCTCAAGTTCGAGGGCGGCGTCCACCGGGTGCAGCGGGTCCCGGTGACGGAGTCGCAGGGGCGCGTGCACACCTCGGCCGCCGGGGTGCTGGTGTCGCCCGAGGCGGAGCCGGTCGACGTCACGATCGACGACAACGACCTGCGCATCGACGTCTACCGCTCCAGCGGACCCGGCGGCCAGAGCGTCAACACGACCGACTCCGCCGTGCGCATCACCCACCTGCCCACCGGCATCGTGGCGAGCTGCCAGAACGAGAAGAGCCAGCTGCAGAACAAGGAGTCCGCGCTGCGCATCCTGCGCTCGCGGCTGCTCCAGGCGGCCCAGGACGCCGCAGACGCCGAGGCGAGCGACGCCCGCCGCTCGCAGGTGCGCACGGTCGACCGCTCCGAGCGGATCCGCACGTACAACTTCCCCGAGAACCGGATCTCCGACCACCGCACCGGCTACAAGTCCTACAACCTCGACCAGGTGCTCGACGGCGACCTCCAGCCGGTCCTCGACTCCTGCGTGGAGACCGACATGGCCGCGCGGCTCGCGGCCCTCGAGTCGTGAGGACCGACTCATGAGGGAGGTGCGCCGCAGCGCGGCGGAGCGGCTGCGTGCCGCCGGGGTGGCCTCGCCCGAGCGCGACGCCGACCTGCTGCTCGCCCACGTCCTCGACGTGCCGCTCGGCCGGTTGCCGCTGGTGGACCGCCTCGACGACGCCCAGCAGGAGACGTACGACGCCCTGCTCGCGCGCCGCGCGGCCCGCGAGCCGCTCCAGCACCTCACCGGCTCGGCGGCGTTCCGCCACGTCGAGCTGGCCGTCGGCCCGGGCGTCTTCGTCCCGCGGCCGGAGACCGAGCTGCTCGCCGGCTGGGCGGTCGACGCCGCCCGCGCGCTGGGCCGCCCCGCCGTGGTCGTCGACCTCTGCACCGGCTCGGGGGCGATCGCCAAGGCCGTCGCCGACGAGGTCCCGGACGCGCTGGTCCACGCCGTCGAGCTCGACGAGGGGGCGCTGGCGTGGGCCGAGCGCAACATGGCCGGCACCGGCGTGGACCTGCGCCACGGCGACCTCGCGACCGCCTGCGAGGACCTCGTCGGCACCGTCGACGTGGTGGTGTGCAACCCGCCCTACGTCCCGCTCGAGGCCTGGGAGTCGGTGGCGACCGAGGCCCGCGACCACGACCCGCACCTCGCCCTGTTCTCCGGCCAGGACGGCCTCGACGCGATGCGCGTCCTCGAGCGCCGCGCCGCCGCGCTGCTGCGGCCTGGGGGAGTGGTCGGGGCCGAGCACGCCGACGTCCAGGGGGAGTCCGCCCCGGCCGTCTTCGCGGCCACGGGCCGCTGGTCCGAGGTGGCCGACCACCGCGACCTCGCGGGTCGGGCTCGTTACCTGACCGCGCGCCGTCTTGACGCGCATCTCCGCTAGTGAGACTGTCCGCTTGCGGTCAACGGGGGCCGCACATCTCGGAAGGAACCACCCATGAAGAGGGTTTCGTCGCTCGTCGCGATCGCGGTTGCGAGTTCGAGCATGATCGTAGTCGCTTCCGGCTCGGCCGCGTCGGCCGCAGGTTGCGCTGTGCTAACCCGCACCTACACGGAGGGCGTGACCAAGTACGCAGTCGTGAAGAACCAGTGTGGACGAGAGATCACGGCTCAGGTCGTCGTGAACAATTGGAACGACACCAATTGTGCCTACATCGGCTCGTACGGGACTCGCACATACCGAACCGGCGGCATCGCAAGCCCCACGGCCGACTACGCACGCGAGTGCTGATCTGAGTGGGTGGCCCCGCGCGATGCGGGGCCACCCACATCGTCTTTCTCGTGGGTCGGGCTCGTTACCTGACCGCGCGGCTGGCACGATGAGCGGCGTGGACCTGATGCACACGTCGACGCCCGAGGAGCGCGAGGCGGCGGTGACCGCCGCCGCTGCCGCCGTACGCCGCGGGGAGCTGGTGGTGATCCCCACCGACACCGTCTACGGCATCGCCGCGGACGCGTTCTCCCACGACGCCGTGCAGGACCTCCTCGACGCCAAGGGCCGCGGGCGCGAGATGCCGCCGCCGGTGCTGGTGTCGGCCGCGACCACCCTCGACGCCCTGGCCGAGGGGGTCCCCGCGTGGGCGCGGACCCTGGTCGAGCGCTTCTGGCCGGGTCCGCTGACGGTGGTCTGCCGCCAGCAGGGCTCCCTCATGTGGGACCTCGGCGAGACCCGTGGAACGGTCGCGGTGCGGATGCCCGACGACGAGGTGGCGCTCGCCGTCCTCGAGCGCACCGGCCCCCTCGCGGTGAGCTCCGCCAACCTGACGGGCCGTCCGGCCGCCACCGACGCCGCCTCCGCCGAGGAGATGCTCGGCGACCGGGTGGCCGTCATCGTCGACGCCGGCACCTCGCCCGGTGGCGAGGCGTCGACCATCGTCGACACCACCGTGCCCGAGGGACGCGTGCTGCGCCTCGGCGCCCTGTCCCTCGAGGTGCTCAACGAGGCCCTCGCCGAGCACGGCGTGGTGCTCGCCGAGCAGGAATAGCACCGCATGCGGGAGTACCTCCTCGTCTTCCTGGTGGCGCTGTCGGTGACCTACCTGCTCACCGTCGTCGCCCGGGAGATCGCGCTCCGCACAGGGGCGGTCGCGCAGGTGCGTGACCGTGACGTGCACGCGGAGCCGATCCCGTACCTCGGCGGTCTCGCCATGCTCGGCGGCCTGTGCGCCGCCTACCTCGTCGCGCAGCGGCTGCCCTTCCTGTCCCGCAGCGACCCGGTCGTCTTCGACGACGCCGGGGTCGTGCTGCTCGCGGGCGCGCTGGTGTGCGCCGTGGGCGTCATCGACGACATCTTCGAGCTGGACGCGCTGACCAAGCTCGGCGGCCAGGTGCTGGCGGCCGGGCTGCTGGTGGCGCTCGGGGTGAGGTTCTGGTTCTTCCCGGGCGCGGACGGCACCCAGTTCGTCCTCGACGACGCCCAGGGCAGCGTGCTGACGCTGGTCGTGGTGATCGGCACGATGAACGCGGTCAACTTCGTCGACGGGCTCGACGGCCTCGCCGCGGGCGTCGTCGGCATCGGCGCCGCGGCGTTCTTCCTCTACTGCTACTCGGCGTCGGCCCAGAGCAACCTCACGCTCGCCACCACGGGGGCGCTGCTGAGCGCCGCCCTCGCCGGGTCGTGCGCCGGCTTCCTGCCGCACAACTTCCACCCCGCACGCCTGTTCATGGGCGACTCGGGCTCGATGCTCCTGGGCCTGGTGCTCTCGGCCAGCGCGCTCACCCTCACCGGCCAGTTCGTGGGGATGCCGGCGACCGGGGGCAACAGCCTCTTCGTCACGGTGCTCCCGGTGCTGCTGCCGATCTCGCTGCTGATGGTGCCGATCGTCGACCTGGTGCTCGCGGTCGTGCGCCGCACGCGGGCGGGGCGCTCGCCGATGAGCGCCGACAAGCAGCATCTGCACCACCGGCTGCTCGAGATCGGCCACTCCCAGCGCCGGGCGGTGCTGATCATGTGGATGTGGGCGTTCACCATCGCCACGGGCGCCGTCGGCGTGAGCCTGTCGACCAGCCCGCTCGTCTGGGGCGGGCTGGCTGCGATGCTGGTCCTCACCGTCGCGATGACCTTCGTGCTGCCCAAGGTGCACCGCCCCCGCAAGACCGGGCTGGGGGACACCGGACTGCCCGAGAACGCCGCCGTCGAGGGCCGCGAGGGGGCTCCCGAGGTGCTGGAGGAGGGCCCCGTTTCGGGCCCCGGCAGGACTTTGTGATAGTTTTCACGAGCAGTCAGACAGACCCCACGACGAACAGGCCGCCGCCATGACGACCGAGTCGCAGCACCACCCCCGGACCGGGGCCCAGCCCCTTCCCGGGGCGTGGGGGATGCGGGTCGTCGGGCGCTCCGCCGGCCTCACCGCGGCCGTCGGCGCACTGGTCGTGCTGGCCGCCGCGCTCGTGCACGGCGCCGAGCCGGCCGCCGCCGCTGCCGTCGGCGCGGCGATGGTCGTCGCCGTCGTCTCCTTCGGCACGGTCGCCCTCCACCTGGTGGCGAGCGTGATGCCGCGGGCGTCGCTGCTGGTCGCCCTGGTCACCTACCTCACCCAGCTCGCCGTCGTGATGCTGGTCTTCCTGGCCATCAGCCGGGGGGACGTGTTCGCCGACGAGCAGGCGCGGGGCTGGCTGGCCGCGTCGATGGTGCTCGCCACGCTCGTGTGGACCACCGCGCACCTGGTCCTCACGGCGCGCGCCCGGACCCCCTACTTCGACCTCCCGCCCGGGGGTGAGTCGTGACCACGTCGACTGCTAGAGTCCGCAGCGCCATGGCCGAGTCCAGCGCGACTTCCTCCACGCCCCCGCGCAGCAACGGTGCCCCCAGCTACCTGGTGGCCGGTGTGCTGTTCTACGGGGCGGTCGGATGGCTCCTGGACCAGTGGCTGGGCACCCGCTTCCTCGTGGCGGTGGGGGTCCTGCTGGGCGGTGGGCTCGGCACCTACATGATGATCGTGCAGCTCCGGCGGCAGACGGCCGCGGACCTGCCGTCCACGAACACCCAGAACACGAACGAGGAGTCGGAGTGAGCATCACCCAGCCTGTTGCGGCAGAGGGCGGTTCGGGCTTCCACGCCCCCGGTCCCGGAAGCTTCGAGCTGCCGCCGATCTTCGGTGACGTCACCAAGCCCATGGCGCTGCTGGCGCTGTCGGCCGTGATCGTGTTCGGCTTCTTCTACCTCGCCTCGCGCAACGCCTCGCTCGTCCCGGGCCGCCTGCAGTTCGCCGGCGAGATGGTCTACGGCTTCGTGCGCAACAACATGGCGCGCGACAACATCGGGTCCGAGCACTACATGAAGTTCGTGCCGTACCTCTTCACGCTGTTCACCTTCATCCTGGTGAACAACTACTACGGCGTGATCCCGTTCCTGCAGTTCCCGAGCTTCTCGCGCATCGGCTTCATCGTCCCGCTGGCGCTGCTCAGCTGGGGCATCTACGTCGGTGCCGGCATCTGGAAGCACGGCCCCCTCGGCTACCTCAAGCACGCCACCATGCCCGGCGGCGTCAAGGGCCCGATCCTGCTGCTGCTCGTGCCGCTGGAGTTCTTCTCCAACATCATCATCCGGCCCGTCACGCTCACGCTGCGTCTGTTCGGCAACATGTTCGCCGGCCACCTGCTGCTGATCCTGTTCGCCACCGGCGGCGCCGCGCTGCTCACCAGCGGCAACGTGCTCTACGGAGCCGTCGGGGTGCTCTCCTTCGGCCTCGGCATCGGCGTCAGCTTCCTCGAGATGCTGGTCATGTTCCTGCAGGCCTACGTCTTCACCCTGCTGTCCTCGATGTACATCGGCGAGGCCCTCGCCGACGAGCACTGAGACGCACCCGCACCCGTACCACCCCGCACCACCCACAAGTTTCGCCAGAAAAGTCGGCACCACCAGCGGTGCCGAACGACGAAAGGAAAAAGCCGTGGAAGGCTCCATCAACCTGGTCGGTCTCGGCCTGTCCGCCATCGGTCCCGGTGTCGGTATCGGCCTGATCTTCGCCGCCTTCATCTCCGGTGTTGCTCGCCAGCCCGAGGCCCAGAGCCGCCTGCAGTCGATCGCCATCCTTGGCTTCGTCCTCGCCGAGGCGCTCTTCATCATCACCGTCGCGCTCGCGTTCGTCCTGCCTCTCTGACGACCACCGCAGCCCAGCTCTAGACCGTAGGAGTTCGACTCATGGACCACATCGTCCTGGCGGCGGCGGAGGGGGAGACCCACAGCCCGGTTCTGCCGGTCTGGTCAGAGGTCATCCTCGCCCTGATCGTCTTCGCGATCCTCTTCGTGCTCATGCGCAAGTTCGTCGTCCCGAACTTCGAGAAGACGTTCGCCGAGCGCACCCAGGCCATCGAAGGTGGTCTGAGCGCGGCCGAGTCCAAGCAGGCCGAGGCCGACGCCAAGCTCGCCGAGCTCGAGAAGCAGCTCGCCGACGCCCGGCACGAGGCGGCGCGCATCCGCGAGGAGGCGCGCGAGCAGGGTGCCCAGATCGTCGCCGAGATGCGGGAGCAGGCCCAGGCCGAGTCCACCCGCATCGTCGAGCACGGCAAGGCGCAGATCGAGGCCGAGCGCCAGCAGGCGGTCACCTCGCTCCGTGCCGAGGTGGGCACGCTCGCGACCGGCCTGGCCGGTCGCATCGTGGGCGAGAGCCTGGAGGACGAGGCCCGTCAGAGCCGCGTCGTCGAGCGCTTCCTCGCCGACCTCGAGGCACAGGGCTCCACGACGGGGAGCGTCAACTGATGATGCGAGGTGCGTCCGCCGACGCCTACGCCGCAGCCGCCGGTTCCCTCCCCGGGTCCGGTGACCTCGGCACGGTCGCCCAGGACCTCTTCGGCACCGCGGACCTGCTCCGCGCCGAGGCGGGCCTTCGCCGGGTCGCCACCGACGTCTCGGTTCCGGCCGAGGCGAAGGCCGGCCTGGTCCGCGACGTGCTGTCGGGCAAGGTCTCGCCCGAGGCGCTCGAGGTGGTGACCACCGCCGTGTCGCGGCGGTGGACCGCCACGCGTGACCTGCCCGACGCCCTCGAGCAGCTCGGCGTGGTCGCCCTCGTGCGCTCCACGAGCAGCGACGCGGGACGTCTCGAGGACGAGCTGTTCGCGGTCGGCCAGCTCGTGCAGCACGACGACGGGCTGCGCCAGGCGCTGTCCGACCCGGCGCGCAGCCGGGCCGACAAGACCGCGCTCGTGCGCGGGCTGCTGGCCGACAAGGTGCTCCCGGCGACGCTCGCGCTCGTCGGCCAGGCGCTCTCCGGCACCCACCGGACGATCACGGTCGCGCTGACCGAGTACCAGAAGGTGGCCGCCGAGGTCCGCGACCAGGGCGTCGCCACCGTGCGCGTCGCCCGTCCGCTGGCCGCCGCCGACCGCGAGCGCCTGGCCGCGACGCTGTCGCGGACGTACGGTCGAGAGGTCCACCTCAACGTCGTCGTCGACCCCGCGGTCATCGGCGGCATCCGGGTCGAGATCGGCGACGACGTCATCGACGGGACGGTCTCCAGCCGGCTCGACGACGCCGGGCGCAGGCTCGCCGGCTGACCCCGACCACCCAGACCCAGCACAACTTCTTCCAGCCCCATCCCATGCGGCACAGCAGAGAACAGGTGAGATGAAATGACGGAGCTGTCCATCCGTCCGGACGAGATCCGCGACGCTCTTCAGCGCTTCGTGTCGGACTACAAGCCCGAGTCGGCGACGACCGAAGAGGTCGGCACCGTGGCCGAGGCCGCGGACGGCATCGCCCGTGTCTCCGGCCTGCCCTCCGTGATGGCCAACGAGCTGCTCGAGTTCGAGGACGGCACGCTCGGCCTCGCGCTCAACCTCGACACCCGCGAGGTCGGTGTCGTGGTCCTCGGTGACTTCGACAAGATCGAGGAGGGCCAGACGGTCCGCCGCACCGGCGAGATCCTCTCGGTCCCCGTCGGCGAGGGCTACCTCGGCCGCGTGGTCGACCCGCTCGGCACCCCGATCGACGGCCTCGGCGACATCGCCTCCGACGAGCGGCGCGCGCTCGAGCTCCAGGCTCCCGGCGTGATGGTGCGCAAGTCGGTGCACGAGCCGCTCGCCACCGGCATCAAGGCCATCGACGCCCTGACGCCGATCGGCCGCGGCCAGCGCCAGCTCATCATCGGTGACCGCGCGACGGGCAAGACCACCATCGCGATCGACACGATCATCAACCAGAAGGCCAACTGGGAGTCCGGCGACCCGGACAAGCAGGTGCGCTGCATCTACGTCGCGATCGGCCAGAAGGGCTCGACCATCGCCTCGGTGCGTGGCGCCCTCGAGGAGGCCGGCGCCCTGGAGTACACGACCATCGTGGCCTCCCCGGCGTCCGACTCCGCCGGCTTCAAGTACCTCGCCCCCTACACCGGCTCGGCCATCGGCCAGCACTGGATGTACGACGGCAAGCACGTCCTGATCGTCTTCGACGACCTCACCAAGCAGGCCGAGGCCTACCGCGCCGTGTCGCTGCTGCTGCGCCGCCCGCCGGGCCGCGAGGCCTACCCGGGCGACGTGTTCTACCTGCACAGCCGGCTGCTCGAGCGCTGCGCGAAGCTCTCCGACGACATGGGCAAGGGCTCGATGACCGGCCTGCCGATCATCGAGACCAAGGCCAACGACGTGTCGGCGTTCATCCCGACCAACGTCATCTCGATCACCGACGGCCAGATCTTCCTCCAGTCGGACCTGTTCGCGGCCAACCAGCGCCCCGCCATCGACGTGGGTGTCTCGGTCTCGCGCGTGGGTGGCTCGGCGATGACGAAGGCGATGAAGAACGTCACCGGCTCGCTCAAGGTCGACCTGGCGCAGTTCCGCGCCATGGAGGCGTTCGCGATGTTCGCCTCCGACCTCGACGCCGCCTCGCGCCAGCAGCTCGACCGCGGCCAGCGCCTGATGGCGCTGCTCAAGCAGCCGCAGTACTCGCCGTACCCGGTCGAGGAGATGACCGTCTCCCTGTGGACCGGCACCTCGGGTCGCCTCGACAAGGTCCCGACCGACGACGTGCTGCGCTTCGAGAACGAGTTCCTCGACTACCTGCGCCGCAGCCACGAGGGCATCCTCGCCGGCATCCGCGAGTCGCTGAAGTTCGAGGACTCCACCGAGGACCAGCTCGCCGCTGCCTACGACTCCTTCCTCGACCAGTTCGAGACCTCCGACGGCCAGAGCATCAAGGCCGGCAAGGAAGAGCACGTCGCCCTCGAGGACGAGGACGTCGAGCAGGAGCAGATCGTCAAGCAGAAGCGGGGCTGACGTCATGGCTCTCTCGGTACGCGAGTACCGCGCGCGGATCAGGTCGACGGAGTCGATGAAGAAGATCACGCGTGCCATGGAGCTCATCGCGGCGTCCCGCATCATCAAGGCGCAGCAGCGGGCCCAGGCGGCAGCGCCGTACGCCCGTGAGCTCACCCGCGCGGTGTCGGCCGTGGCGACGTTCTCCAACGTCGACCACGCGCTGACCACCGAGCCGGAGAACCCGAAGAAGGCCGCGGTCCTCATCGTCACCTCCGACCGCGGTCTGGCGGGTGCCTACTCCTCGAGCGTGCTCAAGGAGGCCGAGCGCCTCGTGGAGAAGCTCAAGGGCGAGGGCAAGGACGTCGACCTCTACACCAGCGGTCGCAAGGGCGAGGCCTACTTCAAGTTCCGCCAGCGCGCCGTGGTGAAGTCCTGGACCGGGTTCTCCGACCAGCCGACCTACGACGTGGCGGCCGAGATCGGCGCCACGCTGATCGAGGCGTTCCTCGCCGACGCCGACGTCGAGAAGACGGCGGTCGACGAGGTCCACGTGGTCTACACCCGGTTCCGGTCGATGCTCAGCCAGGAGCCCACCGCGGTGCGGCTCCTCCCGCTGGAGGTCGTCGAGGGCACCGAGCCTCCCGAGCAGGGCGACCTGCTGCCGCTCTACGAGTTCGAGCCGTCCCCCTCGGAGGTGCTCGACTCCCTGCTCCCGCGCTACGTCCAGAGCCGGATCTTCTTCGCCCTGCTGCAGGCGGCTGCCTCCGAGCTGGCCGCCCGGCAGAAGGCGATGAAGTCCGCCACGGACAACGCCGACGAGCTCATCAAGAAGTACAAGCGCATCGCCAACCAGGCCCGCCAGGCTGGCATTACCCAGGAAATCAGCGAGATCGTCGGTGGCGTCAACGCCCTTGCCGACGCACAAGCCGGGAGTGAGTGAACATGACTGCCACTGTTGAAGAGACGACCACCCGCGGCGGCGCCGTCGGGCGTATCGCCCGGGTCATCGGCCCGGTCGTGGACATCGAGTTCCCGACCGACTCGATGCCCCCGATCTACAACGCCCTGACCTGCGACTTCCAGCTCAGCGGCGAGACCAAGTCGATCATCCTCGAGGTCGCCCAGCACATCGGCGACGGTATGGTCCGCGCCATCTCGATGAAGCCGACCGACGGCCTGGTCCGTGGCGGCCAGGTCACCGACACCGGCGAGTCGATCACGGTGCCCGTGGGCGACGCGACGCTCGGCAAGGTGTTCAACACCACCGGCGACGTGCTCAACCTCGCCGAGGGCGAGTCCTTCGAGCCGGCCGAGCGCTGGGGCATCCACCGCAAGGCGCCCGCGTTCGACCAGCTCGAGTCGAAGACTCAGATGTTCGAGACCGGCATCAAGGTCATCGACCTGCTCACCCCCTACGTCCAGGGCGGCAAGATCGGCCTGTTCGGTGGTGCCGGCGTCGGCAAGACGGTGCTCATCCAGGAGATGATCGCCCGTGTCGCCAAGGACCACGGTGGTGTGTCGGTGTTCGCCGGTGTCGGCGAGCGCACCCGTGAGGGCAACGACCTCATCGTCGAGATGGAGGAGGCCGGCGTCCTCGGCCAGACCGCCCTCGTCTTCGGCCAGATGGACGAGCCGCCGGGCACCCGCCTGCGCGTCGCCCTGTCGGCCCTGACCATGGCGGAGTACTTCCGCGACGTGCAGAAGCAGGACGTGCTGCTCTTCATCGACAACATCTTCCGCTTCACCCAGGCCGGCTCCGAGGTCTCCACGCTGCTCGGCCGGATGCCGTCCGCGGTGGGCTACCAGCCCAACCTGGCCGACGAGATGGGTCAGCTGCAGGAGCGCATCACCTCGACGCGTGGTCACTCGATCACGTCGCTCCAGGCGATCTACGTCCCCGCCGACGACTACACCGACCCGGCTCCGGCGACCACGTTCGCGCACCTCGACGCCACCACCGAGCTCTCGCGAGAGATCGCCTCGCTCGGCATCTACCCGGCGGTGGACCCGCTGACGTCGACCTCGCGCATCCTCGACCCGCAGTACATCGGCGACGAGCACTACCGCTGCGCGGTCCGGATCAAGCAGATCCTCCAGCGCAACAAGGAGCTCCAGGACATCATCGCGATCCTCGGTGTCGACGAGCTCTCGGAGGAGGACAAGATCATCGTGTCCCGCGCCCGTCGCATCCAGCGCTTCCTGTCGCAGAACACCTACGTCGCCAAGCAGTTCACCGGCATCGAGGGCTCGACCGTGCCGGTGGCCGACACCATCGAGGCGTTCAACAAGATCGCGGACGGCGAGTACGACCACGTGGCCGAGCAGGCCTTCTTCATGTGCGGCGGTCTGGACGACGTCGAGCAGAAGTGGGCCGAGATCCAGAAGAGCCTCTGATGGCCGGCACCACCGACAAGGTCCTCCAGGTCGAGCTGGTCGCTGCCGACCGGCTCGTCTGGTCGGGCCAGGCCACCATGGTCATCGCCCGCACCACCGAGGGCGACGTCGGCATCCTGCCGAACCACGCGCCGCTGCTGTCCTCGATCATCGAGGGCGTGGTGGACGTGCAGACCGTCGAGGGGGAGACCTGGATCGCGGCGGTCGACGCCGGCTTCCTGTCGGTGGCCGACAACCGCGTCTCGATCCTCTCCGAGCGGGCCGAGATGTCGCACGAGATCGACCTGGAGCAGGCACGGGCCGAGCTCGAGCGCTGCCAGCAGGCCGGCGAGAACGACGACGAGGCGCAGGAGAAGGTCCGCCGCGCCGAGGCACGCGTGCGTGCCGCGGAGCGGGCCTCCTGACGGAGCCTCCAGCACGACCGCTAGGGTGAGCGCACGAACCTCCGGGTTCGTGCGCTCACTGCTTTGTGGAGGTGTGGATGCCGGTCTGGGAGTGGTTGCTCGACATCGTCGGGGTCTGCCTCCTCCTCGCCCTGCTCTACGGCATCTCGCTCATCGTCCGGCGCCGGCTCCTGGCCCGTCACGGTGGCACCTTCGAGCTCAGCTTCCGGGTCCGGACCGAGCACCCCGGCCGCGGCTGGCTGCTCGGCATCGGTCGCTACTCCGGCCAGTCGCTCGAGTGGTTCCGGATCTTCTCGCTCTCCCCGCGGCCCAAGCGGGTCTGGGCGCGCGACCTGCTGGAGTACTCCGGGCGCCGCGCCCCGGCCGGTCCGGAGGAGATGTCGCTCTACGACGGCCACGTCGTGGCGTCGTGCCACTACGACGGCCACCCGCTCGAGATCGCGATGAGCGAGTCCGCCCTCACCGGCTTCCAGTCCTGGCTGGAGTCCGGACCGCCCGGCACCGACTGGGACCGGCGCTAGCCTCGCTCCGCGGGCGGTGCCCCACCCACGTTCTCGAGCCGCAGAAGGTGGCTCACGCACCGCCGGCCGGGCGTGTCGTCGTACGCCGCTCCGGGAGCGGTGCCCCACCCACGTTCTCGAGCCGCAGAAGGTGGCTCACGCACCGCCGGCCGGGCGACGGGGGCCGGTCGAGCCGCCGACCCGCAGCTGCACCGGCAGCAGCACGTCGTCGGCGGGCTCGCCGGCGGCGCGGGCCAGCGCTGCGCGGGCCGCGGCCCGGCCCTTCTCCGCGATCGGCTGCACGACCGTGGTCAGCTCGACGTCGAGCCACGGCGTGGCGACCCCGTCGAAGCCCGCGACGCTGAGGTCGTCCGGGACCACCAGCCCGCGGCGCCGCGCCTCGAGCACCGCGCCGGCGGCCTGGACGTCGCTCTGGCACACCAGCGCGGTGGCCTCCGGCCCGGTGTCCAGCCAGGCGCCGACGACCTGCTGCGCGGTGGCGAGGTCGCTGGCGCAGGCGCCGACCACGGTCACGTCAGCGAAGACGTCGCGCAGGCCCGCCTCGCGCTCGCGCTGCGGGTGCGAGGGCTCGAGGGTGAGCGTGGCCACCCGCCGGTGGCCGAGGTCGTGGAGGTGGGCCGCCAGCGCGGCGGTGCCCGTCCGGTGCTCGATGTCGACGTAGGTGGTGCCGGGCCACGACGGGCCCTCGACGACCACCAGCGGGACCTCGCGCGCGACCAGGTCGGCGTACGGCGCCCAGGTCTCTCGGCCGCAGATGTCGAAGATGACGGCGTCGAGCGGCAGCCGCGCGTGGGCCTCCTCGTCGCCCATCAGCAGCAGTCCCTGGCCGGCGGCGCCCAGCACCTCCGACATCGCGTCGAAGAGGGGGAGGGCGGCCGGGTCGCGGAACGCGGCGCTGAGCGGTCCCACCGCCACGCCGACCACGCCGCTGCGGCCCTGGCGCAGGTTTCGGGCGAGCGGGTTGGGGCCGGCGTAGCCGAGCGCGGCCGCGGCCGCCAGCACGCGCTCGCGGGTGCCGGCGGCGACCGGCTTGTTGCCGGAGAAGGTCAGCGACGCGGTCGACAGCGAGACCCCCGCGGCGTCGGCGACGTCCGCGAGCGTCGGTGCACGAGTTGATCCCGCCATGTCCCGGACGTTAGCATCGAATCGATTCGATCGAAACGATTCGCAGGAGCGCCACCGTGGCCCAGCTGACCGCCGCCCGCAACGCCGTCGGCCTCGCCTTCTTCCTCAACGGCCTGGTCTTCGCGAGCTGGGTGTCGCGCATCCCCGAGGTGCGCTCGAGCTTCGAGCTGACCAACGGCCGCCTCGGCCTGGTGCTGCTCGCCATCTCCGTGGGGTCGGTCGTCGCGCTGCCCACGACGGGCGCGCTGATCACCCGGTGGGGGACCGTCCGGATCGTGCGCGGCGGCGCCGTGCTCGCCAGCATCGGGATGCTCACCGCGGCGCTGTCCCTCGGTGACACCCTCGCCCTCACCGTCGTCGGGCTCGTGGTCTACGGCGTCGGCATCGGCGTGTGGGACGTGGCGATGAACGTGGAGGGCGCCGAGGTCGAGCGTGGCCTGGGGCGCACGATCATGCCGCGCTTCCACGCCGGCTTCAGCGGCGGCACGGTCGTCGGCGCGCTCGTCGGCGCGCTGCTGATCGAGCTCGGCGTCCCGTCGTCGGCCCACCTCGGCGTGGTCGTGGTGGCGTCGTTCGCCCTGGTGTGGGCGTCGTCGCCGTCGTTCCTCCCGGTGGTCGAGGACCACGAGGGGGAGCGGACCTCGGCCGCCCGCGCGTGGCTCGAGCCCCGGACCCTGCTGATCGGGCTGATGGTGCTGGCCCTGGCGATGACCGAGGGCACCGCCAACGACTGGCTCGCCGTCGCCCTGGTCGACGGGCACGACGTCTCGCACGCGGTGGGGGTCGCCGGCTTCGCGGTCTTCGTGGCTGCCATGACCGCCGGCCGCTTCGTCGGCACCGGGCTGATCGACCGGCACGGCCGGGTCACGGTGCTGTGGTCGACGATGGCCC
This sequence comes from Nocardioides okcheonensis, assembly GCF_020991065.1. Classification (NCBI taxonomy): domain Bacteria; kingdom Bacillati; phylum Actinomycetota; class Actinomycetes; order Propionibacteriales; family Nocardioidaceae; genus Nocardioides; species Nocardioides okcheonensis. Next base: position 4,123,538 of record NZ_CP087710.1, read on the forward strand.
TCGCCGGTGCGGGCGTGCTGCTGATCGTGTTCGCCGACCACCCGGCCGTCGTGGTGCTCGGGATCGTGCTCTGGGGCGTCGGGTCGTCGCTGGGCTTCCCCGTCGGGATGAGCGCGGCCGCGGACGACCCGCTGCGTGCGGCCGCCCGGGTGAGCGTGGTCTCGACGATCGGCTACGCCGCCTTCCTCGCCGGACCGCCGTTCCTCGGCTTCGTCGGCGACGAGGTCGGCACCCTCAAGGCGCTGCTCGTCGTCGCCTTCCTGCTGCTGCCCGCGGCGCTCGTCGTGCCCAGCGCCCGCGAGCAGCGGGCGGCTCCTGCCGCACGGGCCTGACTAGCGCTCGCCGCCGGGGACCCACAGCACGTCGCCGTTCTCCCTGTTCGCGTGGCGGGCGAGGATGAAGAGCAGGTCGGAGAGCCGGTTGAGGTAGGTGATGGCCAGCAGGTTCATCGTCTCCTCGTGCTCGGCCCACGCCGCCCAGCCGGCGCGCTCGGCGCGGCGGGCGACCGTGCGAGCGACGTGCAGGTGGGCGGCAGCGACGGTGCCGCCGTTGAGGATGAACGACCGCAGCGCCGGCAGCTCGGCGTTGTAGTGGTCGCACCAGCCCTCGAGCCGGTCGACGTAGTCCTGCTCGATGCGCAGCGGCGGGTACTCCGGGTCGGCCACGACCGGGGTGCAGAGGTCCGCGCCCACGTCGAACAGGTCGTTCTGCACGTGCGTGAGCACCGCGACGACGTCCTCGTCGAGACCCGCGTGGGCGAGCGCGACGCCGATGTGGGCGTTCGCCTCGTCGACGCAGGCGTACGCCTCGAGGCGCGGGTCGGTCTTCGACGTCTCGCTCATGTCGCCGAGCCGGGTGCGCCCGGCGTCGCCGGTGCGGGTGTAGATGCGGGTCAGGTTCACCATGACGCGGAGCCTACTGGTCGCGACTCGCCGGAAAAGGTGGTGCATGCGTGCAACCCCGCGCGGTAGAACAACGTCCTAGGGAGTGACAGCGGTCACGACTCGGGCGTCCGGGGGACGTCGGTGAGGAGCACCAGATGGAGATCACCACGGACGGGGCCACGCTGGTCCTGCACGGGGCCTTCGACGTGCGCAGCACGTGGGAGGTGCGCAACGCCATCTACGGCTGCCTCGAGGCGCTCGACGGGGTCGACCACGAGGTCGTCGTCGACATGACCGACGTGTCCACCATCGACCTGACCGCGCTCCGCCTGCTCGCCGTGGCCACCCGTCACGCGTGGCTCACCGGACACCACCTCACGGTCCGCAACCCCGGTCCGGCGGTGCGCCGGATGGCCCACCTGGCGCGCCTGGCCCACGCGATCGAGGTCGAGCGGGTGGCCGCGACCGCCTGAGGTCCTGAGGCATCCGTCACACGTCCAGCCCGGTGACCAACCGGTAACCGCAGCCCTACTGTGTCGCCATGACGGAATCGGGTCACACGGACCGCACGGCCGGGGAGCGTCCCGCCAAGGACCGGCCGTGGGTGATGCGCACCTATGCCGGCCACTCCACCGCCGAGGCGTCCAACGCGCTCTACCGCACCAACCTGGCCAAGGGGCAGACCGGCCTCAGCGTCGCGTTCGACCTGCCGACCCAGACCGGCTACGACCCCGACAGCCCGCTCAGCCGCGGCGAGGTCGGCAAGGTCGGCGTCCCGGTCCCGCACCTGGGCGAGATGCGCACGCTCTTCACCGACATCCCGCTCACCGCGATGAACACCTCGATGACGATCAACGCGGTCGCGATGTGGATGCTCGCGATGTACCAGGTCGTCGCCGAGGAGCAGAACCCGGACCTGTCGCCCGAGGAGGTCGCCGCCCAGCTCGCCGGCACCACCCAGAACGACATCATCAAGGAGTACCTCTCCCGCGGGACCTACGCGTTCCCGCCCGAGGCCTCGATGCGGCTGATCGCCGACATGATCGCCTACACCGTCCACCGGATCCCGAAGTGGAACCCGATCAACATCTGCAGCTACCACCTGCAGGAGGCGGGCGCCACGCCCGTGCAGGAGCTCGCGTACGCGCTGAGCACCGCGATCGCCGTGCTCGACGAGGTCAAGGCCTCGGGCCAGGTCTCCGACGACGACTTCGAGAAGGTCGTCGGGCGGATCTCGTTCTTCGTCAACGCGGGCGTCCGGTTCATCGAGGAGACCTGCAAGATGCGGGCCTTCGTCCAGCTCTGGGACGAGATCGCCCGGGACCGCTACGGCGTCCAGGACCCCAAGATGCGGCGCTTCCGCTACGGCGTGCAGGTCAACTCGCTCGGCCTCACCGAGGCCCAGCCGGAGAACAACGTGCAGCGCATCGTGCTGGAGATGCTCGGCGTCACGCTGTCGAAGGACGCCCGCGCCCGCGCGCTCCAGCTGCCGGCCTGGAACGAGGCGCTCGGCCTGCCGCGCCCGTGGGACCAGCAGTGGTCGCTGCGCCTGCAGCAGGTGCTGGCCTTCGAGTCCGACCTGCTCGAGTACGACGACATCTTCGCCGGCTCCCACGTCATCGAGGCCAAGGTCGCCGAGCTGGTCGCCGGCGCGAAGGCCGAGATCGAGCGGGTGCAGGAGATGGGCGGCGCGATCGCTGCCGTCGACTACATGAAGTCCGAGCTGGTCTCCTCCCACGCCGCGCGCCGGGCCCGGATCGAGTCCGGGGAGGAGGTCATCGTCGGCGTCAACCGGTTCGAGACGACCGAGCCCTCGCCGCTGACCGCCGACCTCGACGGCGCGATCATGGCTGCCGACCCCGAGGCCGAGCGCACCGCGCGCGCCAGCGTCGAGGCGTGGAAGGCCGGGCGGGACGAGGCCGAGGTGGCCGACGCCCTGGCCGCTCTCGCCGCCGCCGCGAAGACCGACGAGAACCTGATGGCACCCACCCTGGCCGCGGCGCGGGCGGGCGCGACCACGGGGGAGTGGGCGGCGACCCTGCGCGAGGTGTTCGGCGAGTACCGCGGCCCGACCGGCGTGTCCGGCGCCGTGGCCACCGAGGCGGGCGCCGAGCTCACCGCGTTGCGCGAGCGGGTGCGGGCCACGGGCGAGGAGCTGGGCGGGCGGCTGCGGCTGCTGGTGGGCAAGCCGGGGCTCGACGGGCACTCCAACGGTGCCGAGCAGGTCGCGGTCCGCGCCCGCGACGCCGGCTTCGAGGTGATCTACCAGGGCATCCGGCTGACGCCGGCCCAGATCGTGGCGGCCGCGGTCGCCGAGGACGTGCACTGCATCGGCCTCTCCATCCTGTCCGGCTCCCACATGGAGCTGGTGCCGGACGTGCTCGACGGCCTGGCCGAGGCCGGCCTGGGCGACCTCCCGGTGATCGTGGGCGGCATCATCCCCGAGGCCGACGGGCGCCGGCTGCGTGAGCTCGGCGTCGCCGCCGTCTACACGCCGAAGGACTACGGCCTCACCGAGATCATGGGCGGCATCGTCGACGTGATCCGCCGGGCCCACGACCTGGACTGAGGTTAGGCTGCCCTAAATTCTCCTGCTATCGTCCCGACCGTGGGCAAGAAGGCCAAGGGCAAGGGCAGCAAGGACGGCAAGGTCGCCAAGCTGCCCAAGAAGAAGTGCTGCGAGGACACGCCGAAGTGCCAGCGCTGCCCGCTGCGGATGCTCAAGGAGGGCACCCTGCCCGAGGGCTACACCGTGCACAAGCGGCGCCTGGTGACGACCGCCGAGCTGGAGCGGTCGCGTCGCAAGAAGTCGAAGAAGAAGATCGCGGCCTGAGGCCGCGCCCCACCGAGGAGCCCCCGATGCCTGCCGCCCGCTTCGCCGACCAGCTCAACGTCCAGATCGGCAACGAGCTCGCCGCCCACCACCAGTACCTCGCGTGTGCGATCCACTACGACGCGCTGACCATGCCGAGGATGGCGGCGTTCTTCTACGCCCAGGCCCTCGAGGAGCGCGGTCACGCGATGATGATGGTCCAGTACCTCCTCGACACCGACTCCGAGGTCGCGATCCCCGCGGTGCCCGCTCCGACGTCGTCGTTCGCGGACGTGGTGGCTCCCGTGGCGCTCGCCCTCGAGCAGGAGCGGACGGTCACCGAGCAGGTCAACGGCCTGCTGCGGATCGCCCGCGAGGAGCACGACTTCGCCTCCGAGCAGTTCATGCAGTGGTTCATCAAGGAGCAGGTCGAGGAGGTCGCCACGATGAGCGACCTGCTCACCGTCGTCAGCCGCAACCGTGACGACGTCGAGGACATCGAGGAGTACGTCGCCCGCGAGCACGGCGGCGAGGGCGAGGACCCGACCGCGCCGCGCCAGGCGGGCGCCGCGGGCTGACCGCGCGGCGTCAGCGGCGCTCGGAGCCGCGCCGGGCCGCGCCGGCCGCCGAGAGCAGGCCGTAGACCCAGAGCAGGCCGGTGCCGACGTAGTGCACGGCCACGCCGGCCACCGCGCCGAGCCCGGCGGCGACGGCCAGGCCGGTGTCGGACGAGGTGGCGGCTGCCACCGCGACCCCGACGACGGCTCCCACGACGGCGAGCACGACGAGGGTCCAGGCGCTGTCGAAGATCCCGAGCACTCTCACGAGCCCCACCCTACGGTCCTGTTTGGGACCGCGCCGAACGGGCATGGTGACCCGCGAGACGAAGGGGGTCCGGGTGGACATCGAGAGCATCACCAGGGACGCGGAGGCCCGCCTGGAGGCGGTCGCGTCCATGCAGTCCGAGCTGCAGACGCTGCGCGGTCGGGCCGAGAACCGCGCGGGCACCGTCCGCGTGGAGGTCACTCCGGCGGGCGCGCTGCTCGACCTGTGGCTGAGCGAGAGCGTGCGCGACCTCGCCGCCGACCGGCTGGCCGCGGAGATCGTCCGCACCGTGCGCGAGGCGCAGGTGTCGGTCGCCGACGACATGCGCCGCATCGTCGGCGGGCTGGTCCCGGAGGACCGGCTGGCAGCGCTGAGCGAGGGGCGCGTCCCCGACAGCACGATGCGGGCGGTCGACGCCGAGTTGGCCAGCATCCGCGCGGCGCGGGAGCAGGAGCGGTGAGCGCGATGGTCGAGCTGAGCCTCGAGGGCCTGCTGGAGGGCGCGGACGCCCAGCTGGAGCTCAGCGAGCAGGCCTCGCGCATGTCGGGGGAGGCGGGTCGGATCCTGCTGCCCTCCGGCGCGCTCGGCAAGCTGCCCGAGAGCGACGAGATCCGCTCGGTGTCGGAGCAGCGGGCCGCCGGTGCGGCCGACGCGCTCGACGCGGTGCGCGAGTGCATGGACATCCTCGCCTCGGCCCTCAAGGACACCGTCGAGGACTTCTCGAACGTCGAGGCGCTCGTCGCCGAGGCCTTCGACCGGATGCGGGGTGACTCGTGAGCGCGGCAGGGGCGGTCGACGTCTGGCAGCGCATCAACGGCTGGATGGCCCCGCTGGAGGGAGCGATCGACGCGGTCATGCGTCCGCTGGTCTCGCCGCTGGCCGACCAGTTCGACTGGGTCACGGGCGACTCGGCCGAGGTCACCGCCACCGCCGAGCGGTGGCGCGACATGGCACGCCGGACCCGGGCGCTGAGCGACTCCGAGCTCAACGCCGCGTTCCGCACCACGGCCGGGTGGACCGGGCAGGCCAGCGACGCCTTCGAGCGGATCACCAAGGAGTTCGCCGAGCAGATCGACGCGGTGGCGGCCGAGATGGACGAGACGGCCGAGTACCTCCTCGACGCCTCGCTCGAGGTCAAGATGGCCGAGGACCTCGTCGAGACGATCATCCGCGAGCTCATCGAGTGGGCGCTGATCACGCTGGTGGTCTCCGCGGCACTGACGGTCGTCACCTTCGGCGCCAGCGCGGCTGCGGGCGGTGCGGCCGCGGCGGCCGAGGCGGCGGTCGCCGGCTCGCGCGTCGCGGCGGCGCTGTCGAAGCTCGCCAAGCTGCTCAAGGCGGTCGCCGACGCGCTCAAGGCGGTCAAGGCGATGAAGACGCTGAGCCGCGAGGGCATCCTGATCAAGACCATCCTGGTCAAGGGCATGCTCATCAAGCCGGTCGTCAAGGGCGTCACCGGCCTCACAGGGGCGCCGATCTCGGGCTCGGCCCAGTCGATCATCGACGGCTTCTCCGACGTGGTGGCCGACGAGGTCGACGACCAGCGAGGCGGCGACCGGGGACCCCAGACGCCGCTGCGCGACGCGGTGGACGACCCGATCCGCCGGGTCACCGACCACCTGCCGCCGACCGGACCGGTGGACGACGCGGTCGACCGGGCGCGCGACCTGCTGCCGACCGCCCCCGGCGAGTAGCGGCTGGCACACTCGCACCATGCGGGTCATCGTGGTGGGGGCTGGGGTCGTCGGGCTGACCTGCGCGGTCCGGCTGCTGGAGGCGGGCCACCGCGTCGACGTGGTGGCCCGCGACCTGCCGCTGGAGACGACGTCCGCGGTCGCGGCAGCGCTCTGGTACCCCTACCGCGCCGCGCCCCACGACCGGGTCACCGCCTGGTCGGCGACGACGTACGACGTGCTCGCCGACCTCGCGCGCGACGAGCGCACCGGCGTCCGGGTGCTGACCGGCACCGAGCTGCTGCGCCGGCCCTCGCCGGACCCGTGGTGGCGCTCCGCGGTGCCGGCGCTGGACCGGGAGACCGCCCTGCCGCCGGGCTATGCGGACGGGTGGACCTTCGCGAGCCCCGTCGTCGACATGCCGGTCTTCCTGCGCTGGCTGGTGGCGCGCGTGGACGAGCTCGGCGGCACCCTGACCCGGATGAATCTCTCGGCCCTCCCGGACGACGGGTCGCTGGTGGTCAACGCCACCGGCCTCGGCGCGCGCCACTTCGGCGCGGACCCGTCGGTGCAGCCCGTCCGGGGCCAGGTCGTCGTGGTGGAGCAGGTCGGGATCGACCGCTGGACCCTCGACGGCTCCGGCCTCACCTACGTCGTGCCCCGCACGCACGAGGTGGTGCTGGGCGGCACGGACGTCGAGGGGGAGTGGAGCCGTACGCCCGACCCCGCCGTCGCCGAGCAGGTGCTGCACCGCGCGACCGCCCTGGTGCCGGCGCTGGAGGGGGCCCGGGTGCTGCGGCACAAGGTCGGGCTGCGTCCCGCCCGTCCGCAGGTCCGGCTCGAGCGGGAGGGCGACGTGGTGCACTGCTACGGCCACGGTGGCGCCGGCGTCACCCTGTCGTGGGGCTGCGCGGCCGACGTGGTGGGCCTGGTCGGTGACTGACCTCCCGCGCACCACCCGCCTGCTCGTCGCCCGCCACGGCGAGGCCGCCTACGAGAGCGACCTGCTCAGCGATGCCGGCGGGTGGTTGACCCCACTGGGCCGGGAGCAGGCGCGCGGGCTCGCCGCGTCGCTGGCCGACGAGCAGGTCACCCGGGTGTGGACCAGCGACATGGCCCGGGCCGTCCAGACCGGCGAGGTCGTCGCGGGTCCGCTCGGCGTCGACGTCGTCGTCCGGACGGGGCTGCGCGAGTTCGGGGTGGGGGACGCGGCCGGGACGACCGGTGTCCCCGACCCGTTCGCGGCGACCTTCGCGTCGTGGCTCGACGGCGACCTGGCCGCCCGGATCCCCGGCGGCGAGAGCGGCGAGGACGTCGTCGCGCGCTACCGGACGGTGCTGGAGGAGATCGCCGACGCCCACCGCGGGGAGACCGTGCTCGTGGTCAGCCACGGCGGCGTGATGTGCCTGGCGCTGTCCGTGCTCGCCGCGAACCTCGCGGTCAGCCACTCCCGCGACCTCCCGATGCCGAACTGCGGGGTGGTCGTGATGGAGGCGGACGCCGGCGGCTGGGTGGCCCGCTCGTGGGCCGGTCAGGACCTCTGAGCCGCCCTCAGCCGAGCAGGCCCGCCGCCCACAGCACGACCAGCACGAGCGCCATCACGGCGACGGCGACGCCCATCCGCACCGCCATCGCGCCGACCCACAGCGACATCAGCGTCGCGGGTCGGCCGCGGCGGTCCAGCGGGGTCGCCTCGAGGACCGCGGACCGGTTGATCGGGCCGTGGACGTGCGCGTACGTGTCGTCCCCGACCGGGTCCACGCGCACCTCGGCGTCGAGCCGGCGCGGGTCGATCGTGAGCAGCACCAGGTGCTCGTCGAGGCCGGCGTAGTAGCGGTCGAAGACGCCCTGCACCTGGTCGCGGCGGCTGGCGTGGATGAACCCCTCCTCGGCGAGCGTCCGTCCCACGGTGGACGTGGTGTAGGTGCCGGTCTCGAGGGCGCGGCGCCAGTCGGCGTCGGTCGCGATGTGGAAGATGCGGTCGGGGACGGCCTCGGTCACCGTGCGAGGGTAACGACATGAGCGAGCGCTGGGCTTCGACGGCCACTACGTCGACCATTACCTGCGCCGCTTCACGCCCTACGCGATCTGCGAGGGCCTCTACGTCGAGGACCGGCTCTTCCACGGAGCGGGGCTGTGCCTCAAGAGCCTGGCCTGCGGGCTCGTCGGGGGGCGACCCGGCCACGCCTAGAACAGCCGGTGCTCCGCGTCGTCCATGCCGCGCAGGGCGTCGTAGTCGACGAGCGCGCAGGCGATGCCGCGGTCCGTGGCCAGCACGCGGGCCTGGGGCTTGATCTCCTGGGCGGCGTAGATGCCGCGGACCGGACCCTTGCTGGTCAGCATCGGGTCGCGGTTGAGCAGCTCGAGGTAGCGGGTGAGCTGCTCGACCCCGTCGATCTCGCCGCGGCGCTTGATCTCGACCGCGACCGACAGGCCGTCGGCGTCGCGGCACATCAGGTCGACCGGGCCGATCGCGGTCATGAACTCGCGGCGCACCAGCGTCAGGCCGTCGGCGAGCGTTGCCGGGTGCTCGGCGAGCAGCTCCTGGAGGTGCTTCTCGACGCCGTCCTTCTGCAGTCCCGGGTCGACGCCGAGGTCGTGGGACGTGTCGTGCAGGACCTCGTCGATGAGGATGCGCAGGGTGTCGTCGGTCTTGGTGGCGGTCACCAGCCACTCGGGCCGGCCGTCCTCGGACACCCCCTCGCGGACCGTGCACGGCGGCGACATCCAGTTGAGCGGCTTGTAGGAGCCGCCGTCGGAGTGGATGAGCACCGAGCCGTCGTTCTTCAGCATCAGCACCCGCGTGGCCATCGGCAGGTGGGCCGAGAGCCGTCCCGCGTAGTCGACCTGGCACGTGGCTACGACGATCCTCACGTCGGGCGAATCTACAGTGACCCCGTGACCGCTCCCGCAGTACGCCCCGCCCGCGCGCGCGACCTGCCGCTCCTCGCCGCGATCGAGGACGCGGGCACCCCGATGTTCGAGGAGGTGCTCGGCGACCTCACCGGCGACGCCCTCGCCTCGCCGGCGCCGAGCGGCGAGTGGCGGGCGGCGCAGCCCGGCTTCCTGCTGGTCGCCGGCGACCCGGCGGTCGGGTTCGCCCACGTCGTCGACCTGGTCGGCCACGCCCACCTCGCGCAGCTCTCGGTGCACCCCGACCACGGCCGCCGCGGCGTCGGGGCGGCGCTGCTCGAGGCGGCGGCCGAGCGCGCGACGCTGAAGGGCCACGGCTCGCTCACCCTCACGACGTACGCCGACCTGCCGTGGAACGGGCCGTTCTACGCCCGGCACGGCTTCGTGGAGTTCGCGGCCGACGACCCGCTCACCGCCCAGCAGCAGGCGATCTCCGACGAGGAGGAGCGGCTGGGGCTGGGCCGGCACGGGCGTCGGACCTGGATGCGGCGGGTGCTGCGCCCGCACCGCTCGACCGCCGAGCTGGAGGCGTTCCTCCCGGCGCTGGACGCCTCGCCCCGCGAGGTCGGGACGGTGCGCGCCGTCGTCCGGCGCCCCGGGCCGGGTGAGCGCGAGGTGCTGGAGGTCGGCCACCTGGACCTCGAGCACGGGCTGCTCGGCGACACCTGGGCGGAGCGGGGGAGCCGGCGCACGCCCGACGGCTCGGCCCACCCCGACATGCAGCTCAACGTCATGAACCACCGCCTCGTCGAGTTCCTCGCCCAGGACCCGGCGCGCGAGGCGCTCGCCGGCGACCAGATGTTCCTCGACCTCGACCTCTCCCACGACCACCTCCCGGCCTGGTCCGAGCTGCACATCGGCGGCCCGGACGGAGCGGTGGTCGTCGTCACGGACCAGCCGCACAACGGCTGCGGGAAGTTCATCGCCCGCTTCGGCAAGGACGCGATGACCTTCGTCAACGGGCCCGAGGGCAAGCCGCGCCGGCTCCGCGGGCTCTGCGCCAGGGTGGTCCGTCCCGGCCCGGTGCGTCCGGGCGACGAGGTCGTGGTGCGGCGCCCGTGAGCGACCTGACCGACCCGCTCGCCGCGCTCGACGAGCGTCAGCGCGCCCTGCTCGCGGCGTGGCTGCCCGACCTGGAGGTGGTCGCCGACCACAGCTGGGGCCTGGTCGAGACCCGGGTGCTGGAGGTGACCGGCGGCGGTCGCAGGTGCATGGTCAAGGCCGGCGGTGCCTCCGACCACCACATCGCCCGCGAGATCCGCGCGCACCGGGAGTGGACGGCCCCGTGGGTGGGCACCGGGCACGCCGCGGTCCTGCGGCACGCGGACGTCGCGGCCAAGGTCCTGGTGACCGACCACCTGCCCGGTCGCCTGGTCCAGGGTGACCCGGCGCAGGACGACCCGGACACCTACCGGCAGGCAGGCAGGCTGATCGCGCGCTTCCACGCCCAGCACGCGCAGACCGACGACACCTGGTACGACCGGCTGCGCGACCGGGTCCGGCGCGGACTGGACTCGCGGCACCGGATCGACCCGGTGATCGAGGAGCGGGTGCGGGCCGAGGTCGACACCTGGCCGGGTGGACCGGCGACCGTGGTGCCGACGCACGGCGACTGGCAGCCGCGCAACTGGCTGGTCGACGACGGCACCGTCCGCGTGATCGACCTCGGTCGGGCCGACCTGCGTCCGGTCGAGGAGGACTTCAGCCGCCTCGCCAACCAGGACTTCGCCCGCGACCCCGTGCTGGAGACCGCCTTCTTCGAGGGCTACGGGCAGGATCCCCGCGAGCCGCGCACGTGGCGCTGCGAGCGGGTGGGGGTCGCGGTCGGCACCGCGACCTGGGCGCACCAGGTGGGCGACGAGGCCTTCGAGGAGTTCGGGCACGGCCTGCTGCGCGGCCTGTTCGGACCCGGCAGCACCGCCGCGGGGGAGTGACGCTCCCCACACCCGCGCGCGGCACCGGCCGTGGGAGCATGCGTCCATGACTGAGACGGCTACCCGTGAGTTCTCCACCGTCGGCGTGATCGGCCTCGGCACCATGGGCGCCGGCATCGCCGAGGTCTTCGCCCGCAACGGCTTCGCCGTCATCGGTGTCGAGCAGAACGACGGCGGGCTGGAGCGCGGCCGCCAGCACCTCGAGCACTCCACCGGTCGCGCGGTCAAGCGCGAGAAGCTGACCCAGGAGCAGGCCGACGAGCTGCTCGGCCGGATCACCCTCACCACCGACATGACGGCGCTGTCGGCCGCCGACCTCGTGGTCGAGGCGGTCGTGGAGTCGCTGGAGGTCAAGAAGGCGATCTTCCGGGCCCTCGACGACATCGTGCGCCCGGACGCCGTGCTGGCCACGAACACCTCGTCGCTGAGCGTCACCGAGATCTCCACCGCCAACGCCAAGCCGGGGCGCGTCGTCGGCGTCCACTTCTTCAACCCCGCGCCGGTGCAGAACCTCGTCGAGATCATCCGCACGGTGGTCACCGAGCCCGACGTTCTCGCCGACGTGCAGGCGCTGCTGCGCAGCCTCGGCAAGAACCCGGTCGTCTGCGGCGACAAGGCCGGCTTCATCGCCAACACCCTGCTCTTCGGCTACCTCAACCACGCGGTCGCGATGTACGAGGGCAAGTACGCCTCCCGCGAGGACATCGACGCGGCGATGCGGTTCGGCTGCGGCTACCCGATGGGCCCGCTCGCGCTGCTGGACCTGATCGGCCTCGACACCGCCTACGAGATCCTCGACACGATGTACAAGCAGGGCCGCGACCGCCTGCACGCGCCCGCGCCGATCCTCAAGCAGTACGTCACCGCCGGCCTGCTGGGTCGCAAGTCCGGCCGCGGCTTCTACACCTACGAGGCCCCGGACTCGCCCGTCGTGGTCGCCGACGCCCACACCCCGGGCGAGGACGACAGGCCCACGATGCACCACGATGTACGCCTGGTCGGCGTCGTCGGTACGGGCACCATGGCGGCGGGCATCGTCGAGGTCTTCGCCAAGGCCGGGCGCGACGTGCTGTTCACCGGTCGCAGCCAGGACAAGGTCGACGGGGTCGTGGCGAGCATCGCGAGGAACTTCGACAAGCAGATCCAGCGCGGCCGCGCCACGGAGGAGCAGAAGGCCGAGGTGCTGGGCCGGGTCCGCGGCACCACCTCGCTCGACGACCTCGCGGACGTCGACCTGGTGGTCGAGGCGATCGCGGAGGACCTCGCGGTCAAGACCACGCTGTTCGAGAACCTCGACGAGATCTGCACCGGCGGTCGAGGTGGCGCGGGCGCGATCCTCGCCACCACCACCTCGTCGCTGCCGATCATCGCGATGGCGAAGGTGACCCGGCGTCCGCAGGACGTCATCGGCATGCACTTCTTCAACCCCGCCGCGATCATGAAGCTGGTCGAGGTGGTCTCCACCGTCGCCACCGACGAGTCCGTGACGGAGACCGTGCTCGCGCTGTGCGGGGAGGTCGGCAAGGTGGGCGTGCGCTGCGGCGACCGGTCGGGGTTCATCGTCAACGCCCTGCTGTTCCCCTACCTCAACGACGCCGTCAAGATGCTCGAGGCGCACTACGCGACCGCCGACGACATCGACACCGCGATGAAGCAGGGCTGCGCGCTGCCGATGGGGCCCTTCGAGCTGCTCGACGTGGTCGGCAACGACGTGTCGCTGGCGATCCAGCGCGAGCTCTACCTCGAGTTCCGCGAGCCCGGGTTCGCCCCCGCGCCGCTGCTGGAGCACCTCGTGACGGCGGGCTACCTCGGCCGCAAGACCGGGCGCGGCTTCCGCGACTACAGCGCGCGCTGAGGCGGGTCCCGGGCCCGGGGTGCGGGGTCAGAGGCTGCGGGTGGTGGTCGCGGTGACCGTCGGCGCCTGCGGGGCACCCGCGTAGGCCGTGACGGTCTCCCTGCGCTGGTCGACGTCGCGGCGCCCGACGACGAACGTCAGCGGGGCGGTGGACGCCGACGGAGCGAGGGTGTCGGCGTAGGAGAAGGTGTAGGTCCAGCCCTTGGCCGCCGATCCGGTGACGGAGCCAGCCGTCCAGCCCTTGCCGTCGACGGCGGCCGGCCCGCCTGCTGCCACCGACCCCGGGAACACCACGGACACGGTGAGCCCGCTGACCGTGGGGGCGTTCGCCGCCCACACGTGCTGCACCTGGACCTGGGTCTCGATCCTGGTGGGACCGCGGCCGGCCCACGTGGTCGGGTAGGACGTGAGCGTGTCGAACCTCAGCGTCGCCGAGGCGGACGCCGCGTAGCCGGGTGCCGCGCTCGCAGCCACCACGACCGGAGCGGTCCACGTCGCGCCGAGGATGGCCCGGCGCGAGGGCCTCGGCAGTCCGGGAGCGTCCGGCATCAGGTCGGTCATGCGTCCTTCGGGGTCGGCAGTGGGGCCTGCGCCCGAGCGCGCACGTCAGTCAAGCATGACCTGACGCGTCTGTCCGTCGATCAGTCGAGACAGAACACGTTGCCCTCCGGGTCGGTCATCACCAGATGTCCCAGGGTCATCGGTGGCGCGGGCTCGTGCCGCGCCACCCGCGTGGCGCCGAGCGCCACCAGGCGCTGCGCCTCGGCCTCGAGCGCGGCCATCCGCTCCTCGCCCTCGAGGCCGGGGGCCGCGCGCAGGTCGAGGTGCACCCGGTTCTTGCCGGCCGCCTCCTCGGGCACGCGCTGGAAGAACAGCCGCGGACCGTCGCCGTCGGGGTCCTGCGCGGCGGAGGCTGCGTTCCACTCGGACTCCGGGACCCCCACCTCGGCGAGGAACGCGTGCCACGCCGCGAAGACGTCCTGGCCCGGATCGGGCTGCCGGCCCGGCGGGGGCGGGTTGACGTATCCCGTGGCGGCGGCCCAGAAACGGGACAGCAGCTCGGGGTCGTGGGCGTCGAAGGTCACCTGGATGGTCCGGCTCATGGCGGCCATCCTGCCCGCACCCACCGACAGCGACGCCGGCTAGCGCGCCGCCTGCTCGATCACCAGGGCCGCCAGCCGGGCCCGGCTGTTGATGTCGAGCTTGCGGTAGATGTGGGTGAGGTGGGCGTCGACGGTGCGCGGGGAGACGAAGAGCTCCTCGGCGATCCGGCGGCTGGTCAGCCCGTGCGCGACCCGCTCGGCGACCTGTCGCTCGGCGGCGGTCAGGGCGTCGAGCACCGACGGCGGGGCTGACGCGGGGCGGTAGAGGACGGCCGTGACCAGCGGCACCACCTCGGCGGAGAGGTCGTCGCCGTCGAGCCAGGCGGCCGGTGCGGTCGACGCGGGCGTGACGTCGACGTCGGCGGAGTAGCCCCACCGCACCGCCATCCGCGGCACACGGAGGGCGACGGCGGTCGCGGCGATCGCGCGCGCCTCGGGCAGCTCGCGGGCGCGGGCGACGACGGCGAGGCCGTCGAGCACGTCGGCCCCGCGCAGCGGCAGGCCCATGGTGCGGCAGTGGTCGAGCGCGGTGAGGTAGGTCGTCGTGGCCTGGTCGAGGTCGCCGAGCTGGACCATCGCCCGCCCGAGCAGCAGCCGTGCCTCCACGGCGTCGCGGCCCAGCCGCGCGGAGTCGGCGAGGGCGACGACGTCGGCGGCGAGGCCAGCGGCCTGCCGGACGTCGCCGCGGGCGAGCAGGTCGCGGCCGTCCTGGGCCAGCACCGGCAGCCGGACGGCCCAGGGGAGCGACTGGCGGTCGACGGGGGTGGGCACCCAGGTCGGGTCGAGGCCGCGCAGAAGCGTCTCGGCCAGCAGGCCGACGCGGTCCTCGGCGAGCTGGCGCGCCTCGGCCACGACCGCGCGGGCACCCGCGACGGCCTCGGCGATCCGGCCCTGCTCGAGGGCGATCCGGGCCAGCAGGGTGCGCAGGGAGAGGTCGATCCAGCGCTCGTCGTTGGTGATGCGCGCGGGCATCGCGGCGGCAATCGCCCGGGTGGCCTCCGCGAAGCGGCCCTGGGAGGCGTACACGTCGGCGAGCGTGCGGGTGGCCTGACGGGTGATGGAGCCGTCGGGGTCGAGGTCGATCGCCCGCTGCGCCTCGACCTCGGCGCTCGCCAGGTCGCCCGCGTCGAGGTGCATCTCGGCCCGGATCGACGCGGTCTTGCAGAGCTGCTCGTCCGGGTTCGGGGCGGCCGACGCGTGCTCGTCGGAGCGGGCGAGGAGCCACAGGCCCTCGTAGGTGCCGCGCATCTCGGAGGCGGCGATGCCCGCCCGGCGCGCGATCTGCGCGCCGATCTCCGGCGGCCCGTCGCCGCTGGCGAGCGCACCCTCGAGGATCTCGACGGCGTCGCGGGTGCGCATGGAGGTGTAGAGGGAGGAGAAGATCCGGTTGGCGATGGAGTAGCCCTGGCCCCGGGTCTCCGGGCGGGCGCAGGCGGTGAGCACCGCCTGCCGCATCGCCGGCAGGTCCCGGAGCCACTCCGCGTCGGCCGCGCCGAAGTTGTCGTGGGCGGGCGCGTGCTGCTCGGCCCACGCCAGCAGGCCCTGCTCGACGGCGGCGACGTCGTCGTCGGTGGCGAGCCCGCGCGCCCGCCCGCGGATCGGGGACAGCATGTCGAAGCGGCCCTGCCCGTCGACCTCCAGCAGGCTGCGACGGACCAGGTTGCCGGCGAGCTCGGCGGCGGTGTGGGACGGCACGTCCAGGACCCGGGTGAGCACGCCCATCCCGGCCGGGAAGTCGAGCAGCCCGATGCGTCGCAGCGCCGTGGCGCTGTCGGGGTCGAGGAGGCCGTGCGCGGAGTCGACGGCCTGGTCGAGGCTGACCGCCGACATGGCGTTGCTGAGCCCGACGAGGGCGCTCTGGACGGCCACCTGCTCGATCAGCAGCGGCAGGCCCCCGGTGGCGCTCAGCAGGCGGCGTACCTCGTGGGCCTGGCCGTCGAGGTCGACCGGCTGCCCGCCGGCGGACCTGATCCGGCGCAGGAAGAGGTCGACCGCCGGCCCCTCCAGCGGTGCGCGCTGCGCCGGGACCGGGAGGGGGCCCACCCGCACGACGGACTCGTAGGGCTGGCCGGCGGTGGTCAGGGCGGTCACCACGACGCGGGCCCCGCCGGTGGCCTCGAGCACCGACTGCAGGAGCGGGCCGGCGGCGGTGGTGTCGAGGTCGAGGCCGTCGAGGACCAGCAGGCCGTCGTGGGCGTCGACGGCACGCCCCAGCGCCCCTACCAGGCTGTCGCCGGGCGCCGTCTCGGCCCCGAGCGTCTCCAGGGCCGCGACGAGCACCTCGTCGAGGCTGCGCAGGGTGCGCGCGTCGACCCAGGCGGCGGGGGAGGCCTCCGCGAGGTGGCGCACCAGCAGCGTCTTGCCGCTGCCGGGCGGCCCGACCACCGTCACCCAGCGTGACTCGCCGATCGCCTCGCGCAACGCGAGCGCGACGTCGTCACGACCGAGGCAGGGGGAGAGCACGGACCGAACATATCGCCCTCGGCGGGAGAGATAGGTAGGACTACGGATGCTGGCCGGTGCGGTTCCGCGGGAGTGTTCTCTCACGCCGGGGCCCACGGGGCCGCACAGGGGATGGCCCCGATCCCCGGCCGTGTCTCGGAGCGGGTCGCACGTCGTCGGGGGTCGACGTGCGGCCCGCTCTGTGTTTCCCCGGCTGCGTACGCTGGTCGCATGGAACTCGTCCTCGTGCTGGTCGTGCTCGGTGGTCTCACCGCGGTGGCGGTCGCGGCCGGGAAGTCGAGCAAGAAGCGTGAGCTGGCCCGCGCCGAGGCCGAGGTGGCGCCGGTCAAGAAGCTCGCCGAGGAGGACGTCACCGCCCTCGGCGTGGAGCTCCAGGACCTCGACATCGACCTCGCCGGGGAGCAGCTCGACCCGGGCGCCAACGCCGACTACCAGCGTGCGCTCGACTCCTACGAGTCCGCCAAGACCGCGGCCGCGGGCCTGACCCGCGCCGAGGACGTCCGGCACGTCACCGAGATCCTCGAGGACGGCCGCTACGCGATGGCGTGCGTGCGCGCCCGGGTGGCCGGGCAGCCGCTGCCGACCCGGCGCCCGCCGTGCTTCTTCGACCCGCGTCACGGGCTGTCGGTGGCGGACGTGCCGTGGACCCCTCCGGGCGGCACGTCGCGCGACGTCCCTGCCTGCGCGCTCGACGTCGAGCGGGTGCGGGCCGGCGCCGAGCCCGACATCCGGAAGGTGATGGTCGGCTCGCGCCGGGTGCCCTACTGGCAGGGCGGCCGCGCCTACCAGCCCTACGCGCAGGGCTACTTCGGCACCTTCTCCCCGATGGACTGGATGTTCATGGGCATGCTCTTCGGGGGCGGCTTCGACGGCCTCGGTGAGGGCATCGGGGCCATCGGCGAGGGGATCGGCGACCTGTTCGGCGGCATCGGCGACGGCATCGGCGACATGTTCGACGGGTTCGACTTCTGACCCCACCCCTCGTCGGGCGCCGCGCGGGTGCTGGGAGGATGGGCCGGTGAGCCTGCACCGCACCGAGCTCGGCGAGTCCGGGAGCCGCATCGTGTTCTGCCACGGCCTCTTCGGCCAGGGCAAGAACTGGACCCAGGTCGCGAAGGCGCTCAGCGCCGAGCACCGCGTCACGCTGCTCGACATGCCCAACCACGGGCGCTCGCCGTGGACCGAGACCTTCGACTACGTCCACCTCGCCGACCTCGTCGCCGCCGAGCTCGGCGACGAGCCGGTGGCGCTGGTGGGGCACTCGATGGGCGGGAAGATCGCGATGTGCCTGGCGCTGCGCCACCCCGAGCGGGTCGAGCGGCTCGCGGTGGTCGACATCGCGCCGGCCGGCTACGACAGCGGCCGCGAGTTCATCGGCTACACCGAGACCATGCGGGGCCTGGACCTGTCCGCCCTCGAGCGACGCAGCGACGCCGACGAGGCGATGGCCGCGGACGTCCCGGACCCGGTCGTGCGCAGCTTCCTCCTGCAGAACCTCCGCCGCACCGACGACGGCTGGCACTGGCAGCCGAACCTCGAGCTGCTCGCGCGGCACATGGCCGAGCTGGCCGGCTGGCCCGACGAGGCGCTCGGCGACGCGACGTACGACGGCCCGGTGCTGTGGATCGGGGGCTCGCGCTCCGACTACGTCACCGACGAGCACGCCCCGGAGATGGACCGGCGCTTCCCCCGCAACCGGCGCGTCGTCATCAAGGACGCCGGGCACTGGGTGCACTCCGAGCGGCCGGACGTCTTCCTCGAGGTGCTGCGCCGGTTCCTCGCCTGAGCGTCGGTCAGGACCGCTGGCGGGCGCGGTAGGCGGCGACCGCCTCGCGGTTGCCGCACGTGGTGGAGCAGTAGCGGCGCGAGCGGTTGCGGGACAGGTCGAGGACGACGTCCTCGCAGTCGTCCGCGGCGCACCGCGCCAGCCGCGACATCTCGTCGGCGCGGATCACGTCGACCATCGCCATCGCGGTCTCGACCACGACCCGCTCGTCCAGCGGGCGGTCGGGGTCGACGGCGTGGAGGTGCCAGTCCCACTGGTCGTGGCGCTGCAGCTGGGGGAGCGCCCTGGCCCGGGCCAGCATGGTGTTGACCAGGTCGGCGGCCGCGTCGCGCTCGGCGAGCAGCAGCTCGCGCAGGGCCGGCCGCAGGCGCCGCACCGCGTCGAGCTCGTCGGGCGTGGCGTCGTGGCGGCCGGTGTAGGACCACTGCGCCAGGAAGGCCGACAGGTCGTCCACCGAGCCCAGCGGGTCGCCCGGGGTGTCGGTCGAGTTCGCGAGGGCGACCGCCGCCTGCAGGGCGGCGTCGGTGTCATCCGTGAAAAGCACGTTGACACATTACAGGAGGCCCTCCTAGTGTCATGACCGTGAAGGCTTTGACACATGACAGCGCGCGGGCCCGCACCTCGGCGGGACTCGTCCTGGCGGTCGCCTCGGCGACCTCGTTCGGGCTCTCCGGCGCGCTCGCGCGCGGGCTGCTCGACACCGGGTGGAGCGCCGGTGCCACGGTGGCGCTGCGCATCTCCATCGCCGCCGCCGTGCTGCTCGTCCCGGGCGTGCTGGCCCTGCGCGGCCGCTGGCACCTGCTGCGGGCCAGCGCCGGGACCGTGGTGGTCTACGGCATCGCCGCGGTCGCCGGGGCGCAGCTGTGCTACTTCTACGCCGTCACCTACCTGCAGGTCAGCGTCGCGCTGCTGCTGGAGTACACCGCGCCGGTCGCGGTGGTCGTGTGGCTGTGGCTGCGCCACGGGCACCGGCCCACCGGCCTCACCGTCGCCGGGGCGGCGCTGTCGGCGGCCGGCCTGGTGCTGGTCCTCGACGTGCTGTCGGGCGCCGACCTGAGCGCGGTCGGGGTGCTGTGGGCGCTCGGCGCGATGGTCGGCGCGGCGACGTACTTCGTGATCTCGGCCGACGAGGGCAACGGGCTGCCGGGGCTGACCCTGGCCGCGGGCGGGCTGCTCGTCGGCGCCGTCGTCCTGCTGGTCGCGGGCGCCACCGGCCTGCTGCCGTTCGACGCCTCGACGCGCGACGCGGTCTACGACGGCCGCACCGTCGCCTGGTGGGTCCCCGTGGTCGTCCTCGGACTGGTCACGGCGGCCTTCTCCTACGTCACCGGGATCGCGGCGGGACGCCGCCTCGGCAGCAGGCTGGCGTCGTTCGTCGCGCTCGGCGAGGTGCTGGCCGCGGTGGTGTGGGCGTGGCTGCTGCTCGGCGAGCTGCCGCGGCCCGTGCAGGTCCTCGGCGGGCTGCTCGTGCTCGCGGGCGTCGTCGCGGTCAAGCTCGGCGAGGGCGAGACCTCAGCGGGAGTCCTGCCGGCGGAGGAAGACCTCGCGGTGCAGGAGCAGGAGCGCGGCCGCGACCGGGACGGCCAGCAGTGCGCCGATGATGCCCATCAGGCTGCCGCCGACGAGGGCGGCGATCACGGTGATGGCGCCGGGGATGTCGACCGCCTTCTTCATGATCCGCGGCGAGATGACGTAGGACTCGAGCTGCTGGTAGGCGACGTAGTAGACGCCGGCGACCAGCGCCACGGACGGTGAGACGGTGAGCGCCAGCAGGGTCATGATCACGCCGCTCACCACGGCTCCGAGGACCGGGATCAGGCTGAGCAGCCCGACGATGAACGCCAGCGCGAAGCTGTAGTCACCGAGCCCGACGACGAAGGTGAACACCAACGTGCTGAGGCCGGCGCAGGTGGCGACGAGGAAGGCGCCCGAGACGTAGGCCCCGGTGCTGCGGATGATCTTGTCGCCCAGCTCGCTGACGCGAGGACGGCGCGACGCCGGGGCGAGGCTGTAGCAGGCGTGCTTGATGCTCGGCAGCGAGGCGAGGAAGTAGATCATCAGCACCAGCACGATGAAGGTGTTGGTCAGCGCGGACAGGACCGCGAGGCCGACGCCGAGCGCGCCGCCGAACACCCGCTGGGTGAAGGCGCCGTCCGAGACGTAGTCGCGGGCCTTGTCGATGATCGAGAACCGCTCGTCGAGCTGCTCGACGTAGCGGTTGCGCTGCAGGTCGGTGAACCACTCGGGGGCGTTGCGGGTGATCAGCGCGATCTGGTCGCTGATCACCGGCGCGACCGCGCCGACGAACAGCGTCAGCACGCCGATCACGCCGGCCAGGACGACCACCACCGCGAGGCTGCGCCGCACGCCGCGCCGCATGAACCACTCGACGAGCGGGTTGAGCCCGATCGCGAGGAACATCGCCAGCACGAGCAGCACCAGGACCGACGAGATCCCCAGCACCTGCTGGGTCAGGAAGATCGCGAACAGCGCGCCGAGCGCGCCGAAGAACCCGATGTTGAACGGTGAGTGGCGCAGCACCGAGACCGGCCGGTGGCCGAGCACCGGGGCGGGCGGGTACGACGGCGCCTCGGGCGCGACGACCAGGTCGGTGGCGTCGTCGATCCGCTCGGCGATGGCGGCCGACGACTCGGCGGCCTCGGTCGCCTCCTCGGCGGCCTCCTGCGCGGTCTCGGCCGCGCTGTCGGCACGGTCGGCGGCCTGCTCGGCGCGCTCGGCGGCCTCGGCGGCCTCGGCCACCTCGGCCGCCGCACGCTCCTCCGGGTCGTCCGGGCGGGTCCCGGTCAGGACTCGTCCTCGCCGAACCCGGCGACCACGTCCCGCAGCGCGCCGAGCTGGGCCGTGATGGCGTCGCGACGCTTGGTCACCCGCTCCACCTCGGCCTGGATGTTGGCGAGCTCGCGCTCGGCCTCGGCGGCACGGGTGGTGCTGATCGAGTCGGCCTGGGTCCGCGCGGAGGCGACCACCTGCTCGGCCTCGCGGCGCGCCCGCGACAGCAGCCCCTCGGCCTCCGACTGGGCCTGGGCGCGGTGCGCGTTGGCCTGCGCCGTCGCCTCGCGCGCGCGCTGCTCGGCGGCCGTCGCGCGGTCCTCGGCCTCCTTGACCAGGCGCTGGGTCTCCGCGGTGGCGTTGCTGTGGTGCTCGGCCGCCTCGCGGGCGAGGCGCTCCTTCTCGACCGCCAGCGTGCGGCGGGCCTCCTGCACCTCGCGGTCGGCCGACGCGCGGGCCTGCTCGGCCTCGCGGGTGGCGGTCACCCGCATCTCGTTGGTCTCCTGCTGCGCGGCCAGGCGCAGCTGGTCGGCCTCGCGGCGCGCGGCGGACAGCAGGTCCTCGGCCTCGGCCTTGGCCAGGCTGCGCTCGGTCTCGGCGTCGGCGGTGAGGCGGGCGCGCATCTCGTCGAGCTCCTTGAGCTGGACCAGGCGCATGTCGTCGGCCTCGCGGGCGGCGTCGGCCCGGATGCTGGCGGCGTCGCGCTCGGCGCCCCGGCGGATCTCGTCGGCGTCGCGCTGGGCGCTCGTGCGCACGTCGAGGGCCTCGTCCTCGGCCATCTTGAGCATCGAGGTCGCCCGGCCGCCCAGCCCGGCGTAGGTCGGGTTCGCGTTCTCCTCCAGCTCGGTCCGCGCCCGGTCGAGCTCGGCCTCGAGCTCGATCACGCGCTGCTCGCTGCTGGCGAGGCTGCCGGCCAGCCCGGTCTTCTCCGACTGGAGCTGGGCGAGCCGCTGGTCGACGGCGGACTTGTCGTAGCCGCCGCGTCGCACCTGGGGGAGCGGGGTGGCGGGCGCGGGCCCGGGCGCCGCGGCACGGGCGGGCGCGGGGGTGGCCGCCGGCGGACAACCGCGTGGGCTGCGTCGGCTCGGGGTCGCGGCCGACGGGGGCCGCGGGCGGGACGACCGGCCGGCGCGGTGGCGTCGTCGGGCCGGGCCGGCTCGGCCTTCGCCCGGCTCGGGCCTCGGCTCCTCGGGGGCGGACTTGGGCGTCACCGGGAGCACCTGGGTCTCCTCGGCGGAGTCGCCCCCGGACTCCGGCTCGTCGAAGATGGACAGGCCCTGCTCGCGGCTCATGCTGCGACACCCACTCTCACGTCGTACGGACTGCGTCGATAGGCCAGTCTGTCCGATCGGTGGGGACAAACCCACCCCGGCTCGCGGGTGATCCGCGAACCGGGGTGAGGGATGGGTCTCAGACGCCGCGGAAGCGGTTGATCGCGTCCTCGTGCTGCGCGCGCATCTCGTGGTCGAGCACGCCCTGGCCCTCCTCGGGAGCCAGGCACAGGACGCCGACCTTGCCCTGGTGGGCGTTCTGGTGGACGTCGAGCGAGGCCTGGCCGACCTCGTCGAGGGTGTAGGTCCGCGACAGGGTCGGGTGGATCTTCCCCTTGGCGATCAGGCGGTTGGCCTCCCACGACTCGCGGTAGTTGGCGAAGTGGCTGGAGATGATCCGCTTGAGGTTCATCCACAGGTAGCGGTTGTCGTACTCGTGCATGTAGCCCGTGGTCGAGGCACAGGTGGTGATGGTGCCGCCCTTGCGGGTGACGAAGACGCTCGCGCCGAAGGTCTCGCGTCCGGGGTGCTCGAAGACGATGTCGATGTCCTCGCCGCCGGTGAGCTCGCGGATGCGGGCGCCGAAGCGCTTCCACTCGCGCGGGTCCTGCTCGGTGCCCTCGTCGTTCCAGAACTTGTAGCCCTCCTCGGAGCGGTTGATGATCAGCTCCGCGCCCATGCTGCGGGCGATCTTCGCCTTCTCCTCGTTGGAGACCACGCACACCGGGGTGGCGCCGCCGTTGAGGGCGTACTGCGTCGCGAAGCCGCCGAGCCCGCCGGACGCGCCCCAGATCAGGACGTTGTCGCCCTGCTTCATGTTGCCGCCGTTGGTGGAGACCAGCTGGCGGTAGGCGGTGCAGTTGACCAGGCCGGGGGAGGCGGCCTCCTCCCAGGTGAGGTGCTCGGGCTTCGGCATCAGCTGGTTGGCCTTGACCATCGCGACGTCGGCGAGGCCGCCGAAGTTGGTCTCGAAGCCCCAGATCCGCTGCTCGGTGTCGAGCATCGTGTCGTTGTGGCCGTCGGGGCCCTCGAGCTCGACCGAGAGGCAGTGCGCGACGACGCGGTCGCCCGGCTTCCAGCGGGTGACGCCGGCGCCGACCTTGAGCACCACGCCGGAGAGGTCGGAGCCGACGACGTGGTAGGGCAGGTCGTGGCGCTTGGTGAGCTCGGAGCCGCGGCCGTAGCGCTCGAGGAAGCCGAAGGTGGAGACCGGCTCGAAGATCGAGGTCCACACGGTGTTGTAGTTGATGGCGCTGGCCATCACGGCGACGAACGCCTCGCCGGGGCCGAGCTCGGGGAGCGGGACCTCGTCGACGTGGAGGGACTTGCGCGGGTCCTTCTCCTTGGCCGTGAGGCCCTCGAACATGTCCACCTCGTCCTTCTTCACGAAGGCGGCGCGGTACGACTCGGGGAGCGCGAGGCTGGCGAAGTCCTCCGAGGT
This sequence comes from Nocardioides okcheonensis, assembly GCF_020991065.1. Taxonomy (NCBI): domain Bacteria; kingdom Bacillati; phylum Actinomycetota; class Actinomycetes; order Propionibacteriales; family Nocardioidaceae; genus Nocardioides; species Nocardioides okcheonensis. The sequence goes on from NZ_CP087710.1 coordinate 4,147,288, forward strand.
CGCGGTGCCGGACTGGATGGCGTCAAGGATGTTCTGCACGGGGCGTGGCTCCTGGTGTCGGGGCTCGGGGTGCGTGAAACGTACCGACGGGTACGGGCACTGTCACCCGAGTGTGATCTACGCCGCGGCCGTGGCCCGCTTGGAACGATCCAGCCCGGACAGGAGGGTCAGTCGCGTGCCCGGAACGCCTCGACGAGCTGCTCCTGCGCGGCCGCGAGGTAGGCGTCGAGCCGGTCGGCGGCGGCCGTCCGCTCGCCCCCGGAGAGCAGCTCGGCGATGGCCGCGTTCTCCTCCAGGTAGGGCCGGTGGAAGCGCTCGGGATCGCCCATCGCGTGGAAGAACAGCCGCATCTCGGCCAGCAGCAGGTCCATCTGGGCGTCCAGCCGCGGGCTGCCCGCCAGCGCGACGACCGCGCGGTGGAAGTGCTGGTTGGCCGAGGCGACCGCGTCCCAGTCGCCGCGCCCGAGCCCGGCGCGCCCCTCGGCGACGGCTGCCGCGACGCCCGCCACCCGGTCGGGCGTGTGGGCACCGCCGTGGGCGAGGGCGGCCGGCTCGACGAGCCGGCGGACCCGGTAGACGTCCTCGACGTCGTCTGCGTCCGGGGTGGCGACCACCACGCCGCGGTTCGGTTCGCGCACCAGGATGCGCTCGGCGACGAGCTGGCTGAGCGCCTCGCGCAGCGTGTTGCGCGAGACCCCGAGGGCGCCGGCCAGGCGCTCCTCCGGGAGCCGGGTGCCGGAGCGCAGGTGCCCCTCGACGACCTGCTCTCGCACGACCCGGGCGGCGCGGTCCGCGGAGGTGCTCATCACCGTCCGGGTGCGGCGCCGCTCGGCGAGGACGTGGTCGAGCACGGCGTCGAGGTCGTGGCCGGTGTGACCGGCGGGGTCGGTGGTGCTCACGTGGCGAGCGTAGCGGGATGGAGGCGATCGAAGTATTGAAGAATTGTTGAACAATCCCTACCGTCCTCAGTATGACCCAGCACACACCCCCCACGGCTTCCGCGGAGCCGGCCACCTCGAACGGGCTCGGCCGCACCGCGGTCATGGGCGCCGTCTTCCTGATGGCGACCAGCGCGATCGGGCCGGGCTTCATCACCCAGACCGCCAACTACACGATCAGCCTCGGCGCGGCCTTCGCCTGCGCGATCGCGATCTCGGTCGTCGTCGACATCGCCGTGCAGATGAACGTCTGGCGGGTCATCGGCGTCTCCGGGATGCGCGCCCACGAGCTCGGCAACCAGGTCCTGCCGGGGGTGGGCTACCTCCTCGCCGCGCTGGTGTTCATCGGTGGCGTCGTGTTCAACATCGGCAACATCGCGGGCGCGGGCCTCGGCGTCAACGCGATGCTCGGCGTCGACGCGCGCATCGGCGGCGCGGTGTCGGCCGGCCTCGCGATCCTGATCTTCCTCAGCCGTCGCGCCGGCGTGGCCCTGGACCGCATCGTGGTGCTGCTCGGGCTGCTGATGATCGTGGCGACGCTCGTCATCGCGATCTCGTCGTCGCCGCCCGTCGGCGACGCGCTGGTCAGCGTGGTCGCCCCCGAGGAGTTCGACTTCGTCGCCACCACCACGATCATCGGCGGCACCGTGGGCGGCTACATCACCTACGCCGGCGCCCACCGCCTGCTCGACTCCGGCCTCACCGGCCCCGAGCACGTCGCCGCCGTCAGCCGCAGCTCGGTCGTGTCCATCCTGGTCACCGGGCTGATGCGGGTGCTGCTGTTCCTCGCGATCCTCGGGGTCGTCGCGGGAGGTGCGGCGCTGTCGCAGGACGCCGTCGGTGGACCGGCCGGCGCGGCGTTCAGCGCCGCCGCGGGGGAGGCGGGGCTGCGCGTCTTCGGGGTGATCCTGTGGTCGGCCGCACTGACCTCGGTCATCGGCGCCGCCTACACGTCGGTGTCGTTCCTGACCACCTCCGCGACCCCCGAGCGGACCCGCAGCCTGGTGACGGTCGCGTTCATCGCGGTCTGCGCCGTCATCTACGTCGTCATCGAGCAGGCGCCGACGCAGCTGCTGATCTTCGCCGGCACCTTCAACGGCCTGATCCTGCCGATCGGCTTCGGGCTGCTGCTGTGGGTGGCCTGGCGCCGCCGCGACCTGCTGCACGGCTACCGCTACCCCGCGTGGCTGCTGGTCGTCGGTGCGCTGGCGTGGCTGCTCTCGCTCTACCTCGGCTACAACGCGCTGCTGCTGCTGGGTGACCTGTGAGCGCCCCGCGGATCGACCTCAACAGCGACGTCGGCGAGTCCTTCGGCCGCTGGACGCTGGGCGACGACGCCGGTGTGCTGGAGGTGGTGACCAGCGCCAACGTCGCGTGCGGCTTCCACGCCGGTGACGCCTCCACCCTGCGCCGCTGCTGTGAGGACGCCGCACGGCTCGGCGTGGTCGTCGGCGCCCAGGTCGGCTACCGCGACCTCGCCGGCTTCGGTCGGCGCTTCATCGACTACGACGCGACCGAGCTGGCCGACGACGTGCTCTACCAGGTCGGCGCCCTCGAGGCGCTCGCCCGTGTGGCCGGCACCCGCGTCTCCTACGTCAAGCCGCACGGCGCGCTCTACAACGCCACCGTCCACCACGAGGGACAGGCGCGGGCGGTCGTCGCGGCGGTCAGGGCGTACGACCCCTCGCTGCCGGTGCTCGGCCTGCCCGGCTCGCGGCTGCTCGCCGAGGCGGAGGCGGCCGGCCTGCGCACCGTGCGCGAGGCCTTCGCGGACCGCGCGTACACCCCCGAGGGCACCCTGCTGCCGCGCAGCGAGGCCGGCGCGGTGCTGCACGACCCGGACGAGGTCGCGGCGCGGGTGGTGCGGCTCGTCACCGACGGCACGCTGGTCGCGGTCGACGGCTCGACCGTGCGGGTCGAGGCCGACTCGGTGTGCGTCCACGGCGACAGCCCCGGGGCGGTCGCCATGGCCACCGCCGTGCGCGACGCGCTCGTCGCGCAGGGCGTCGCGCCGGAGGCGTTCGCATGAGCGCCGCACCCACGCTGCTGCCCTACGGTGACCGCGCCGTGCTGGTCGAGCTGGGCTCGACCCAGGAGGCCGTCGACTACGCGGTCGCGCTGCGCGGGCGGGACGCCCCCGTGGTCGGTGAGGTGGTGCCGGCCGCCCGGACGGTGCTGGTGGTCGCCGACGAGGGCGCGGCGCTGGCCGACCTGCGTGCGCTCCTCGCCGACGTCGCACCGGCGTCCGGCGGCGACGCGGCCGCCGAGCAGCCCGTCGTCGAGGTGCCGGTGACCTACGACGGCGAGGACCTCGCCGACGTCGCCCGCCTGACCGGGCTGTCCGAGCGCGAGGTGGTGGCCGCCCACACCGGCCAGGAGTGGCGGGTCGCCTTCGGCGGCTTCGCGCCGGGCTTCGGCTACCTCATCGGCCAGGACGAGCGGCTGCACGTGCCCCGCCGCGGCGAGTCCCGCACCCGCGTGCCGGCCGGGGCGGTCGGGCTGGCGGGGGAGTACTCCGGGATCTACCCGCGCTCGTCGCCGGGCGGGTGGCAGCTGATCGGGCGCACGGACGTGCCGCTGTGGGACCTCGACCGGGACCCGGCCGCCCTGCTCGCGCCCGGCGTCCGGGTGCGCTTCGTGGAGGCGTCGCAGTGAGCCGGGCCCTGCGCGTGCACGCCGTCGGACCCGTGGCGCTGGTGGAGGACCTGGGACGCCGCGGCCTGTCCGGGGTCGGCGTCGGCCGGTCCGGCGCCGCGGACCGGGCGGCCCTGCGCCAGGCCAACCGGCTGCTGGCCAACGAGGAGGGTGCCGCCGCCGTCGAGGTGACCTTCGGCGGGCTCGAGGTCGAGGTCGTGGGCGAGGGCAGCTGGTGCTGCGTCACCGGTGCCCCGTGCCCGGTCACCGTCGACGGTCGCGAGGTCGGCTCGCACACCGTGTTCTTCGCCGAGCCCGGCGCCCGCGTCCGGCTGGGCGCGCCCACGGCCGGCCTGCGGTCCTACCTCGGGGTCCGCGGCGGCGTCGAGCCCGACGAGGTGCTGGGCTCGCGCTCCAGCGACGTGATGTCCGGACTCGGACCGCCGCCGCTGGAGGTCGGCGACGTGCTGCCCGTCGGCTGCCCGGGCGACCGGTTCTCCGACCTCGACACCGTCGTCGTCCCCGACCTGGCCGGGGACGTCGTGCTGCGCGCCGTCCGCGGCCCCCGCGACGGGTGGGTGGCCGACGCCGACCTGCTGGTGTCGACCGGCTGGGCGGTCACCGAGCGGAGCAACCGGGTCGGGATGCGCCTCGGCGGCCCCGCCCTCGAGCACGCCCGCGACGAGCAGCTGCCGAGCGAGGGCGCCTGGCGCGGGGCCGTGCAGGTCCCGCCGGACGGAGAGCCGGTGCTCTTCCTCGCCGACCACCCCGTCACCGGCGGCTACCCCGTCGTCGCCGTGGTGGTCGACGCCGACGTCGACCGCGCCGCGCAGCTGCGGCCCGGCGACACGGTGCGCTTCCGCTGGGTGGAGGCGTCGTGAGCGCCCGCCTCCCGCCGGACCCGGGCGCGCTGACGCCCCGCGAGGCGCGCCGGCTGTTCCGCGACGGACTGGTGACCCCCACCGCGGGGTGGAGCCGTGGGTGGACGCAGGCCAACCTCGTCGCGCTGCCCCGCGACCTCGCCCTCGACTTCCTGGTCTTCGCCCAGCGCAACCCCAAGCCGTGCCCGGTGCTCGACGTGCTCGAGGCCGGCGCGGTCTCCGGGCCGCTGCTCGACGGCGACGTCCGCACCGACCTCCCGGCCTACCGCGTCTACGTCGACGGCGAGCTCGTCGACGAGGTGCCGGACGCGACCGGCTGGTGGCGCGACGACCTGGTCGCGTTCCTGGTGGGGTGCAGCTTCACCTTCGAGGCCGCGCTCGCCGAGGGCGGCGTGCCGGTGCGCCACGTCGAGCAGGGGGTCAACGTCCCGATGTACGTCACGGACCGGCGCTGCCGCCCGGCCGGGACGATGTCGGGACCGTTGGTGGTGTCGATGCGGCCGGTCCCCGCGGACCGGGTCGCCGACGCCGTACGGATCACCTCGCGCTACCCCGCGGTGCACGGCGCACCGGTGCACGTCGGGGACCCGGGGGCGATCGGCATCGCCGACCTCGGCCGCCCCGACTTCGGCGACCCGGTCGAGGTCCGCGACGGCGAGGTCCCGGTGTTCTGGGCCTGCGGGGTCACCCCGCAGGCCGCGGTCATGGAGTCGCGCCCGTCGCTGGCGATCTCGCACGCGCCCGGGCACATGCTCGTCACCGACGCACGGGACGCCGACTACCTGGTGCCGTGAGGCTCGACGAGCTCGACCAGCACGCCGCCGGCGTCCTTGGGGTGGATGAAGTTGACCCGGCTGTCCGAGGTGCCCCGCCTCGGGGCGTCGTAGAGCAGGCGCAGGCCGCGCTCGCGCAGCACCGAGGCGACGTGCTCGACGTCGTCGACGCGGAAGGCGAGCTGCTGGATGCCCTGGCCGTTGCGGTCGAGGAACTTCGCGATGGTCGACTCGGGCGTCAGCGGGGCGAGCAGCTGGATGCACGAGCCGGAGTCGCCGACGCCGACCATGGCCTCGCGGACGCCCTGCTCCTCGTTGGTCTCCTCGTGCAGCACCTGCATGCCGTAGGCGTCGCGGTAGAAGGCCATCGCCTCGTCGAGGTCGGGCACCGCGATGCCGACGTGGTCGATCGCGGTGAACAGGTGCTGGACGTCGGCAGGCAGGTCGGGGGTCGTCATGCGGCCATCCTTCCCCCGCCCGCTCCGGCGCGCGAGGGGGTGTGACGTGTGCCTCACGGTGAATGACCGCTCACCCCCTGCCGCGCCGAAGGGGGTGGTGGGTATCGTCCCAAGCGGCGGCGCGCCTGCCGCCCCACAACGCACGCCTGGAGGAGACCCATGTCCGGATCTGTGATCGTCGCCGGCGCCCGCACGCCCATCGGCCGCCTGCTCGGTGGCCTGAAGGACCAGTCGGCGGCCGACCTCGGCGGCGTGGCCATCAAGGGTGCGCTCGAGAAGGCCGGCGTCAGCGGCGACCAGGTCGACTACGTGATCATGGGCCAGGTCATCCAGGCCGGTGCCGGCCAGATCACCGCCCGCCAGGCCGCGGTCAAGGGCGGCATCCCGATGGACGTCCCGTCGATCACCATCAACAAGGTGTGCCTGTCGGGCCTCAACGCGATCGCGATGGCCGACCAGCTGATCCGCGCCGGTGAGCACGAGGTCGTGGTGGCCGGCGGCATGGAGTCGATGACCCAGGCCCCGCACCTGCTGCCGAAGAGCCGCGAGGGCTTCAAGTACGGCGACACCGCGCTGGTCGACTCGATGGCCTACGACGCGCTCTACGACCAGTTCACCCACCAGGCGATGATCAACCTGACCGATGGCTGCAACGCCGCGGGCGCCAACCTCACCCGCGAGGAGCAGGACGCGTTCTCCGCGCAGTCGCACCAGCGCGCCGCCCTGGCCTGGAAGAACGGCCTGTTCGAGGACGAGGTCGTGCCGGTCACCATCTCGACCCGCAAGGGCGACGTCACGGTCGCCGAGGACGAGGGCGTCCGCGCGGACACGTCCGTCGAGTCGCTCGCCCGGCTCCGCCCGGTGAGCAAGGACGGCAGCATCACCGCCGGCTCGGCCTCGCAGATCTCCGACGGTGCGTGCGCCGTGGTCGTGATGAGCAAGGCGAAGGCCGAGGAGCTCGGCCTCACCTGGATCGCCGAGATCGGCGCGTCCGGGCAGGTCGCCGGCCCCGACTCCTCCCTTCAGCTCCAGCCGGCCAACGCCATCGCGAAGGCCGCCGCGAAGGAGGGCATCGACGTCGCGGACATCGACCTCTTCGAGCTCAACGAGGCCTTCGCCGCGGTCGGCATCGAGTCCGCCCGCCAGCTCGGCGTCGGCGAGGACAAGGTCAACGTCAACGGCGGCGCGATCGCGCTCGGCCACCCGGTCGGCATGTCCGGCGCCCGCATCGTGCTGACGCTCGCGCTCGAGCTCAAGCGCCGCGGTGGCGGCGTCGGTGCCGCCGCGCTGTGCGGCGGCGGCGGTCAGGGCGACGCGCTGATCATCCGCGTCCCCGGCGCCTGAGCGGGCGCGGGACCTCGGGCGTGACGCGACGGGGCGCCGTCGCCGTCCCCGACCTCGTGGCGCGAGCCCGGGACGGGGAGCCGGCGGCGGTCGCCCGCCTCATCTCGCTCGTCGAGGACGCCTCCCCGGCGCTGCGCGAGGTGATGGCGGCGCTGTCGCCGCACGTCGGCCACGCCCACGTCGTGGGCATCACCGGTGCGCCGGGCGTCGGCAAGTCCACCTCGACCAACGCGCTGGTCGCCGCGCTGCGCCGCGCCGGCCGACGGGTGGGCGTGCTCGCCGTCGACCCCTCGTCGCCGTTCTCCGGCGGCGCGCTGCTCGGCGACCGGGTGCGGATGGGCGACCACGCGCTGGACCGGGACGTCTTCATCCGCTCGATGGGCTCCCGCGGCCACCTCGGCGGGCTGGCCCGGTCCACACCGCAGGCCGTGCGGGTCCTCGACGCGGCCGGCTTCGACGTCGTGGTCGTCGAGACCGTGGGCGTCGGGCAGAGCGAGGTCGAGGTCGCCGGGCTCGCCGACACCACGCTCGTCCTGCTCGCGCCGGGGATGGGCGACGGCATCCAGGCGGCGAAGGCCGGGATCCTCGAGGTCGGTGACCTCTACGCGGTCAACAAGGCCGACCGCGACGGGGCCGACCGCACCCGGCGCGAGCTCCGCTCGATGCTCGCCATGGTCGAGCGGCGCGAGCAGGGCTGGCGCCCGCCCGTGATCGCCACGGTCGCCAGCACGGGGGAGGGGATCGACCGGCTGCTCGAGGAGGTCGACCGGCACGCGGCCTGGCTGCGCGAGAGCGGTGAGCTGGCCCTCCGGCGCACGGCCCGGGCCCGGCGGGAGGTGGAGGCGATCGCGCTGGCCACCCTGCAGGAGCGGTGGCACGCCTCGGGCGGCGCCGGCCTCGATTGCCTCGGTGAGCGCGTCGCCGCGGGCGAGCTCGACCCGTTCGGCGCTGCCGACGAGCTGCTCAGCTGAGCCGCAGCGTCTGCCCGGTGATCCGGGAGGCCGCGCTGCTGGCGAGGAAGAGGGTGGCGTCGGTGACCGCGTCGGCGACCCGGCTGCGGCTGCGCACCAGCGTGTCGCCCGAGACCCGGCTGCCGGAGTAGGTCGCGGTCGGGGCGTACTGGCGCGGCAGCACCGAGCGGGGGGAGTGCACGACGGAGTTGACCCGCACACCGAGGCCCGCCCACTGCTCGCCGGCGCGCGCCGTCGAGGCGAGCAGCTCGGCCTCGGCCTCCTCGGGGGTGGACGACAGCTCCAGCCACGAGCGGACCGCGCCGGTGTTGACCACGCAGCCGCCGCCGAGGGCGGGGCTGTGGCTGAGCTTGAGGCGCAGGCGGGTGGTGAGGAACATCGGGCCGAGCAGGCCGGAGCGCGCGGCGCCCGCGACGAACGACTGCTCCGAGGGCGGGAGGCCGTAGGGCAGGGTGCAGCCGGCGGCCAGCACCAGCACGTCGAGGTGGTCGATGCCCGCGGCGAGCTGGTCGATCGACTGCTGGCGGGCGAGGTTGACCGACTCGTAGTCGAACGCGGACAGGTCGGTGTCGTAGAGCGAGCGCAGCATCATCGTGCCGGTGACGGTCACGGAGGCGCCGGACTGCGCGAACGCGCTGGCGACGGCGTGGCCCTCGCCCCGTGTTCCACCGACCACGAGGACCTGGTAGCCGGTGAAGTCGTATGACCCCGAAGTCATGCCTGGCGCGCCGCCCTCCCGTTGGAACCCAGGGTGTTTTCTACCACGCGGTAGGGCGGAGGGGACAGGGCGGTCCATCCTCAGCAGGGCCACAGAACAGCACGCTCAGACCACATCCGAGCCGGCCAGCGCCTCCTCCTCGCGGAGCGGGTCGGCGAGCTCGGCGTGCCCGCCGCGCACGGCGGCGAACGTCCAGATCTTGTTGAGCACGAAGGAGAGCGGGGTCACCAGCCCGATGACGATCAGCTGGGACCAGTAGAGCCGGTTGCGCAGCCCGCTGGAGTCGTCGAAGACGTCGGTGGGCAGGCTCACCGGCGAGTGCGGGTGCATCAGCAGGGTGAGGAGGGCCAGCCCGATGACCTGTCCGCCGAGCCCGACCACGAGGAACGGCCAGTACTCGCGCCACCAGCGGGAGTGCCCGCTGCTGCGGAAGGTCCAGGACCGGTTGAGCTGGAAGTTCGAGAGGTTGGCGACCAGGAACGCCACCGTGGAGTACACGTGGTACCAGCGCAGGTTGAAGTCGGTGCTGCCCAGGGCCACCACGGCGTCGTCGAAGTGGGGTCCCATCCGACGCAGCAGCACGAGCGTCAGCATGTTGACGACGACGCCCGAGGCGCCCACGATCCCGAAGCGGGCGAGCAGGCCCAGGTTGCGCCGATGGCGCTGCAGCAGCGCGGTTCCCCGGGATCCCATGCGGACGAGGCTACCCACCCGTCCTTCCGCGCGCGGGGCTTCTCCCTAGGATTGGGGCATGACGCAGCAGCCGTTCAGCCGTCCAGGTGCCATCGACCTCTCCGGGCTCGGGCAGCCCCCTGCCCCGCAGCAGGCGGCGGCGCCCGCCGCGCAGGGCGGGTCGGGCGGGGCGTACTCCGTCACGATCACCCAGGAGAACTTCCAGCAGGTCCTGCAGGAGTCGATGACCGCGCCGGTGGTGATGGTCTTCCACTCCGCCCGTCAGGCGCCGGGCAGCGAGCAGTACGCCGCCGACGTGGCCGCGGTCGCCGAGCAGCAGGAGGGACGCCTGCTCGCCGCGCTGGTCGACGTGGACGCCCAGCCCGAGATCGCGCAGGCGATGCAGATCCCGCAGGTGCCGCTGATGATGGTCGTGCTCGACGGCCGGCCGGTGACCCAGCCGATCCCCGGCGCGCTGTCGGCCGAGGAGCTGACCACGCTGTTCGCCCAGCTCGGCCAGCAGCTCACCGCCCAGGGGATCACCGGTCGCCACCAGCCGCGCGCGAGCGCGGCGCCGGTCGGCGACGACGAGGACGAGGTCGTCGACCCGCGCTACGCGCCCGCCCAGGACGCGCTCGCCGCCGGTGACATCGACGGCGCGGTCGCCGAGTACCAGAGGCTCGTCGACGCCAACCCGGCGGACGTCGAGGCGGCCGGCGGCCTGGCCATCGCCAAGGTCATGCAGCGGACCCAGGGCGTCGACCTCAACGCCGCCCGCGCGGCCGCGGCCGACGCCCCCGACGACGTCGACGCGCAGACGATGGTCGCCGACCTCGACATGCTCGGCGGGCACGTCGAGGACGCCTTCGCCCGGCTGGTCAACCTGGTCGCGCGCACCAGCGACAAGGACCGCGAGAAGGCGCGCGACCACCTGCTCGGCCTGTTCGCGGCGGTCGGCAACGACGACCCGCGCGTGCTCGCGGGCCGCCGCAGCCTGGCCTCGGCGCTCTTCTGAGCCGGTCCGGCCTCAGCGCCTCTGCAGCACCGACCGGCCGGCCTCGAGCCGGGCGACCGGCACGCGGAACGGCGAGCACGAGACGTAGTTGAGCCCGATCTCGTCGAAGAAGTGCACCGACCGCGGGTCGCCGCCGTGCTCGCCGCACACGCCGATCTTGAGGTCGGCCTTGGTCTTGCGGCCCTTCTTGGTGCCCATCTCGACCATCCCGCCGACGCCGAGCTGGTCGAGCGACTCGAACGGCGAGACGTCGAAGATGCCGTGCTCGAAGTAGCGCGAGAAGAACGACGCCTCGACGTCGTCGCGGCTGAAGCCCCACGCCATCTGGGTCAGGTCGTTGGTGCCGAAGGAGAAGAAGTCGGCCGACTTCGCGATCCGGTTGGCGAGGAAGGCCGCGCGCGGCAGCTCGATCATGGTGCCGATGGCGATGTCGAGCTTGATCCCGCGCTCCTCCTCGACCTCCGCGACCTGCTGCTCGAGCTCGGCGCGCACGATCTGGAGCTCGCGGACGCTGGCGACCAGCGGGACCATGATCTCCGGGCGCGGCGCGCCGTGGACGGCCATCCGGTCGGCGGCGGCCTCCGCGATGGCCCGGCCCTGCATCCGGAACAGGCCGGGGATCTGGATGCCGAGGCGTACGCCGCGCAGGCCCAGCATCGGGTTCTGCTCGTGCAGGCGCCGGACGTGGGTCAGCAGCGTGACCGCGTGCTCGTCGACCTCGCCGCGCTCCTCCGCGAGCGCGACCTCGACGCTCAGCTCGGTGAGGTCGGGCAGGAACTCGTGCAGGGGCGGGTCGAGCAGCCGGATGGTGACCGGAAGGCCGTCCATCGCCTCGAAGATCTCGGTGAAGTCCTGGCGCTGCAGCGGCAGCAGCTCGGCGAGCGCGGCCTCCACGCCCTCGTCGTCCTCGGCGACGATGAGCTTCTCGACCAGCTCACGGCGCTCGCCGAGGAACATGTGCTCGGTGCGGCACAGCCCGATGCCCTGGGCGCCGAACCGGCGGGCGCGGGCGGCGTCGTCGGGGGTGTCGGCGTTGGTCCGCACCCGCAGGCGTCGGGCGCCGTCGGCGTGCGCCATGATCCGCGCGACGGCGTGGGCGAGGTCGTCGTCGAGCTTCTCCCCCTCGAAGTGGCGCACCACGACCGAGTCGGCGACCGGGACGGCGCCGGCGAACACCTCGCCGGTCGTGCCGTCGATGGAGATGACGTCGCCCTCGCTGATGGTCTCGCCGTCGCGCACGCGGAACTGCCTGGCCCTGGTGTCGACGTCCAGCGACTCCGCGCCGCACACGCACGTCCGGCCCATGCCGCGGGCGACCACGGCGGCGTGGGAGGTCTTCCCGCCACGGCTGGTCAGGATCCCGCGCGCGGCGACCATGCCGCGCAGGTCGTCGGGGTTGGTCTCCTTGCGCACGAGGATCACGTCCTCGCCGCGCGCGGTCCACTCGACGGCCGTGTCGGAGTCGAAGACGGCCTTGCCGACGGCGGCGCCCGGTGAGGCGTTCATGCCCTTGGCGAGCAGCGTGCGCTCCGAGGTCTCGTCGAAGCGCGGGAACATCAGCTGGGCGAGCTGGTCGCCGGTGACGCGCAGCACGGCCTCGTCCATCTCGATGAGGCCCTCGTCGACCATGTGCACCGCGATCCGGAACGCGGCCTCCGGGGTGCGCTTGCCCACGCGGGTCTGCAGCATCCAGAGCTTGCCGCGCTCGACGGTGAACTCGATGTCGCACATGTCGCGGTAGTGCCGCTCGAGGCGGTTCATGATGTCCATCAGGTCGTCGTAGGACGTCCGGTCGATGTCGGACATGTCGGCCAGCGACACGGTGTTGCGGATGCCGGCGACGACGTCCTCGCCCTGGGCGTTCTGCAGGTAGTCGCCGTAGACGCCCTGGTTGCCGCTGGCCGGGTCGCGGGTGAACGCGACGCCGGACCCGGAGTCCATGCCGAAGTTGCCGAAGACCATCGCCTGGACGTTGACGGCCGTGCCGAGGTCTTCCGGGATCCGCTCCTGGCGGCGGTAGAGCCGGGCGCGGTCGGTGTTCCACGAGTCGAAGACGGCGTGGATGGCGAGGTCCATCTGCTCGCGCGGGTCCTGCGGGAAGTCGCGTCCCGTCTGGTCCTTGATGATCTGCTTGAACGTCGCCACGACGCCGCGCAGGTCGTCGGCGTCGAGGTCGAGGTCGGACTCGGTGCCCTTGGCGCGCTTCGCCTCGTCGAGGGCGTCGGAGAACAGCTCGGAGTCGACGTGCAGGACGGTGCCGCCGAACATCTGCAGGAGGCGGCGGTAGGAGTCCTGCGCGAACCGATCGGAGTCGCTGCGAGCGGCCAGGCCCCCGACCGACGTGTCGTTGAGGCCGACGTTGAGGACGGTCTCCATCATGCCGGGCATCGAGAACTTCGCGCCCGAGCGCACCGAGACGAGCAGCGGGTCGTCGGCGTCGCCGAGCTTCTTGCCCATCGCCTCCTCGAGCGCGGCGAGGTGCTCGGTGACCTCGTCGGCCAGGCCGTCGGGCTGGCCGCCCTCGCCCGACTCCTGGAGGGCGAGGTAGGCGCGGCACGTCTCGGTGGAGATCGTGAACCCCGGTGGCACCGGGAGACCGAGGTTGGTCATCTCGGCCAGGTTGGCGCCCTTGCCGCCCAGCAGGTCCTTCTGGTCCTTGTTGCCCTCAGCGAAGTCGTAGACCCAGGTCATGGGAGGCATCCTGCCTCAGCGACCGGACTCCGTATACGTCCCCTCACCCGTGACGGCGGAGCGGATCCGGCGCGCGGTGAAGTCGGCGGCGAGGGCGTCGACCTCCTCCAGCGTGCAGAACCGCACGTCGCGGATCTCGCGCTCCTGCTTGACGACGTCGGCCAGCGCGGACGGCTCCAGGGTGCCGCCGTCGAAGACCAGGCACACCGCGTCGTCCCACCCTCCCCACGGCGGCAGCCAGTCGGTCAGCACGAGCGCGCCGGGCTCGATCGTCAGCCCGAGCTCCTCCTCGACCTCGCGGCCCACCGCCAGCCGCGGCGACTCGCCGACCTCGACCACCCCGCCGGGCAGGTCCCAGTCACGCTTGTAGGTCAGCTGGCACAGCAGCACGCGCCCCTCGGGGTCGCGCACCAGCATCTGCGCGATGGCCCGCTTGCGGGGGAGGAAGGAGTTGAGCAGCGACCGGAACGACTCGGGGTCGCTCAGCGGAGGGTCGGTGACCAGACGGGCGAAGACCAGGTAGGAGGTGGCGTCGGGCCGGTCGCCCATGCCGGGGGTGATGCGCTGGGCCCCCTCGAGCCGGAGCCCCGCGCGGGTGGCCACTCGCCGGCTCGCGTCGTTGCGGGGGTCGATCCGGGCCTCGACGCGCTGCAGTCCCCAACCTCCCTGCTCCCGGTCGGCGAACACCCAGTCGACCAGCACGCGCACGGCACGGGCCGCGAGGCCACGCCCGCGGTGACCGGAGTAGAGGGCCCAGCTCAGGCTCGCGCCGGCGTCCCCCTGCCGGGTCGCCTCGACGCTGCCGACGATCGCTCCGTCGTGCTCCACGACGAACGAGGCCTGCTCACCCGCGCGGTAGCGCTCCTGCCACCGGGCGATCGCCCGTGCGTGGGACTCCTCGGTCACGTCGGAGGCGTCCCAGCCGAACCAGAGCGCCATCTCGTCATCGTGGCCGGCGACGGCCTCCGAGGCGTCGTCGGCACGCCATGGCCGCAGCGTGACGGCCCCGTCGGTCAGCGTCGGCTGTTGCTCAGGCACCGGGCCACCCTAGCCAGCGCGCCGAAGGGGAGGGGCGCACCATGAAGGCAGTTCGTGGGCCGGCGTGCGGTTGGTGCGCTCGGCGGCCGAGTGGCTCGTGCGAACTGCCTTCATGGTGTCCGGTCAGGCCTCCTTGCGGAACCAGACCGTGGCGAGGGGCGGCACCACGACGTCGGCGTGGGCGGGCTGGCCGACGTGCTCGCCCTCGACGGCGGTGATGGAGCCGAGGTTGCCGACGCCGGAGCCGTGGTAGGCGGAGGCGTCGGTGTTGAGCACCTCGGTCCAGGTGCCGGCCGAGGGCAGGCCGAGGCGGTAGCCCTCGTGCGGCTGCCCGGCGAAGTTCGACACGCACACCAGGTCGGGGGAGCCGGGGGAGCGGCGCACGAACGAGAACGTGTTGCGGCCCGCGTCGTTGGCGTCGACCCACTGGAAGCCGGCCGGGTCGTTGTCCCGGCCCCACAGGGCGCCCGAGGCGGTGTAGGCGGCGTTCATGTCGCGCACCATCGCGTGGACGCCGGCGTGCTCGGGGTGCTCGAGCAGCCACCAGTCGAGCTCGCGGCTCTCGGCCCACTCCGACTCCTGGCCGAGCTCGCAGCCCATGAAGAGCAGCTGCTTGCCGGGGTGGGCCCACATGAAGGCGAGGTACGCGCGGAGGTTCGCCAGCTGCTGCCAGCGGTCGCCGGGCATCTTGCGCAGCAGCGAGCCCTTGCCGTGCACGACCTCGTCGTGGCTGATCGGCAGGACGTAGTTCTCGGCGAAGGCGTAGACCAGCGAGAACGTCATCTGGCCGTGGTGGTGGCTGCGGTAGAGCGGGTCCTTGGCCATGTAGGTCAGGGAGTCGTGCATCCAGCCCATGTTCCACTTGAACCCGAAGCCGAGCCCGCCCTCGCTGGTCGGGCCGGTGACGCCCGGCCACGCGGTCGACTCCTCGGCGATGGTGACGATGCCGGGGACGCGCTTGTAGACGGTGGCGTTCATCTCCTGGAGGAACTGCACCGCCTCGAGGTTCTCCCGCCCGCCGTGGACGTTGGGCGACCACTCGCCGTGCTCGCGCGCGTAGTCGAGGTAGAGCATCGAGGCCACGCCGTCGACGCGCAGGCCGTCGGCGTGGAACTCCTCGAGCCAGAAGACCGCGTTGGCGTAGAGGAAGTTGCGCACCTCGTTGCGCCCGAAGTTGAAGATGTGCGAGCCCCACTCCTTGTGCCAGCCGCGCTGGGGGTTGGGGTCCTCGTAGAGCGGGGTGCCGTCGAAGCGGGCGAGGGCCCACTCGTCGGTGGCGAAGTGGCCGGGGACCCAGTCGAGGATCACGCCGACGCCGGCCTGGTGCAGCCGGTCGATGAGCCGCTTGAGGCCGTCGGGGTCGCCGAAGCGGGAGTCGGCGGCGAAGTAGGAGGTGACGTGGTAGCCCCACGAGCCGCCGAACGGGTGCTGCATGACCGGCATGAACTCGACGTGGGTGAAGCCGAGGTCGGAGACGTAGGGCACCAGCGCGTCGGCGATCTGGTCCCAGTCGTAGAGGTCGCCGCCGGGTCCGTGGGAGTGGGGGTGCTTGCGCCACGACGCGAGGTGCACCTCGTAGACCGACATCGCCTCGTCGACGGGCTGCTTGTCGCGGCGCGCCTCGAGCCAGTCCTGGTCGCCCCACACGTGCTGCGAGCGCCACACGACCGACGCCGAGCTCGGCGGCCGCTCGGCGTACTGGGCCATCGGGTCGGCGCGGTCGACCCAGGCGCCGTCCGCGCCGCGGATGCGGTACTTGTACTGCGAGCCGACGCCCGCGGCGGGCACGTGGACGTGCCACACCCCGGAGCCGTCGAGCCGGGTCATCGGGTGCGCGGCGCCGTCCCAGCCGGCCCACTCGCCAGCGACCTGGACCTCCAGGGCGTTGGGGGCCCAGACCCGGAACGAGGTCCCGTCGACCTCGCCGGTGGGGCCCGTCGAGACCTGGGCGCCGAGGACCGTCCAGAGCTCCTCGTGGCGGCCCTCGCCGATGAGGTGCAGGTCGAGCTCGCCGGGTGCGTGCGTGCGGTCGGTGCTCTGCTGGTCGGTCATGGCGTGTCTCCCAACGCGGCGAGCGGGATGGAGATCCACCCCGGTCGGTTGCGTGCTTCGTAGACGGCCTCGTAGACGACCTTGTCCGCGAGGTAGGCGTCGAGCAGGGCGCTCGCCGCCTCGTCGAGCCCGGTACCCCGTTGCTCGGTGTAGGACTCCAGGAACGCCTGCCGGTTGCGGGCCGACCACTCGGCCGCCCGGTAGGCGCGCTGCTCGGTCTCGGAGCTGTCGGCGCCCGCCCCGGTGAGGGCGGTCACCCGCGGGGCGTAGTCGAACGACCGGATCATCCCGGCCACGTCACGCCACACCGAGTCCGGCTCGAGGCGTACGGCGAGGGGCTTGGCCGGCTCGCCCTCGAAGTCGACGATCTTCCAGCCCTTGACGGTGCGCAGCGTCTGGCCCAGGTGCAGGTCGCCGTGGACCTGCTGGACCTCGACGCCGTCGAGCTCCCGCAGCCGGGCGAACGTGCGGCGCAGGTCTTCCTCGTAGGCCGTCAGGGCCGGCACCACCGCGATGGCCGCGTCGAGGCGTCCCTCCATCGCCGAGGCGAGGCGGTCGAGCGCCGCGGCGTCGCGCTGCTCGCGCGGGAAGTGCGCGGCCAGGTCGGCGTGCACCTCGGCGAGCGCCACGCCGAGCCGCGCGGCCTCCCCCGCGAAGTCCCCGCCCACCTCCTCGGCGTGGAGGTCCGCCTCGGCGAACAGGTTGCGCACGCTGGCCAGGGCCAGGTCCCAGCCGTCGCTGGCGGTGCGCAGGAACTGCTGGAGCATCGCCAGCTGGATGGTCGTGTCGGTGTCCTCGTCGACCAGGTCGAGCCAGCCGTAGAGCGCCGCGACGTGCGTCGACCCGGCCTCGGTGAGGACGTGGTGGATCGCGATGTCCGGGTTCACGCCCGGGGTGACCTTGCGGAACACCTTCATCAGGGCGTCGTCGCCGAACGCGACCGACGAGTTCGACTGCTCGCCGGAGAAGAGCGTGGAGTGGGCCTCGAGGTCCAGGTCGTGGCCCGGCACCCGGTGGAAGTGGAGCAGCCCGCGGGTGGCGTTGGCCGCCGCGTCGAAGGCCCGCAGCCACAGCGCCATCGCCTCGCGGTCGTGCAGCGCGTCGTAGACCCACGCGTGCCCGTGGTCCGCGTCGTCCCACTCGCCGAGCAGCGCGTGGCCCAGACGGTCCTGCGGCTCGGAGTAGAGGGCGAGCGGCAGCTGGTAGAGCTCGGTGTCGCCGTCGGCGTAGGTCACCTCCGCCAGCTCGATGACGACCCGCAGGCCCGGCGGCGGGTCGGGCAGCTCGCCGACGCGCCGCAGCGCCGTCAGCGTCCAGTCGCGGCCCTTGCCGCCGAACCAGCGGGCCTGCGCGACCCACGAAGCGACCTGGTCGTTCACTGCTCCACCCCCGTGTCCATGCTGCCGGTGCCGGCGCCGGCCATGGTGCCGGTCGTGCTCGAGTCGGTCAGCCGGAGCCAGAGGAAGCCGTACCCACCGAGCGTCAGCAGGTAGGGCAGCTCGCCGACGGCCGGGAACGGCACGCCGCCGAGCAGCTCGACCGGGACCATGCCCTCGTAGTGGCGCAGGTCCAGCTCGACCGGCTGCGGGAAGCGGGACAGGTTGTTGACGCACAGGATCACGTCACGCCCGTCCGGTCCCTCGTGCTCGCGGACGTAGGACAGCACGCTCGGGTTGGAGCCGCCGAGGTCGGTGAAGTCGCCCAGCCCGAAGGCCGGGTGCCGGCGCCGGGTGTGGACCAGGCGCCGGGTCCAGTGCAGCAGCGAGGAGGTGTTCTCCAGCTGCGCCTCGACGTTGACCGACTGGTAGCCGTAGACCGGGTCCTGGATCGCCGGCAGGTGCAGCTTGCCCGGCGTCGCGGACGAGAAGCCGGCGTTGCGGTCGGGGGTCCACTGCATCGGGGTGCGCACGCCGTCACGGTCGCCGAGCCAGATGTTGTCGCCCATCCCGATCTCGTCGCCGTAGTAGAGCACCGGCGAGCCGGGCAGCGACAGCAGGAGGGCGGTGAACAGCTCCATCCGGTTGACGTCGTTGTCCAGCAGGGGCGCCAGGCGGCGGCGGATGCCGATGTTGGCCTTCATCCGCGGGTCGTGGGCGTACTCCGACCACATGTAGTCGCGGTCCTCGTCGGTGACCATCTCGAGGGTCAGCTCGTCGTGGTTGCGCAGGAAGATGCCCCACTGGCAGCCGTCGGGGATCTCGGGCGTCTGCTCGAGGATCTCCGAGATCGGGAAGCGCGACTCGCGGCGCACGGCCATGAAGATGCGCGGCATCACCGGGAAGTGGAACGCCATGTGGCACTCGGTGCCGACCCAGCGACCGTCCTCGGTCTGCTCCGGGCCGAAGTACTCGACCACGTCGGCCGGCCACTGGTTGGCCTCGCAGAGCAGGACCCGGCCGGGGTAGTGCTCGTCGACGAAGCGCCGGCACTTCTTCAGGAAGTCGTGGGTCTCCGGGAGGTTCTCGCCGTTGGTGCCGGCCCGCTCGTACAGGTACGGCACGGCGTCGAGGCGGAACCCGTCGAGGCCCATGTCGAGCCAGAACGCCATCGCGTCCAGCATCGCCTCGTGGACCTTGGGGTTGTCGAAGTTGAGGTCGGGCTGGTGGTGGAAGAACCGGTGCCAGTAGTACTGCTGGCGCACCGGGTCCCACGTCCAGTTCGACGGCTCGGTGTCGACGAAGATGACCCGGGCGTCCTGGTAGAGGTCGTCGGTGTCGGACCAGACGTAGAAGTCGCCGTAGGGGCCCTCGGGGTCGCTGCGGCTGGCCTGGAACCACGGGTGCGCGTCGCTGGTGTGGTTCATGACGAAGTCGATGATCACCCGGATGCCGCGCTGGTGGCAGGCGTCGAGGAACTCGTGGAAGTCCTCGACCGTGCCGCACTCGGGGAGGATGTTGTTGTAGTCGGCGACGTCGTAGCCGCCGTCGCGCAGCGGCGAGGTGAAGAACGGCGGGACCCACAGGCAGTCGACGCCGAGCCACTCGAGGTAGTCGAGCTTCTCGATCAGGCCCTTGAAGTCGCCGGTCCCGTCGCCGTTGGAGTCACGGAACGACCGCACCAGCACCTCGTAGAACACGGCGGTCTTGAACCACTCGGGCTCCGCGTTGAGCACCGCGGTCGCTGCTCCGGCGTCGGTCGGCATCTGCGCGGAGGTCGGGTGCTCGGTCAACGGGTCCTCCTGACGCTGATGAGGTGGGCGGGTTCCCAGCCGGGATCGAGGCGCACGTAGTTGTGCGCGCTCCAGCTCCAGTCGGCGCCGGTGATCTCGTCGTGGGCGACGAACGAGTCGTGCCACTCCAGGCCCAGCGCCGGCATGTCGAGGTGGACCATGGTCTCCCGGGTGCCGTGCGGGTCGAGGTTGATCACGCTGATCACGACGTCGTCGGTGCCGTCGGGGAGGGTGTGCCGCTTGGAGAACACCAGGACCTGGTCGTCGTCGCTGGAGTGCACGGTGAGGTTGCGCAGCAGCTGGAGCGCGGGGTGCTGGCGCCGGATCTCGTTGAGCCGGGTGAGGTACGGCGCGAGGCTGGTGCCGTCTGCCTCCCGCTTCTCCCAGTCGCGGATCCGGATCTGGTACTTCTCGGAGTCGAGGTACTCCTCCGAGCCGGGCTTGACCGCGACGTGCTCGTAGAGCTCGTAGCCGGCGTAGACGCCCCAGCTCGGCGAGCCGGTCGCGGCGAGCGCGGCGCGCACCTTGAACGCCGCCGGGCCGCCGTACTGCAGGTAGGCGTGCAGGATGTCGGGGGTGTTGACGAAGAAGTTCGGCCGCATCAGGTGGTCGGACTCCGACGACACCTCGCGCAGGTAGTCCTCGATCTCGCGCTTGCCCGTGCGCCAGGTGAAGTACGTGTAGCTCTGGTGGTAGCCGACCGCGCCGAGGCCGTGCATCATCGCCGGCTTGGTGAACGCCTCCGACAGGAAGAGCACGTCCGGGTCGGTGCGCCGCACCTCGGCCAGCAGCCACTCCCAGAAGGCCAGCGGCTTGGTGTGCGGGTTGTCGACGCGGAAGATCCGCACGCCGTGCGACATCCAGAGCTTGACGATGCGCAGCACCTCGCGGCAGATGCCGGAGGGGTCGTTGTCGAAGTTGATCGGGTAGATGTCCTGGTACTTCTTCGGCGGGTTCTCGGCGTACGCGATGGTGCCGTCGGCCCGCGTGGTGAAGAACTGCGGGTGGGTGGTCACCCACGGGTGGTCGGGCGCGGCCTGCAGGGCGAGGTCGAGCGCCACCTCGAGGCCGAGCTCGCCGGCGCGCGCGACGAACGCGTCGAAGTCGTCGAAGGTGCCGAGGTCCGGGTGGATCGCGTCGTGGCCGCCGTCCTTGCTGCCGATCGCCCACGGCGACCCGGTGTCGTCGGGTCCGGGCGTCAGGGTGTTGTTCGGGCCCTTGCGGTTGACCTCGCCGATCGGGTGGATCGGTGGCAGGTAGAGCACGTCGAAGCCCATCGCGGCGACGGCGTCGAGCCGCTCGGTCGCGGTGCGGAAGGTGCCGCTGGTGACCTTGCCGGTCCGCGGGTCGCGCGTCGCGCCCTCGGAGCGGGGGAAGAACTCGTACCAGCTGCCGAAGAGCGCCCGGACGCGGTCGGCGCGGAAGCGGAACGGCCCGGTGGTGGTGAGCATGTCGCGCAGCGGGTGCGCGAGCAGGACGGCCGAGAGGCCGGGGTCCTGCAGGGCGGCCAGGCGGGCGCCGACGGGGCGCGAGGTGTCGTCGGCGGCGGCCACGGCCGCGCGGAGGACCGCGGCGTCGGCGGCGTCGGGCTTGTCGGGCCCGGTGCCGGCCAGGACGCGCTCGAGGAGCAGCCGGGCCTCGGTGAACATCAGCTCGACGTCGACGCCGGCCGGGATCTTGATGCCCGCGTCGTGCTGCCAGGTGCCGATCGGGTCGGACCAGCTGTGCACCTCGAAGGTCCACTCACCCTCGACGTCGGGGGTGACGTGGGCGAGGTAGCGGTTGGGCTCGGGCCCGTCGGGCTCCATCCGCACCGGCGCGCGGCGCACGCCCTGCGGGTCGATCGCGACCACCTCGGCGCCGAGCTGGTCGTGCCCCTCCCGGAACACCGTCGCGCGCACGGGCATCGGCTCGCCGACCGTCGCCTTGGCCGCCTGGCGGCCGAGGTCGACGACGGGGGAGACGTCCATCACGGGAATGCGTCCAACCATGCCCCCACACTTGCGAACCCATGGTCATGGGCGCAACCCGGGGCATGCTCGGTCTCACCCTGCGGAGCGGTGCGCCGTCCCGTCCCCGGGGGTGGGTCTTGGATCGATCCAAGAAATGCCCTAGCGTGCACGACCGTGCGAGCGATCCGACGATTCACCGTCCGTCCCGTCCTGCCCGAGCCGCTGGGGGCGCTGGCCGTGCTGGCCGGCAACCTGCGCTGGTCGTGGCACCCGCCGACCCAGGACGTCTTCGCGTCCGTCGACTCCGCGCTGTGGCGCGAGGTGGCCGGCGACCCCGTCCGCTTCCTGGGCGCCGTCGGCCGCGAGCGGCTCGACGAGCTCGTCGGGGACGCCGAGTTCCGCCAGCGCCTCGACGCCGCGCACGCCGACCTCGAGCGCTACCTCTCCGAGGACCGCTGGTACGCCCGGAAGGCCGGCGAGGACGCGCCCCGCGCGATCGCGTACTTCTCCTCCGAGTTCGGCATCACCTCGGTGCTGCCGCAGTACTCCGGCGGTCTCGGCA
Source organism: Nocardioides okcheonensis (assembly GCF_020991065.1). Lineage (NCBI taxonomy): Bacteria > Bacillati > Actinomycetota > Actinomycetes > Propionibacteriales > Nocardioidaceae > Nocardioides > Nocardioides okcheonensis. The sequence continues at coordinate 4,169,156 of NZ_CP087710.1, forward strand.
TCCTCGCCGGCGACCACCTCAAGGCGTCGTCCGACCTCGGCATCCCGCTGGTCGGCGTCGGGCTGTTCTACCGCCACGGCTACTTCAAGCAGGCGCTCGACCGCGACGGGTGGCAGCAGGAGAGCTACCCCGTGCTGGACCCCGACGAGCTGCCGCTGAGCGTGCTCCGCGAGGCCGACGGCAGCCGCGCGACGATCTCCCTCGCGCTGCCCGACGGCGCCGACCTGGTGGCCCGGATCCTGGTCGCGCAGGTCGGCCGGGTGCCGCTGCTGCTCCTCGACACCGACATCGAGGAGAACAGCGCCCACTACCGCGACGTGACCGACCGCCTCTACGGCGGCAACTCCGAGCACCGGCTGCGCCAGGAGCTGCTGCTGGGCGTCGGCGGCGTGCGCGCCCTCCGGGCCTGGTCGCGGATCACCGGCGCCCCGGCCCCCGAGGTCTTCCACGCCAACGAGGGCCACGCCGGCTTCCTCGGGATCGAGCGGATCCGCGAGCTCACCGTCGCCGAGGACGGCCCGCACCTCGACTTCGACACCGCCCTCGAGGTCTCGCGGGCGGGCACCGTCTTCACCACCCACACCCCGGTGCCGGCCGGCATCGACCGCTTCCCGCGCGAGCTCGTGGAGCAGTACTTCGGCGGCAGCTCGCCGACGCCGGGCGTGCCGGTCGACCGGGTGCTGGCGCTGGGTGCCGAGGACTACGACGGCGGTGACGCCGGCGTCTTCAACATGGCCGTGATGGGCTTCCGGCTGGCGCAGCGCGCCAACGGCGTCTCCGAGCTGCACGGGCACGTGTCGCGCGGGATGTTCAACGGCCTGTGGCCCGCGTTCGACGAGGCCGAGGTGCCGATCACGTCGATCACCAACGGCGTGCACGGGCCCACCTGGATCGCCCGCGAGGTCATCGAGCTGGCCGCCAGCCGCGGCGGCGACATCGACGGCGACGACACCGACGCGCTGTGGCCGCTGGTCGACCAGATCTCCGACCGCGAGATCTGGGACCTCAAGCGCACCCTGCGCACCCGCTTCGTCGACGACGCCCGCGACCGGATGCGTCGCTCCGCGGCCAAGCGCGGCTTCGCCCCCGCCGAGACCACCTGGGTCGACGGCGCGCTCGACCCCGACGTGCTGACGATCGGCTTCGCGCGCCGCGTGCCGACCTACAAGCGGCTCACCCTGATGCTGCGCGACCCCGCGCGGCTCAAGAAGCTGCTGCTCGACCCAGAGCGCCCGATCCAGCTCGTCATCGCCGGCAAGGCCCACCCCGCCGACGAGACCGGCAAGCGCCTGATCCAGGAGATGGTGCGCTTCGCCGACGACCCGGAGATCCGCCACCGGATCGCGTTCCTGCCCAACTACGACATCGCGATGGCGCAGCCGCTCTACCCCGGTTGCGACGTGTGGCTCAACAACCCGCTGCGCCCCTACGAGGCCTGCGGCACCTCGGGCATGAAGGCCGCGCTCAACGGCGGCCTCAACCTGTCGATCCTCGACGGCTGGTGGGACGAGTGGTACGACGGCAACAACGGCTGGGCGATCCCGTCGGCCGACGGCATCGAGGACGCCGACCGGCGTGACGACCTCGAGGCCAACGCCCTCTACGACCTGCTCGAGGGCGAGGTCGTCCCGCGCTTCTACGAGACCAACGACGAGGGCGTCCCGCCGCGCTGGATCGAGATGGTGCGCCACACCCTCAAGTCGCTCGGCCCCAAGGTGCTCGCCACCCGCCAGGTCCGCGACTACGTCCGCGAGCTCTACGCCCCGGCGGCCCACACCGCGCGGGCGATCAACTCCGACTACGCCGGCGCCCGGAACCTCTCGGGCTGGAAGCAGACCGTCCGCGCCGCGTGGCCGGGCGTCCGGGTCGAGCACGTCGACTCCGAGGGCGTGGGCGACCAGGCCGAGGTCGGCGCCACCCTCGGCGTCCGCGCGTGGGTCGCGCTCGGCGGTCTCTCGCCCGCCGACGTCGAGGTCCAGGTCGTGCACGGCCGGATCGGCTCCGACGACGTGCTGACCGCGACGACGGTCTCGCCGATGCACGTGGTCGAGTCCTACGACGGCAACCGCCACCGCTTCGACACCGACGTGCGGCTCGCGCACTCGGGCCCGTTCGGCTACACGGTGCGTGTCGTGCCGCGCAACGCGGCCCTCGCGTCGGTCGCCGAGCTCGGGCTGGTGGCCGAGCCGGCCTGAGAGGCGGTTCTCGGCTCTTCAGCGATCCCCGGTCAGCCGGGGATCGCTGAACTTGTCAGGCCGTGCATGGCCTGACAAGTTCAGCGAGAGCCTGACAACCTCCGGGTGAATCGGTTGCCGGGCCGTACGACGGTGGCGAGGATGGCGCGGTGACCTCCCGCGTCCCCGCCCACCTGCTCGACCCCTTCCTCGCCGCCGCCGACGCCACGGCCGCCGAGCGGCCCGAGGTGGACCTCGAGGTCGCCCGCGAGCTGATGGCCGAGGCGGCCGGGATGCTCCACGACGGCCTCGTGCTCGACGACCTCGACGGGCACGACCTGCCCCTGGTCGTGGCGGCGCTCGCCTCGGACCTGGTCGCGCCCGACCCCGGAGCGGCGATGCGCGCCCGCGAGGCCGCGGTGGCCGCCGACGAGGGCCGGTTCCACGACCCCGACCTGGTGCGCGGGGCGTACCTGGTCGCGATCAGCACGCTGCGGCTCTGAGGCGACCGGTCGTGACGGGGGAGTGCGCAAGCACGATCAAGCGCCGGCGCGCGCCGGTCGTGAGGCTGGGGGCATGACGACAGCGGCGGACACCTTCGCGGAGTTCCTCGCCACCCTGGCCGAGACCCTCGACCTGGGCAGCGAGGAGCGGTCGCGGCGGCTCCACCTCTCGCGCCACCACCTCGACCGGGTCGTCTCGGCGACCGGGGGCGAGTCGCCGGAGCGGATGCGCCGGCGGCTGCTGCTCGAGCGGGCGGCCTACGAGCTGGCCACCACCGACCGGCCGGTGCTCGACGTGGCGCTCGGGGCGGGCTTCGGCTCGCACGAGGCGTTCACGCGGGCGTTCGCCCGGGCGTACGGCAGCGCGCCCAGCCGTTGGCGTCAGGCACCGACCGGCACCCGGATCCCGGGTGCCAGCGAGGTGCACTTCCACCCGCCGGGCGGCCTGCGGCTGCCCACTGCACGAAAGGTGTCCGCCATGGACCTGATGACCCGGATGATCGAGCACCACCTCTGGCTGACCGGCGAGATGCTGGACCGCGCCGCCCGGCTGAGCGACGAGCAGCTCGACGCCCCGATCGAGGTGCCGATCGGCACCATCGACGACGACATGACGATCCGCTCGGTGCTCGGCCGGATCGTCGGCCAGCTCGCGCAGTGGAACGCCGCGGTCGACCAGCGGCGCTACGACTGGGACCAGGAGCGCGGCAAGTCCGTGACCACCCTGCGCCGCGAGCTCGCCGCGGAGGGACCGGCCTTCCTGTCCCAGGTGCGGACGACGGTGGAGGAGGGGCGTCTCGACGACACCTTCCTCGACGTCACCTGCGAGCCGCCGCGGGTCTTCTCCTACGGCGGCATGGTGGCGCACGTGCTGACCTTCGCCGCCGTGCGCCGCCTGGTCGTGCTGGGGGCCTACGAGACCCTCGGGATCACCGACCTCGACGCGGGCGACCCCGCCGAGTGGGTCGCGCAGCCGGTCTGAGGGCCGCTCAGCGGATCAGCCAGAGCCCGATCGCGGTCGGGACCAGGCCCAGCAGCAGCCACGGCGAGACCAGCCGGCGGCCGTGGATGCCGAGCCCGGTGGCGACGGCGAGGACCCCGACGACGCCGGCCATCACGGAGAGCCCGACCTGCGAGGACCACGGCTTCTCGTCGAGCATCACCGAGGCCACGACGAGGCCGCCGGACAGGTGCAGGATCGTGGTGACGGCGATCGTCGACATCACCCACCGCTGGACGCGGGCCAGGTCGCGGTCCTCCGCGGACGGGTCGCCCACGACGCGGCGGGGCGCGTCGAGGTCGAGCAGGTGGCCGCGACCCTTCTCGGTGCGGCGGGCGGGGACGCTGCTGGCCATGGCGGACCGTCCAATTCTTTGCTGTGACAACTGTTGTTAGGCTAACGGAATGTCCGCGCCGACCCAAGACGACGACCCGCTCGCCCTGGAGCGCCAGGTCTGCTTCGCGCTGGCCGTCGCCAGCCGGACCGTGGTGTCGGTCTACCGCCCGGTCCTCGAGCCGCTCGGCCTCACCCACCCGCAGTACCTCGTGATGCTCGCGCTCTGGGGCCACGAGCCCCTGTCGCTGAGCGGGCTCGGGCGCCAGCTCGACCTCGACCCGGGCACGCTGTCGCGCCTGGTCAAGCGGCTCGAGGCGGCCGGCCTGGTGACCCGCGACCGCGACCCGGACGACGAGCGCAGCCTCGCCGTCGCCCTCACGCCGCGTGGGCGCGCGCTGCGCGGGCAGGCGCTCGCGGTGCCCGGCACGGTGGTGGAGCGGCTCGGCATCGACGTCGACGAGCTCATGGAGCTGCGCGACCGGCTGGCGACGGTGATCGACGCCGCCAAGGCGGCCCAGCCGGCCTGACGGGTCAGGTCTGGCGGAGCACGAGGACCGAACGGGCCTGGAGGGGCAGCGTGCCGCCGGCGACCACGGGGGTGCCGAGCGCGACGGCGTCGTTGGTCGACAGCACGACCTCGCCGGTGTGCACCCACTGGTTGGCGGGGAGCGCCAGCTCGACGTCGTCCACCCCGGAGTTGAGCCAGATCATGAACGAGCGGTCGCGGACCTGCTCGCCGCGCGGGCCGGGGGAGCGCAGCGGGGCGCCGTTGAGGAACATCCCGACGGTGCGGCAGGCGTCGTCGTTCCAGTCGTCGGTCGACATCTCGCGCCCGCTGGGGTGCACCCACACCAGGTCCTTGATCCCGCCCCGGATCGTGGGCCGGCCCTCGAACCAGTGCCGCTGCCGCAGCACCGGGTGCTCGCGCCGCAGCCGCAGCGCGGCCTTGGTGACCTCGTAGACGTCGAGCCACGCGTCGTCGGGGCGCCAGTCGATCCACGACGTCTCGTTGTCCTGGCCGTAGGCGTTGTTGTTGCCGCCCTGCGTGCGCCCGCGCTCGTCGCCGGCGGTCAGCATCGGCACGCCGCTGGAGAAGCACAGCGTCGCCATCAGGTTGGCCGCCTGGCGCCGGCGCAGCGCGAGGATCGACGGGTCGTCGGTCTCGCCCTCCACGCCGCAGTTCCACGACCGGTTGTTGTCGGTGCCGTCGCGGTTGTCCTCGCCGTTGGCCTCGTTGTGCTTGTGGTCGTAGGAGACCAGGTCGCGCACGGTGAAGCCGTCGTGGGCGGTGACGAAGTTGACCGAGGCGTAGGGCGAGCGGCCGTCGTCGGCGTAGAGGTCGCTCGACCCGGCCAGCCGGGTCGCGACCGTGCGGACGCCGGCGGAGTGGCCGCGCCAGAAGTCGCGGACGGTGTCGCGGAACTGGTCGTTCCACTCGATCCACGGCGGCGGGAACTGGCCGACGCGGTAGCCGTCCATCGAGGCGTCCCACGGCTCGGCGATCAGCTTCACGTGCCGGAGCACCGGGTCCTGGCCGATGGCGGTTATCAGGTGGCTGCCCATGTCGACCACCTGGTCGGTGCGGGTCAGCGCGCTCATCAGGTCGAAGCGGAAGCCGTCGACGTGCATCTCGGTGACCCAGTAGCGCAGCGAGTCGAGGATCATCCGCAGGCTCTGGGTGTGGGTGGCGTCGACGGTGTTGCCGCAGCCGGTGACGTCCCAGTACGTGTCGGGCGGCGGCGGCCCGTCGGGGTCGGGGACGGCGACCACGCGCTGGTAGTAGCCGAGGTCGTCGAGGCCACGGAAGCTGAGCGTCGGGCCGAGCGGGCCGGCCTCCGCGGTGTGGTTGTAGACCACGTCGAGGATCACCTCCAGCCCGGCCGCGTGGAGGTCCTTGACCATCTGCTTGAACTCCGACACCTGCTGGCCCCGGTCGCCGGAGGCGGCGTAGGCGTTGTGCGGGGCGAAGAAGCACAGCGAGTTGTAGCCCCAGTAGTTGACCAGGCCGCGCTCGGCGAGCATGGGCTCGGAGAAGAACTGGTGCACCGGCAGCAGCTCGACGGCGGTGACGCCGAGGTCGCGCAGGTAGTCGGTGACGGCGGGCGTCGCCAGCCCGGCGTAGGTCCCGCGGAGCTCCTCGGGCACCCGGTCGTGCAGCGCGGTCATCCCCTTGACGTGCATCTCGTAGATGACGGTGTCGCGCCAGCGGCGTCGCGGCGAGGTGTCGGCGCCCCACTGGAAGTCGTCGTAGACCACGACGCTGCGCGGCACGTACGGCGCGGAGTCGAGGTCGCTGGCGGTGGCGGGGTCGCCCGGGGCGTAGCCGAAGATCGCGTCGTCCACCGTGAGGTCGCCGGCCACGGCCTTGCCGTAGGGGTCGAGCAGCAGCTTCGCCGGGTTGAACCGCAGCCCGGCGTCGGGGTCCCACGGGCCGTCGGCGCGGTAGCCGTAGCAGGTGCCGGGGCGCACGCCGGGGATCGCGCCGTGCCACACGCCCAGGGAGTGCTCGGTGAGGCGGTGCCGGACCTCGGTGCCGTCGTCGTCGAACAGGCACACCCAGAGCTGGGTCGCGGCCGGGGCGTAGACGGCGAAGTTGGTCGACTCCGAGGACCACGTCGCGCCGAGCGGGTAGTTGCGGCCGGGCCAGACCGACATGGTCTCGCCGTCGTGGTTCCAGACGGCGGGCGTCGCGGGGGGCGGTGTCACGCGGGCCATTGTCGCGGAGTCGGCGCCACACGGCACAATGCCCCATCACGATCCGGCAACACCGCTCACGGGAGGCGGGACCGGCACCGACGAAGGGGAGCAACCATGGAGTTCGTCTCGATCGACGTGACCGACGGGGTCGCCGTGCTGCGGCTCGACCGCCCGAAGATGAACGCGATCAGCATCCAGGTGCAGGCCGACCTGCGCGAGGCGGCCGCCGAGCTGACGATGCGCGACGACGTCCGCGCGGTCGTGGTGTGGGGAGGCGAGCGCGTCTTCGCCGCCGGCAACGACGTCAAGGAGATGGCCGACCTGTCCTACTCCGACATGGTGAAGGTCTCGGCGTCGGTGAGCTCCGCGACCACCGCGATCGCCCGGATCCCCAAGCCCGTGGTGGCGGCGGTCAACGGCTACGCCCTCGGCGGCGGTTGCGAGCTCGCCCTGGCCGCGGACCTGCGCTTCGCCGCCGAGGACGCGGTGCTCGGCCAGCCCGAGGTCCTGCTCGGGATCATCCCCGGCGCCGGTGGCACCCAGCGGCTCGCCCGCCTGGTCGGCACGTCGCGCGCGAAGGACATCATCTTCACCGGCCGCTTCGTGAAGGCCGACGAGGCGCTGCGCATCGGCATGGTCGACCGAGTCGTCCCGGCCGACAAGGTGCTCGAGGAGTCCGTGGCGTGGGCGTCGCAGTTCAGCGGAGCCGCCGCGCTCGCGATCCGGGCCGCCAAGGAGTGCATCGACCGCGGCAGCGAGGTCGACCTCGACACGGGCCTGGAGATCGAGCGCCAGCAGTTCGCCGGGGTCTTCGCGACCGAGGACCGTACCCGCGGCATCACCTCGTTCGTTGAGAACGGGCCCGGCAAGGCAACATTCGTCGGGCGTTGACCGGTCCCGGCGCCTGCCGGACCCGAACCTGAAGGAGATCTGACCGTGACGAAGCTCCGCTCGGGCCTGGCCCAGCTGATCTGGCTGGTCGCCGCGCTCTGCGCCCTGGTCCTGGCCGTCGGCGCCCTGCTGGTCGCCCTCGACGCCAACCGGTCCAACGAGCTGGTCCACTTCGTCCTGCGTGCCGCGGACACCGTCGACCTGGGCGTCTTCTCCCGCGTCGACGGCATCAAGCAGTTCCGCGGCGAGGGCGCCGACGTGAAGAACGCGCTCTTCAACTGGGGCCTGGGCGCGATCGCGTGGCTCGTCGCGGGCCGGATCCTCGATCGCATCGTCAAGCCCTGACGCGTCGCCTAGGATCGTCGACGGGGGTGAGGCAGGTGTCTCGTACGGCGACGCTCGGCGCCGCGCTGCTGCTCGGCGTGGCGAGCCTGGCCGTCGCGCCCGCGCAGGCCGCGACTGCCGCCCCCTCGACCACCACGCTCACGCTGAGCACGACCGCGTCGGCCTTCGGCCAGACCGTCACCGCGAGCGCGGCCGTCGCGACCTCGCCGGGCCCGGCGGAGGGCGACGTCGTCTTCGCGGTCGACGGGCTGGCCTACAAGGCCAACCTCGGCGGGAGCGGCACCGCGACCCTCGTCCTGCCCCGCGCCGGGGTCGGCCAGCACGCGGTGACCGCGACCTTCGTCCCCGCCGACGCGCTGCAGCAGCAGGGGAGCGCCTCCGCCGCCCTGCCGTGGGCGGTGGCGCCGGCGCGCACCCGCCTGCAGGCCCGCGCGGTCGGCAAGGGGCTGCGCATCCCGACCTACCTGGCGATCACCGTGTCCGGCGACTTCGGCACCACCCCGCGCGGCGAGGTCGGCGTCGGGCTGCGTCGCGCCGGGAGGCGGGTCGACAGCGCGACCGCGACGCTCACCGGGACGGTGCTGCGGGTGGGGTTCGGCCGACTGCCCCGCGGGCGCTACCGCGCGGTGGTCCGCTACCGCGGCGACGCCTCGCACCTCCCCGCGCAGCGCGTGGTGCGGTTCCGGGTGCGCCAGCGCTGAGCGACCGACCGCGGGGTCCCGCGACCGTGACAGTTCCACTGTGAGAGAACCCACGCCGATCACCATTCCGGTCCGGGGGCGCTGACTTGTAGCCTCCAGAGCACATCCGAGTGCACAGGAGGGGCCGCGAGGCCACACCACCATGAACATTGTTGTCTGTGTGAAGTACGTGCCGGACGCGACGGCCGACCGCAAGTTCGAGGACGACTACACCGTCGACCGCGTCGGCGTCGACGGCCTGTTGTCCGAGCTGGACGAGTACGCCGTGGAGCAGGCGCTGCAGTTCCGCGAGAAGCGCGAGGGTGAGGAGATCACCGTCACCGCGCTGACCGTGGGGCCGGAGAAGGCCGTCGACGCGGTGCGCAAGGCGCTGCAGATGGGTGCCGACCAGGCCGTCCACGTCGTCGACGACGCGATCGCCGGTTCGGACTACCTCGGCACCTCGCTGGTGCTGGCCAAGGCGATCGAGAAGATCAAGGAGACCGCGGGCTCGGTCGACCTGGTCGTGTGCGGCATGGCCTCGACGGATGCGTCGGGCTCGGTCGTGCCGGCGATGCTCGCCGAGCGCCTCGGCCTCCCGCAGGTCACCCTCGCCTCCGTGGTGGAGTCGCAGGGCGACCAGGTCCGGATCAAGCGCGACAACGAGGGCTCGACCGAGGTGATCGGTGCGACGCTGCCGATCGTGCTGTCGGTGACCGACCAGTCGGGCGAGGCCCGCTACCCGTCGTTCAAGGGCATCATGGCGGCGAAGAAGAAGCCGCTGGAGACCTACGCGCTCTCCGACCTCGGCCTCGCCGCCGACCAGGTCGGCCTGTCGGTCGCCTACACCCAGGTCGAGGACACCACCGCCCGCCCGCCGCGCACGGCCGGCGAGGTCGTCACCGACGAGGACGGCTCGGGCGCCACCGCGCTGGTCGACTTCCTCGCGTCCAAGAAGTTCATCTGAGGAGCTGCGTAGACATGTCTGAGGTTCTTGTCGTCATCGACCACGCCGAGGGCGAGGTCAAGAAGCCGACCTACGAGCTGCTGACCATCGCGCGCCGCCTCGGCGAGCCGTCCGCGGTGTTCTTCGGCTCGCCCGCCCAGGGCGACGCGGTCGCAGAGAAGGTCAAGAAGTACGGCGCCGCGAAGGTCTACGTCGTCGACGACGCCCCGATCAAGGGCTTCCTCGTCGCGCCGAAGGCCGAGGCGCTCCAGCAGCTCGCGGAGAAGACCAGCCCGGCGGCGATCCTGCTGCCGTCGACCTTCGAGAACAAGGAGGTCGCCGGTCGCCTGGCGGTCAAGCTCGGGTCGGGCCTGATCACCGACGCCGTCGACGTGCAGGAGGGTGGCGTCACCACCCAGTCGGTCTTCGCCGGCAACTACACCGTCCAGGCCAAGGTCACCACCGGCACGCCGATCATCACGGTCAAGCCGAACTCCGCCGCGCCGGAGGAGGCCGAGGGTGCTGCCACGGTCGAGGCGTTCGCCGCGACCGTGTCCGACGCGGCCCGCGGTGCGCAGGTCGTGGCGACCCAGCCGCGCCAGTCGACCGGTCGCCCGGAGCTGACCGAGGCCGCGATCGTGGTCTCCGGTGGTCGCGGCACCGGCGGCGACTTCGCGCCGGTCGAGGGCTTTGCCGACTCCCTGGGTGCGGCCGTCGGCGCGTCGCGCGCGGCGGTCGACTCCGGCTGGATGCCGCACGCCTTCCAGGTCGGCCAGACCGGCAAGACGGTCTCGCCGCAGCTCTACGTCGCCAACGGCATCTCGGGTGCGATCCAGCACCGTGCCGGCATGCAGACGTCGAAGACCATCGTCGCGGTCAACAAGGACCCCGAGGCGCCGATCTTCGAGCTCGTCGACTTCGGCGTCGTCGGCGACCTGCACGCCGTGCTGCCCGCCGCGACCGAGAAGGTCAACGAGCGCAAGGGCTGAGCCCGCCCGCACGCCGCGACGCCCCGCCACCCGTGAGGGAGGCGGGGCGTCGTGCGTCCACCGGCGCTCAGGCGCTCAGCGCGCCCGGCGGTCGTCGCACGTCAGTAGATCTCCGGGTCGACGATGTCGCCCAGCGGTGCCACCTTCACCCAGCGGTCGGCGCCCGTGCCGCCGATGCGGATCCGCCGGTCCGCCACGTTGTTGGTGGTGTCGGACTCGGTGAGGTTGCGCTCGGGGTTGCCCTCGACGCGGATGTAGTAGACGCCGTTGGGGAGGCCGTCGATCCGGAAGGCCTGGCCGGCGCGGTACTGCGCGTAGGTGTCGCCGGAGCCGGCCGCGAGGACCTCGCGGATCGACAGGGCGCCCTCGCTGCCGCACGCGGTGGCCAGGTCGGTGTTCTCGGGCTGCCAGTCGGCGCCGGGCACGGTGTAGTCGACCGCGTCGGTGTTGGCCAGGCAGAAGGACTGCTTGCGCGACTTCTTCACGTACGCCTTGTCGGCGTCGAGCAGGTCGTAGCGCGCGAAGTCCTCGAAGTGCCAGTGGTTGTGGTTGGCGTGGTGGAACTCCATGGTCCCGACCTGCTGGTAGCCGGTCTGGGTGCCGGCGGCGTCGAAGAAGTACTGGTAGGCGTCCATCACCTCGCCGCCGGGACGACGGAACCCGTCGATGACGAGCGGGCTGTTGCCGGCGTTCCACACCGTCGCGGAGAACCGCAGCGCGGTGCCCTTGTTGTTGAGCGCGATGCCGAACGCGGGGAGCGAGCGCAGGTCGGGCACCGGCCCGGCCACGCGCCCGTTCGAGGCCGCGACGGGCCGGGGGCCGGGGGCCGCGTCGGGTCCGTCGGCGGCACGCCCGGTGGCGCCCGGGTGCGGGCGGCGGCACTCGTGGCACTCGGCGCTGACGGTCATCCGGGTCGTCGCGGTCGCGGTGTCGGCGGTGAGGCCGAACGCCGGCCAGAACCGCTTGGCGACCCGGGTCTCCACGACGTACGTCCCGTCGGGCAGCCGGAAGGGGCGCAGGCCGCTGGACTCGAAGACGTTGGCGGCCCACCCCTTCTGGATGCCCATCACGGAGCCGACGGTGTAGGGGTTCCACGGGCAGTACCGCGGGTACGGCGAGGTGGGCGCCGCGTCCGGCTGGACCCGCTCGCCGGTGGCGGACAGGCACGCGTCGATCGAGCGGTGCACGAGCTTCTTGCTGCTGCCTGCCTTGCGCACGTCCATCACGATGAAGCCGGACAGGCCGCTGAAGTCGTCCATCGCGCCCGCCGGGAGCGCGGTCGTCCCGCTGGGCGTGCGGACCTCGGAGACGATCGGCTGGTCGTAGGACGCGCGGTGCGACCACACCTCCACGTTGGACTGGGGGGCGATCATGCGCACGCCGATGTCGGCCCAGACGCGGCCGCCGTCACCGTAGGCCTCGACCGCGTCGGGGGCGTAGAGCCGGAGGACCGCACCTGCTCCGGCGCGCGCGGACGGCGCGTCGGCAGTGGCGGTCGTGGGGACGGTGGCCGCGGCGAGACCGGCGGCAGCGACCCCGAGGCAGGCGAGGGTCGACAGGAGGGTGCGAGGTGCCATGACTGATGGACGCCGCAGGGCCCCGATTGGTTGCCCCGACACCTAGGGTTCTTCCCGTGACCCCCTCCACCACCGCCGAGGACGGCGTCCGCGAGGTCGCGGTGCGCGCCCGCGAGGCGAGCCACGTGCTCGCCACCGCCACCCGTTCGCGCAAGGACGCGGCGCTGCACGCGATGGCCGCCGCGGTCCTCGACGCGGCGCCCGCCGTGCTCGCCGCCAACGCCGAGGACGTGGCGCGAGCCGAGGCCTCCGGCACGCCGGGCAACATCGTCGACCGGCTGCGGCTCGACGACGACCGGCTCGCCGCGATGGCCCAGGGCCTGCGCGACGTGGCCGGGCTGCCCGACCCGGTCGGCGAGGTGGTGCGCGGCAGCACGCTGGCCAACGGCCTGGAGATGCGGCAGGTGCGGGTCCCGTTCGGGGTGGTGGCGATGGTCTACGAGGCGCGCCCCAACGTCACGGTCGACGCGGCCGGGATCTGCCTCAAGTCCGGCAACGCCGTCCTGCTGCGCGGGTCGTCGAACGCCCGGTCCAGCAACGCCGCCCTCGTCGAGGCGATGCGCGGCGCGGTGACCGCGGCCGGACTGCCCGCCGACGTGGTCCAGCTGGTGCCGGGGGAGTCGCGCGACAGCGTCACGGCGCTGATGCGGGCGCGGGGCCTGGTCGACGTGCTGATCCCGCGCGGCGGCGCCGGGCTGATCCGCAGCGTCGTCGAGGGCTCGACGGTGCCGGTCATCGAGACCGGGGTCGGCAACTGCCACGTCTACGTCGACGCGTCCGCCGACCTCGACCAGGCCCTCGCGATCGTGCTCAACGCCAAGACCCAGCGCACCAGCGTCTGCAACGCCGCCGAGTCGCTGCTGGTGCACCGCGACGTCGCCGACGCGTTCGTGCCGCGGGTCGTCGCGGCGCTGCAGGACGCCGGCGTGCTGGTGCACGGCGACCCGGTGTTCGCGGCCCGGGACGGGGTGGTTCCGGCGACCGACGAGGACCACGCGGCCGAGTTCCTCGCCCTCGAGATCTCCGCGGCGGTCGTCGACGACGTCGAGGCGGCCATCGCCCACGTCCGCCGCTTCTCCTCCGGCCACACCGAGGCGATCGTGGCGCGGGACCAGGCGACCATCCGGCGCTTCGTCGCGGCGGTCGACTCCGCGGCGGTGCTGGTCAACGCGTCCACGCGGTTCACCGACGGAGGCGAGCTGGGCTTCGGCGCCGAGATCGGCATCTCCACCCAGAAGCTGCACGCGCGCGGTCCGATGGGCCTGCCCGAGATGACCTCGACCAAGTACGTCGTCGTGGGCGACGGCCACGTGCGCTGACCCGCGGGGGCAGGCGATAGGATCGCGCCATGCTGAGCACCGTCACCACGCTTGCCGCCGAGTCCGCCGAGCACGGCGACCCCCTGGTCCACCCCTACGTCGTGGGGGCGATCGCGCTGGCGCTGCTGCTCGCCCTGCTGCTGGCCGTGGTGTCCTTCGGCGGCGGGCGCGAGCACAGCTGAGCGACGTGCTCGACCAGCAGGCGACGCGCCGCGTCGGGGTGATGGGCGGCACCTTCGACCCCATCCACCACGGCCACCTGGTGGCCGCCTCCGAGGTCCAGTCGTGGTTCGACCTCGACGAGGTCGTCTTCGTCCCCACCGGTGACCCCTGGCAGAAGAGCGAGCGCGACGTCACCGCGGCCGAGCACCGCTACCTCATGACGGTGGTGGCGACCGCGGCCAACCCGCGCTTCAACGTCTCCCGGGTCGACATCGACCGGACCGGGCGGACCTACACGATCGACACCCTGCGCGACCTGCGCACCGAGATGCCCGACGCGGAGTTGTTCTTCATCACCGGGGCCGACGCGCTCGCCGACATCTTCACCTGGCGCGACGCCGAGGAGCTCTTCGAGCTCGCCAACTTCGTCGGCTGCACGCGGCCCGGCTACACGATGGACCCCGCGACGCTCGCCAAGATCCCGTCCGACCGGGTCACGATGGTCGAGATCCCGGCGCTGGCGATCTCCTCCACCGACTGCCGCGACCGCAAGCGCCGCGGCGAGCCCGTCTGGTACCTCGTCCCCGACGGTGTGGTCCAGTACATCGCCAAGCACGACCTCTACACCTCTCCCAGCAGCAAGGACCCCGCATGACTGCCACCGACCACGCCCTCGACCTCGTCGCCGTCGCCGCCCAGGCGGCGCACGACAAGAAGGCCGACCAGGTCCTGGCGTTCGACGTCAGCGACCAGCTCGCCATCACCGACGCCTTCCTGCTGGCCAGCGCCAGCAACGAGCGGGCCGTCGGCGCGATCGTCGACGAGGTCGAGGACAAGCTCCGCGAGGCCGGCGCCAAGCCGATCCGGCGCGAGGGGCACAAGGAGGGGCGCTGGGTGCTGCTCGACTACGGCGACATCGTCGTGCACGTCCAGCACGAGGAGGAGCGCTCGTTCTACGCCCTCGAGCGACTGTGGGCCGACTGCCCGGTCATCCCGCTCACCCTGACGTGAGGCGGATCGTCCTCCTGCGCCACGGTCGCACCGCCTGGAACGACTCGGGGCGGGCGCAGGGGCACGCCGACGTGCCGCTCGACGACGTCGGCGCCGCGCAGGCCAAGGCCGTGGCGCCGGTCCTCGCCGCGATGCGCCCGGTCTCGCTGTGGTCCTCCGACCTCGCCCGCGCAGCCGCCACGGCGGCCGCCGTGGGCGCCGAGTGCGGCCTCGAGCCCGTCCTCGACGCGCGGCTGCGCGAGTTCGACATCGGTCCGAACCGCGTGGGCCTGACCTCCGAGCAGTACGCCGCCGCGCACCCGGGCGAGCACGCCGACCTGCTCGCGGGCAACATCGACGCGATCCCCGGCCGCGAGACCCGCGACGACGTGCTGGGTCGCTTCCTGCCCGCGCTCACGGCGTACGCCGAGGGCCTCGGCGACGGCGAGACCGGTGTACTGGTCTCCCACGGCGCCGCGCTGCGCGTGGTCGTGCCGGCGTTCCTCGGCTGGGGCGACGAGCCGGGGGAGAGCCTCGGGGTGCTCGCCAACTGCGGCTGGATCGAGCTGACCCACTCCGCGTCGGTCTGGACCGGCGGCGAGGCACGCTGGCGGCTGGACGCCTGGAACCGGGTGGCCCCGTGACCGACCGCGCGCGCGAGGTCGACGTCGCAGCCAGCCGTCGGCTCGCGCGGGTGATGGACGACGCCGTCACCGTCCCCGGCACGAAGATCGGGATCGGCGCGGACGCCCTGCTCGGCCTGGTCCCGGGCATCGGCGACGCGCTCGGCAGCGCGCTCTCCGGGATCATCGTCCGCGACGCGATCCGCGCCCGGGTCCCGGTGGTGGTGCTGGCGCGGATGGGCCTCAACCTGCTGGTCGACGCCGTGCTGGGCCTCGTCCCCGGCATCGGGGACCTCCTCGACGTCGCCCACCGGGCGAACCGCAAGAACCTCCGCCTGCTGCTGCGCGAGGTCGAGCGGGAGCCGCTGCGCGAGCCTCCCTCGGCCGCCTACGTCGCCGGGGCGGTGGCCCTCATGCTGGTCCCGGTCGTGGCCGGCGTGGTCGCCATGGTGGTCGGGATCTGGCTGCTGTGGCGGCTGCTCACCTAGACCGACCCCCGGATTTCACCTCGCCGCCGGTGTCGGCTAATGTTCTCCGCGTTGCCCCTCGCGGGCGGCGAAGTTGGGGCTGTGGCGCAGCTGGTAGCGCATCTGCATGGCATGCAGAGGGTCAGGGGTTCGAGTCCCCTCAGCTCCACCGACACCAGGAAGCCCGGCGCCGAGCGCCGGGCTTCCTGCGTTTCCCGGCGCCGTCGGCCCGGGGCACCGGTCGTCGACTCGGCCAATTCGTGACGCCGGTGGCACCATGTGCCCATGACCGCGTCTGACCTCTCCACCAGCACCACCGCCGAGGGCGTCTCGGAGCGCACGGCCGCCCACATCGACGCCACCGAGCGCCACGCCGCGCACAACTACCACCCGCTCCCGGTCGTGCTCGCGCGCGGCGAGGGCGCCTGGGTGGTCGACGTCGACGGCAAGCGCTACCTCGACTGCCTCGCGGGCTACTCCGCGCTCAACTTCGGGCACTCCAACGAGCGCCTCGTCGCCGTGGCGCGTGAGCAGCTCGGCACGCTCACGCTGACCAGCCGCGCGTTCTTCAACGACAAGCTCAGCGGCTTCGCCGAGGCGCTGACCCGCCTGACCGGCAAGGACATGATCCTGCCGATGAACTCCGGCGCCGAGGCCGTCGAGACGGCGATCAAGGTGAGCCGCAAGTGGGGCTACGAGGTGAAGGGCGTGCCGGCCGGGCAGGCCACGATCATCACCATGGAGGGCAACTTCCACGGCCGCACCACCACGATCGTGAGCTTCTCCGACGACGACGTCGCGACCTCGGGCTACGCGCCGTTCACCACCGGCTTCCGCAGCGCGAAGTACGGCGACATCGAGGCGATCGCCGCGGCGATCGACGAGACCACGGTCGGCGTGCTCTTCGAGCCGATCCAGGGCGAGGGCGGCGTGGTCATGCCGCCCGAGGGCTTCCTGACCCGGCTCCGCGAGCTCTGCACCGAGCGCAACGTGCTGATGATCGCCGACGAGATCCAGTCCGGCCTGGCCCGCTCGGGCAAGACCTTCGCCTGCGACCACGAGGGCGTCGTCCCCGACATCTACATCATGGGCAAGGCGCTCGGCGGCGGCATCTACCCCGTCTCCGCCATCGCCGCCGACCGCGACGTCATGGACGTCATCACCCCCGGCTCGCACGGCTCGACGTTCGGCGGCAACCCGCTGGCCGCGGCCATCGGCACCGAGGTCGTCGCGATGCTCGAGGAGGGCACCTTCCAGGCCCGCTCCGCCGAGATCGGCGAGCAGCTCACGGCCGGCTTCGGGCCGCTGGTGGGCCAGGGCCTGTCCGACGTCCGGGTGCGCGGCGCCTGGGCCGGCATCGACATCGACCCGAGCCTGATGACCGGTCGCCAGATGTCCGAGGCGCTCATGGCGCGCGGCATCCTCGCCAAGGACACCCACGGCTCGACCGTCCGCTTCGCCCCGCCGCTGGTCGCCAGCGACGAGGACGTCGCCGTGCTGGTCACCGCGGTCACCGAGATCCTCGCCGCCGCCCGCGCCTGAGGCGGGACCGGTCGTGGCAGCCCGCTTCGACCACCTGGTCGTCGCCGTCGAGGACCTCGACGAGGCGGCGGCCCGGTGGTCCGCGGCCGGGCTGCGCGCCGGGCGTGGGGGAGCGCACCCCGTCGGCACGGAGAACGTGCTGGTGCGGGGTCCCGGTCGGGCCTACGTCGAGCTGATCGCGGCCGGCCGCGACGAGCACAACCCGTGGCTCGACCGCGTCCGTGGGGCGCGCGGGCCGATCTCGTGGGCGGTCGCCGTCGACGACGTCGAGGCCGCGCGCACGACGCTGGCGGCCGCCGGCTTCGAGCCGGGTCCGGCCGTGCCGGGATCGCGGCGCACCCCGGACGGTGACGTCGTCGAGTGGGTGGTGTGCGACATCGGTTCCCAGCCCTACGACTGGACCCTCCCGTTCCTCATCCAGTGGACGACCCCGATGCCGCCCGGCCCTGCGGACGGACCGGTGGTCGAGTGGCTGGGGCTCACCCCGCCCGACCCCGACCGGGTCGCCGACCTGCTGCTCGCGCTCGGGTTCGCGCCGAGCGCGCACTGGCCACGCCGGGTGCTCCACGACGGTGCGGGCCTCCAGGTCACGCTGTCACCGGTCGGCGAGCCGGTCGACGTCCCGGGCGGCGCCGTCGTCCTCGTCGGCGCGGAGGCCGAGCCTCCCCGCGACGAGCCGCTCGCCTCGCTCACCCTCGCCGTCCCGTCCGGTGACCTCGCCGGGCACCTGCTCGACGGGGTCGCGGTGTCGACGCGGTCCGACCGCCGCCGCTTCCCCGCCGCCTCCCTGCTCCCGGCCGTCGACGAGGCCTTCGCCCGGATGCGCGGCGACCTTGCCGACTGGCCGAACCCGCACCCGGTCGGGGTCCCACCGGCGGAGGAGGAGTACTCCCGCCGCGACCGCCCGGAGCGCTACCGCCTGCTCGCCGCGCGGACCGACGCCTGGGTCGACGCGGTCGTCGGCGCGGGCCTCGGCACGGCCGAGCGGGTCGACCCGGGCGCGGTGGCGTGGGTGGACCCGTCGCCCCTGCCCGCCAGTCGCACGACGGTCCTGCGCGGTCGCCCGGGCACGCTCGCGGTGGTGGTCGCGCTGCTCGACGACGAGACGTTCGTCCGGGTGGGTGTGGGCGAGCCCGTCGAGGTGCTCGACCTCCAGCCCGACTGCGGCTGCGACGCCTGCGACACCGGGTCGGCCGACCTGCTCGAGGCCGTCGACGCGGCGTTCCTGCTGGCCCTGTCGGGTGGCGTCCACGTGGTGCGCGCCGGCGACCGGGTGGTGCGTCGCTCGCTCGACGGCTGGAGCGGCACGGGCTCCTTCGGGCTCGACGAGGCGGAGCGCTGGCTCGCCGAGGCGGCCGACGGACGGCGTACGGACGGCGTCGTCGCGGGCGAGCCCTGGCTCAGCCGAGCCGACTGACGACCCGCGCGAGTCCGGCCGAGCGGGCGGCCTCGAGCGGCGTCGTCCCCTCCAGCGGCGACCTGAGGTCGGGTGCGGCGCCCCGGTCGAGGAGCAGCAGCGCGACGTCCTCGCGACCGTCCTCGATGGCGGCGACGAGCGCGGTGGACTGCAGCTCGGGGTGGACGAAGTCGACGTCGACGCCCGCGTCGAGGTGGTGCTCGACGAGCGCGACGTCACCCGCGCAGGCGGCGGCGAAGAACGCCTTGTAGTCGCCGTGCGACATCAGCCGATGGTCAGGCCGCCGTCGACCGGGATCATCTGGCCGGTGACGTAGCCCGCGGCGTCGGAGGCCAGCCACACGGCGGTCGCGGCGAGCTCGTGCGGGTCGCCCTTGCGCCCCGCCGGCACCCGCTGGAGCGCGAGGTCGAGGTAGCCCTCGGGGTAGGTCTCGGTCATCTCGGAGGTGAAGAAACCGGGCGCGAGGGCGTTGACCCGGATGCCCTTGCGACCGGTCCACTGCTGCGCGAGGTCGCGGGTGAGGCCGCCGAGGCCGGCCTTGGAGGCGGAGTACGCCGCCTGCGGCAGGCCGCCGGTCGTGATCCCGAGGATCGAGGAGATGTTGATGATGCTCGACCCGGGCTGCATGACCCGGCCGCACGCCTGCGCCATCCAGTAGCAGCCGTTGAGGTTGACGTCGATCACCGAGCGGAACTGCTCCGGGGTCTCGCGGGTGGCCGGGACGGCGGTGCCGACGCCGGCGTTGTTGACCAGCACGTCGACCCGGCCGAACTTCTCCATCGCGGCGTCGACGAGCCGCTGGCACTGCTCGGGGTCGGCCACGTCGGTCTCGACGGTGAGCACGCGGCGACCCGTCGAGCGCACCGACTCGGCGACCCGCTCGAGCTTGTCGGCGCGACGGGCACCGAGCACGACGTCGGCCCCCGCCTCGGCGAAGACGTGCGCGAAGGCGACGCCCAGCCCGCTGGAGGCGCCGGTGACGATGACGACCTTGTCGTCGAGGCGGAACAGGTCCATGACTCCCATGGCGGGACCCTACGGCGTGGCGGTCGTCACCGACGGCGCCGGGGTGGTCGGGGCGCGCGGGAGGTCGCGCACCGCCCGCGAGCAGAGGACCAGGGCGCAGATTGCGACGTACGCGATGCCGGACGCGACCAGCACCCGCTCGTTGCCGAACGCGAGGCCGAGCGGTCCCCACGCGAGCTGGCCGACCGGCATCGCGACGAACGAGCCGAGCATGTCGTAGGAGTAGGCGCGGCTGAGCATGTCGTCGTCGATGTTCTCCTGCATGGCGAGCGCCCATCCCATCGAGAACACCTCGATCCCCATCCCGCCGACGAAGGCCGCGGCGACGAGCGCGACGACGACCGGCTCGACACCGAGCATCAGCATCGGCAGCGCCATCGTCGCGATGGAGGCCATGCCCCACAGCAGCGGCCGCTCGAGCCGGAACCGCAGCAGGACCACCGCCATCACGAGCAGGCCGGCCGCCTCCGCGGAGAGCACGAAGCCCCAGGCCTGGCGCCCGATCGTGTCCTCGGCGACGACCGGGCCCAGGGTGAGCAGCGCCCCGTTGTGGATCATGTTGAGCCCGCCGAAGCCCAGGACGACCACCCACAGCCACGTGACGCTGCGGAAGAACGTCCAGCCCTCGCGCAGGTCGGCCCACGTCGAGGACGCCTCGGCGCGCGCCGGTCGCGGCGGGATCCGCACCGGCGCGAGCAGGACGGCGGCCACGGCCCAGGTCAGCGCGTCGACGGCCAGCGCCCAGCCCGGGCCGGAGGTGACGACGATGAACGCGCCGAGCGACGGCCCGAGGACGGTGAGCCCGTTGCGGGTCAGGGACAGCAGGGCGTTGGCCTGCTGGAGCGACTCGCGCGGCACCAGCTGCGGCACGAGGCCCGCCATCGCGGGCATCGACATCGCCGACACGGCACCGTGCACGGCGCTCAGCACGATGATCATCCAGAGCTCGGCGCGGTCGGTGAGCACGAGGAACGCGATGGTGCCCTGCGACAGCGCGGAGAGCACGTTGGAGACCTGCAGCACCACGGCGCGCGGGAACCGGTCGGAGATCACCCCGCCCCAGAGCAGCAGCAGGATCATCGGCACCGTGTGCGCGGCGAGGACCTGCCCGATCGCGATGGCCCGGCCGTCGATGTCGAGCACTGCGAAGGTCAGCGCGATGTTGGCCATCATCGCGCCGAGGGTGTTGACCAGGCGCGAGGAGAAGTACCACGCGAAGTTCCGCTCGGCGAGCGGCGCGAGCGACGCCTTCCAGCTCATCGCGGGCCCTCCGTCCGAGGGACCCAGCGGGTCTCCTCGCCGCCGAGCCCGCCGGCCATCGTGAAGGCGTTGCTCGTGGCGGAGACGTGCACCGTGTCGGGGGTCCCGGCCGGCCGGGCCTCGGCGTGCAGCAGGACGGACGCCTCGTGGAGCAGGTCGAGGACCTCGTGCCACACGGCGACCGGCACCCACGTCTCGAGGTCGCTGGAGGAGCCCGCGCCGGGCGCCGCGTCCAGCAGGCGCCGCTCCACCTCCAGCCCGGTGGCGCGGGCGTAGGCCACCCGGTCGTCGATCGCGTGGGAGCGGTCGGCGACCGCGCGCGAGGCGTCGTAGCGGTAGCGCTTGGCCAACCCGCCGCGGACCCTCTCCTCGCTCTCCACCACCAGCTCGCCGCTGTCGTGCAGCTGGCGCAGGTGGTAGGACGCGTTGGCGTGGGTGAGGTCGAGGGCGCGCGCCACCTCGGCGGCGCTCATCGCCTCCGCCGTCAGCAGCGAGAGGATCCGCAGCCGCACGGGGTGTGCGATCGCGCGCAGCCGCGCCACCGTCTCGGTGTCGGTCTCGTCCACGGCCCCACCCTCCATGAGTTGTTGGGGAGTGAGTCTGGGGGATGCCGCGCCGACTGTCAAACACCTCTTGGGGAGTCGTTCCGCCCGGTAGTCCAGTGAGGGATGGTCGTCGTGACGGCATCCGGGCAGCCAACCCTCACTGGACTACCCTGACCCGACCCTGAACGCACCCCGGGAACCGGTGAAAACGGCCCGCGGACGTGGTTGGCTGGAGGCATCCACCACCCGGGCGACCGGGCCCACCGAGGAGCGAGAGATGTCCGAGCAGTACCCGCAGCAGCCCTACGGCCAGCAGCCGCACGGCCAGCCGTCGTACGGCCCGCCGCAGCCGCCGATGTCGCCGCAGGACGAGCGCACCTGGGGCATGCTGAGCCACGCCGGAGCCGTCGTGGCGATGCTCTTCTCCGCCGGGTTCCTGGGCTTCGTGGCCTCGGTCGCGGTCTACATGATCCACAAGGACCGCGGTCCGTTCGTGCGCTCGCACGCCGCGAACTCGATCAACGTCCAGATCTCGATGTTCGTCTGGCTCGTCGTGGCCGGCGTGCTCTACGTGATCCTCGGCCTCGTCACGCTCGGCATCGGCTTCGTGTTCTTCCTGCCGATCTTCGCCGTGCCGTTCGTCATCGCCGGCATCCTGCACGTCATCGGCGCGGTCAAGGCCTACAACGGCGAGTGGTGGAACCCGCCGCTCACCCCGCAGATCGTCCGCTGACCGGCGCGACGCCCAGCTCGGCCAGCACCTCGTCCTGCCAGGCGAACGCCGCTCGCGCCCGGGCGGCGAGGTCCGGCCCGGGCAGCAGCGCCTCGACCCGCTCGGCCGTGCCGGGCGGCAGGTCGGTGCGCAGGTAGCGCAGCCCGAAGTCGTGGCGGGCCGGGCAGTGCCGGACCCGCAGCAGCATCACCAGCGGCTCGACGGCGAAGCGCAGGTGGAACCAGGTTGCCTCGGCGAGGTCGCCGCGCGCGATCGCCCGCTGCACCAGCCAGGCGCCGGTCTCGCGACGTGCCGCAGCCTGCTCCACCGCGCGGGCGCGCTGCTCGGCCATCGGCTCCTCGGCGTCGTGCTCGAGGACCAGCAGCCCGTCCGGGTCGTGCAGGACGAGCGGCGTGCCGTGCCGACGCACGTCGATCGTCAGCCGCTCGGGCAGCGCGTCGACGTAGAGGTCGACGAGCCGGGTCGGGCGGGACAGGTCGGCCGCGTCGGGCTGGAGGTGGACGAAACCCTGCGCGGCGGTCGGCCACCGGTCGGCGCCCACGCGCCACACGTGGTCGACGTCGAAGCGCTCGTGGACCAGCGCCATCGTGGCGTCGTACGTCGCGGGGGCGGGCGCGTCGCACCACACCTGCACGTCGAGGTCGGAGTGCTCGTCGTAGCCGCCGGTGACGGCCGAGCCGCTGACCACCACCACGCGCACCTGCGGGACCTGTGCGGGCAGGCCGCGCAGGAAGTCGAGCCAGTCGTCGTACCTGCCGAGGTCGGTCACCGGGGCAGTATCGCGCGGCGAGGGGCTACCATGGGCACGTGCCGTCGCAGATCCTGCTCCTTCGACAGCCGCGCTGACCCACCGTCCAGGCAGTCATCGCGGCCACCCCTCCATGCGTGAGGGGTTTTTTCATGTCGGCAGCAGGACCCACCAGGAGCGAGAGAGATGAACCCCGAGCAGACCACCACCGAGTCCAGCCACGGCGAGACGACCTACGACATCGCGGCCACGGAGACCAAGTGGCAGCGGGTGTGGGAGGAGCTGGACCCCTTCCGCGCCGACGACGACAGCCCGCGCGAGAAGCGCTACGCGCTGACGATGTTCCCCTACCCGAGCGGCGACCTGCACATGGGCCACGCCGAGGTCTTCGCCCTGCACGACGTCGTCGCGCGCTACTGGTGGCAGCGCGGCTACGAGGTGCTGAACCCGATGGGCTTCGACTCCTTCGGGCTGCCGGCCGAGAACGCGGCGATCCGCAACGACGAGCACCCCGACACCTACACGCGCGCCAACATCGCGAAGTCGATCGAGTCGTGCCGCAGGTACGCCGCGTCGTTCGACTGGTCGCGGACGTTCAACACCTCCGACCCGGACTACTACCGCTGGACCCAGTGGTTGTTCCTGAAGTTCCACGAGCGCGGCCTGGCCTACCGCAAGAACAGCCCGGTCAACTGGTGCCCGCAGGACCAGACGGTGCTGGCCAACGAGCAGGTCGTGGGCGGGCAGTGCGAGCGGTGCGGGGCGGAGGTGACCAAGAAGGAGCTGACCCAGTGGTACTTCAAGATCACCGACTACGCCCAGGAGCTGCTGGACGGCCTGGACGAGCTGGAGCAGACCTGGCCGGACCGCGTCGTCACCGCGCAGCGCAACTGGATCGGCCGCTCCGAGGGCGCCCACGTCACCTTCACGCTGGCCACGGCGGGCGGTGAGCGCGACGTCGAGGTCTACACGACCCGACCGGACACGCTGTACGGCGCCACGTTCATGGTGGTCGCCGCCGACGCCGCGCTGGCCGCCGAGATCGTGCACCCCGACCGCGCGCAGGCGCTGGAGGACTACCTGGTCGAGGTCCGCAAGGCCTCCGACATCGACCGGCTGGCCACCGACCGCCCGAAGACCGGCGTCGACCTGGGCATCACCGCGACCAACCCGGTCTCCGGCGAGCAGGTCCCGGTCTGGGCGAGCGACTACGTCCTGGCCGACTACGGCACCGGCGCGATCATGGCGGTGCCCGCCCACGACCAGCGCGACCTGGACTTCGCCCGCGCCATGGGCCTGCCGGTGCGCCGCGTCATCGACGTGGCCGGCGCCGACGACCCGGAGGAGAGCGGCGTCGCGACCTCGGGCGACGGGACGTACGTCAACAGCGGTCCGCTGGACGGGCTGTCGGACAAGGCGTCGGGCATCCACTCGATCATCGAGCGACTGGAGGCCGAGGGCCGCGGGTCCGGCGCGGTCAACTACCGCCTGCGCGACTGGCTGCTGAGCCGCCAGCGCTACTGGGGTGCGCCGATCCCGATCGTGCACTGCCCCGAGCACGGCGAGGTGCCGGTGCCCGAGGACCAGCTGCCGGTGACCCTGCCGATGCTGCGGGGCGCGGACCTGAAGCCCCAGGGCACCTCGCCGCTGGGCGGGGCGACCGACTGGGTGAACACGACCTGCCCGACCTGCGGCGGTCCCGCGACCCGGGACACCGACACCATGGACACCTTCGTGGACTCGTCCTGGTACATGTTCCGCTACTGCTCCCCGCACGAGGCCGACGCGCCCTTCGACAGCGCGAAGGTCAACGCCTGGATGCCGACCAACCTGTACGTCGGTGGGGTGGAGCACGCCGTGCTGCACCTGCTGTACGGCCGGTTCTTCACGAAGGTCCTGAACGACATGGGTCTGGTCGACTTCCGCGAGCCGTGGTCGGCCCAGCTGAACCAGGGCTTCGTGATCAACCAGGGCAAGAAGATGAGCAAGTCCCTGGGCAACGGCGTCAACCTGGGGGAGCAGCTGGCCGCCTTCGGCGTCGACGCCGTGCGCCTGACCCTGGTCTTCGCCGGCCCGCCGGAGGACGACATCGACTGGGCCAACATGTCGCCCGACGGCTCGCTGCGCTTCCTGCAGCGCGCGTGGCGGCTGTCCGGCGACGTCACCTCGGAGCCGGGCGTCGACGTCGCCGCCGGCGACCAGGCGCTGCGGCGGGTGACCGCCCGCACGGTGCACGACGCGGCCGGGCTGGTCGAGACGTACCGCTTCAACGTGATGGTCGCCCGGGTGATGGAGCTGGTCAACGCGACCCGCAAGGCCATCGACTCCGGCTGCGGGCCCGCCGACCCGGCGGTCCGCGAGGCGGCGGAGGCGGTGACGATCCTGCTGTCGCTGGTCGCGCCCTACACGGCCGAGGAGATGTGGGAGCGGCTGGGGCACGAGCCCACCGTGGCCCGCGTCGGCTGGCCGGTCGTCGACGAGGCGCTGCTGGTCGAGGACACCGTCACCGCGGTCGTGCAGGTCAAGGGCAAGGTGAAGGGCCGCCTGGAGGTCTCCCCGGACATCTCCGAGGCCGACCTGGAGGCGCTGGCGCTGGCCGACCCGGGCGTGCAGCGCGCGATCGACGGGGCGCAGGTGCGCAAGGTCGTCGTGCGCGCGCCCAAGCTGGTCAACATCGTCGTCTGACGTCCGAGCAGACGCACGACAGCGGCCCCGGGGCGATCGCCCCGGGGCCGCTGCCGTCGTTGCGGGTGGGTCAGCCGACGAACAGCAGGCGGTTCGGCGAGCCGGTGCCGGCGTCGGTCACCACGTTGGTGGTGGCCCGGCCGATGAGGTAGCTGCTGACCGTCGCCGGGCTGGCCGACGGGTTGGTCTGCAGGTAGAGCGCCGCCGCGCCCGCGACGTGCGGGGTGGCCATCGAGGTGCCGCTGATGGTGTTGGTGGCGGTGTTGGAGGTGTACCAGGCCGAGGTGATGCTCGAGCCGGGCGCGAACAGGTCGAGGCACGAGCCGATGTTGCTGAAGCTCGAGCGGGCGTCGGTGCTGGTGGTCGAGCCGACCGTCAGCGCCGCCGACACGCGCGACGGCGAGCTGCTGCACGCGTTGGCGGCGTAGTCGTTGCCCGCCGCGACGGCGTAGGAGACGCCGTCGGAGATCGAGCGCGCGACCGCGTTGTCGAGCGTCGTCGAGACGCCGCCGCCGAGGCTCATGTTCGCCACGGCCGGGGCGCCGGCCGCGTGGTTGGCGGTCACCCAGTCGACGCCGGCGATGACGCCGGCGGTGGTGCCGGAGCCGTTGCAGTCGAGCACGCGGACGGGGACCAGGCGCACGCCCTTGGCGACGCCGTAGGTCGCGCCGCCGACGGTGCCGGCGACGTGGGTGCCGTGGCCGTTGCAGTCCTCGGTGCCGCGTCCGTCGTTGATCGCGGTGTAGCCGGAGGTGACCCGGCCGCCGAAGTCGGCGTGCGCGGCGCGGATGCCGGTGTCGACGATGTAGGCCGTCACGCCGGCGCCGGTCTGGTTGTAGGTGTAGCTGCCCGACAGGGGGCGGGTGCGCTGGTCGATGCGGTCCAGGCCCCAGGGGGCGGGGGACTGGGTCGCGGTCGCGGTGACCGGCTTGTCGGCCTCGATGTAGGCGACGTCCGGGTTGGCGCGGAGCGCGTCCATGGCGGCCGGGGTGAGGTCGGCGACGAAGCCGTCGACGACGGCCTTGTAGGTGTGCTCGACCGTGGCACCGTCGCCGCGGGCGTCGGTCTTGGCGGCCTTCACGTCGGCCTGGGTGACCTGCTCGTCCATGACGACGATGTAGCGCTCGGCCGACGCGGAGCCGAGGAGCGGCGCCTGGTCCTGCTGCCCGGCGGTGGCCGGGGTGCTCGGCTCGGCGTGCGTGGCGGCCGGGGTGAGGGCCAGTGCAGCGGTGGCGAGCGTCGCGATGCCGGCGAGTACCCGGCGGTGGGGGTTGCGCATGAGAGGTTGTTCCTTCCCGAGAAAAGATGGACGCGCAGAATCTCGCCGCTCGCACCGGACCGCGACAAGGGGTCGGGGCGCGTTAACAGTTAACTCGGGTCGGCGTCCGGCCACGTCCAGCTGAGCCCGGTCGACCCGCTCGGCGCGTCCGAGCGCACCAGGTGGGCGGTGTGCGACGGGTCCAGCTCGACCGGCCACGCGTCCTCGCCGCAGTAGGCCGACACCGACGCCGGCAGGGCCGTCGGGTCGAACTCGACCTCCAGGCAGTACTCGCGCATCGAGGTCCGCGCCCGACGGCCGTGGCGCAGGTCGAGGGGCCCCGGGCCGACCGAGGTCACCTCGTGCTCGATCAGCACGGTCTCGCCGCGCCGCAGCGGCCGGGCGAACAGGAGCTCGGCGGCGATGACGCCCTCGGTCCGTCGGCGTACGACCCGACCCAGCGTGCAGCCGCGGACCGGGCGGATCCGCGGGAGGTCGACCGAGGAGTCGCGCTGGTGGTGCAGGATCACCCGCCGGTCGGGGCCGTCGGCCGTGGCGCGCAGCACCTGCCGGGTCGTCATCGACGCCAGCCGGCGGTCGGGGCCCACGCGGAGCAGGTCGTGCAGGACCAGGCGGTCGAGCTCGGCGTCCCAGCGGGTGTCGAGCCGGGCCAGCACGTCGGCGTGGTCGGGCCAGAGCGAGGTGAGGCAGGGCGGCCCGTCGGGCGACGGGCGGGTCGCGTCGAGGGCCCGGCCGAGCTCGCCCGGCTCGAGGCCGAGGATCTCCTCGAGGTGCGGCAGCGCGGCCAGGGAGCCGCGGCGGGCGGGCACGCTGCGGCCGGACTGCCAGTAGCTCAACGTGGCCACGCTGATCACCACGCCGCGGTGCGCGAGCCGGTCCCTGACCCGGTGGAGGGCCAGTCCTCGGCGGTCGATCGCCTCCCGCAGCGTGTCGGCGAAGCTCCCGATAGCGTCGGACACGAGCACATCCAACCCGGCACCTGGTTGCCGGACCACCTCGGGGTCGGGCGCTAGGGTCGCGCCATGTCCCGCTCCCGCGTCGTCGTCACCGACTCGACCGCGAGCCTGCCCCCCGAGCTGGCGGACGCCCGCGGCATCCGCGTGGTGCCGCTGCAGGTGGTGATCGGCGCGAGGGTGCTCGACGAGGGGCCCGACGGCGCGACCCCGGACGTGGTGGCCGAGGCGCTGCGCGACTTCGTCCCCGTGAGCACCTCGCGCCCCGCCCCCGCGCTGTTCGCCGAGCTCTACCGCTCGCTCGAGGCGGCCGGCGCCGAGGAGGTCGTCTCGGTGCACCTGTCGGGGGAGATGAGCGGCACCTTCGAGTCCGCCCAGCTCGCCGCGCTCGAGGTCGACCTGCCGGTCCACGTCGTCGACTCCGGGCAGGTCGGCATCGCCACCGGCTACGCCGCGCTGACCGCCGCCGACGTGCTCGAGGCCGGGGGCTCCGGGCAGGACGCCGCGGAGGCGGCACTCGCGCGCGGGCAGGCCGCGACCTCCCTGTTCTACGTCGACACCCTCGAGCACCTGCGACGCGGCGGCCGGATCGGTGCCGCCGCGGCCCTGGTCGGCAGCGCCCTCTCGGTGAAGCCCCTGCTGGAGATCGTCGACGGCAAGGTGGTGCCGCGCGAGCGGGTGCGTACGGCGTCGAGGGCCCTGGCGCGGCTCGGCGACCTCGCGGTCGAGGCGGCCGGCGACGCGTCCGTCGACGTCTGCGTGGCCCACCTCGCGAACCCCGAGCGGGCCGAGGAGCTCACCGCCGTGCTGACCGAGCGGCTCGCGGCGGGGCTCGAGGGCCGCGAGGTGATGTGCGGCGAGCTCGGCGCGGTGCTCGGCGCGCACGTCGGCCCCGGCATGGTCGCCGTGTGCGTCTCGCCGCGCCCCTGATCTCCTTCAGCGATCCCCGGCTGGCCGGGGATCGCTGAACTTGTCAGGCCGTGCACGGGCCGACAAGTTCAGCGAGAGCCTGACAGGTTCGTCCACAGATCGCCGTCGGCCCCTGTCGGTGGCCGGTCCGCGCTTCCTAGCGTGGGGGGCATGCGACGGTCCCAGTCCTCCTCCGAGCACGCCGAGGCGGTGTCGCGGCGGCTGGCGACCCTGAGCGCCGAGCTCGCGGCGGTGCGCGGCGAGCCCGGCAGTCACCCCGACCGGGGAGAGGGGCCGACCCACACCCGGGTGCGCCAGCCGGTCGACCCGCCCGCCCCCGTGGTGCTGCCGGTGCCGGGCCGGCACGCGTCGCGGCGGCTCCGCGTGGCCGGGTTCCAGCTCGGGCCGCTGCACCTGGCGGTCGTGTCCGTCGTGGTGGCCGCTGCGGTCGCGCTGGCCGCCTGGTGGGCGGTGCGCGACCAGGCCGAGCCCGTGGCCGTCGCCCCCGCGAGTGCGGGGGAGCCTGGCCCGGCCGGCGACCCGTCGCCGCTCGCGTCGCTGCCCCCGACGGCGGGGGAGCCAGCGGGCGCGACCGGGGCGGGAGCCGGGCAGGACGCCGCCACCGAGGTGGTGGTCGACGTGGCCGGCAAGGTGCGGCGCCCCGGCATCGCCGTGCTGCCGTCCGGGTCGCGCGTGGTCGACGCGCTGGAGGCTGCCGGGGGAGCGCGCCGCGGCGTCGACCTGTCCTCGCTCAACCTCGCCCGGCTGCTGGTCGACGGCGAGCAGATCCTGGTCGGGCAGGCCGCCCCCGCGGGTCCCGCCGGGGCGGTCGGCACCCCGCCCCCGGCGGCGGGCAGTGCGCTGGTCAACCTCAACTTCGCCGACCAGACCGCCCTGGAGTCGCTGCCCGGGGTCGGACCGGTCACGGCGGGGGCGATCCTCGCGTGGCGCTCCGAGCACGGCGGGTTCACCTCCGTCGACGAGCTGCTCGAGGTCGACGGCATCGGCGAGGCGACGCTCGCCGAGATCGCCCCGCACGTGACGCTCTGACGGTCACCCGGTGCCCGACCAGCCCGACCAATCCGACCGGCCCGACCTGCGCGCGCTCGCGCTCGGGGCCGGCGCGTGGTGCGGGGCGCTGCTCGCGCTGCTCCTGCCGGGGCCGGCCGCCGTGGCGTCGGTGGCGGCCGTGTCCGTCGCGGTGGTCGCCGGCGTCCGGCGCGGCAGGTGGGCGGTCGGGTGGCTCGGACCGCTGGCGGCGCTGGTCGCGGTCGCCGGGGTCGCCGCGCTGCAGCAGGTCGTGGTGTCCGCCTCGCCGGTGGCGCGCCTGGCCGACGAGGGGGCCGTGGTCGACCTCCGGGTCGCGCTGACCTCGGACGTACGGGTCGTGGCCGGGCAGTTCGGCGACGTGCAGGTGGTGCAGGCGCGGGTCGAGCGGGTCGAGGGACGCGGCCGCGCGTGGACGCTGGACGTCCCGGTCGTCGTGATGGCCGACGCCGACTGGCCGCGGCTGCCGCTCGGCACGGTGCTGGACACGGCGGCCCGCCTGGTCCCCGCCACCGACGGCGCGGCCGCGCTGGTGCGGCCGCTGGGGGAGCCGCGCGTGGTCGCACCGCCACGGGCCTGGTGGGACGGCGCGGCGGCGATCCGCACGTCGGTGCGGGCCGTCGTGTCCGGGCGGGACGCCGACGCCCGCGAGCTGGTGCCGGCGCTCGTGGTGGGGGACGACGGCGGCCTCGACCCCGACCTGGCCGACGACTTCCGCACCACCGGGCTCACCCACCTGCTCGCGGTGAGCGGGACCAACCTGACGCTCGTCGTCGGCTTCCTTCTCGTGCTCGGCCGCTGGGTCGGGGTGCGCGGACGCGGCCTGCACCTCCTCGCCGCGGTCGGGATCGTCGGCTTCGTGATGACCGCCCGCGCCGAGCCCAGCGTGGTGCGGGCGGCCGCGATGGGCACCGTCGCGCTGGTCGGGATGGGCCGCAACGGCCGGTCCCGCGGTGCGCGCGGGCTCGGGGTCGCGGTCCTGGTTCTGCTCCTCGTCTGGCCCCGGCTGGCGACCACCGCCGGGTTCGCGCTGTCGGCCCTCGCGACCGCGGGGATCCTGCTGCTGGCGCCGGTGTGGCGCGACGCGCTGGTGCGCTGGACGCCGCGCTGGGTGGCGGAGGCCGTGTCGGTGCCGCTCGCCGCGCAGGTCGCCTGCACCCCCGTCGTCGCCGGGCTGTCCGGCCAGGTCAGCCTGGTCGCCGTCGGCGCCAACCTGGTCGTCGCGCCGGCCGTGGCGCCGGCGACGGTGCTCGGGCTGGCCGGGGGACTGGCGGGGCTGCTGTGGCACCCGCTCGGCGTGGTGGTCGCGGCCCCTGCCGCCTGGTCGGCGGCGTGGATCATCGCGGTGGCGCGGGCCGGGGCCGAGGTCCCGACCGCGGCGGTCGCCTGGGGCACCGGCCCGCTCGCGCTCACCGCGCTGACCCTCGGGTGCGTGGCGGCGGTGCTGGTCGCACCCCGGGTGCTGCGCCGTCCGGCGTCGGCCCTGGCCTGCACGGGTCTGCTCGTGGTCACCGTGCTGGTGCGTCCACCGACGCCCGGGTGGCCGCCGCCGGGCTGGGTGCTGGTGGCCTGTGACGTGGGCCAGGGCGACGGGCTGGTCCTGCGGGCCGGACCCGGGACCGCGGTGGTCGTCGACGCCGGTCCCGACCCGCAGGCGATCGACGGCTGCCTCGACCGGCTGGGGGTGCGCGCCGTGCCCCTGGTCGTGCTGACCCACTTCCACGCCGACCACGTCGACGGCCTCGACGGGGTGCTGGACGGACGGCGCGTGGGCGGCGTCGAGGGCACCTCGCTGCTCGAGCCGGCCGGGGGCGTGCGGGTGGTCGGCGACGCGGTCGGCCGGGCTCCGGCGGTGGCGGCGTACGGACTCACCCGCCGCGTCGGCGACGTGACGCTGCAGACCGTGTGGCCGCGGCCGGGGGCGACGATCGGGGAGGCGGGTGAGAGCGCCCCCAACGACGCCAGCGTGGTGCTGCTGGCCGAGGTCGGCGGGCTGCGGGTGCTGCTCACGGGCGACGTCGAGCCGTCGGCGCAGGCGGCGCTCGCGCGCGACCTGCCGGGCCTCGAGGTCGACGTGCTCAAGGTCCCGCACCACGGCAGCCGGCACCAGGACCTCGACTGGCTGACCTCGCTCGACGCCCGCGTGGCGCTGGTCTCGGTCGGGGCGGACAACGACTACGGCCACCCGTCGCCCGACCTGGTCGCCGCGCTCACCGCCTCCGGGGCGCGGGTGTGGCGCACCGACCTCTCCGGCGACGTCGCCGTGGTGGTGCGGGACGGCGAGGTGGCTGTCGCCACCCGCCGATAGGATCGCCCGCACCATGGCACGCACCCCCTCCGCCGCTCAGGTCCTCGGCCACGTCGTCCTCGTGACGGGCAAGGAGGAGTACCTCTCGGCGCGCACGGTGGCGTCGGTGCGCGACGCCGTCCGGGCCCACGACGGCGACGCCGAGATGGCCGAGTCGCAGGCCTCCGACCTCACCCTGGCCTCGCTGGGGGAGATGTCGGCGCCGTCGCTCTTCTCCTCGATCCGCTGCGTGGTCGTGCGCGGGCTGGAGGACCTCCCCGACGAGTCCGTCGACGGCCTCCTGGGCTACTGCGCCGCCCCGTCCGACGACGTCGCGCTGGTCCTCGTCCACGGCGGCGGGCAGAAGGGCAGCGGCGTGCTCACCAAGCTGCGCAAGCTCGCCGCGGTCACCGAGGTGAAGTCGGAGGAGGTCAAGGCCTCCGAGATGCCGGCCTTCGTGACCTCCGAGGTCGCCTCCCACGGCGCGCGCATCACCCCCGACGCGGCGACGTTCCTCGTCCAGGCCATCGGCAGCGACCTGCGTTCGCTGGCCGCGGCCGCCGACCAGCTCACCAACGACTTCCCCGACGAGCAGCTCACCATCGAGAAGGTCCAGCGCTACTTCGGCGGTCGGGCGGAGGCGAAGTCCTTCACGGTCGCCGACGCCGCGTTCGCCGGCCGGCGCGCGCAGGCGCTGGAGGAGCTGCGCTGGGCGCTCGACGCCGGCACCGCGACGGTGCTGGTCACCTCGGCGATGGCGGCGTCCGCGCGCAGCATCGCGCGCTACCTCGGCGCCCCGCGCGGCGCGCGCGACGGAGACCTGGCCCGCGAGCTCGGCGTCCCGCCGTGGAAGGTGCGCACGGTGCGCGACCAGTCACGCGCGTGGAGCCCCGACGCGATCGCCGCCGCCGTGCAGGCGGTCGCCGCCGCCGACGCCGACATCAAGGGCCGCGCGCACGACGCGTCCTACACCCTCGAGCGGCTCGTGCTCACCGTCGCCGGGCTGCGCGAGACGCGCTGACCACCGCCTCCGGGCCGGCCCCCGAAATGCAGAACACCCGCCACGAGGGCGGGTGCTCGGCTGTGACTGCTGCGATCAGAGCGCGGCGGTCTTCTTGGCGATCGACGACTTGCGGTTCGCGGCCTGGTTGGAGTGGATGACACCCTTCGAGGCGGCCTTGTCGAGCTGCTTCATCGCGTCGCGACCGGCCACCACGGCGGCGTCCTTGTCGCCGGCCTCGGCGAGCTCGCGGAACTTGCGAACGGCGGTCTTCAGGCGCGACTTCACGGCCTGGTTGCGCTGGCGCGCCTTCTCGTTCTGCTTGTTGCGCTTGATCTGGGACTTGATGTTCGCCACGTGTGGATCCTTGGGTGCTCGTCCGGATTCGGAAAGTCTGGTGCTTGTCGGCTGCCTGGCAACCCCGGGTAGAGGGTCGGGTGCCGGACACGCAGGGAGAAACTCTACCGGCACGCCTCGCGGGCGCCCAAATCGCTCAGGCGGACCGTCGTCCTGCGCGCCGCGCGACGGCCTCCAGCATGCGCCCCGACTCCCGGATCCGGAAATCGTTGCGCGGTCACGACCAGCCCCGGCGCTCGGCCAACCAGGCCCAGCACACCTCGCCCTGCCAGCGCTGGTGGTCGCGCAGGTGCGGGGAGGTCGGCGGCACCGACTGCTCGCACTGGGAGAGGAAGTAGCCCGCGTACATCGCGAGCATGATGTCGATCGACTCGGCCGGCACGTCGCGCAGCAGCCGCCGCGAGGCGAGGACGGCGTCGACGTCGATGCCCTCGCCGCGGGGCGCGATCAGGGCGGCGAACGAGTCGAACCACGCGCAGCCGCGGACCGGCCAGTTCCAGTCGCAGAGCAGGGCGCGGCCGTCGGCGTCGATGAGCACGTTGTCGGAGCGCACGTCGGTGTGGACCATGGTGTCGCCGCCGACGACCTCGTCCAGGCGGCGGGCCAGCGCCTCCGCGTCGTCGAGGTGGGGGAGGTCGGGGCGTGCCTCGCGCACCGCGGCCCACCCGTCGGCCAGGGGCGCCATGTCCTCAGCCGCGTCGACCAGCTCGAGACCGGCGGGCGGCGGGGTGAGCAGGTCGGCGGTCTCCTCGAGCGCGTCGAGCAGCGCGGCCAGGTCGTCGTCACGCCACGGGCGGTGCGGGGTGCGCGCCTCGACGTGCTCGATGCCGAGGACGACCCAGTCGTCGTCGAGGTGCCACAGCAGCCGCGGCGCGGGGACGTCGGCCGGCAGCGCGCCGAGCTTGCGCGCCTCCTCGCGGTAGGACTCGGCGAACAGGCGCTGGGCCTTCACCGACGCCGCCTTCACGAAGTGGCGCGAGCCGTCCTCGCACACCAGCACGGACGCGAACCCCGGCGTGAAGCCGCTCGTCTGGGAGATCGCCTCGACGACCGGGGAGCCACACCTGCGCTCGACGTAGGCCCGCAGGTTCGGCGGCAGGAACGCCCACTCCAGCCGTCGCGCGGTCGCCTCGTGCGGGACGGGGTACGGGGCGTGCGGGGTGCGGCTGGTCCGGGACATGCCGCGCATCCTTCCCCACGAGCCCCGCCGCCCCCACCGGATATCGGTGGAGCCGGCGTCGGGCGGGCGGGTAGAACTGCCGCATGCCAGAGCTCGTCCTGCCGACCGTCTCCGTCCGCGACTCCTTCCTCGAGGCGATGGCGGAGTTCACCGCCGAGGGCGTGGAGAACAGCCAGACGTCGGCGTGGATCGACGTCCACGGCGCCCGCTGGGACACCGACGAGGGCTTCGCGGCGTTCGTCGAGGCGGTCCGCGCCGACGCCCTCGAGGACTCGCCGCGCCCGGAGTGGCACGTGCCGTGCACCACGGGGTGGTGGGTCGACGGCGACACCTACCTGGGACGGCTCGCGATCCGCCACCGGCTCACCGACTTCCTGCTCGAGGTGGGCGGCCACATCGGCTACGACGTACGCCCCTCGCGCCGGCGCGAGGGCCACGCCACCGCGATGCTGCGGGCGGCGCTGCCGTGGGCGCGGGACCTCGGGATCGACCCCGCGCTGATCACCTGCGACGTCGACAACCTGCCGTCCGCGCGCGTCATCGAGTCCGCGGGCGGCGTGCTGGAGGACGTGCGCGGCGTCAAGCGGCGCTACTGGGTCCCGACCTCCTGAGCCGCGACCGGCTCCGGCGCACGCCGGGTGCGGGTGGCGGCGCCGACGCCGACCACCGCGACGACGAGCCCGACGAGCTGCAGCGCCGAGAGCGTCTCGTCGAGCACCAGCCAGGCCAGCACGGCGGTGACCGGCGGGCTGAGGAAGAACAGGCTGGCCGCCGCGCCGGACCCGCCGCGCAGCACCAGCAGGGACAGCAGCACCAGGCCGACGATCGAGTTGACCACGGCGAGGAACAGCACCGACACCACCGCCTGGCGGGTGTCGGTCACCGGCCAGGCCCCCTCGGTGAGCCAGCCCAGCACCAGCAGCGGGGGAGCGGACACCGCGAACTGCACGGCCGCCGACCACAGCAGGTCGGGCTGCGCGCCGATCCAGCGCTGGCCGAGGGTGCCCAGGCTCAGCGTGAGCATGCTGAGGCAGCCCACCGCGACCGCGACCGGACCGCCCGCGTGGCCGAGGTCGGCGCCGAGCACGAGGAGCACCCCGAGCACGCCGACGACGAAGCCGCCCACCTGCAGCGGGCTCACCCGCTCGCCGAGCAGCGCGGCCGCCAGCAGGGCGGTGAGCACCGGGCTGAGCGCGTGGAACAGCGAGGCGAGGGTGGCGCCGAGGCCGAGGTCGAACGCGACGTACATCAGCCCGAACTGCACCGCGTTCATCACGAACCCGACCGCGGCGACCCGGGCCAGGACCGCACGGTCCATCCGCGGGCGGCGCCGCAGCAGCCGCGCCAGGACGGCACCGATGACCGCCGCCAGCACGAAGCGCCAGCCGAGCACGGTGAACGGCGCGGCGGCGTGCACGGCCGCCGGCCCGGAGATGTAGCCCGACGACCAGACGAGCACGAACGCGACCGCCGGGACGAGCGGCAGGTGGGCTGCGTGCGGCGGTCGGGTCTGCGGGCGGGTCACCGCTGCACGCTAGCGAGCGTCGTCGGTTCGGCGGGGCCGGGGCCGCGTGGAAGAATGGGCCGACCCGTCCGTCGTACTCCCGAAAGCAGTCCGTGAGCCTCAAGAACGCGCCGCAGCCTGGCTCGACCGACCCGTCGATCATCCGCAACTTCTGCATCATCGCGCACATCGACCACGGCAAGTCGACGCTGGCCGACCGGATGCTGCAGCTGACCGGCGTGGTCGACGAGCGGGCGTCGCGCGCGCAGTACCTCGACCGGATGGACATCGAGCGCGAGCGCGGCATCACGATCAAGAGCCAGGCCGTGCGCATGCCGTGGACGGTCCCGGCCGACAACGAGGCCGGGGCCGAGCCGGGCACCTACATCCTCAACATGATCGACACCCCGGGCCACGTCGACTTCACCTACGAGGTGTCGCGCAGCCTGGAGGCGTGCGAGGCCGCGATCCTGCTGGTCGACGCCGCGCAGGGGATCGAGGCCCAGACGCTGGCCAACCTCTACCTGGCCATGGGCGCCGACCTGCACATCATCCCGGTGCTCAACAAGATCGACCTGCCGAGCGCCAACGTCGAGAAGTACGCCGCCGAGCTGGCCGGCCTCGTCGGCTGCGAGCCCGAGGACGTGCTCCTGACCAGCGCCAAGACCGGCGTCGGGGTCGAGGCGCTCCTCAACGAGATCGTGAAGCAGACCCCGGCGCCGGTCGGCGACGCCGACGCCCCGGCCCGCGCGCTGATCTTCGACTCGGTCTACGACACCTACCGCGGCGTGGTCACCTACGTCCGGGTCGTCGACGGCAAGCTCAGCCACCGCGACCGGATCAAGATGATGTCGACCAACGCGGTCCACGAGATGCTCGAGGTCGGCGTGATCAGCCCCGAGCCGGTGAAGGCCGGGGAGATCGGCGTCGGCGAGGTCGGCTACCTCATCACCGGCGTGAAGGACGTGCGCCAGTCGCGCGTCGGCGACACGGTCACCTCCCAGCACCACGGGGCCACCGAGTCGCTCGGCGGCTACAAGCACCCCAACCCGATGGTCTACGCCGGCCTCTACCCGATCGACGGCGACGACTACCCGGGCCTGCGCGACGCCCTGGAGAAGCTGCAGCTCAACGACGCGGCGCTGACCTACGAGCCGGAGACCTCCGGCGCGCTGGGCTTCGGCTTCCGCTGCGGCTTCCTCGGCCTGCTCCACATGGAGATCACCCGCGACCGGCTCGAGCGCGAGTTCAACCTCGACCTGATCTCGACCGCGCCGAACGTGGTCTACCAGGTCGTCATGGACGACGGCGCCGAGCACGAGGTCACCAACCCCAGCGAGTACCCCGACGGCAAGGTCGCCGAGGTCCGCGAGCCGGTCGTGAAGGCGACGATCCTCGCGCCGTCAGACTTCATCGGCACGATCATGGAGCTCTGCCAGCTCAAGCGCGGCAGCCTGCAGGGGATGGACTACCTCTCCGAGGACCGCGTCGAGATGCGCTACACGCTGCCGATGGGCGAGATCGTCTTCGACTTCTTCGACCAGCTGAAGTCGCGCACCAAGGGCTACGCCTCGCTCGACTACGAGCGCTCGGGCGACCAGGCCGCCGACCTGGTCAAGGTCGACATCCTGCTGCAGGGCGAGCCGGTCGACGCCTTCAGCGCGATCATCCACCGCGATGCTGCCTACTCCTACGGCGTGATGATGGCCGGCAAGCTGAAGGACCTGATCCCGCGCCAGCAGTTCGAGGTGCCGATCCAGGCCGCCATCGGTGCGCGCGTGATCGCCCGCGAGACCATCCGGGCGATCCGCAAGGACGTGCTCGCCAAGTGCTACGGCGGTGACATCAGCCGCAAGCGCAAGCTGCTGGAGAAGCAGAAGGCCGGCAAGAAGCGGATGAAGAACATCGGCTCGGTCGAGGTGCCGCCGGAGGCCTTCGTCGCCGCCCTGTCGACCACGCAGCCGACGGAGAAGGCCGGCAAGAAGTAGTGGCCCGGGTCGTCCGCAGCGACGAGGTCGCGCCGCAGCCGTGGGCCAACGGCGGCGGCACGACCCGTGAGCTGCTGGTCGCCGACGACGGCGCGTGGCGGATCAGCCTGGCCGACGTCGCGTCCGCGGGCCCGTTCTCGGCCTTCCCGGGACGCGGTCGGCTGCTGACCGTCGTCGAGGGCCCCGTCCTCGAGCTCCTGGTTGACGGCGAGCCGCACGTGGTCGAGCCGCAGCGCCCGTTCGCCTTCTCCGGTGACGTCGCCGTGGAGGCGCGGCTGCCCGAGGGGCCCGTGCGCGCGCTCAACGTCGTCGTGGACCCCGGCGTGACGCCGTATGTCACCGTGCTCGAGCTCGGGCGCGGCTCCGCGCTTCCGCTGGCCGACGACCAGGTGGCCTACGTCCTCACCGGGCCCGACGCCCGCAGCCTCGTCGTCGGCCCGGGCGAGGTGTCCGGCCGGTGCACGGTGGCGGTCGTGACGCTCGAGCGGGGCTGACCCATCCGAGCGCCGGGTCGCGGCGAACGTCGAGCATGAGGCTCACCGACCGGATCCGCGTCGAGGCCATCCGCGCCACCGCCCGCTTCACCGTGTCGTACGGAGAGGGGCTGCGGTTCGCCGGGAGCGACCTGCCCGCGCCGACGCGCGTGCGGCTTCCGACCCGCCACGGCCCCGTCCCCGTGCACCTCTACCGGCCCGCGGCCGGACCGCTCCCGGTGCACGTGCACCTGCACGGCGGTGCGTGGCTGATGCGCCACCCGCAGATGGACGACTGGTGGTGCCGCTACCTCGCCGCGACCGCGGGCGTCGTCGTCGCCAACGTCGACTTCGAGGTCGCGCCCCGCGTGGCCTACCCCGTCGCCCAGCACCAGGCCCACGACGTCGCGGCCGCGCTCGCGGCCGACGGCACCCCGGTGTCGGTGGGCGGGTTCAGCTCCGGCGGCGGGCTCGCGGCGTCCGTCGCGCTCCAGGCGCGCGACGCCGGCACCTTCACCCCGACCCTGCAGGTGCTCGGCATCCCCGCGCTCGACCTCTCCGCCGAGCCCCGCGACAGTGACCGCGGCATGATCTCCCCGGACCTGCGTCGGCTGGTCCGTCGCGTCTACTTCCCGGACCCGTCGACCCGGCTCGAGGCGTACGCCTCACCGCTGCTGGCCTCGGACGTGCGGGGGCTGCCGCCCGCCGTCGTCCTGACCGCCGAGCGCGACGTGCTGCGCGCCGAGGGCGACGCGTACGCGCACCGCCTGCGGGCCTCCGGCGTGCGGGTCGTCCACGACGTGACACCGGGCGTCGACCACTACTTCCTCACCGAGGACCCGGTGCGGGCGCGCACCACGATGGCGATGGTCGCCGGGGAGGTCAGCGGCGCGGGACGACCTCGCGGGTGAGGGTGAGCGTGCTGACCTCGATGTCGAGCGCCGCCTCGAGCGCCGCGACCGGCGCGTCCAGCTCCTCGCGGCGGGGGCGCCGGGTGCGTGCGAACCACACCACCTCGAGCGGGCGGCGCCGGGTGGTGCCGGTCGAGCGCCAGTAGCCCGTGATCCGTCCGTCCACCAGCAGGGGAGGCAGCAGCAGGCCGTTCGCCCCCGACCACAGCCGGTGGAGGTGGTGGGCCTCGCCGAAGCGCACCCGCGCCGACGGCTCGTAGCCGCACATCAGCGCGTCGAACTCCGGGAGCAGGCGGACCCCCTCGACGCCTCGGGGCGACGGGGCGTCGCGCAGGTCGACGTAGGTCCGGCCGTCGGGCCCCTCCTCGCAGACCAGCTCGCCGAGGTCGGCGAGCAGGCCGTCCACGACCCGCAGCCCGAGCCCGGACCACCAGGCCAGGTCCTGGCGCGAGGCCGGGCCGTGGCTGCGCAGGTGGAGCAGGGCGGCGTCGCGCAACGTGGCGGCCACGGCGGGACGCAGGGTGCGGTACGCCGCTGCGCCCTGGCCGGCCCAGTCGCCGTTGACCGGGCGACGCACGAGCCCGCCGTGCCCGAAGGCGAGGTAGCGGCCCGGCTGCGTCGCGGTCACCTCGTCGCGGCCCTCGTGGGCGAGCAGCCAGTCGTGCAGGTGCTGCTGCAGCTCGTCCGGCGTGCGCCAGTCGTCGGCGAACGCCTCGGTGTCGTCCCAGAGGTCCTCGAGACGCGACGTCTCCAGCCGCAGCAGGCGCTGCCAGAGGGTGCGCTGGCCGACGCGCGTGGCGGCGCCGAGGGCGGCGTAATGCGCGGGCGTGGCGGTGTGGACCGTGCCGCGCACGGTGCTGCCGCGCACGATCGTGCCGGCCTCGTAGGCGGCCTCGACCTGGGCCCGGGTGGTCCCGGGGAACCGCGCGGCGAGCGCCAGGAACGGCGAGCGCGCGGTCTGGGACTGCACCGCACCCACCCGTCCCAGGCGCGCGGCGACGTCGCCGACCGGCTCGGGGAACTGCCGGGCCAGTGCGGCTCCCGCCAGGTCGTCCCAGGTGAGCGGCACGTCCTCAGCCGCGCATCGGTCCGCCGGAGCGGCCGTAGGACTCGGCGACCACCTCGGCGACCACCGACAGCGCGATCTCCCCGGGGCCCTTGCCGCCGAGGTCGTGACCGGCCGGGACGTGGAGGGTCGTCGTGTCGACGCCCTCGCGCTCCAGGTCCTCCAGCAGGCCGGCCGCCCGGCGCCGGCTCGCCATCATCGCGACGTAGGCCGCGTCGGAGGCGAGCGCCGCGCGCAGCACCGCCGGTGCGTCCGGGGCGTCGTGGTCGCACAGCACGACGGCGTCTCCCGGACGCGGGTCGACCCCGGGCCCCCCGTCGTCCTCGGCGACGACGACGACCTCCCGCCCGACGGTGGCGGCGATCGCGACGATCGCCCGGGCGATCGGGTTGTCGCTCAGCACGAGGATCCTGTCGTGCTCGACCCCGTCGTCCGACCACGGCTGCTCCCTCATGGGCGTCAGCCTAGGCTCGCGACCGTGCCCGTCACCATCCCCGAGGACCTGCTGGAGCAGCGCGCCCTCGGTGCGGACTGGGGCGCCTGGCTCGACCGGCTGCCCCGCCTCGCCGCCGACCTGCTCGACGAGTGGCACCTTCGGCCGGCGGGGGAGAGCCGCCACGGGTTCTGCTCGCTGGTCGTGCCGGTCGCCGACGCCGACGGGGTGCCGGGCGCGCTCAAGGTCACCTTCGACGGCGACGACGAGTCGCTCCACGAGGGCCTGGCCCTGCAGCGCTGGGGCGGCGACGGCGCCGTACGCCTCCGGCGCGCCGACCCGCGCCGTCGCGCGCTGCTGCTCGACTGGCTGCCCGGGCCCGACCTCTCCGACGCCTGGGACGTGGAGGCGTGCGAGGTCGTCGGCGGGCTCTACGGGCGGCTGCACCTGCCGGCGCTGCCGCAGCTGGCGAGCGTCGGGTCCCACGTCGAGCGGTGGCTGCGCGAGCTCGACGGCCTCGGGCGCGACATCCCGGTCCCGCGCCGCTACGTCGAGCAGGCCCTGTCGCTCGGGCCCGACCTGCTGGCCGACGCCCCCGACCCGGTGATCGTGCACGGCGACCTGCACTACGCCAACGTGATGGCCGACGAGGCGGGCGGGTGGCTCGCGATCGACCCCAAGCCGATGGCCGGCGACCCGCACTACGAACCGGCGCCGATGCTGTGGAACCGGATGGACGAGCTGACCGGACCGCTCGCGGTCGGCTCGCTGCGCGACGGTCTGCGCCGCCGCTTCCACGCCCTCGTCGACGCCGGCGGCCTCGACGAGGAGCGGGCGCGCGACTGGGTGGTGGTCCGGATGGTCGTCAACGCGGGCTGGACCGTGCAGGACGCGCGCGAGGCGGGCCGCTCCCTCGGCGCCGACGAGCAGGACTGGATCACCCGCTGCATCGCGATCACCAAGGCCGTGCAGGACTGACCGACGGGCGGGATCGGTCCCGTCTGTCGGACGAAATGGGCGAGTTTGCTACCGCCCGGTAAACCGAGTGATCTAGGTTACAGCCCAAGTCAGCAGCCACACCCGCAACGAGGCGTCCGCGCGCCTCGCCCCGACGGAATGAGTAGGTCCCAGATGGCGGTCCCGATCGACACCAGCTTCCTCGACACGATGCCGGCCAACGTGGCCGTCCAGTTCTTCGACCGGGTCACCGCGACCCCCGACGCCGAGGCGTTCCGCTTCCCGCGGGGGGAGGCGTGGGAGTCGGTCACCTGGAAGCAGGCCGGTGACCGCGTGGAGGCGCTCGCCGCCGGCCTCATCGCCCTCGGCGTGCAGCCCGAGCAGCGGGTCGGCATCGCGTCCGGCACCCGCTACGAGTGGATCCTCGCCGACCTGGCGATCATGTGCGCCGCAGGCGCCACCACGACGGTCTACCCGAGCACCAACGCCGAGGACACCGTCTACATCCTCGGAGACTCCGAGAGCCACGTCGTCTTCGCCGAGGACGACGAGCAGCTCGCCAAGCTCACCGCGCACCGCGCCGAGCTCCCGCACGTCAGCAAGGTCGTCACCTTCGACGGCAAGGCCGACGGCGACTGGGTGATCACCCTCGACGACCTCGCCGCCCTCGGCGCCCAGAAGCTCGCCGAGCAGCCCGACGTCGTGCGCAGCACGTCCCAGGCGATCCGGCCCGACCAGCTCGCCACCCTCATCTACACCTCGGGCACCACCGGCCGGCCCAAGGGCGTGCGGCTGCGGCACTCGTCGTGGGTCTACGAGGGCGAGGCCATCCGCGCCCAGGGGATCCTCTCCGAGAGCGACCTCGAGTTCCGCTGGCTGCCGATGGCCCACTCGTTCGGCAAGGTGCTGATGTCGACGCAGATGGCCTGCGGCTTCGCCGCCGCGATCGACGGCCGCGTCGACAAGATCGTCGACAACCTCGGCGTCGTGAAGCCGACCTTCATGGGCGCCGCGCCGCGCATCTTCGAGAAGGCCCACGGCCGCATCGTGACCATGCAGGCGGCCGAGGGCGGCGCCAAGGAGAAGATCTTCAAGAAGGCGTTCGAGGTCGGCCTCGAGGTCGAGCGGCGCAAGCGCGAGGGCCGGTCCGTCCCGCTGGCGCTCAAGGCGCAGCACGGCCTGTTCGACAAGCTCGTCTTCACCAAGATCCGCGACCGCTTCGGCGGACGCGTGCGCTTCTTCATCTCCGGCGCCGCGGCGCTCAACCGCGACATCGCGGAGTGGTTCGGCGCGGCCGGCATCACCATCCTCGAGGGCTACGGGCTCACCGAGACCTCGGCCGGGTCGTTCGTCAACCACCCCGACGCCAACAAGTTCGGCACGGTCGGACCGGTCTTCCCGGGCAGCGAGGTCAAGCTCGGCGACAACGACGAGATCATGATCAAGGGCCCGGGCGTCATGGACGGCTACCACAACCTGCCCGAGGAGACGTCGCGCACGCTGACCTCCGACGGCTGGCTGCACACCGGCGACAAGGGCGCCCTCGACGAGGACGGCCACCTGGTCATCACCGGCCGGATCAAGGAGCTGTTCAAGACCTCCGGCGGCAAGTACATCGCCCCGCCGGCGATCGAGTCGAAGTTCAAGGCCGTGTGCCCCTACGCCAGCCAGTTCATGGTCTTCGGCGACGAGCGCAACTACTGCGTCGCGCTCGTCACCCTCGACCCCGACGCGATGGCCGGCTGGGCCGCGGAGAACGGCATGGAGGGCGCGTCCTACACCGACATCGTCCGCTCGGACGCGGTGCAGAAGATGGTGGGTGACTACGTCGACGACCTCAACAGCCACCTCAACCGCTGGGAGACCATCAAGAAGTGGCGCCTCCTCGACCACGACCTCACGGTCGAGTCGGGCGAGCTCACCCCGTCGATGAAGGTCAAGCGCAACGTGGTCGAGGACAACCACAAGGCGCTCATCGAGGAGATGTACGCCTGAGCGACCGGGACTGCTGAGCGGGGGTGCCCGCGT
The DNA here is from genome assembly GCF_020991065.1 of Nocardioides okcheonensis. Classification (NCBI taxonomy): domain Bacteria; kingdom Bacillati; phylum Actinomycetota; class Actinomycetes; order Propionibacteriales; family Nocardioidaceae; genus Nocardioides; species Nocardioides okcheonensis. The sequence continues at coordinate 4,213,183 of NZ_CP087710.1, forward strand.
GGTTGGATACCCGCGTGCCCCCCGCTCAACCCGACGGCGACGTCGCCCCCGAGGACGGCCTGCTGCCCGACGAGGCGTGGGCCGAGTTCGGCCGCAAGCCGTTCGGCCTCTACGTCCACGTGCCGTTCTGCAGCGTGCGGTGCGGCTACTGCGACTTCAACACCTACACCGCCCACGAGCTCGGCGACGAGGTGGGCGCCAGCCGCTCGTCGTACGCCGAGGCGGCGATCCGCGAGATCCGCTTCGCCCGGCAGGTGCTCGGCCACCGCGACGTCCCGATCGAGACGATCTTCTTCGGCGGCGGCACTCCCACCCTGCTGAAGCCGGCCGACCTCGGCGCCATCGTGGCCAGCGCGGCAGCGGAGTTCGGCCTGGTCGACGACGTCGAGATCACCACCGAGGCCAACCCCGACAGCGTCGCCGCGTGGGACCTCGAGGAGCTACGCACCGCCGGCTTCAACCGGATCAGCTTCGGCATGCAGTCGGCCGTCGACCACGTGCTGCGCACGCTCGACCGCACCCACGACCCGATGCGGGTGCCCGCGGCAGTGGAGTGGGCCCGCCGGGCCGGGTTCGAGGACGTCAGCCTCGACCTGATCTACGGCACCCCGGGTGAATCGCTGGCCGACTGGGAGACCTCGGTCGACACCGCGCTGGACTGCGAGCCCGACCACGTCTCGGCGTACTCGCTCATCGTCGAGGACGGCACCGCGATGGGTCGCCAGGTCGCCCGCGGCGAGCTGCCGATGCCCGACGAGGACGACCTCGCCGACAAGTACCAGCTCGCCGACGAGCGCTTCGCCGCCGCCGGGATGAGCTGGTACGAGGTGTCGAACTGGGCCACGTCGCCCGACCACTGGTGCCGGCACAACCTGCTCTACTGGACCGGCGGCCACTGGTGGGGCGTCGGGCCCGGGGCGCACTCGCACGTCGGTGGGACCCGGTGGTGGAACGTCAAGCACCCCGCGGCCTACGCCGAGCGGCTCGCCCGCGGCGTCTCGCCCGCGCTGGCCCGGGAGGTGCTGGGCTACCGCGACCAGCGCGTCGAGCGGGTGCTGCTGGAGATCCGGCTCGTCGAGGGCCTTCCGGTCTCGGCGCTCGAGGCCACCGGGCGCGCGCAGGTGGCCCGGCTCGTCGCCGACGGGCTGGTCGAGCTCGCGGCCGAGCGGCTGGTCCTCACCGCGCGCGGCCGGCTGCTGGCCGACGCGGTCGTGCGCGACCTCGTTGACTGAGTCATTTGGCTCGCTCCGCTCGCGGTGTCCCCGGCGCCTGAGCCCGCCGTGCTGATTGGCTCGCTCCGCTCGCATGTCGCGGCGCTCGTAACCCGCTCGTTCGTCGTCGCGCCCGCACCCCTCCTCCGCTTCGCTCCTCCGGGCTTTGCCGCTCCTCCTGCACGTCACGGGCGCGCCGCGACGAGCCCCCGACGCCCCAGCCGCACACCGGGCCGGCTGGCTCCGGGAGCTGCCCGTCCCCTGGCGCGCCCGGGAGTGCAGGAGGAGGGCTGCGAGCGGAGGAGCGCAGCGGGGGAGGTCGCAGACCGACGACGAACGAGCGGGCTCAGGCGCCGGGGACACCGCGAGCGGAGCGAGCCAATTACGCCGTCGTGAAGTCGATGAGCTCCTCGACCCGGCCGAGCAGGGCGGGCTCGAGGTCGGCGTAGGAGGTCACCCGGCCCAGCACGTGCTTCCAGGCGCGGGCGATGTCGGCCTGGTCGCGGTGCGGCCAGCCGAGCTGCTGGCAGGTGCCCTTCTTCCAGTCGATGCCCTTGGGGACGTGCGGCCAGCGGGGGATGCCGAGACGGTCGGGCTTGACGGCCTGCCAGATGTCGATGAACGGATGCCCGACGACGAGCACGTGCTTGCCGATGGGGGAGCGCGCGATGCCCTGGGCGATCCGTGCCTCCTTCGAGCCGGCGACCAGGTGGTCGACCAGGACACCCACCCGGCGCTCCGGTCCGGGCCGGAAGTCGCGCAGGTGGTCGGCGAGGTCGTCGACGCCGCCGAGGTACTCCACGACGACGCCCTCGATGCGCAGGTCGTCGCCCCAGACCTTCTCGACGAGCTCGGCGTCGTGGCGGCCCTCGACGAAGATCCGGCTCTGCCGGGCGACGCGGGCCTTCGCGCCGGCGACCGCGATCGAGCCCGAGGCCGTGCGGGTCGGGGCGGCCGGTGCGCCCGCGCGTACCGGGCGGGTGAGGATGACCGGCTTGCCCTCGAGCAGGAAGCCGGGGCCGAGGGGGAACGTCCGACGCTTGCCGCGCCGGTCCTCCAGCGTCAGCGTGTCGATGTCGCGGTCGACGGCGACGACCTCGCCGCACCAGTCGGTCGTGACCTCCTCGACCACCATGCCGAGCTCGGTCGGCACCTCGACCGCGCGGCCCTTGGCGGGGCGGCGCCAGTCGGTGGAGAGTACGTCGGTTCCGTATCGATCGGCAGGCACTGGTCTACGTTAGGCACTCGGAACTCGGACATGGGGGTGGCACGCCGTGCAGACACGCGCGACAGCAGACGGATCGACCGGCACGACCGGCGGCGTGACGAGGAGCGACAGGGCGGCGGCGTCGCCGGGCAGCCGGACGCGTCTGCAACGCGCGGTCGCGCGGCTCAAGGGTGACTACGAGGAGGACGGCACCAACCGTCCGGTGCGGCTCCCGCTGTGGATCGACCTGAGCGCCGCGCTGCTGATCATCCTCTTCGTCGTGGCCTGCTGGGTCGTCTTCTTCGGCTGGCTGGCCAGGACCCAGGGATAGGCGACGTACGCCCACCGCCCACCGTGGCGGCACACGACGTCCCGCCGCCGACCGTGGCGGCACACGACGTCCCGCCGCCGCCCACCGTGGCGGCACACGACGTCCCGCCGCCGACCGTGGCGGCACACGACGTCCCGCCGCCGACCGTGGCGGCACACGACGTCCCGCCGCCGACCGTGGCGGCACACGACGTCGGGATCGGCGCACGGGATGTCGTCTGCCGCCACCCTGCGGCGGCGGATGTCGTCTGCCGCCACCCTGCGGCGGCGGATGTCGTCTGCCGCCACCCTCGGACGTGAGTCTCCGGGCGACTCACCGAGCAGACGGCGTACGAGCGGGGCTCAGCCGCCGCTGATCCCCGCGCCCTGGGCACCGTCGCCGTCGTTCGCGTCGGCGGCGGATTCGGAGTCCTCGCCGTCGTCCGACGACTCGACCGGCGGGTTGCCCAGGTCTTCCTGGGTGGCGTCCATCTCGAGCTCGTCGCGGCTCTTGGTCTCCTCCGCGTCCGGGTCGAGCGGCTCGGCGAGCGGGTTGTCCTCGCCCGGCTGCAGGTCGTCGGGGAGCTGGTCGTCGGAGATCCCGCCGAGCGTCGCGTCGTCGGGCGACGCGGTGCCGCCGGAGTGGTCGTCGTCGGCCGGGCTCGTGCCGCTCGAGGCCTCGGGCTGCTCGGTCGACAGGGCCGGGTCGGGGGCGTTGTCATCGCTCATCGTCCCGGTCTACCCGGGGCGCCGGACGGTGGGCCAGCCCCCTGCGGGTGGGGCTCAGACGAGCGGCAGCCGCTTCTGGCTGCGGGGCAGGTGCTCGTAGCCCAGCCGGACCGCGCTCTGCAGGCGCTCGGGCTCCCAGGGCCACTCGCCGACCTCGAGCGCCTGGTCGACGGGCACGCCGCGCGAGGCGAGGTCGCGGATGGTCTCGGCGATCACGCCGAGCTCGGCGCGCTGGTCCTGGACGAACGCCTTGTCGACGACCTGGCCGTGGCCGGGGACGACGACGGTGCGGTCGCTCATCAGGCCCAGCACGAGGTCGAGGGTGAGCGGCCACTCCATGGGCCACGAGTCGTCGCCGATGAAGGGCGGGTCGGACTCCTCGATCAGGTCGCCCCCGAGGACCACGTCGGCGTCCGGCACCCGGACGACGAGGTCGCCGGCGGTGTGGCCGCGGCCCGGGTGGATCAGCTCGACCGCGCGGTCGCCGAGGTCGAGCTGGACAGCGGAGGAGAAGGTCCGGTCCGGCAGGCGGACCGTCGTGGCGAGGACCTCCTCGCGCCGCGGGTGGTCGGTGGCCTGCTCGTACATGTCGAACGTGTGGCCGGCGGACACCTCGATGTGGTCGCGCGCCCACTCCGTGGCGTGGATCGGCATCTCGCCGAACTGCTCGACCATCGTGGCGTTGCCGAAGTGGTGGTCCCAGTGCTCGTGGGTGTTGACCAGCGCGGTGAGGGGGCCGGCGCCGAGGCGGCGCACGTCGTCCGCGACGACCCGTGCCTGCGCCGCCGACCCGTGCGTGTCGACCATGACCAGGCCGTCCGAGCCGCCGACGAGGGTGATGTTGACGTGCATCCAGTCGTAGTGCGCCACCCACACGCGGGGTGCGACCTCCTGGAACCGTGGGGTGTCGTCGGTCATGTTCGCGACCCTACGGTGTGCGAGTAGAGTTGGCACTCCCGTCAGACGAGTGCCAGCGAGGAGGGCCGCCGTGGTCGACGACCGCAAGCTCGACGTGCTGCGCGCCATCGTGGAGGACTACGTCGCGACGGAGGAGCCGGTCGGTTCCAAGGCCCTCGTCGAGCGGCACGGGCTCGGCGTGTCGCCCGCGACCGTCCGCAACGACATGGCGGTGCTGGAGGAGGAGGGCTACATCCACCAGCCCCACACCAGCGCCGGGCGCGTGCCCACCGACAAGGGCTACCGCCTCTTCGTCGACCGTCTGGCCACGCTCAAGCCGATGAGCGCCGCGGAGCGCCGGGCGATCTCCACCCTGCTCGACGGCGCGGTCGACCTCGACGACGTGGTGCAGCGCTCGGTGCGGCTGCTGAGCCAGCTGACCCGGCAGGTCGCCATCGTGCAGTACCCGACGCTGTCGCGCTCCACGGTGCGCCACGTCGAGCTGGTCGCGCTCACCCCGACCCGCCTGATGCTGATCCTGATCCTCAGCACCGGACGGGTCGAGCAGCGCCTCGTCGAGCTCGACGCGCCGGTGGCCGACGCCGACCTCGGCGAGCTGCGGGCCGCGATCAACCAGGCCAGCGCCGGCGTGCAGATCGCGGCCGCCGCCGCGGCGGTCACCGACCTGCCGGAGGCGGTGCGCCCGGAGCAGGTCGACGTGACCCGCGCCGTGGTGCAGGTGCTCGCCGAGGCGATGTCCGACCACCGCAGCGACGAGCGCGTCGCGGTGAGCGGCGCCGCCAACCTCGCGCGCTACGGCGACTTCGACACCGCCGTGCGCCCGCTGCTCGAGGCGCTGGAGGAGCACGTCGTGCTGCTCAAGCTGCTGGGGGAGTCGGGCGTCGACGCGCTCACCGTGCGGATCGGCCACGAAGGCCCCTACTCCGAGCTCGCCGCGACCAGCGTCGTGGCCACCGGCTACGGACCGCAGGAGCTCCACCTCGGCTCCCTCGGCGTGGTCGGACCCACCCGGATGGACTACCCCGGATCCATGGCGGCCGTGCGCGCGGTGGCGCGCTACGTCTCGCGGATCCTCGATGAAGGAAACCAGTGACCCAGGACCCCTACGAGATCCTCGGCGTCTCGCGTGACGCCAGCGCCGACGAGATCAAGAAGGCCTACCGCCGGTTGGCCCGACAGCTCCACCCCGACGTCAACCCGGACCCGGCGACGCAGGAGCGGTTCAAGGACGTCTCCCGCGCCTACGAGGTGCTGAGCGACCCCGGGAAGCGCCAGGCGTACGACCGTGGCGGCGACGCGTTCAGCCAGGGCTTCGGCGGCGCCGGCCAGGGCTTCTCGTTCACCGACATCATGGACGCCTTCTTCGGCGGCGGTGCGGCGGCCGGCGGCCAGGCCCGCGGCCCGCGATCGCGCGCCCGGCGCGGCCAGGACGCCCTGATCCGGCTCGACGTCAGCCTCGCCGAGGCGGCGTTCGGCGTCACCCGCGACCTCAAGGTCGACACCGCGCTGACCTGTGAGGCCTGCGAGGGCCAGGGCACCGCTCCCGGCACGTCGCCGACGACCTGCGAGACCTGCCACGGCCAGGGCGAGGTCGCGGTGGTGCAGCGCTCGTTCCTCGGCGAGATCCGCACCCTGCGCCCGTGCGCGGCGTGCCGCGGCTACGGCTCGGTGATCCCCGACCCGTGCCGCGAGTGCTCCGGCGACGGCCGGGTCCGCTCGCGCCGCACGCTGACCGTGAAGATCCCCGCCGGCGTCGACATGGGGACCCGCGTCCAGCTCACCGGCCAGGGCGAGGTCGGCCCGGGCGGCGGTCCGGCCGGCGACCTCTACGTCGAGATCCACGTCGAGCCGCACGCCACCTTCACCCGTCACGGCAACGACCTGCACACCACGATCTCGCTGCCGATGACCGCGGCGGCCCTCGGCACCACGCTCACCCTGCCGCTGCTCGAGGCCGACCTCCCGCAGGTGGGGGAGGCCGAGGACTCCGAGACCGCCACCACCTTCGAGCTCGACGTGAGGCCCGGCACGCAGTCCGGCAGCGAGCAGGTCATCAAGGGCTTCGGCGTGCCGAGCCTGCGCGGTGGTCGCGGCGACCTCGTGGTCAGCGTCCGCGTCGACACCCCGACCCGGCTCGACCCGCGCCAGGAGGAGCTGCTGCGCGAGCTCGCCGCCATCCGCGGCGAGGAGACGCCCGACGGGCGCGTCGAGGCGCCGCACAAGTCGATGTTCGGCCGGCTGCGCGACGCCTTCCAGGGCAGCTGAGCCGTGTCGCTGCCGGTCCACCTCGTCGGGTCGCTGGCCGGGGTCGCGGTCGGCTCCGTCGTCGAGGTCACCGGTGACGAGGCGCACCACGCGGTCGCCGTACGCCGCCTGCGCGAGGGCGAACGGGTCGTCCTGACCGACGGCCTCGGCACTGCCGCCACCGGCGCGGTCGCCTCGACCGCCAAGCGGCTGTTCACCGTCTCCGTCGAGGACGTCGTCACGAGCGAGCAGCCGGAGCCGGCACTCACCGTCGTCCAGGCGCTGCCCAAGGGCGACCGCGGCGAGCTCGCGGTCGAGGTCCTCACCGAGGTCGGCGTCGACAGGGTCGTGCCGTGGGCCGCTGCGCGGTCGGTCGCGGTGTGGAAGGGCGAGCGAGCGGCGAAGTCGCACGCGAAGTGGCAGGCGACGGCCCGCGAGGCCGCCAAGCAGTCGCGCCGCTCGTGGCACCCCACCGTCGTCCCCCTCGCCACCACCGCCGACCTGGCCGCGGTGGTCGCCGAGGCCGACCTCGCCGTCGTCCTCCACGAGGACGCCACCGAGCCGCTCGCGTCGCTCGACGTCCCGGCCACCGGCCGGATCGTCGTCGTCGTCGGTCCCGAGGGCGGCATCGCCCCCGACGAGCTGGCCGCGCTCGAGGACGCCGGCGCCCGGACCGTACGCCTCGGCGCCGAGGTGCTCCGCACGTCCACCGCCGGCGTGGTCGCCGTCGCCGCGCTGCTCGCGCGCACGCCGCGCTGGGGCTGACCCGACACGTCGCGCCGGCGGGCGGTGTGTGAAGGGGATCCGGGGCCCTCACCCACCGCTGCCGGAGGCGGCCGTAGGGTGCGGGCTCAGTCGACGACGGTGATCCGCCGGGTGTCGGAGTCCACCGTGCCGTCGGCGTTCTGCACCGTCGCGATGACGGCGTACTCGCCGGGCTGCAGGTCGTCGCTACCGAGGTCCCCGCCGAAGGCCTCGAACGGGCCGTCCACCGGGCTGAGGGTGAAGGTCACAGGACCCAGCGCCACGGCCGTGCCCTGCCAGCGCTGCACCCGGAGCGTGATCCTCCCGTCGGTGCTGATGGCCCGGCCATCGGTCACGATGAATCGGCCCGCTCGCACGACCTGGCCCTCGGCGGGCTCGGACAGCGACACGGGTGCGAGCACGTCGGCGTCCGGTGCGCCGGTGAGCGCCTCGGCGGTCGCGACGCCGAGGATCCTGCTGGACTCGGCCCCGTCGAGCACCAGCCTGACCGGGAGCTTCCCGAGACCGTAGGCGGCCTGGGCCGTGCGGACGACCTGCTCGACCGCCAGCCCGGCATCCTGCGCGCTCACGCCGTCGGGCCGCTCGTCCGGGACGTCGCGCAGGTCGACGACGATGCCGCTCGCGGTCCTCTCGACGCTGCGGACCGACGCCCCGAGCGGCCACGCCGATCGGTAGTCGGCGTCGAGAGCCCGGCCCTCGACGGCGGCCACGAGGGCCTCCGCCGCAGCGTCGCCACGGTCCGCCCGTGGCTGGAACTCCCTGAACAGCCGCGGCCCGCGGGTCGTGTCACCGACGAAGTAGACGGCCACCACCCCGCTGCCGGGGCCGGGGTCGGTCGGCACGGCGGTCGGCGCAGCTGGCGCGGTCGTCGGCGAGGACGGCGGGGCCGAGGGGACGTCGGCCGGACCCGGACCGTCCGTCTGCGGCGCGCCGCCGGTGGTCAGCGCGAGTGCCGTGACCACGGAGGCCGCGACGAGCCCGGCGCCGCCGCCGACCCACCACCCACGGTGCGTACGACGGGCCGGCGCGGTCGCGGCGCGGATCGCGTCCAGCCGGTCGCCCGGCTCGACGTCGTCGGCGACCTCGTGGAGGAGGTCGCGGATCAGCTCGTCGTTCATGACGGGTCCTCCCACCAGTCGCCGAGCAGCTCGCGCAGGGCTGCGCTGTCGCGGGATGCGTGTGGCTTGACGGCGCCGCGCGAGACGCCGATGGCGTCGGCGATCTGCGCCTCGGACCAGTCGAGGTAGTAGCGCAGCACCAGCACCTCGCGCTGCCGCTCGGTGAGCCGGCCCAGCGCCTCGCGCACCGCGTCACGACGGGCGCCGCCGAGGCTCGGTCCCTCCACCGTCGTCTCGTGGGTGGTCGAGGTCCGGACGTGCCGCTCGACGACGGCGCGGTGCCGCAACGCCGAGCGCGACCGGTTCACCACCGCCTGGCGCAGGTAGGCCAGCGCCTTCTCGGGGTCACGCAGCCGCGACCAGCGGCCGTGCATCGCGACGAACGCGTCCTGGACGACGTCCTCGGCGGCCTGCTGGTCGTGGACGAGCAGCGCCGAGAGCCGGACGAGCTGGCGCCAGTGGGCGGCGTACATCTGCTCGACCGCGACGTCGGCGTCGGCGCCCACGAGGCTGAGGTGGTCCGCCACGGGAGCCCTCTCTCGACGGGATCTGGTCTGGATGGTCACGCAGTGGGACGCCCCGGCGCGCCGAACGGTTGACGTGTCAGCCGACGGTGATCGTCTTCGTGTCGACCGCCGGGCCGGGACCCTCCGTGCCGCCGGACGGGTCGTCGGTCTCGCACTGCAGCGTCACCTCGCCGGTGACGCCGTCGAGCGGCAGCTGCGCCTCGAAGGGGAAGAGCCGGTCCAGCCAGCCCTCGGCCTGGTAGCCGGCCATCGCCAGCTCCTCGTCGCCGCGCAGCAGCCGGCACGGTCCGGCCGCCTCGAACGAGCTGGCGACGCCGGTGACGGTGAGGGTGTCGCCGGTGACCGTGTCGCCCTGGGCGGGCGAGGTGATGTTGACCAGGTTGAGGGTCTCGATCGGGTTCGCGGCCTCGAGCTCGACGTCGGTGGGCAGCCCGAAGATGCGGAAGTCGCTGCCACCCCGCCTGACCAGCACCGGCACGCGTTCCTGCTGGACTCCCTGGAGCGTGTAGACCAGCTGCTGGAGCGCCAGCCGCGCGTCACGCTCGCCCATGCCGTCGGGGCGGTCGGTGAACCCGTCGCCGGGCATCTCGACGACCAGCAGCCCGTCGGTCGCGGCCACCGAGCTGATCTCCACCTGTGGCCACAGCGTGCGGTAGTCCGGGTCGTCGGGCGCGCCGCCGACGACGAGGCGAGCGGCCTCGAGCAGGGGGTCGCCCTCGACGCGGTGGAACTCGCGGAACAGGACGGTCGACCCGTCGGGGCCGTCGCCGGCGAAGTAGACCGGGACGGTCGTGCCGGACGGGGACTCCGTCGGGGACTCCGACGCGGTGGGCGACCCCGTCGGCTCGGACGGCGACGCGGTCGGCGCGGGCTCGGACGACCCGCCGGCCGGGGGCTCGCTCGTCTCGTCGGAGACCGGGGCCGGGTCGCCCCCGCAGGCGGCGAGGGTCAGGCTGCACACGGCCGCGAGCGCCGCCGCGCCCGCCCAGCGGCGTACGTCGGGGCGCGCGGAGACGCGGACGGGGAAGGTCATGGCGCCACGGTAGGCGCGCGGACCGGACGGCAACGGGTCCCACGCCGCGCCGCGACGCCCTAGGCTGGTGCGATGACCGTCACGGATGCCGACTGCATCTTCTGCAGGATCGTCGCGGGGGAGGTGCCCGCCGAGGTGCTCGGGCGCGCCGACCGCGCCCTGGCCATCGCGGACCTCAACCCGCAGGCCCCGTTCCACGCCCTGGTCATCCCGTTCGACCACCACGAGAACGCGGCGGCCTCCGCTGCCGCCGACCCGGCCGTCCTCGGCCACCTCGTCGCACTGGCCGACGAGGTCTCCCGCGCCGCCGGCAACGACGACTACCGCCTCATCGCCAACACGGGCGCGGGAGCCGGTCAGACCGTGTTCCACACCCACCTCCACGTGCTCGCCGGCACGTCGCGGATGTCCGAGGCACTGGTGTGAGCGCGCTCCGGTCGCGCCTGCGCGCCGCGGTCGCCGTGACCGCCGCGGCGGTGCTCCTCGCCGGCTGTGGCGGCAGCGGCGGGAGCGAGGGCGGAGACGGCACGGGCGGCTCCGCCACCCAGCCGGCCGCCACGCCTGCCACCCCCGGCAGCACCGCCGAGGAGGCGGCCGCCGGGGCCGGCCACGCCGGCCACTACTCCGTGCCGCGCAAGGGCAAGCCGCTGCGTCGCGGGGAGACCCGCACGACGATCGCGATGCCCGGCAGCTACACCCCGTCGGCCCCCTACGGCGCCGGCACCGACGACTACCGGTGCTTCCTCCTCGACCCCGAGCTCGACGAGCCGGCGTGGCTCACCGGCACCCACGTGCTGCCCGGCAACCCCGACGTGGTCCACCACGTCATCCTGTTCCGCGTGCGGCCCGACCAGGTCGAGGCCGCCGAGGCCAAGGACGCGGCCGAGGACGGCGAGGGCTGGACCTGCTTCGGCGGCACCGGCCTCGACCCGTTCCAGGACGTCAACGACGCGTCGTGGATCGGTGCCTGGGCGCCCGGCGGGGAGGAGTCGGTCGTCAAGCCCGGCTTCGGCACCCGGCTGGAGAAGGGCACCCGCATCGTCATGCAGGTCCACTACAACCTGCTCGCCGGTCCGGGACCCGACACCTCGGCCGCCCAGCTGCGACTCGCGCCGGGCCGGCGCGACTACCAGGCGCTGCACACGATGCTGCTGCCCGCACCGGTCGAGCTGCCGTGCCGTCGCGCCCACGACGACGGGCCGCTGTGCGACCGCGACGCCTCGCTCGCCGACGTCAAGCAGCGCTTCGGCTCCGAGGGCAACACCGCGGACGCGCTCTACGTCCTCTGCGGCGGCACGCCGAAGCCCGGCAACACCCAGTCCTGCGTGCGCAACCTCGCCGAGCCGATCGTCATCCACGGCGTCGCCGCCCACATGCACCTGCTCGGCCGCTCCATCAGGATCGAGGTCAACCCCGGCACCCCCCGGGCACGCACCATCCTCGACATCCCGGTGTGGGACTTCGACGACCAGGGCAGCCGGCCGATCGAGCCGATCCGCCTCGAGCCGTTCGAGCAGGTCAAGGTGACCTGCCGCCACGTGCAGTGGCTGCGCGACAAGCTCCCGGCGTTCGAGGGACAGCCCGACCGCTACGTCGTGTGGGGCGAGGGCACGACGGACGAGATGTGCCTCGGGATGCTGCAGATCACCCGTCCCTGACGCCTTCGCGGGTGTGCACCACAACCGAGTGGGCCGGACGCCGCCTCCTCGGTAGCATGGAAGGGCTCTGCCACCGACTCGGAAGGCCGCCCGACACGGGCATCCATGACTGACTCCCACCAGCCAGGCGCTCCCCAGGAGAAGCCGGCGCACACCGTCGTCGTCCCCAACAGCATCGACATGGTCTCGGTCCTCGGCCCCGGCGACGCGCACCTGCGGGTCATCGAGCGGGTCTTCAACGCCGACGTCCACGTCCGCGGCAACCGGATCACGCTGACCGGCGAGTCCGCCGAGGTGGCGATGGCCGAGCGGCTGCTCGACGAGATCGTCACCCTCGTGCGCACCGGCCAGGGGGTCAGCGACGAGACCGTCGAGCGGATCGTGCAGATGCTGCGCACCGAGACCCAGGAGCGCCCGGCCGACGTGCTGAGCCTCAACATCCTGTCGAACCGCGGCCGCACGATCCGGCCGAAGACGCTGAACCAGAAGAAGTACGTCGAGGCGATCGACAAGTCGACGATCACCTTCGGCATCGGCCCGGCCGGCACCGGCAAGACGTACCTCGCGATGGCCAAGGCCGTGCAGGCGCTGCAGGCCAAGGAGGTCAACCGGATCATCCTGAGCCGCCCGGCCGTCGAGGCGGGGGAGCGGCTCGGCTTCCTGCCCGGCACGCTCAGCGAGAAGATCGACCCCTACCTGCGGCCGCTCTACGACGCGCTGCACGACATGGTCGACCCCGAGACGATCCCCAAGCTGCTGGCCGCCGGCACCATCGAGGTCGCGCCGCTGGCGTTCCTGCGCGGTCGCTCGCTCAACGACTCCTTCATCATCCTCGACGAGGCGCAGAACACCACGCCCGAGCAGATGAAGATGTTCCTCACCCGGCTCGGCTTCGGCTCGCGCATCGTCGTCACCGGCGACACCAGCCAGGTCGACCTGCCCTCCGGCACCCAGTCCGGGCTGCGCGTCGTCGAGGGGATCCTCGAGGGCGTCGACGACATCGCGTTCTGCCGGCTCACCGGCACCGACGTCGTGCGCCACCGCCTGGTCGGCCGGATCGTGGAGGCCTACGAGGTCTTCGACGCCGAGCGCGAGGCGAAGCGGCCGACGTCCGCCCGTCCCGACCGTGCGAGGGGCGGGAGCAAGCGATGAGCATCGAGGTCCTCAACGAGTCGGGCCACGACGTCGACGTGCGCCGGCTGTCCCAGCTGGCGCGCTTCGTCATGGACCAGATGCGCGTCCACCCGCAGGCCGAGCTGTGCATCAAGGCCGTCGACGAGGACACCATCGCCGGGCTCAACGAGCAGTGGATGGAGAAGGAGGGCCCGACCGACGTGCTGGCCTTCCCGATGGACGAGCTGCGTCCCGGCAAGGTCAACGAGGAGCCCGAGGAGGGCGTCCTCGGCGACCTCGTGCTGTCCCCGTCGGTCGCCGAGCGGCAGGGCGTCGAGGCCGGGCACGGTCGCGAGGCCGAGATCGACCTGCTCACCGTCCACGGCATCCTGCACCTCCTCGGCTACGACCACGCCGAGCCGGAGGAGCACGCGGTGATGTTCGGGCTGCAGGGCGAGCTGCTCGAGAAGTGGCGCGCGAGCCTCACGACGTGACCGCCGACATCTGGCAGCTCGGGTCGGCCGCACTGCTCGTGCTGCTCGCCGGGCTGTTCTCCGCCGCCGACGCGGCTCTCGGGAGCTTCTCGCGCGCCCGCGCCGAGGAGCTGAGGGCTGAGGGGCGTGCCGGCGCCAAGCGCCTGGTGATGATCCTCGACGACCCGCCGCGCTACCTCAACACCGCGCTCCTGCTGCGCCTGCTGTGCGAGATCAGTGCCATCGTGCTGGTCGGCACGTGGGCGCGCGACGCCTACCAGGACGCGCTGCTGCCGAGCGTGCTCACCACCGTCGGCGTGATGCTCGTGGTGTCGTTCGTCGTGATCGGCGTGGCGCCGCGCACGATCGGCCGCCAGCACGACGCGTCGGTCGCACTCGCCTCCGCGGGCCCGCTGTCGGCGGTGACCACCATCCTCGGGCCGATCCCGGCGCTGCTGATCCTGCTCGGCAACGCGATCACCCCGGGCAAGGGCTTCAGCGAGGGGCCGTTCTCCACCGAGACCGAGCTGCGCGAGCTCGTCGACCTCGCCGAGGCGTCCGCGGTCATCGAGTCCGGTGAGCGCCGGATGATTCACTCGGTCTTCGAGCTCGGCGACACCATCACCCGCGAGGTGATGGTGCCCCGGCCCGACGTGGTCTACATCGAGCGGCACAAGAACATCCGCCAGACCCTGTCGCTGTTCCTGCGCAGCGGCTACTCCCGCATCCCGGTGGTCGACGAGAACCTCGACGACATCGTCGGCATGGCCTACCTCAAGGACCTGGTCCGCCGCGACTTCGAGGCCCCCGACGTGGAGTTCACCCAGCGCGTCGACGAGGTGATGCGCCCGGTCCACTACGTGCCGGACTCCAAGCCCGTCGACTCCCTGCTCAGCGAGCTCCAGGCCCGTCGCCAGCACATCGCGGTCGTCGTCGACGAGTACGGCGGCACCGCCGGGCTGATCACCATCGAGGACGTGCTGGAGGAGATCGTCGGCGAGATCACCGACGAGTACGACGTCGAGGAGGTCGAGGTCGAGCACCTCGAGGACGGCGCGATCCGGGTGTCCTCGCGCTACCCCGTCGACGACCTCGACGAGATCGTGGGCTTCGCCGTGGAGGACGACGACGTCGACAGCGTCGGCGGCCTGATGGCCAAGCACCTCGGCAAGGTCCCGATCCCCGGCTCCGTGGTGGAGTGCCACGGCCTGCGGCTCGAGGCCGAGCGCGCCACCGGGCGCCGCAACAAGATCGAGACCGTGCTCGTGTCGGTGCTGCCGGCCGACGGCGACCGCGACGACCCGCCCGCCGACGTCAGCGCCGGCGGCCGCTGACCAGCAGGCGCTCCCACCTCCCCGGCCGGTTCCTGCCGTCGCCCTTCGCGGGGGTGCCGCGACCGGCTCACTAGGCTGGTCGGCATGGACGACGTGCAGGCCGACCTCTCCGCGGAGGACGCCAAGCTGGTGACCCTCGCCCGCGCCACGCGGGCCCGCGCCCGTGCCGCCGACGGTGCTGCGGTGCGCGACCTCGACGGGCGGACGTACGCCGCCGCGAGCGTCGCGCTGGAGCACCTGCGGCTCTCCGCGCTCGAGGTGTGCGTGGCGATGGCGGTCTCGTCGGGGTCCACCGGCCTCGAGGCCGCGGTCGTCCTGACCGAGGGCGACGCGGTCGACGTGGACGCGGCCCGCGACTTCGCCGGCCCGGACGTGCCGGTCCTCGTCGGCGGGCCGGACGGGCGTCTGCACACCCGCACCAGCACCGCGGGCTGACCACGGCCGCCTCGGAGCCGGGGCGGAGGGCGGGACGTTCGACTCGTGCTCCCGGGAGCCGTGAGTAGTCCGTCATCGGCCAGCGGGCCACCCAGCCGGGTCATCTCCGGCCGGACCCGCCCCGCCGCCCCGTGTGGCGACGTAGCCTCCCAGCTGCCGACGCGGTGAGGGGAGCGGGCGCAGCGTGAGCGAGGAGGCGGGGACGCGGATGCGTCCACGAGGTCGGGCGTGGGGCGACGAGGCCCAACGCGCGCTCCTGCACGCCGTCGCGGAGGAGGTGGTGCGTCGCTCGGGCTACCGGGTCGCCGCGATCGAGGCCCTGCGCCCGGACGGCAACCTCGAGTTCGTCGCCGTCGCCGGCAGCGCGGAGGCCCGTGCGCAGCTGCTGGGCCAGGCCGCTCCGTTGCGGCTCGACAGCATCGTCTCCTTCGGCATCCCGATCGACGGCTGGCTGCACATCCCCGAGGAGCGCGTCGACGAGGAGACCCGTGAGTGGATGGCGCAGTACGGCCACACTCCCGACGGGCCGGACAGCGACCTGGAGGGCGGCTGGCACACCGAGGACCGGATGGTGCGCCTGCTGAGGAATCCCGACGGCGACCTGCGCGCGACGCTCTACCTCGACGAGCCCCTGTCCGGGCTGCGCCCCACCCTCGCGTCGGTCACGGCCATGGACGCCGAGATCGAGGTGATGTTCGACGCGATCGTGGGCCTCGTGGAGCGCGAGCTCTACGGCGAGCACGTCCGGATGGTCACGCAGGCGCGGACCGCGCTGCGCGGCGTACGCCCCGGGCTCGGGGTGGGGGACTTCCTCCGCGAGATGTCCGACGCGATGGTCGCGGCGATGGAGGTGGACCACGTCGCCGTGCTGCTGGCGGGCTCCGCGGCCCCGGACCTCGAGCCCGACCTCCCCTTCATGGAGGGCGTGATGCGTCGGGTGTGGCTGGACCATGGCCACGTCATCGTCGAGCCGACGCAGACCTGGGGGATCTCCGGGACGGTTGTGCGCACCCACGCCCTGATGGTGTCCCTGATGGAGCGCCACGGCCTCGAGTCGTTGCTCCTCGTCCCGATCGGGATGGGTGAGGACTATCTCGGCACGCTCGGGATGGGACGCTCGTCCGAGGTCGACCGGTGGACCGCCTCCGAGATCCACGCCGCGAGCACGGTGGCCGCCGACCTCGCCACGATGATCCTCGACGCCCGGGTCGTCGAGCGCGAGCGCGAGCTCAACGCCGAGCTCCGGGCGCTCAGCGACTACCGCCACGACATGATCTTCACCCTCGCCCACGAGCTCCGGAACCCGGTCAGCGTGCTGTGGGCCAACCTCGAGCTGATCGAGGAGGACGGTCCCACGCCGGAGATGAGCGCCCCGCTGGCGGCCATCGAGCGGGCCGCGCGACGCGTCGAGAGCATGGTGGAGGACCTGATGGCCCTCGGCCGCGTCGAAGGGCTCCACCCGCAGTCACCGATCGAGGTCCCGCTCTCGGACATCGTGCTCGAGGCGGCCGCGTTCCTGTCCCCGATGGGGGCGCTGGACGGCGTCGGACTCGAGATGGACGTCGCCGACGGCCTGGTCGTCGAGGGCGAGCCCGCGGGTCTCCAGAGGCTGGTGACCAACCTGCTCTCCAACGCGTTCAAGTACACGCCGGGCGGCGGCACGGTGAGCGTGGCGCTGCAGCCCGCGGTGAGCGGTGGCGTCGACGGCGTCCGGCTCACCGTCGGTGACACCGGCATCGGGATCAGCGCCGACGAGGTGGCGCAGGTCTTCCACGCCTTCTTCCGGTCCCAGGACCCGGCCGCACGGCGCCGGCCCGGCACCGGCCTCGGGCTCGCGGTGGTCGACCGCGTCACCCGGCTGCACGACGGTCAGGTCGACGTCGCCTCCGTCCTCGGCGAGGGCACCACCTTCACCGTGTGGCTGCCGCTGCGGGCCCACCTGACGTAGGCGCACCCGGACGGTCCCGCACACCTCTGGGAAAGTCCCGCGCGGCAGCCGCGACCAGGCACCAGCCCGTCGCCGCACGGGGTGGCCGGGTCCAGCGCCGTGGCGCGGCCCGAGGTGGTGGCCGGGTCGGCGTCGGCGCCCTCACCGCGGCGCACGAGCTCCGTCACGAGCGCGCCGAGCGCGCCCAGCGGGAACGGCTTGGACAGGAAGGCCGTCGCGCCCGCGGCGAACGCCGTACGGGACGCCTCCCCGTCGCAGAACGCGGTGGCGATGACGACTGGGACGCCGGCCAGGTGCGGAACCGACCGCATCAGCGCACACATCTCCACGCCCGTCATGTGGGGCATGTTCCAGTCCAGCACGACCACGTCGAACGGATCGACCGCCAACATCGCGAGCGCCTCGCGTGGGTCGCAGGTGCTCCGCACCCGGTGCCCCAGGCGCTGCAGCTTGTACGCGACCACGTCGCAGATCTCGGGGTCGTCGTCGACCACCAGGACGTCACCCATCACACACCTCGCTCCTGCGCGCCGCCGAGCCGGTGCGATGACTAGTTGGGGCACCCGAGGTGTCGTCGACGGTAGGGCGCGGGCGTGCCTCGGCGGTACCCCGCGGGAGCGGCTCGGGACTCCTGCCCGACCAGGACGGGACCAATGGCCTGCCGGTCTGGGCCGGCGGCCGCCCCGCGGTCCGGGACCGGACGAACAACCCCCTCGCCGTCCGCCCCGCGAGTCGCTAGCGTGGCGACCGTGCGGATGCCGGTCGGGTGGGACGGACACGAGCGGGGCGTGGCGAGGCTGACGGAGTCGTTCGCCGCGCTGCCACCGGGTGCACCGGTGCGGCTCGCCAAGCGCACCAGCAACCTCTTCCGCGGCCGGGACCGGCAGGTCGCCGGCCTCGACGTCTCCGGGCTCACCGGCGTGATCGAGGTCGACGACGACGTCGCCGAGGTCCAGGGCATGTGCACCTACGAGGACCTCGTCGACGTGACGCTGGCCCACGGGCGGATCCCGCTCGTCGTGCCCCAGCTGCGGACGATCACCCTCGGGGGCGCGGTGACCGGGCTCGGCATCGAGTCGACGAGCTTCCGCAGCGGCCTGCCGCACGAGTCCGTCCTCGAGATGGACGTCGTCACCGGGTCGGGGGAGATCGTCACGACGAAGCCCGGCGACGAGCTCTTCGACGCGTTCCCGAACTCCTACGGGTCGCTCGGCTACGCCACCCGCCTGCGGATCGAGCTCGAGCGGGCGCCCGGCCACGTCGCCCTGGAGCACGTGCGGGTCGACGACCTCGACGAGCTCGCCGCGACGGTCGAGCAGGTCGTGGTGACGGGGGAGCACGGCGGCGAGCGGGTGGACGCGATCGACGGCACCGCCTTCGCGCCCGGCGAGGTCTACCTGACGCTCGCGCGCTGGCGCGACGGCCCGGCCCGTCGCCCGAGCGACTACGTCGGCCAGCAGGTCTACTACCGCTCGATCCAGCAGCGCCGCACCGACGAGCTGACCACCCACGACTACCTCTGGCGCTGGGACACCGACTGGTTCTGGTGCTCGCGCGCGTTCGGCGCCCAGCACCCGCTCGTACGCCGGGTGTGGCCACGGCGGCTGCGTCGCTCCGACGTCTACTGGAGGCTCGTCGCGCTCGACCGGCGGTTCCACGTCGGCGACCGGCTCGACCGCCGGGCGGGCCGGCCGCAGGGCGAGCGGGTGGTGCAGGACGTCGAGGTGCCGGTCGAGGCGCTGCCCGAGTTCCTGGCGTGGTTCGACCGCGAGGTCGGGATGCGTCCGGTGTGGCTGTGCCCGCTGCGGCTGCGCCGCCAGGAGGCCGGCCGGCCCTGGCCGACGTACCCGCTCACGTCGGGGCAGACCTACGTCAACGTCGGCTTCTGGGGCGTGGTCAACGTCGGGCCCGACGCCCCGCACGCCCCGCGCAACCGCGCGATCGAGGCCAAGGTGACCGAGCTGGGTGGTCACAAGAGCCTCTACTCCGAGGCGTTCTACGACCCGGAGACCTTCGACCGCCTCTACGGCGGTGAGCAGCTGGCGCGCGTCAAGGCGCGCTTCGACCCCGACGACCGGTTGACCGGTCTCTACGACAAGGTGGTGGGAGGACGATGAGCACGGCATCGAGGGTGGGCTCGGGCACGGCCCGGCGGATGGCCATCGGCGACGCGATGGAGCGTCTGGTGAGGGGCGGCCTGCCGGTGCGCTTCACGGCGTACGACGGCAGCAGCGCCGGTCCCCCCGACGCGGAGATCGGGCTCGACCTGCGCACCGAGCGCGGCCTGGCCTACCTGATGACCGCGCCCGGCGACCTCGGCATGGCGCGGGCCTACGTCAGCGGCGACCTCGACATCACCGGGGTGCACCCCGGGGACCCCTACGACGCCCTGGTGCTGCTCAAGGACCACACGAAGTTCCGCGTGCCGACGCCCGCGGAGGCGCTCCAGATCGCGCGCGGCCTCGGCTTCGCCCACCTGCGCCCGCCGCCGCCCCCGCCGCAGGAGCACCTGCCGCGCTGGCGCCGGGCCGTGGAGGGCCTGCGGCACTCGATGATGCGCGACGCCGAGGTCATCTCCCACCACTACGACGTGTCCAACCGCTTCTACGAGCTGGTGCTGGGCCCGTCGATGGCCTACACGTGCGCGCTCTACGAGGACCCCGCGGCGTCGCTCGAGGAAGCCCAGGCCGCGAAGTTCGACCTGGTCTGCCGCAAGCTCGCCCTCCAGCCCGGCCAGCGGCTGCTCGACGTCGGCTGCGGCTGGGGCACGATGGTGCGCCACGCCGCCCGGGACTACGGCGTGAAGGCCGTCGGCGTCACGCTGTCGCTCGAGCAGGCGCAGTGGGCCAAGGAGGCCATCGACCGCGAGGGCCTCGGCGACCTCGCCGAGGTGCGTCACCTCGACTACCGCGACGTCGCGGAGGCCGACTTCGACGCGGTCAGCTCGATCGGGCTGACCGAGCACATCGGCGTGCGCAACTACCCGTCGTACTTCTCCCACCTGCGCGACCGGCTCAAGCCCGGCGGCCGGCTGCTCAACCACTGCATCACCCGCAGCCACAACCGGCGCCAGGAGACCGGCGCGTTCATCGACCGCTACGTCTTCCCCGACGGCGAGCTGATCGGCTCCGGCACGATCATCGCCGCCGCCCAGGACCAGGGGCTGGAGGTGCAGCACAGCGAGAACCTGCGGCTGCACTACGCCGCCACCCTGCGCGACTGGAACCGCAACCTGACCGAGAACTGGGACGAGTGCGTCGCCGAGGTCGGCGAGGGCACCGCCCGGGTCTGGGGGCTCTACATCGCCGGTTCCCGGGTCGGGTTCGAGCGCGGCGAGGTCGAGCTCCACCAGGTGCTGGCCACGCGCAACCACGACGACGGCCGCTCCGACTTCCCGATGCGTCCCGACTGGTGAGTCGTCGGTAGCCTTCGCGGGTGAGCACCCGGGCAGCACAGTTCCAGGCCCGCGTCGCGCGACGCGAGCCCCTGACCGACCACCTGGTCCGGCTGGTGCTCGACGGACTCGACGGCTTCGCCAGCAGCGGCGTGCCGGACGAGTGGGTCGGCCTGGTCGTGCCGGGGCAGTTCCAGAGCCGCTACTACACGGTCCGGTCCTTCGCCGACGGCGCGCTGACCCTCGACGTCGTCGTGCACGACGTCGGGCTGGTCACCGAGTGGGCGATGCGCGACTGCGTGGGCGACACCGTGACCGTCACCGAGCCCAAGTCGTCGTTCGCCCCGCCGGCCGGCGCCGGCTGGCTGCTGCTCGTCGGCGACCTGACCGCGATGCCGGCGATGGCGCGGATCGCCGAGACCCGTCCCGACCTGCCCACGCGGGTGCTGGCCGAGGTGCCCGACGACCTCGCCGGCTACCTCCCCGACCACGTCGACACCACGTGGCTGGCGCCTCCGTCGTCGGGGCAGAGTGCGCTCGCCGAGGTCGTCGAGGGCATCGACTGGCCCGAGGGCGAGGGCTACTTCTGGATGGCGGGGGAGTCCGCGCAGATGCGCGCGATCCGCAAGCACCTGATGCGCAAGGTGAAGCTGCCGACCAGCCACTACGACGTGATGGGCTACTGGCGCGCCACCGCCGCACGCCAGCCCCGCGCGGTCGACCCCGGCCCCGTCTGGCGCGCGGGCAAGGCGGCAGGGAAGAGTGACGAGCAGATCTGGGCGGACTACGACGCGGCGCAGGAGGCGAACGATGGCTGAGCACGAGGAGCGGGACGACCCGCACGCCGACGAGGTGGTCGAGGACGACCTCGCCGACCTGGCCGACGCGGAGGACCCCGAGGACGACCCCGAGGACGGCGACGAGGACGACGACGAGGACGACCTCGACGAGGACTTCGACCTGTCGGGCGTCGCGCCGGCGGGTGCCTTCTACGAGACGCCCGAGGGCTTCCGCAGCGGCTTCGCGTCGTTCGTCGGCCGGCCCAACGCGGGCAAGTCGACCCTGACCAACGCCCTGGTCGGGCAGAAGATCGTCATCACCTCCTCCAAGCCGCAGACCACCCGCAACGTGGTGCGCGGCATCGTGCACCGCGACGACGCCCAGCTGATCCTGGTCGACACCCCCGGCCTGCACCGCCCGCGGACCCTGCTCGGCGAGCGGCTCAACGACCTGGTCCGCACGACGTGGGCCGAGGTCGACGTCGTCGCGGTCTGCTTCCCGGCGAACGAGAAGATCGGACCCGGTGACCGGTTCCTCGTCACCGAGCTCGCCAAGGTGCGGCGCACGGTCCGGATCGCGGTGGCCACCAAGACCGACCTGGTCACCCCGGAGCAGCTGGGCCAGCACCTCCTGGACATCCAGGCGCTGGGGCAGGAGACGTCGACGGAGTGGGCCGAGATCGTCCCGGTCTCGGCCGTCGCCGGCGACCAGGTCGACCTGCTCGCCGACCTGCTGGTCGCGCAGATGCCCGAGGGCCCGCCGCTCTACCCCGACGGCGACCTCACCGACGCCCCCGAGGAGGCGCTCGCCGCCGACCTGATCCGCGAGGCCGCGCTGGAGGGCGTGCGCGACGAGCTGCCGCACTCGATCGCGGTCGTCGTGGAGGAGATGGGCCTGCGCGAGGGCCGCCCCGCCGACAAGCCGCTGCTCGACATCGTCGCCAACCTCTACGTCGAGCGCGACTCCCAGAAGGGGATCATGATCGGCCACAAGGGCTCGCGGCTGCGCGCCGTCGGCACCGCCGCCCGGCACCAGATCGAGGCGCTGCTCGGCACCCCGGTCTACCTCGACCTCCAGGTCAAGATCGCCAAGGACTGGCAGCGCGACCCGCGCCAGCTGCGCAAGCTCGGGTTCTGACGACTGCCCGTCGGGCACACGTGTCCGAGGCCAGGAGACGGGATCCGGGTCGGATGTCCGACCCCCGTGCCAGTCTGGCCGGGTGCCCGTGAACTTCCAGCTCACCGTCGACTGCGCCGACCCCGACCTGCTCGCCCGCTTCTGGGCAGCGGCCCTCGACTACGTCCTCGCGCCCCCACCCGACGGTCACGAGTCGTGGGACGCGTTCTACCGGTCCGTGGGCGTCCCGGAGGAGGAGCTCGGGGGAGGAAACGACCGCATCGTCGATCCCCGGGGAGAGGGACCGATGCTGTGGTTCCAGGTGGTCCCGGAGACCAAGCAGGTGAAGAACCGGTTCCACCTCGACGTCAACGCCAGCGGTGGCAGGTCCCACCCGCTCGACGTGCGCCGCGAGCGCATCGACGCGGCGGTCGACCGCCTCGTCGACCTCGGCGCGACCCGCGTCCGGACGTCGTTCGACGGCGAGGCCGACCACTACGCCGTGGCCATGCTCGACCCCGAGGGCAACGAGTTCGACGTGTTCTGAGCGAAAGCCGGGCGGCCGGCCTCGTGACGGGACTTCGTCCCTCCTCCACCAGCGAAGGTCAGGCCGGCACCCAGCAGATCCCGTAGCGCCGACCGGCCGCCCACTGCTCGGCGGTCGGGCTCTCCTGCGACCACGTGAGGTCGAGCGGATCGCCGGAGCGGGCGCGGGCGGCGTCGCGGCAGGGCGCCTCCATCCGGTCGGCGATCGCTGCCTCCGCCGGGAGCCTCGCGCCGGGGAGGTCGACGGTCGCGACCGCGACCCACGCGTGCCGGGACCCGCAGGTCACGCGCCGGAAGGCGCGGGTGCCGGGCTCGGCGGTGGCGCACATCGCGGTGCCCGGGGCGTCGGACCAGCCCTTCGTCGTGCGGGGGAGCCGCAGGAGCACGCGCGGTGCGGCGACCACCACGACGTCGCAGCGGAACCAGTCGGCACCGGCGGCCGCCCGTGCGGGGCTCGGGGTGAACCACACCGCCTGCGCCATGCTGAGCCGCAGGTCGCGCGGGTCGCGCCCGAGGTGGCGCGGCAGGCGGGCCGTGCACGCCCGGCGGGCCTGGGCCTGCGCGGCGCGGGAGTCCGGGCGGCGGGTGTGGCCGGCCTTGGTGTCCAGGTCGAGGCGGCCCACGAAGTAGGTCTGGGCCGTGTGCGGGCGACGGCACGGGACGGGGGCGGTCCGTCCCGCCACGGTCACCGCCTGGCGGAAGGTGAGGGCGTGGCACTCGCCCACGCGGGGCCGGGGACCGGGATCGGGCGGCGGCGCCGTCGAGGTGGTCGCCGGCGACGGCGACGGGGAGTCGGCGGCCGGTTCGGGGTCACCCAAGGTGCAGCCGGTGACCAGCACGACGAGCGCCAGCGAGGCGACCAGCGCCCGCAGCACGCCGCTCACGCCCCGGGCTCCGGCTCGAGCAGGGCGGCGAGGGTGCCGCCCAGCTCGTGGGCCTGCTCCCGCTCCGCGGGACCGACCTCGCCCAGCACCTCCAGCACGGGCGCGGCCTGCCGCCACGGCAGCGCGCCGACGATCGACTGCACCGACCGCACCGCCCCGGCGGTGTCGTAGCGCCCGTGGACGTAGAGCCCGTACGGCTTGCGCCCGCCGGACGCGGTCGCGGCCGCACCGTTGTCGGCCAGCGCGCCCCCGACCCGGAGGAAGACGGTGTCGAAGAAGTGCTTGAGCGCTCCGCTCATGTAGCCGAAGTTGGCCGGCGTCCCGAGGAGGTAGCCGTCGGCCGCCAGCACGTCGTCGGCGCCGGCATCCAGGGCGGGTCGCACCACCACGTCGACCCCGGCGAGCGCGTCGTCCGACGCGCCCCCGACGACGGCCTCGGTGAGGGCGGCGACGGACGCGGTCGGGGAGTGGTGGACCACCAACAACGTGGGCATGACGAGAGCCTACGAGGGGAGTAGCGTCGACCGTCGTGGGATTCGACGTGGCGGGTGAGGCGTACGACCGGTTCATGGGCCGGTACTCGCGGCCGCTCGCGGAGCGCTTCGCCGACTTCCTCGGCGTCGAGCCCGGCCAGCACGCACTCGACGTCGGCTGCGGCCCCGGCGCGCTGACCGAGCCGCTCGTCGCCCGGCTCGGCGCCACGCACGTCGCGGCCATCGACCCCTCGGAGCCGTTCCTGGCGGCCTGCCGGGCCCGCTTCCCGGGCGTCGACGTCCGGCTCGGGACGGCGGAGTCGCTGCCCTTCGACGACGGCGTCCACGACGTCGCCGCGGCCTGCCTGGTGGTGCACTTCATGGACGACCCGGTCGGCGGGCTCGCCGAGATGGCGCGCGTGACCCGCCCGGACGGGACCGTCGGGGCGACCGTGTGGGACCTCGCCGCCAACCGCGCGCCGATGCGCCCGATCTGGGAGGCGATGGCCGAGATCGCCCCCGACCACCCCGGCGAGCGCGACTTCCAGGGCGGCTCGCGCGCGAGCCTGGTGGCCGTCCTCGAGGACGCCGGCGTGCGGCACGTGGAGTCGGAGGAGCTGTCGGTGACCGTCACCCACCCGACGTTCGAGGAGTGGTGGGAGCCCCACCTCCACGGCGTCGGCCCGGTGGGCGACGCCCTCGCCGCACTCGGCGCCGACGGCCGCGAACGCCTCGAGGCGGCGCTGCGGCGCAACCTGGGTCCCGGACCGTTCGAGCTGACCGCGGTGGCCTACGCCGCCCGCGGCCGCGCCTGACCGGGCTCCGTCCGGGGTTCGGACATCGCGGTGCACCGCGCGCGAGGGCGGCGTACGCTGGCACCGTCATGATGCGCAGCCTCCTCCTTCGCTGCCGCAGCGAGGCCTAGAAACCGGCCCCCTCGTTGCGGAGTGTGGCGCGCGCCGGTCGCCCAGCACCGACCGACCCCCGAGGGACACCATGACCAACCTGAGCAACACCGCCAACAGCCAGGGCGCGAGCCCGATGCCGTTCGGCCGCTACACGCCGTTCGTGCCCGTCGACGTGCCGGACCGCACGTGGCCGACGAAGAAGGTCGAGAAGGCGCCGCGCTGGCTGTCCACCGACCTGCGCGACGGCAACCAGGCGCTCATCGACCCGATGACGCCGGCCCGCAAGCTCACCATGTTCGAGCTGCTCGTCTCGATGGGCTACAAGGAGATCGAGGTCGGCTTCCCGAGCGCCAGCCAGACCGACTTCGACTTCGTGCGCAAGCTCGTCGAGGAGGACCGGATCCCCGACGACGTGCAGATCTCGGTGCTGACCCAGGCCCGTGAGGACCTCATCGAGCGCACGGTCGACTCGCTGGTCGGCGCGCCCCGCGCGACCGTCCACCTCTACAACGCCACCGCGCCGCTGTTCCAGCGCGTGGTCTTCCACGTCACCCCGGACGAGTGCCGCAACATCGCCGTGCGCGGCACCGAGATGGTGATGAAGTACGCCGAGGAGCGGCTCGGGGCGATCGTCGGGACCGAGGACTTCGGCTACCAGTACAGCCCCGAGATCTTCACGCAGTCCGACACCGACTTCGCGCTCAGCGTCTGCGAGGCCGTCTCCGACGTGTGGCAGCCGGAGGCCGGCCGCGAGATCATCCTCAACCTGCCGGCGACGGTCGAGATGTCGACCCCGAACACCTACGCCGACCAGATCGAGTACTTCGGCCGCGGCCTCACCCGGCGCGAGCACTCCGCGATCAGCCTGCACCCCCACAACGACCGCGGCACCGCCGTCGCCGCGACCGAGCTCGCGCTGATGGCCGGCGCGGACCGCGTCGAGGGCTGCCTGTTCGGCCACGGCGAGCGCACCGGCAACGTCGACCTGGTCACGCTGGGCATGAACCTGTTCAGCCAGGGCATCGACCCGCAGGTCGACTTCAGCGACATCGACGAGGTGCGCCGCACCGTGGAGTACTGCACCGGCCTGCCGGTCCACCCGCGCCACCCCTACGCCGGCGACCTCGTCTACACGGCGTTCTCCGGCTCCCACCAGGACGCCATCAAGAAGGGCCTGGAGGACCTCGAGCGGCGCGCGGCCGACCAGGGCATCGACGTGCGCGACATCGCCTGGGAGGCCCCCTACCTGCCGATCGACCCCAAGGACGTCGGCCGCACGTACGAGGCCGTCATCCGGGTCAACAGCCAGTCCGGCAAGGGCGGCGTGGCCTACGTGCTGAAGTCCGAGCACAAGCTCGACCTGCCGCGCCGCGCGCAGATCGAGTTCAGCAGGGTCGTGCAGCAGCACACCGACACCGAGGGCGGCGAGATCACGCCCGAGGAGATCTGGTCGGTCTTCCGTGCCGAGTACCTCGACCGCGAGGTGCCGCTCCAGCTCGACTCCGTGCACACCTCCAGCGCCGCGGGGGAGAAGGACCAGCTGACCGTCGGCGTCCACGTCGACGGCGAGCGGCGCGAGCTCACCGGGGAGGGCAACGGACCGATCGCGGCGTTCGTCGACGCCATCGCCGAGGTGGGCCACGACGTGCGGGTCCTCGACTACGCCGAGCACGCGCTGTCGGCCGGTGGCGACGCGATCGCGGCCGCCTACGTCGAGTGCGCGGTGGGCGACAAGGTGGTGTGGGGCGTCGGCCTCGACGCCAACATCGTCACCGCCTCCCTCAAGGCCGTCGTCAGCGCCGTCAACCGCGCCTGACGACAGCTCGTACCCGCCTCAGGGCTCCCTCACAGCAGGCGCACAGGAGGCGGGCCGAACCTGAGGGCATGACAACCCTCGACGCCGCCCGGGTCCCGCACCCGGCCCCCGTGCGGGCCACCCGGGCGCATGCCGACCGGCTGGTGCGGACCGCGTCCACGGCGCTGCTCGGATGCGCCCTCCTGCTCGTGACCACCTGGTGGGCCTCCGACGGCGGGGTCACGGCGCTCGGTGCCTGGTCGACCGCGCTCACGTCGGTGGGCCAGTGGACCGGGCTCGTGGCGTCCGTCCTCCTGCTGGTCCAGGTGCTGCTGATGGCGCGCCTGCCGCTGCTGGAGGCGTCGTGGGGCCAGGACCGGCTGGTGCACCTGCACCGCTGGGTCGGGTTCTCCTCCTTCACCCTGATGCTCGCGCACATCGTGCTCGTCACCTGGGGCTACGCCGCCGGCCGGCTCCTCGAGACGCCCGGCATGCTGTGGCAGCTGGTGGTGGACAGCCCCGGGATGCTGCTGGCGGCCGCCGGCACCGTCGCGCTGGTGATGGTGGTCGTCACCAGCCTGCGCGCCGCCCGCCGCCGGCTGCGCTACGAGTCGTGGCACCTGATGCACCTCTACGCCTACCTCGGCGTCGGCCTGGCCCTGCCGCACCAGCTGTGGACCGGCGCCAGCTTCACCTCCTCACCCGGCCGTACGCTCTTCTGGTGGTCCGCATGGGGGACCACCGCCGCGGCGGTGCTGGTGTGGCGGGTGCTGCTGCCGCTGGTCCGCACGCTGCGCCACGAGCTCGTCGTCGCCGGGGTGGTCCACGAGGCGCCGGACGTGGTCACGGTGCACCTCACCGGGCGCCACCTGCACCGGATGCGGGTCTCGCCGGGGCAGTACTTCAACTGGCGCTTCCTCGACCGCGAGGGCTGGACCCGCGCCAACCCGTACTCGATCTCCGCGGCGCCCGACGGCCGCCACCTCCGGGTCACCATCAAGCACGCCGGCGACGGCAGCAGCGCGGCCTCGCGCCTGGTGCCCGGCAGCAGGGTGGCCGTCGAGGGCCCGTACGGCCGCCTCACGCCGCGGGTGCGGACCCGCCGCAAGGTCGCGCTCATCGGCGCCGGCGTCGGCATCACGCCGCTTCGCTCGCTGGCGGAGGGGATGGACTACGGGCCGGGCGAGGCGGTGCTGCTGCACCGCTGGACCAGCGAGCCGCTGTTCGCCGGCGAGCTGGCCCACCTCGCCGCCACCCGCGGGCTGCAGGTCGTCGACCTCCCCGGACGCCGCCGGCACCCCGAGTCGTGGCTCGGCGACGCACCCCTCGTCGACGACACGACGCTGCTGCACGGCTGGGTGCCCGACCTCGCCGAGCGCGACGTGTGGGTCTGCGGCCCGGCCCCGTGGGCCGACGCCGTGCGGCGCAGCTGCCTAGCGCTGGGCGTCCCCGCCCGGCGCATCCACGTCGAGAGCTTCGGGTGGTGAACGGGATGGGACGCATCATCGCCTGGGCCTCGACCACCGTCACGATGCTGGTGCTGCTCTTCGGCTACCACACCTCGACCTCCTCGACCGTCGCCGGACAGGTCGCCGACACCGTCATCTCCTCCGGAACCGTCGCGGGGTCGGGCTCCGGCAGCGGCGCGACCACCTCGGGCGGGACGTCCGGCTCCTCGGGCTCGTCGAGCGCCGGCTCGTCGGGCTCCGGCTCGTCGGGCTCCGGTTCGTCCGGCTCGGCCAGCCAGGTCACCGGCGACACCGTCCAGACCCGCTACGGCCCGGTGCAGGTGCAGCTGTCCGTCAACGGCGGCACGATCGACAGCGTGTCGGTCCTGCAGTACCCCTCGGGCGACCCGCGCAGCTCCCAGATCAGCACCTACGCGCTCCCGGTCCTCGCCGACGAGACCGTCTCCGCGCAGAGCGCCTCGATCGACATGGTCAGCGGCGCCACCTTCACCAGCGCCGGCTACGTCCAGTCGCTGCAGAGCGCGCTCGACCAGGCGGGGCTGTGAGCACCGTGGCCGCGGCCCCTCCGCGGACGACCCGGCAGGTGGCCCACGTGATGGGCATGCCGATCAGCCTCGCCCTGCGCGGCCGGCACGCCACGACCGCGGCGGGCGAGCGGGCCTGGCTCGAGGCCGTGGCGACGCTCCGCGACGTCGACCGGGTGTTCTCCACCTACCGGGCCGACTCCCACGTGAGCCGGCTCGGGCGCGGCGAGATCGGGCTCGCCGAGTGCCCCCCGGAGGTCGCCGAGGTGCTGGCGATCGGTGAGGTCGCCCGGATCCAGTCCGGCGGGGCGTTCGACGTGCGACGCCCGCTGCCCGACGGCCGGACGGTGCTCGACCCGAGCGGCGTGGTGAAGGGCTGGGCCGTCGAGCGCGCGGTCCGCGCCCTGCTGGCCCTCGACGACACCGACGTGTGCCTCTCGGCGGGCGGCGACATGGTCTGCCACGTCGCGGACCCCGACCGCGACCCCTGGCTGGTCGGCATCGAGGACCCGCACGACCCGACCCGCGTCCTGGCGCGGGTGCCGGTCCGGCACGGCGCCGTGGCCACCTCGGGCACCGCGCACCGCGGCGAGCACATCGTCGACGCCCGCACCGGTGCCACCGCGACCGGCGTGGCGCAGGTGACCGTGGTGGGCGCCGACCTCACCTGGACCGACGTCGACGCCACCGCGGCCTACGCCCTCGGGCCGGGTGCGCTGGCGTGGCTCGCCACCCGCACCGGGCGGGCGGGACTCGTGGTGTGGGACGACGGCCGCTGCGAGACGTTCGGACGCGCGGGCTGAGGAGGGCTAGATTCGGTCCATGCTGGTGAGCGAGCGGATCGGGCAGTTCTTCGTCGAGTCCGACGGCGGTCGCGACCGGCTCGAGTACACGGAGTACGGCTCCGGCGACCAGTGGGTGGTGCTGCTCCACGGCCTGCTGATGCCGCGCCGGATGCAGCAGCCGCTGGCGCGGGCGATGGCCGCCCGGGGGCTCCACGTCGTCACCCTCGACCTGCTCGGCCACGGTCGCTCCGACCAGCCGGGCGACCCGCTGGTCTACTCGATGACGGCGTTCGGCGAGCAGGTGGTGGCGCTGCTCGACCACCTCGGGGCCGAGCAGGCCGTGGTGGGCGGCACGTCGCTCGGCGCCAACGTCGCGCTCGAGGTGGCGGTGATCGCCCCGGAGCGGGTCAGGGGCCTGGTCGTCGAGATGCCGGTCCTCGACAACGCGCTGGTCGCGGGGATCGTCGCGTTCGTGCCGATCATGTTCGCGGCCCGCTACCTGCCGTTCACGGCCAACGCGCTCCAGCGTGCGGCCCGGTCGGTGCCGCGCGGCCTGGTGCCGTTCTGGGTCGGGGTCGCGCTCGACACCGTGGACCACCGCGCCGAGACCACCGCCGCGATGCTGCACGGGGTGATCTTCGGCCGGGTCGCGCCGTCCTCGCGCCAGCGGCGCCGGATCCAGGCGCCGACGCTCGTCGTCGGTCACCCGGTCGACCCGATCCACCCCTTCGTCGACGCCGACATGCTGGCCGTGGAGCTGCCGCACGTGCGGATGGAGCGCGCCACGTCGATCCTCGAGTGGCGCTTCCGCCCCGAGCGGCTCACCGCTGCCGCCACCGACTTCGCCGCGGAGTGCTGGAGCGCGCGGGTCGCCGGCACCGCGCGCGGCCGGAAACGCTGACCCGCGCAGCCCGCCGCGCCGGGGTACGTGGGGGACAATGGTCCGGTGCCCCTCTACCGCGACGAGGCGGTCGTCCTCCGCACCCACAAGCTGGGTGAGGCCGACCGCATCATCACCCTCCTGACGCGCCGCCACGGTCGCGTCCGCGCGGTCGCGAAGGGCGTACGGCGCACCACCTCGCGCTGGGGCTCGCGCCTCGAGCCGTTCACCCACGTGGACCTCCAGCTCGCCGAGGGGCGCAGCCTCGACGTGATCACCCAGGCCGAGACCCTCGACCCGTTCCACGCCCGGCTCGGGCTCGACTACGACCGCTACACCGCCGGCACCGTGATGCTGGAGACCGCCGAGCGGCTGGTCACCGAGGACAAGGAGCCGGCCGTGCAGCAGTTCCTGCTGCTGGTCGGCGGGTTGCGGGCGATGTCCGGCGGAGAGCACCCGGCCAAGCAGGTCCTCGACTCCTACCTCCTCCGCTCGCTCGCGGTCGCCGGCTACGCACCGTCGTTCGACCACTGCGTGCAGTGCGGCGTCGAGGGCCCGCACCGCTTCTTCAACCCCTCCGCCGGTGGCGTGATGTGCGCGGCCGACAAGCTGCCCGGGTCGGCCACGCCCGCGCCCGAGACCGTGCGCGTGCTGGGCGCGCTGCTGGTCGGCGAGTGGCCGGTCGTGCACGCCGCCGACCCCCGCCACCTCCGCGAGGCCAGCGGCCTGGTGTCGGCCTACCTCGCCTGGCACCTCGAGCGCGGCCTGCGCTCGATGGCCTACGTCGAGCGGTGAGGGACGACCCCCGCTGGTCGAGGAGGTCGCCTGCCCCTCGCTGGTCGAGGAGGTCGCCTGCCCCTCGCTGGTCGAGGAGGTCGCGCAGCGACCGTCACGAGACCCGGATCCCCAGTCTCCTGCCGGTCTTGGGCGCCGCCGCCGTCCTCGCGTGGGCCGAGTGGCAGCACCACCGGTGGTCCCGCACCCTCGTCGCACCGCGGCCCGGACGTACGGCGGCGGTCGTCGTGCTCGGCTTCCGCAACCGCGGCACCCGCGCCAACGTGGTCAACCGGTGGCGGGTGCGCGCGGCCCTGCGATCGGTCGATCCGGCCCGGGAGACGACGCTCGTGCTCAGCGGCGGGCCGGTCGGCTCGCCGGTGCCCGAGGCGCGGATCCTCGCCGCGTACGCCGCCGAGCGCGGCTGGACCGGCCCGGTGGTGCTGGAGGAGGAGAGCCGCAGCACCTGGGAGAACATCACCTTCGTCGTGCCGCTCGTCGAGGCCCACGACACGATCGCCCTGGTCTCGCAGCCGGCGCACGCGCTCAAGGCGCGGGTCTACCTCCGCCGCCAGCGCCCCGACCTCGCCGCCCGGCTCGCCCCGGCCCGCGACCACGTCCCGGGGGAGTGGCTGCTCGCGAAGCCGGCGCTCGCCCTGCACGGGCTGCTGTCCTTGCGTCGGATTCCGCGCACGGAGCGCTGAGCGGCGCACGTCGCGTTCGACCGGGTCGCGCGGCTGACCTCCTCGCACCTCGTCCACCGAGGGCGCGGGACCGCCCCGGCCCCTAGGCTGCTCCCGTGAAGCGAGAGGTCAAGGCCCCCACCCCGCACCCGAGCGGCGCCACGCCGCCCGCCGTGCCGCGCGAGCTCGTCCCGGAGCACGTCGCGATCGTCATGGACGGCAACGGCCGGTGGGCCAAGGAGCGCGGGCTGCCGCGCACCAGGGGCCACGAGGAGGGCGAGAGCAGCCTCTTCGACGTCGTCGAGGGCGCCATCGAGATCGGTGTGAAGGCCGTCTCGGCCTACGCCTTCTCCACCGAGAACTGGTCGCGCAGCCCCGAGGAGGTGCGGTTCCTGATGGGCTTCAACCGCGACGTCATCCGCCGGCGCCGCGACGAGATGCACGACCTGGGGGTCAGGGTGCGCTGGGCGGGCCGCGCGCCGCGGCTGTGGAAGTCGGTCGTCAAGGAGCTCCAGGTCGCCGAGGAGCTCACCCGGGACAACGACGTCCTCACCCTCACCATGTGCGTCAACTACGGCGGCCGCGCCGAGCTCGCCGACGCCGCGCGCTCGATCGCCCGCGAGGTGGCGGCCGGACGGCTCAAAGCCGACAAGGTCGACGAGAAGACCTTCGCCCGCCACCTGTACGTCCCCGAGCTCGCCGACGCCGACATGGTGTGGCGCACGTCGGGGGAGCAGCGGCTGTCCAACTTCATGCTGTGGCAGGCGGCCTACAGCGAGATGGTCTTCACCGACGTCCTGTGGCCCGACGTCGACCGGCGCCACCTCTGGTCCGCGATCGAGACCTACGCCAGCCGGGACCGGCGCTACGGCGGGGCCGTCCCGAACGGCTAGGCCCTCAGGCGCAGCGCGGACACGTGCCGAACAGCTCCAGGGTGTGGCTGATGTCGGCGAAGCCGTGCTCGGCGGCGATCGTGGTGGTCCAGCGCTCGACCGCCGGCCCCTCGACCTCGACGGTCGCGCCGCAGTTGCGGCACACGAGGTGGTGGTGGTGCGTGGCCGAGCAGCTGCGCCAGATCGCCTCGCCGTCCTCGTTGCGCAGCATGTCGACCTCGCCGGCCTCGGCCAGCGCGCCGAGCGTGCGGTAGACCGTCGCCAGCCCGACCGGCTCGCCGCGCTGCGTGATCAGGTCGTGGATCTCCTGGGCGCTGCGGAAGTCGTCGAAGGCGCCCAGCGCGGCGGCGACCGCCCGGCGCTGGCGGGTGGGGCGTACGGCCGGGCGGGCGCCGCGCTCCTCAGTGCTCGTCATAGTGCTCCCCGTGGGCTGCGTGGCGGTGGCCGTCGTGGACGTAGTCGACGTGGTCCCCGTGCGGGACCGCCGGGTGGCCGCAGTCGTCACCGTGCGCGTGCGGGTGGTCGGCGCTCGAGCGGTGCGGGGTGACCGCGACCTCCGGGAACGGCGCCATCAGCCGGCTGCGGCGACGCAGCCACGCCCCCAGCGGCCACGTCGCGGTGAACATCGCGAGCGCGAGCAGCACGATCGTCGGTCCGGGGGCCACCGGGACGGTGAACGACAGCCCGGCGCTCAGCAGCAGGCCGCCGACCGAAGCGACGCAGCCGACGACCATCGCGCCGAGCAGCGTCGCGCGGAAGGACCGCGCGAGCTGCTGCGACGTCGCGACCGGCACCACCATCAGCGCGGAGACCAGCAGCAGCCCGACCGTACGCATCGCGACCGTGATGCTGACGGCCGCTAGCACCGCGATCAGCAGGTTGTAGCCGCGGACCCGCAGCCCGGCGACCCGGGCGAAGTCCTGGTCGCTGGCCACGGCGAACAGCTGGGGCAGGAGGCCGAGCGCGACGACCAGCACCACGACGGTCAGGGCCGCGGTGAACCACACGTCCTGCGAGGAGATGCTGTTGAGCGAGCCGAAGAGGTACTCCTGGAGCGTGGCGGCACCCTCGCGGGCGATGCCGGCGATCAGCACGCCGCCGGCGAGGCCGCCGTAGAACAGCAGCGCGAGCGCGACGTCGCCGTTGGTGTGCCCGCGCTCGCGGATCACCTCCATCAGCACCGCGCCGAGGACCGCGACCACGACGGCGGTCCACGTGGGTGAGGTGCCGGTCAGGAGGCCCAGCGCCACGCCGGTGACGGCGACGTGGCCGATGCCGTCGCCGAGCAGGGCCAGGCGGCGCTGCACCAGGAACGTGCCGATGGCGGGCGCGGCGAGGCCGGTGAGCAGCGCCGCGATCAGCGCGCGCTGCATGAAGCCGAGGGAGAACAGGTCGAGGTAGGTCACGGCGTGCGCCCCTCCCAGTCGAACGGCGAGGCGACGTGCGGGGCGTGGTCGTGGGTCCCGGGTGGCTCGTGGTCGTGGTCGTGGTGGGTGTGCGACGCGACCTCCTGCGTGAGCGGCGGTCCGTCGTAGGCCACCCGACCGTCGCGCATCACCACGGTGCGGTCGATCAGCGGCATCATCGGGCCGATCTCGTGGGCGACCAGCAGGATCGTCGCGCCCCGGGCCTTCAGCCGGCCGAGCGCGTCGGCGAGCGCCTGCTGGTTGGGGAGGTCGACGCCGGCCGTGGGCTCGTCGAGCACCAGCAGGTCCGGCTCGCCGGCGAGCGCCCGGGCGATCAGCACACGCTGCTGCTGTCCGCCGGAGAGCTGCGAGACGCCCAGCGACGCCCGGTCGGCCAGCCCGACGACCTCGAGCGCCGACGCCACCGCACGCCGGTCGGCGGCGGAGGTGGGGGCGAACAGCCGGCGACGTCCCACGCGTCCCGACGCGACGACCTCGCGCACCGTGGACGGCACGCCCCCGGTCGCGGTCGAGCGCTGCGGCACGAAGCCGATCCGCCTCCAGTCGGAGAAGTCCGGCAGCGCGGTCCCGAAGAGCCGTACGGTCCCGCGCGCGACCGGCAGCAACCCGGTCACGGCGCGCACGAGCGTCGACTTGCCCGACCCGTTGGGCCCGAGCAGGGTCACGGTGTCGCCGGTGCGGACGGCGAGGTCGACGTCGCGGAGGATCGGTCGGCCGCCGATCGCGACCGAGACCCCGTCGAGGACGACGGGGTCCGGGGCGTGGGCGCTGGTCACGAGCAGCCGTTGGCCTGCTGGAGGGCGGTGAGGTTCTCGCTCATGAGGGAAAGGTAGTCCTCGTCCGAGGTGTCGTCGGAGAGCCCCTCGATCGGGTCGAGGACCGCGGTCGTGACGCCGAGGTCGTCCGCGAGGGTCTCCGCCATCTTCGCGCTGACCAGCCGCTCGGAGAACACCGTGGTCACGCCCTCCTCGCGGATCAGCTCCTGCAGGCGCGCCAGGTCGGCCGCCGTGGGCTCGGCGTCGGGCGACAGACCGGCGATCGGCTCGAACTCCAGGCCGTAGCGCGAGAGGTAGGAGAAGGCGTCGTGGCTCACGACGGTCGTCGTGCGCTCGCAGGAGGCGAGGCCCGCGGTGTAGTCCTGGTCGAGCTGCTCGAGCTCGGCGCGCACGTCGGCGGCGTTGTCGGTGTAGGTCGTGGCGTTGTCGGGGTCGGCGTCGGCGAGCTCCTCGGCCACGGCGTCGGCGAGGTCGGCGACCTTCAGCGGGTCGAGCCAGAAGTGCGGGTCGACGTCCCCGTGGTCGTGGTCGTGGTCGTGGCCCTCCTCACCGGACTCCTCGTGCTCCTCGTGCTCCTCGTGCGCGGCGTGCTCCTCCTCGGTCTCGGAGGCCGGCAGCAGGTCGACGACCTCCGCCGCGTCCAGCACGGGCGCGTCGGCCTCGGCGGCGGTCGCGTCGACGGCGGGCTGGAAGCCGTCCTCGAGCACGACCAGGTCGGCCTGCTCGAGCGCCGCGGTCTGCGCGATGGTCAGCGAGAGGTCGTGCGGCTCGGAGCCGGGCTGGGTGAGGTTCTCGACCGTCCAGGCGTCGCCCGCCACCCGCTCGGTGACCCACGCCAGCGGGTAGAACGACGCGACGGCCCGGCGACCATCTCCGGACGCGCTGTCGCCCAGCTGGCCGCATCCTGCAAGGAGGACGGACGCGGTCAGGACGCTGGTGACGGGGAGCAGGCGGGTGGCGAGCGACATGAGAACGATTCTCATGGCGATTGAGAACCATTGTCAAACTCGCGCGACGACTAGGCTGGCCCCCGTGCTCGTCGTGACCCGCCTCCGTACGCCCGACACCGGTGCGGCGACCGGGGCGGACCTCCGCGCCGGCCTGCTCCACGCCCTCTCGATCCTCGCTGCCGCACCCGGCTACGTCGGGGGAGAGGTCGGACGCAACGTCGACGACCCCGGCCTGTGGGTGATCTCCACCCGCTGGGAGAACGTCGGCTCCTACCGGCGGGCGATGGGGTCCTTCGAGGCCAAGATGCACGTCCAGCCGCTGATGGTGCACGCCGTCGACGAGCCCAGTGCCTACGAGGCGGTCGAGGAGGGGACCGACCTCAACGAGGCGAAGAGCCGCGACGCCGTCCTGAGGAGGGCGAGGGACGAGCCCGTCACGAAGGGTCGATAGGGTGACCGCTCCGCTCCGAGCCCCTGAAGGACATCCACCGTGGCCAAGCCCGCCCCGACCGCCCTGGACAACGTCGTCTCCCTCGCCAAGCGCCGAGGTTTCGTCTACCCGTGCGGTGAGATCTACGGCGGCACCAAGTCCGCGTGGGACTACGGCCCGCTCGGCGTGGAGCTGAAGGAGAACATCAAGCGCCAGTGGTGGAAGTTCATGGTCACCCGGCGCGACGACGTCGTGGGCCTCGACTCCAGCGTCATCCTCCCGACCCGCACCTGGGAGGCCAGCGGCCACCTCAGCACGTTCAGCGACCCGCTGACCGAGTGCCAGTCGTGCCACAAGCGCTTCCGCGAGGACCACCTGCAGGAGGACTACGCGGCCAAGAAGGGCATCGACGACCCCGACACGGTCGACATCAACGAGTCGGTCGCCTGCCCCAACTGCGGCACCCGCAACGCGTGGACCGAGCCGCGCAACTTCAACATGATGCTCAAGACCTACCTCGGCGTCATCGAGGACGAGTCGGGCCTGCACTACCTGCGCCCCGAGACCGCCCAGGGCATCTTCCTCAACTTCGCCAACGTGGTGACCTCCAGCCGCCAGAAGCCGCCCTTCGGCATCGCCCAGATGGGCAAGAGCTTCCGCAACGAGATCACGCCCGGCAACTTCATCTTCCGCACCCGCGAGTTCGAGCAGATGGAGATGGAGTTCTTCGTCAAGCCCGGCGAGGACGACGAGTGGTTCCGCTACTGGATCGAGGAGCGCACCCGCTGGTACGTCGACCTCGGCATCAACCCCGACAACCTCCGCCACTACGAGCACCCGGAGGAGAAGCTGTCGCACTACTCCAAGGGCACGACCGACATCGAGTACCGCTTCGGGTTCTCGGGCCGTGACTTCGAGGAGCTCGAGGGCATCGCGAACCGCACGGACTTCGACCTCAAGCAGCACAGCGAGTTCTCCGGCAAGGACCTGTCCTACTACGACCAGGCGAACGACGAGCGCTACCTGCCCTACGTCATCGAGCCGGCCGCCGGCCTCACCCGCTCGCTGATGGCCTTCCTCATCGACGCCTACACCGAGGACGAGGCCCCCAACACCAAGGGCGGCGTCGACAAGCGCGTCGTGCTCAAGCTCGACCCGCGCCTGGCGCCGGTCAAGGTGGCGGTGCTCCCGCTCAGCCGCAACGCCGACCTCTCGCCGAAGGCCAAGGCGCTGGCCGCCGAGCTCCGGGAGAACTGGAACGTCGAGTTCGACGACTCCGGCGCGATCGGTCGCCGCTACCGCCGCCAGGACGAGATCGGCACCCCGTTCTGCGTGACCGTCGACTTCGAGACCCTCGAGGACGACGCCGTCACCGTGCGCGAGCGCGACACCATGGCCCAGGAGCGGGTCAGCCTCGACGGCATCAGCCGCTGGTTCGCCGACAAGCTGCTCGGCTGCTGACCCCGATGGTCGAGGAGGTCGCGCAGCGACCGTCTCGAGCCCCCTGTGGCACAGTGAGTCGTCGACCACACCATGCCATCGGGGGATGCCATGCGCCGCACGCTCGTCAGTCTCGCCGGTCTGCTCGCGCTGAGCGCTCCCACCGCGGCACACGCGGTGCCCGACCGTGACGCCGTCGCGGCCGAGGTCCCGGTCCGCACGCTTCACCCCCTGCGGCTGCCGCGCGGGGCGGACGCGGCGCTCGACCACCTCCAGGACGGGGTGATCCGCACGGCGTCGGGTCGCACGCTGCGCGTGCGGGTGCCCTCCGGCGACGACCAGGTCGCGCTGCTCGGTCGCAGCGGTGGGGCCTGGCTGGTCGCGTGGGGGACCGGGGCCGGCCCGGCCGGCCACCGCTTCCACGTCGTGCGCGTCCGGAGGGGCCACGCGCCCGTCGAGGTGCCGCGCCAGCGGGTGACGTCCTACGGCGAGGACTTCCACGGGTGGCGGCTCGACCGCGACGGCACCCGCCTGGTCAGCACGACGTACGACCGCGGCGGCACCGGCGCGACCGTGCGCGACGTGGCCACCGGCCACCGGATCGACACCCGGTTCTCCGGCGGCTTCTTCACCCCGTTCGACGTCGCCGACGGCCACGTCGCGACGTTCGCCGAGAGCGAGCTCGGTCGCCTGCGGGTCGTCGACTGGCAGCCGGGCGTGGGGGAGACCACGATCGCGAGGCGGGTCGCCCACGTCGACCTGCGGCGCGACCTCGCCTTCGTCCGGGTCTCCGGCCGTGACTTCGGGCCGACCTCGGTGGCCGCGCCGGGTGAGCCCGCGTGGGCCGCCCCCTTCGCGCCGCTCGACGTCTCGCCGGACGGTGCGCTCGCGGTCGGCCTCCGCATCTCCCGGTCCGGGTTCGACGACCGCGGGGTCCTCGAGGTCCGCGCGATGGACGACGGGCGCCTGCTCGACGCGCTCTCCCTCGGTGACCACATCACGATGGACACCTGGTCCATCACCACGTCCCACGAGCAGACCGTGCGCTGGGAGGACGACTCCCACTACGTCGTCCAGCTCCCCGTCGGTCGCGACGCGGTCCTGGTGCGCTGCCGGGTCGGCGGTCGGTGCGAGCGCGCATCCGACGTCGGCGGCGACGTCAGCACGCCCTACGAGTACTTCATGTGGCCCCGGTGAGGATGGCGCTCGCGACCCTGCTCGCCCTGGCCCTCTCGGTCCCGCCGTCGGCGCAGGCCGACGACCCGCGCGCCCCCGAGCCCGGAGCGCTCCCCGCCGGCACGCTCGCCGTCGGCACGCGGGCCTTCGCCCCGGCCACCAAGGCCTACGACCCGAGCCACCTCGTGTGGGCCAAGGGGTCCCGCATCCACGACGGGGGAGAGGTCATCGACCTCGGGAGGTGGCGCGTGCACGAGATGCAGCGCACGCCCCACGGCTTCTTCGTCGACGTCTCGCGTGCGCGCCACGACGACCACCGACTCGGGTGGTACGACGGGCACCGGCTGACGTGGATCGGGCTCGGCGCGTCGATGCCGAACGTCTCGCCCGACGGCCGGCTCGCCGGGTGGGCCGATCGCGGCGGACCCCGGATCGACCACGGTCGGTCGGGGCGCATCGTCGTCGTCGACCTGCTCACCGGGCGGGTGGTCTTCTCCACCTCGCGGTGGATGGGGGACGACACCGACCTCTACGAGGAGATCTACGCCTCGTTCCTCGGCTTCGACGGCCAGTACGCCTACTGGAACCGCGTGACCGGCGACGTCCGACGGGTGCGCACCGACCTGACCACCTGGGAGACCTCGCCCGCGGCGACGGTGGACGAGGACGGGTGGGAGCGACCGGTGGGCCTGCCGCTCGACCCCTACACCGGGACCCCGGTGACCCTCGACGACGGACGACCCTCGACCGACGGCATCGAGCCGGGCTTCGTCTCCCCGGACGGCCGCTTCGCCTTCAACGTCAGCGCCACCGCGCGGCTGAAGATCACCGACGCCGCGACCGGCGCGCGCGTCGACCCGGAGTGGGACAGCAGGTGGCGCTGGTTCGCGGGGTGGCAGGACGCGGACACCGTCTACGTCGCCCTCCCGAAGCGCTTCAGCTACGTCCGCCAGCCGCACGAGCGGACCCGGGTGCGGGTCGCCGCGTGCGACCTGCCGGCCGGCACCTGCACGACCGTGGCTCGCCTGCGCGGCCCGACCACCCTCGTGCTGGGCGCCGGACCCGAGGCCTGACGACGACCGGACCTCGATTTCGGCGGGGACACGTCCCCGGCCGACAATGGAGGCATGACCGCGCTGCCCGACTCGCTCACCCTGGGGTCCGTGCACGTCGACACCCCGGTGGTGCTGGCCCCGATGGCAGGGATCACCAACGCCGCCTACCGCCGGCTCTGCGCCGAGCAGGGGGCCGGGCTCTACGTCTGCGAGATGATCACCAGCCGCGGCCTCGTCGAGGGCGACGAGACGACCCGCAAGATGCTCGTCTTCGACGACCTCGAGACGACCCGCTCGGTCCAGCTCTACGGCACCGACCCGGTCTACATCGGCAAGGCGGTCGAGATCCTGTGCGCCGACTTCGGCGTCGCCCACGTCGACCTCAACTTCGGCTGCCCGGTCCCCAAGGTGACCCGCAAGGGCGGCGGGGGAGCGCTGCCGTGGAAGCGGGGGCTGCTCGCCAAGGTGCTCGAGCACGCGGTCGCCGCCGCCACGCCCTACGACGTCCCGGTCACGATGAAGACCCGCAAGGGGCTCGACGACGACCACCTGACCTACCTCGACGCCGGCCGGATCGCGCAGGAGAGCGGCGTCGCGGCGATCGCGCTGCACGGCCGGACCGTCCAGCAGGCCTACTCCGGCCAGGCCGACTGGGAGGCGATCGGCGCCCTCGTCGACCACGTCGACATCCCGGTGCTCGGCAACGGCGACATCTGGGAGGCGGCCGACGCGGTGCGGATGGTCGAGCAGACCGGCGCCGCCGGCGTCGTCGTGGGGCGGGGCTGCCTCGGCCGGCCGTGGCTGTTCCGCGACCTCGCGGCCGCGTTCCACGGCGAGGACGTCGCGACGCTCCCGCGCCTGGGCGAGGTGAGGCTGATGATGCGCCGGCACGCCGAGCTGCTGTCCGAGCACATGGGCGAGGAGCGCGGCTGCAAGGAGTTCCGCAAGCACGTCACCTGGTACCTCAAGGGCTTCCCGGCCGGCGGCGAGCTGCGCCACCGGCTCGCCCTCGTCGACTCGCTGGTCGCCCTCGACGAGCTGCTCGCCGACCTCGACGACGACGCCCCGTTCCCCGAGCACGAGCTCGGCACGCCCCGCGGTCGCCAGGGCGCCCCCCGCAAGCGCGTGGTGCTCCCGGACGGCTGGCTGGACGACACCGACGGGCGCGGCTCGCAGCTGCGCGAGGACGCCGACGAGGCCACCGGCGGCTGACAGGTGGGGC
Source organism: Nocardioides okcheonensis (assembly GCF_020991065.1). Lineage (NCBI taxonomy): Bacteria > Bacillati > Actinomycetota > Actinomycetes > Propionibacteriales > Nocardioidaceae > Nocardioides > Nocardioides okcheonensis. The sequence goes on from NZ_CP087710.1 coordinate 4,254,585, forward strand.
CTCGCGACGTGCGAGGTGATCGGTGTCTCGTGAGCCGGGACACGCCGGAAATTGACGTGGAAGATTGGGACGCCCGCGAAACCCTGTGCTTCACTCGATGATCGCGTCGCGTGGGCTCGGGCCCCACAGCCTCCGGGAGCGGCGCGAGTCCCCCGTCAGCAAGTGCAAAGGATCAGCGCTGTGGCACATCTTCGCCACAAGCGGGAAACCCCTGCTACCCCCACCCCCCGTCCGTCCCGAGTCCCCCGTTCCGTCCAGGTCTCCGCACCGCTCGCCGTCGTGGCGACGCTCTCCGCGGTGACCATGGGTGTCCTGTCGGCGACGCCCGAGAAGCCCGACACCGACCTCCTCGCCGCCTCCAGCAGCAGCCAGTCGCTCTCCAACGCGACCTCGCTGGCGCGCCGCGGCGACATCGCGTCCCGCTCCCAGATCCGGACGGCCGCCAAGGCCGAGTCGGCGGCGCGCGAGGACATGGCCGTGGACCGCAAGGCCCGCCGGATGGCCAAGGACCTCGACCGCAGCATGTGGACCACCGAGGCGCTCAACCTCTGGGAGGGTCCGGGCGAGAAGACCGCGAAGCTCGGCGAGATCCCGGCGATCCGGCAGGTGGCCGTCACCGGTCGCAAGCAGGACGGTCGCGTGCAGGTCGTCATCGACGGCCAGTCGCGGTGGGTGACCGCCGACTACCTCAGCGCCGACAAGCCGAAGCCCGAGCCCGAGGGCCCGAGCCTGGGCGGCACGTGCTCCAACGGCTCGTCGATCTCCGCCGGGCGCTCCTCGCTCTACGAGATCCACGACGTGGTCTGCGCCAACTGGCCCGAGATCACCAGCTACGGCACGTGGCGCGGCGACGGCGAGCACGGCCAGGGCCGCGCCATCGACATCATGGTGAGCGGCGAGACCGGGTGGGAGATCGCGGAGTTCCTCCGCGCCAACTACGCGGCGCTGGGCATCGAGTACCTCATCTACTCCCAGCAGATCTGGTCGGTGGAGCGCTCCGGCGAGGGCTGGCGCGGGATGTCCGACCGCGGGTCGGTCACCGCCAACCACTACGACCACGTCCACGTCACGGTCTACTGATCGCCCCGCCCGGGTCGTCGTCCGGGGTGTCCCCGGTGCTCGCTAGGCTGGCCGGCCGATGAGCATCGAGGACCTCTACGACGACCCGGCGCGCGAGCGCCTCGTCGCCGAGCCGCCCAAGCGGGTCGACGCGCCCGTGCGACTCGCGTTCGAGCGCGACCGCGCCCGGGTGGTCCACGCCGCGGCGTCACGCCGGCTGGCGGCCAAGACGCAGGTCGTCGGTCCGCAGACCGACGACTTCGTCCGCAACCGGCTCACCCACAGCCTCGAGGTCGCCCAGGTCGCCCGCGACCTCGCCCGCGCGCTCGGCACCCACCCCGACATCGCGGAGACCGCGGCGCTGGCCCACGACCTCGGCCATCCGCCGTTCGGCCACAACGGCGAGCGCGTGCTCGCCGGGCTCAGCGTCGACTGCGGCGGCTTCGAGGGCAACGCCCAGACGCTGCGGCTGCTGACCCGGCTGGAGTCGAAGACCTTCGACGCCGAGGGGCGCTCGGCCGGGCTCAACCTGACCCGGGCCACGCTCGACGCCTGCACCAAGTACCCCTGGACCCGCGCCGAGGCCACCGGCCCGCACGGCGTCCACGCCGACGGCACCCCCCGCGTCGTGGTGAAGTTCGGCGTCTACGACGACGACCTGCCGGTGTTCGGCTGGCTGCGCGAGGGCGTCCCCGGTCGTCGCAGGTGCGTCGAGGCGCAGGTGATGGACCTCGCCGACGACGTCGCGTACTCCGTCCACGACGTCGAGGACGGCATCGTCGCCGGGCGCCTCGACCTCACCCGGCTCGACCGCGACGCGCTCTGGGAGACCGTGCGCTCCTGGTACCTCCCCGGCGCCGACGACGCGGTGCTCGACGGCGCCCTGGCCGACCTGCGCGCCGTCCAGAGCTGGCCGGTCGCGCCCTACGACGGCAGCCGCCGGAGCCTGGCCGCCATCAAGAACCTCTCCAGCGACCTCATCGGCCGGTTCTGCGGGAGCGTGCAGGGCGCCACCTTCGCCGCCACCGGGGGAGAGGACCTGGTCCGCCACCGCGCCGACCTCGTGGTGCCCGCCGCGACCGAGGTCGAGATCGCGGTGCTCAAGGCGATCGCGTCGCTCTACGTCATGCAGGCCGACGACCGGGTCTCGCTGATGCAGCGCCAGCGCGAGCTGGTCGCCGAGCTGGTCGAGGCGCTGTGGAGCCGTGGCGAGGACGCCCTCGACGCGGTCTTCGCCGGCGACTGGCGCGAGGCGAGCGACGACGCCGCGCGGCGGCGCGTGGTGATCGACCAGGTGGCCTCGCTCACCGACGCCAGCGCCGTGGCGCGGCACCAGTCCCTGACCCGCTGACCTGCGTCAGGGCAGGTCGCCCTTCGGGTAGGGGTCGTCCTGGAGCGCCACGTTGTCGGGGTGCAGCTGGTCCTCGAGGTGCGAGCGCGAGCTCCCGGACGGGGTGACCCGGTCCTTGGCCGCCCCGGCCGCGGACGCGACGGTGTCCTTGACGACCGGCGCGGCCGCCTGGGCCTTCTCCCTGGCCAGGTCGGCGGCCTGGTGCGCCTTCTCCTGCACGCGGGGGTCGTCCTTGACGCGGCTGACGGACTTCTTGATCTGCTCGTAGCGCTCGCGGCCGGCGCGGGTGCCGAGCACGTAGCCCGCTCCCGCGGCGAGGAGCAGTGACAGCTTCTTCATGGTGGTTCCTCCTGGGTGGGTGTCAGTGGTCGCGGCGCAGGCGCCACACGACGAGCACGACGGCCATCGCGAGCAGCGAGCCGGCCGCGGCGAGCACCTCGGCCCGCGGCGTGCCGTCGTCGGTGGTCGCGGCGTCCTTGAGGTCGGCGACCTTGTGCCGCGCCTGCGCCTTCACGTCGAGCTTGTCGGTCAGCGCGTCGACGGTCTCGGCGAGCCGCTCGCGCTGCTGCGCGATCTCGGCCTCGAGCTCCTCGGGAGTCTTGCCGGCCTCACCCATGGTGGTCCCCCTTCATCGTCGCGATGTCCTCCTTGACGCCCTCGATCGCCCGTGCGGGCGCGGGAGGCGTGGCCTCGGACACGGCCTTCTTGCCGCCGAGCCCCGCCGCGGCCGCGACGAGGAGCAGCACGACGGCGACCAGCAGCGAGGCCAGCCAGGCGTCGAGCACCGCGGCGAGGCCGAGGATGGCGGTCGTGACGAGCGCGGCGAGCCCGAAGAAGGCCAGCAGCCCGGCGACGCTGAACATCCCGATCCCGACGCCGGCGCGCTTGCCCTTCTGGGCGACCTCGGCCTGGGCGAGGTGGATCTCGGAGCGGATGAGCTCCGGGATCTGCTGGGAGAGCTGGTGGACGAGCTGCCCGAGGGTCTGACCCTCCGGCGCTCCCTGCTGAGCGGTCATTCCTCGACCCTCACAGACACCAGCACCGAGGACCAGACCGCTCACCCCCGTAGGGGTGTCGGCCGACCGGCCGCCCGCGACGCCGCGGACGATGTGGAGACCGGGGCCGGCGGATGGGTGCGCGCCCGTAGACTCCCCGGCGTGGCAGGCCGGATTCGCGACGAGGACATCGCCGAGGTGCGCGAGAAGGCGCAGATCGACGACATCGTCTCCGAGTACGTCACCCTCAAGCGGGCCGGCGGCGGCTCGATGAAGGGCCTCTGCCCGTTCCACGACGAGAAGACGCCGTCGTTCAACGTCAACGCCGCGCGCCAGTTCTGGCACTGCTTCGGGTGCGGCGAGGGCGGCGACGTGATCTCGTTCGTGATGAAGGTCGACGGCCTGACCTTCACCGAGACCGTCGAGCGGCTCGCGGAGAAGGTCGGCGTCCAGCTGCGGCGCGAGGAGGGCGACGACGCCCCGTCGCGCCCGCGCGGCCCGGCGCGCGGCCGCCTCGTCGAGGCCCACAAGGTGGCCCAGGAGTTCTACGCCGAGCAGCTCGCGTCGGCCGACGCCGTCGTGGCGCGCCAGTTCCTCCACCAGCGCGGCTTCGACCAGGCCGCCGCGGAGATGTTCGGCGTCGGCTTCGCACCGCGCGACGGCGAGGCGCTGACCCGCCACCTGCGCGGTCGCCGGTTCAGCGACGAGGAGACCGTCGCGGCCGGGCTCGTCGCGCTCGGCCGCTCCCACTACGACCGGTTCCGCGGCCGGCTGGTGTGGCCGATCCGTGAGGCCAACGGTGACACCATCGGCTTCGGCGCCCGGCGGATCTTCGACGACGACCGGATCGAGGCGAAGTACCTCAACACCTCCGAGACCGCGATCTACAAGAAGAGCCAGGTCCTCTACGGCATCGACCTGGCCCGCACCGCGATGAAGGACAGCCAGCAGGCCGTCGTCGTCGAGGGCTACACCGACGTGATGGCCTGCCACCTCGCCGGCGTGCGCACGGCGGTGGCGTCCTGCGGCACCGCCTTCGGCACCGACCACGCGCGGGTGCTGCGCCGCTTCATGGGCGACCACGGCACCACCAGCGGCGAGGTGATCTTCACCTTCGACGGCGACTCCGCCGGGCAGAAGGCGGCGATGAAGGTGCTCGAGAGCGACCAGGTCTTCGCCTCCCAGACCTACGTCGCGGTCGCCCCGGAGGGGATGGACCCCTGCGAGCTGCGGATCGAGGAGGGTGACGAGGCGGTGCGCGAGCTGGTCGCGCGCCGACAGCCGCTCTACCGCTTCGCCCTCGACAACATCCTGTCGCGCCACGACCTCGACCGCGCCGACGGCCGGGTCGACGCGCTCCGCGACGCGGCCGGGCTGGTCGCGAGCATCCGCGACAAGACCAAGGTGGAGGCGTTCTCGCGCGAGCTGTCCCACATGGTCGGCCTCGACCTCGACGAGGTCCGGGGCGAGGTGCGCCGCGCCGCGAGCCGCCCGGCCCGCACGGACGAGCCGCGCCGCACCTCCCGGACGACCGACCAGCCGGCGCCGGCCGAGCCGCCGCGCCCCGCGCTCCCGAGCCTGTCCGACCCCCGCTTCATGATCGAGCGCGAGCTGCTCAAGCTCGTCATCCAGCACCCCGCCGGCGTCGGCCGGACCACCACCCACGTCACCGCCGACGACTTCACCCACCCGACCTTCCAGGGCGTGTGGGCGGCCGTCACCGAGGCCGGGGGCCCGGCCTCGGCCGGCGACGACGCGGGCTGGGCCAACCGCGTCCGCGGCGCGGCCACCGATCCCGCCGTGGTCGCCGCGATCACCGAGCTCGGGGTGGAGCCGGTGCGCGGCACCTCCGACCCCAACCCGACCTTCGCGGTGGCCTACGTCTACCGGCTCCAGGAGCTCACCACGTCGCGGCGGATCGCCGACGTCAAGGCGCGCCTGCAGCGCACCAACCCCGTCGAGCACGCCCTCGACTACAACCGGATGTTCGGCGAGCTGGTGATGCTCGAGCAGCACCGCCGCAAGCTGCGCGAGGGCGCGGTCGGGGGCCAGGCATGAGCCCGTTCCGCCGTCGCCCCCCGTCCCCGGCGGTCGCCGTCGCGGCCGGCGAGCGGGTGCTCGCCGCGGCGACCAGCGCCGAGGGCACCGTGCTCGCCGGCACCCGCGACGCGTTCTACGTCGTGGTCGACGGCGAGACCCGGCGGGTGCCGTGGGAGCAGGTCGAGGCCGCCGGCTGGGACCGGGACACCGACACCTTCCGGCTGTCCGAGGTCGGCACCTGGGGCGAGGAGCGCCCGGTGCACACCGCCCGCCTCGAGGAGCCCGGCCGGCTGCTCGAGCTGGTCCACGAGCGCGTCACCGCCAGCGTCGTCCTGCAGCGCCACGTCGGCGTCGACGGTCGCCGCGGCCTGCGCGTGATCGCCCGCCGGGCACCGTCCGGCGACGGGGGAGTGCAGTGGGTCTACGAGTACGACGAGGGCGTCGACCCCGACGATCCCGCGGTCCGTGCGCTCGCCCGGCAGGCGCTCGACGGCATGCGACGCGACGTGGGGCTACCCTGATTTCCCCCGCGCCGTCGGGCCTTGCTAATGTTCCACCTCGCTGCACAAGCGATCCCCTGTAGCTCAACTGGCAGAGCATTCGGCTGTTAACCGGAGGGTTGTTGGTTCGAGTCCAACCGGGGGAGCCAGAGAAGGGCCCGAGGCGACTGCCTCGGGCCCTTCGTCGTTCCCGCTGCGCGGAGGAGCGGCGGCGCTCAGCCCCAGCCCATCGGGAACACCTCGAAGGTCGCGGCGTGGGTGACGCCGAGGCCCTGCCCGCCGGCGCGCAGGATGCCGTCGAGGAACTCCTCGGGGTCCCAGCCCTCCCAGCCGAGGCCGTCGATGTAGGCCCGGTGCTCCTTCAGCGAGTCGACGCCGGCGTCGAAGGTGCCGGTGACGTCGACGGCGTGCGTCGCCTGCGGGGAGCTGCCGGCCCACACGGCGCGCACGCCGCCCCACGGCTCGAGCCCGCCGGCGAGCTGCTCGGGGAAGATCCACCGGTTCCCGGCGTCCCGGACGGCGTCGAGGAGGGCCCGGCCCACCGCGATGTGGTCGGCCTGGTTGAGGTTCGTCCCGCCGAAGGTCTCGCGGAAGTTGATGGTCATCGCGATGTCGGGCCGCTGCTGGCGCACCACCTGGGCGATCGCGCGGCGCAGGGCGACGCCGTACTCCAGGATCCCGTCGGGGAGCCGCAGGAACACCACCTCGTCGACCCCGACCGCGCGGGCGGACGCGACCTCCTCGGCCTCGCGGACCGTGCGGCACTCCTCGGGGTGCAGGCCGTCGATCCCGGCCTCGCCGCTGGTGACCATGCAGTAGACGACGCGCTTGCCCTGGCCGGTCCAGCGCGCGACGGCGGCTGCGGCGCCGTACTCGACGTCGTCGGGATGGGCGACCACGAAGAGCGCGGTCGCCCAGTCCTCCGGGAGCGGCTCGTACGACGGGGGTGCGGGGCGGTCCTCGGTCATGGTCCGAGCATGGCACCGACCCTGTTGTGTAGTGAACCGCATGACTTACTCGTATAGGGTCGACGGCATGACGACCTCCTCGCTCACCCGCCGCGGGTTCCTCGCCGCGGCCGCGGTCGCCGGTGGTGCGGCCCTCGCCCCGGCGACGACGTGGCGGCTGCCGGCCTCGTCGGCCGCGCCCGCGATCCTCAAGCCCACGCCGCCCGCGTGGTTCACCGACTTCGGGACCAACGCCGAGATGCTGTGGAGCTCGGTCGACCCGCGCCGCCGGCTCACCCCGCAGTCGCGGCTGTTCGTGCGCAACCACACCCGTACGCCCGTGATCGACCCGGCGACCTACGCGCTGCGGGTCTTCGGCGACGGCCTGGCCACGCCCCGGACCGAGGGGGAGGCGCTGTCGCTGACGCTGGCCGACCTGCGCCGCCTGCCGCGCCGGGAGGTGGTCACCGTCCACGAGTGCACCGGCAACGGCCGCAGCTTCTTCACCTCCCAGCAGGGGCAGACGGTGTCCGGCACGGCGTGGACGCTCGGTGCCGTCGGCTCCGTCCGCTGGACCGGCGTGCGCCTGCGCGACGTCCTGGCCCGGCTCGGGCTGGCACCGGACGCGGTGTCGGTCCAGGCGACGGGGCTCGACGACCCCTTCGTCTCGGGCGGCACCGACTACGGCCGCGTGCGCCGGCCGTTCCCGGTGTCCAAGGCGCTGGACGACGCGATCCTGGCGTGGGGCATGAACGGCGAGGACCTGCTGCCCGACCACGGCTTCCCGCTGCGGCTGGTGCTGCCGGGATGGGTGGGCATCGCGAGCATCAAGTGGCTCGGCTCGCTCGAGGTCTCCCGCACGGAGCTGACCTCGCCGTGGAACACGACGTTCTACCGGATGACCGGCCCCGACTGGCCCGCCGACTCCCCGCCGCTGACGGTCAACCCGGTGCGCTCGGCGTGGGAGCTGGCGCGCGACGCGGTGCTCCCGGCCCGGCCGGTCACCCTGACCGGTCGCTCGTGGAGCGGCGCCGGACGGATCCGCCGGGTCTCGGTCAGCCTCGACGGCGGCGCGTCGTGGCGTCCCGCCGCGGTCGACCGCCGCTCGCACGAGGACCAGGGCTGGACCCAGTGGTCCGTGCGCTGGGCCCGCCCGCGCCCCGGCCGCCACGAGCTGCTCGCCCGCGCCACCGACGAGCAGGGCCGGACGCAGCCGCTGGTCGCGGCCTACAACACCCAGGGCTACTTCTTCGACGCCGTGGTGCGCCACCCCGTCCAGGTCGTCGCCTGAGGCGAGCAGCCCCTCAGGCCATCACACCGACGGCCTGGGGGGTGAAGCCCGGGAACACCTGTCCGACGGTGACGCCGAAGCGCCGGGTGACGATCTCGGTGAGCACGCTGCGGTAGTCGGTGGTGACCAGCAGGTCGCCGTCGAGGGTGTCCTGCAGGCCCGGCCAGGTGCCGTAGTAGCGACCGCCCCTGACGCCGGCCCCGGCCACGAACATCACGTTGCCGAAGCCGTGGTCGGTGCCGTAGTTGTCGTTCTCCTGGACCCGCCGGCCGAACTCGCTCAGCGTCACCAGCGTGACCCGGTCGGCCAGCGGCCCGAGGTCGGCGAAGAACGCCGCGATCGAGCTCGCCAGGTCGCCGGCGTTGCGCTTCATGTCCCCCCACTCGAGGGTGCCGAGGTCGGTGTGCATGTCCCAGTCGCCCTGGTCGACCGTGATCACCTCGGCGCCGACGCCCGACCGGATGATGCGCGAGACGCCGGACAGCGCCTTGCCGAGCGAGCTGCCGGGGTAGGCCGGGGTCGGGGTGCCGGCGGCCGTGTCGCGGGCGGCGCCGAAGGTCTCCGCGCCGGCGATGGCGTCGCGGACCGCGCGGTTCATCGGCCCGGTGCCCTTCCAGGCGTGCTTGAGCGAGGCCAGGCGGCGCCCGTCCTCCTCGGTCCCCGCGACCTTGGCGTCGTCGACCCGCCCGACCACGAAGGCCGGGTTGGTGCCGAAGAGGGAGGTCGGGACCTGGTTGCCCAGCGCCGTGCCCTGCAGCGGCGAGCCGCCCGGCAGCTCGCCGAGCAGCCGGTTGAGCCACCCGTTGCGCGCGGTCGACCCGGGGGCGGCGTCCTCGATGGCCTCCATCGCCGCGAAGTGCGAGCGGTTGGGGGTGGGCATGCCGGTGGCGTGCACCGCGGCGAGGGTGCCGGCCTGCCACATGGGGAGCACCGGTGCGAGCGCCGGGTGCAGGCCGAACATCGCGTCGGGCGCGAGCAGCGAGGCGTGCGGGACGCCGATCCGCGGGCGCGCGGCGTAGTAGGCCGGGTCGCCGTGCGGCACCACGAGCGAGAGGCCGTCGGCCGCTCCGCGCAGGCTGAGCAGCACCAGCACCGAGCCGAGCGGGCTGGACTGGCGTCCCGCCGGGCGGCCGGTGACGGCGTACGCGCGGGGGCCCTCGCCGCCGAGGGCGGGGCCGAGGGCGACCGCGCCGCCGGCGAGGGCGGTGCCGAGCAGCGCCCGGCGGCTCAGCGCCAGCCGCGCCTCGTCGTAGTCGGGGCAGCCGCAGGAGCGGGTGGGCAGGTGGGTCTCGTCAGTCATGTCAGCACGCCAGGTGGTCGGGGGAGTCGAGGACGGCGGAGAGCAGGCGCGCGAAGCCCCACTGGTAGAGACCGTGCTCGCGGTCGATCTTCTCCCTGGTGCGACAGCCGGTCGCCAGCGCGGCGGTCGTGACCAGGCTCTTCGTCGCCGGACGGTGGAGCAGGTCGCGGCTGACCGCGTCGACGAGGTCGTCGAAGCGGATCGCCTTCTTCGCCGGCACCCACGCGCTCGGCTCGCGGTAGTGCAGGTCGACGGTGGGCCACCAGCCCCCGGACATGGACCAGTGCATGCTCATCGACGCGAGCGCCCGCGAGGGGGAGGCCCAGATGTCGTTGCGGACGGGCGTGCCGTCGGGGCGCGGCCAGGCGTGCGGCGAGAGCCCGAGGCCTGACGCCTGCCAGAGCATCGCGTTGACGCCGGAGTCGTCGCTGCCGGGACGGTCCAGGCGTACGCCGAGGGCGCGGTAGGTCGCGACGACGTCCTCGCTGGGGTCGCGCAGCTTCTTGCCGGCCGCGCGGCGGAACTCCTTGCTCGCGACGAGCGCCCGGAGCACGGGCACGACGGCGGTGTCGTTCCTGAGGTAGACCTTGGCCAGGTGCCTCACCAGCGCGCGGGGCGGGTCGTCCTGGACGAACTTGGTCGCGAGCCGCTCCGCGATCCGCTCCGCGGTCTGCGGGTGGTGCGCGAGGTAGTGGAGGTACTCCTTCATCACCTCGCGGCCGTCGCCCTTGCGGTTCTTGTGGGTGAACCCCTTGACCCGCACCTTCCCGGTCCAGTGGTCCTCCTTCACGTAGGAGGCCTTCCAGGTGTTCCACAGGTCGACGTGGTGGCCGGTGAGGATGCGGGCGGACGCCTTGACGTCGTCCTCGCTGTAGTTGCCGGCCCCGACGGTGTGCAGCTCGAGGAGCTCGCGGCCGAGGTTCTCGTTCGGCGCGCGCTTGGTCGACGTCGCGGCCGACAGGAAGATCAGCATCGCGGGGTGCGTGGTCGTGGCGGCCAGCATCTGGTCGAAGCGGCCCAGCGCGTGGCGGCGGATCGTGTCGCCGTAGTCGACGCGCCAGGTGAACTGGGCGTCGCCGCTCACCGGCACGTGGAGCATGCCCTCCCAGAACTCGGTCATCTTCTCCAGCACCGGGCGTCGGGTCCGGATCCGACGGACCAGCAGCCAGCGGCCGTAGTCCTCCATCACCTCCCAGCCGCCGCGGACCTCCTGGACCTGCCGCTTCCACAGCTCCATCGGCCCGCGGTCGAGGTCGGGCCACCAGCGGCGCACCGCCTCGGCGTCGCCGTCGGGGAACGAGCCGGGGCGGGTGAGCTGGCGCTCGAACCACGCGTCGGCGCCGCCCGCCCGGCGGACGTCGCGCGCGAGCGCGGCGTCGACGCCGTAGCCGAATCGTGTGACGAGGTGCCGCTGCGACGCAGGCAGCAGCGCTTCTGGCTTCTTGGCCACCGAGGTCCTCCCAGTACCCGTGACGCTTCCGAGACGCCTCACTGTCCCACGTCGACCCCCTCTCGCGAAGGCGGGTGCCGATATCCGGTTGCCCCCGTGCGCCGCGCTGGGGTCGGATGACGCGGTGGACGTCACCGACCTCGACACCTCCGACCCCGACGCGCGCCGGCGCTGGTACGCCGCCCAGGAGCGCGCGATCCGCGCCGACCGGCCGGAGGCGCTGCTCGAGGCCTACGACGCGTGGGAGCTGCAGGCGACCGAGCCCTCCGCGCACGCCGAGCGCCGGTGGCTGCAGGTCGTCGAGGACGGGGACGTCGTCGGCACGGCGTCGCTCGAGCTGCCCCTGAGCGAGAACCGGGAGGTCGCGTGGGTGGAGGTCGACGTCGTCGCGACCCACCGGCGGCGCGGGGTGGGACGCGCCCTCTGGCAGGCGCTCGCCGCCCGCGCCGCCGCGGCCGACCGGACCCGGATGGGCGGTGAGGTCACCGTGGTGCCGGAGGGGGCGGAGGTGGCGCGACGCTTCGCCGCCGCGATGGGCGCGGTCGAGCAGCACCGCGAGGACCACCTCGTCGCCGACCTGCCGGTCCGCCCGGCTCCCGTCGACGCCGCCTACGAGCTCGTCGCCTGGCGCGGTCGCTGCCCGGACGAGCACCGAGCCGCCTACCTCGCGATGCGCAACCAGATGAACGCCGACGTGCCCGTCGGCGACCTCGACCTGCAGGCAGCCGTGCTCGACGACGCCCGCCTCGCCGCGTCGGAGGAACGGCTGGCGCGGTCGTACGACGTGCGCGTGGCGGCTGCCCGGCGACGCTCCGACGGCGCCTGGGGCGGCTACTCGCTGCTGTTCGTCCCGCACGGCGCGACCTACGGCTGGCAGGACGACACCCTCGTGATGCCCGACCACCGCGGCCGCCGCCTGGGAGCCGCGCTCAAGTCGGCGAACTACGCCGTTCTGCCGCCCGAGGTCACGCTCGTCCACACCTGGACGGCGCCGTCGAACACCGCGATGCACCGCACCAACACCGCGATGGGCTTCCGCGTCGTCGAGCACATGTACGAGGTGGAGGCGGCCCTCGGGCCCACGATCGCCTAGGGTCTGCCCCCGAGGGGCGGTAGCTCAGTCGGTCAGAGCAGAGGACTCATAATCCTTGGGTCGTGGGTTCGAGCCCCACCCGCCCTACGAGCGCCGGAGGCTCAGGCCTCGCCCGCGATGAGGTAGCCGCCGTCGTCGGCCGGCGTCAGCTGCAGGCGGATCTGGTCGGACGACCGCGCGCCGGTCTTCATCACGTAGTCCACCGCGTAGTCGACGGTGAGGTCCGAGGGGTTGCTCTCGATGCTGGTGACCTGCGCCGAGCGCACCCTGCCCCACCAGCCCATGTAGCCCTCGAACCCGCGGCTCTCGGTCTGGAACTCCGGGGTCAGCATCTCGAAGGCCGCCCGGGGGTCCGAGGTGACGGTGGCGATGTAGGACGAGACGAAGGCGTCCATCTGCTGCTGGCGCTCCTCCGGCGAGACCGAGGGGCTCTCGGAGGTGGGCGGCGTCGACGACGTGGAGCCCGTCGGGTCCGCCGCCTCGGGGGTGTCGCCCCGCCCGCCCCAGACGTACGCCGTCGCGATGGCGGCCACGGCGAGGACCAGCAGCGCGGCGATCCCGGCCCACCGGGCCCCGTGCCCGCGGCGTGCTCGCGGCGACGTGGGGGGAGCCGCGGTGACGCGGGGGAGCACGCCGGTCGCCTCGGCCGGGCGCGCCGGCACGGGGCCGGCGGCGATCGTGGAGCGCTGGCCGTGCTCGAGGCGACGCAGCTCGTCGCGCACCCGGCGCATCGGCCAGCGGTTCTCCGGCTCGCGGGTCATCATCACCGACAGCAGCCCGGCCATCGGGTGGTCCTCGGGCAGGCGCGGCGGGTCCTCGTGGACGATCTTGTAGAGCGCGCCGATGAGGTTGTCGCCGACCTCGTACGGCGGGCGGCCGGTGACCGCGTGGTAGAGCGTGGCGCCGAGCGACCACACGTCGCTCGCGGGCGTCGCGGACGAGCCGGACGCCACCTCGGGAGCGAGGTAGGCGGGGGAGCCGGTGACCAGCCCGGTCTGGGTGAGGGAGGCGTCGTCGGCCGACCGGGCGATGCCGAAGTCGCCGAGCTTGGCCACGCCGTCGGCGACCAGGATGTTGCTGGGCTTGACGTCGCGGTGCACGATCCCGGCGGCGTGCGCCTCGGTGAGCGCGTCCGCGGTCTGCGCCAGCAGCCCCGCCGCGGCGGTGGCCTCGAGGGGGCCGGAGGAGCGGACCAGGTCGCTGAGCGTGCGGCCGGCGACGTACTCCATCACCAGCCAGTGGACGTCGCCCTCCGCGACCAGGTCGAAGACGGACACCACGTGCGGGTGGTTGAGCGCCGCGGCCAGCCGGGCCTCGCGCGCGGCGCGCTCGAGCTGGACGTCGTCGCCGCCGGGCATCACCCCGATCCGCTTGATCGCGACCGTGCGGCCCAGCACCTCGTCGTGCGCGAGGTGGACGGTGCCGGCGCCGCCGCGTCCGATCTCCCGCTCGAGCGTGTACCTGCCTGCGATCACGTGCGTCCTTCCTCCAGACCTCGCCCTAGGCTAGTGCGCGACGTCCAACCCACCTCACCCCGAAGGAACCCACGTGAGCAGCCCCAACGTCCTCGACGACCTGGAGTGGCGCGGCCTGATCGCCCACTCCACCGACCGCGACGCGCTGCGCGCGGCGCTGGGCGCGGGGAGCGTCAAGTTCTACGTGGGCTTCGACCCGACCGCTCCCAGCCTGCACATGGGCAACCTGGTGCAGCTCGTGACCGCACGGCGGCTGCAGGAGGCGGGGCACACGCCGTACGTCCTGGTCGGCGGCGCGACCGGCATGATCGGCGACCCGCGCGACTCAGGCGAGCGGACGCTCAACTCCCTCGACACGGTCAAGGAGTGGACCGAGCGGGTACGCGCGCAGGTGTCGAGGTTCGTGACCTTCGAGGGCGCCAACGCTGCCACGACGGTCAACAACTACGACTGGACCGCGTCCCTGTCGACGATCGACTTCCTGCGCGACATCGGCAAGCACTTCCCGGTCAACCGGATGCTCGCGCGGGACACGGTGAAGCGTCGTCTCGAGTCGGGCATCAGCTACACCGAGTTCTCCTACGTGCTGCTGCAGTCGATGGACTACCTGAACCTGTTCCGCGAGCACGGCGTGACGCTGCAGTTCGGCGGCTCCGACCAGTGGGGCAACATCACGGGCGGCGCCGAGCTGGTGCGCCGGGTGACGGGGGAGAACGCCTACGGCTTCGCCACCCCGCTGATCACCAAGACCGACGGGACCAAGTACGGCAAGACCGAGGGTGGCGCGCTCTGGCTCGACGCCGAGATGCTCTCGCCCTACGCGTTCCACCAGTTCTGGCTCAACGTCGAGGACGAGAAGGTCGGCGAGCTCCTCCGGATCTTCACCTTCCTCACCCGCGAGGAGATCGAGGACCTCGAGCAGCAGACGGCCGAGAAGCCGTTCCTGCGCGCGGGGCAGAAGCGCCTCGCCGACGAGGTGACCGCGCTGGTGCACGGCGCCGAGGAGGTCGAGCAGGCGAAGGCCGCCGCCGCGGCCCTGTTCGGCGGGGGAGACCTGGCCGACATCAAGCCCGACACCCTCGCCTCCGCGCTGCGCGAGGCCGGCGGGACGACCGTGCCGGCCGGAGAGCTGCCCGACATCCTCGACCTGCTCGTCAGCGCGGGACTCGCCACGAGCAAGGGCGACGCCCGACGCACCGTGTCCGAGGGCGGTGCCTACCTCAACAACGTGCGCGTCGAGGACCCCGAGCTCCGGCCGACGGCGGCCGACCTGGTGGGCGGCGCGTGGCTGGTGCTGCGCCGCGGCAAGAAGAAGTTCGCGGGCATCGAGGTGCGCTGAGGGGGCGTGTCGGCCGGCTGCAGGCCTCTGACCTGCGCAAACGTCGGTGTGCCCGCGGTCACACCGTTTCGATTTGCGCGCTGTCCTGAGTACGCATACTGTTCTCTTTGTCGCCAGGGAGCGGCGGGGAGCAAGGCCGGTCAGGCTGGGCTCCCGGCCCCGGAGCGGCTCGGCCCGAAGCGGTCATCGGTCACGGTGACACCAGTGGGTCAGGGCGGAACGGACGAGGATTTGCTTCGTCTCGAAGTCGCCCGGTAAGTTTCTGCAGGTTGCCCCGGTGGCTGAGCCAGGTGTTCTGGCGAGGTTCGGGTGCGTCTGATTCTTGAGAACTCAACAGTGTGTTTGATTAGTCGACGAATTAGTTTGTTTTGCCCCGTTGGCATCATGGTCTGCCTTTTGGTGGGTGGTGGTGTCGCGGTTTCTTTGACGATGATTCTGACAACAGTCAGTTTTGTTCGGTCAGGGGATGTGGCTCTTATTGATAGTCGCTTCTGCTGTCTGTTCCTGCTCTTCTTTTTGTTGGGGTGGGGTGGGTGGTGGGGGTTGATGGTTTTCGATGGAGAGTTTGATCCTGGCTCAGGACGAACGCTGGCGGCGTGCTTAACACATGCAAGTCGAGCGGAAAGGCCCTTTCGGGGGTACTCGAGCGGCGAACGGGTGAGTAACACGTGAGTAATCTGCCCCTGGCTTCGGGATAGCCACCGGAAACGGTGATTAATACCGGATATGACTATTGCCTGCATGGGTGATGGTGGAAAGTTTTTCGGCCAGGGATGTGCTCGCGGCCTATCAGCTTGATGGTGAGGTAATGGCTCACCATGGCTTCGACGGGTAGCCGGCCTGAGAGGGTGACCGGTCACACTGGGACTGAGACACGGCCCAGACTCCTACGGGAGGCAGCAGTGGGGAATATTGGACAATGGGCGGAAGCCTGATCCAGCAACGCCGCGTGAGGGATGACGGCCTTCGGGTTGTAAACCTCTTTCAGTACCGACGAAGCGCAAGTGACGGTAGGTACAGAAGAAGCACCGGCCAACTACGTGCCAGCAGCCGCGGTAATACGTAGGGTGCGAGCGTTGTCCGGAATTATTGGGCGTAAAGGGCTCGTAGGCGGTTTGTCGCGTCGGGAGTGAAAACGCCGTGCTTAACACGGCGCTTGCTTTCGATACGGGCAGACTAGAGGTATTCAGGGGAGAACGGAATTCCTGGTGTAGCGGTGAAATGCGCAGATATCAGGAGGAACACCGGTGGCGAAGGCGGTTCTCTGGGAATATCCTGACGCTGAGGAGCGAAAGTGTGGGGAGCGAACAGGATTAGATACCCTGGTAGTCCACACCGTAAACGTTGGGCGCTAGGTGTGGGGTCCATTCCACGGATTCCGTGCCGCAGCTAACGCATTAAGCGCCCCGCCTGGGGAGTACGGCCGCAAGGCTAAAACTCAAAGGAATTGACGGGGGCCCGCACAAGCGGCGGAGCATGCGGATTAATTCGATGCAACGCGAAGAACCTTACCTGGGTTTGACATACACCCTGCCGCTCCAGAGATGGGGCTTCTTTTGGGGGTGTACAGGTGGTGCATGGCTGTCGTCAGCTCGTGTCGTGAGATGTTGGGTTAAGTCCCGCAACGAGCGCAACCCTCGTTCTATGTTGCCAGCACGCCCTTCGGGGTGGTGGGGACTCATAGGAGACTGCCGGGGTCAACTCGGAGGAAGGTGGGGATGACGTCAAGTCATCATGCCCCTTATGTCCAGGGCTTCACGCATGCTACAATGGCCGGTACAAAGGGCTGCGATCCCGTGAGGGGGAGCGAATCCCAAAAAGCCGGTCTCAGTTCGGATTGGGGTCTGCAACTCGACCCCATGAAGTCGGAGTCGCTAGTAATCGCAGATCAGCAACGCTGCGGTGAATACGTTCCCGGGCCTTGTACACACCGCCCGTCACGTCACGAAAGTCGGCAACACCCGAAGCCGGTGGCCCAACCCTTGTGGAGGGAGCCGTCGAAGGTGGGGCTGGCGATTGGGACGAAGTCGTAACAAGGTAGCCGTACCGGAAGGTGCGGCTGGATCACCTCCTTTCTAAGGAGCACACACCCCGATCATCAGCTAGCTGGCCACAAGGTCCAGTGAGGTCTGGTGGCGCATGGTGGTGTCTCACTAGTGGAATCGTCGACTGTCACAGCTTGTCTGTCTGGTCCTCTTCGGGGGGCTGGGTGGGTGGGGTTGTGGGCATCAGGCCTGCCGTTGGGTGGGGTGGTGGTTGGACACACTGTTGGGTCCTGAAGGATCAGCCGTGGGGGTCTTCGGGCCTTCTGGATGGGGTTGCCCGTGTGGGTGGTCCTGGTTGGTGTCTTCTGGTCCTCCTGCTACCTGTCTGTGCCCGTGGGGTGTGGGTGGGGGTTGGTGGGGTTGTTGTTTGAGATCTGCATAGTGGACGCGAGCATCTTTTGCAGCCGGTGCCGTGCCTGTTCCCCCCGTATGTGCGCATGTACGCATGTGTGTGCGTGTTGGGTGGGGTGGGTGTTGGTGGCTGGTTGTGAATAGTGTTTTTTGCTGGCTGGTTCTTCCTTGTCTTGAGGGGACTGGCTGGCGTTGCCGGCGCATCTTTGATTGGGGTGTGTCGGTGGTGTTGTTCATGTGTGTTGTCTTGACGTTGTTGAGACAAGCTATGAAGGGCACATGGTGGATGCCTTGGCATCAAGAGCCGATGAAGGACGTTGGAGCCTGCGATAAGCCCTGGGGAGTTGGCAACCAAGCTGTGATCCGGGGGTGTCCGAATGGGGAAACCCAGCACGAGTCATGTCGTGTTACCTGCACCTGAACACATAGGGTGTGTGGAGGGAACGTCGGGAAGTGAAACATCTCAGTACCGACAGGAAGAGAAAACAACAGTGATTCCGAGAGTAGTGGCGAGCGAAATCGGATGAGGCTAAACCTCAGGTGTGTGATACCCGGCAGGGGTTGCATCTGGGGGGTTGTGGGACCGCTCGATTGAGTCTGCCGGCTCAGTGCAGAGTAAGAAACCAGTGTGGAAGTCGAAGTCGGTTGGAAAGCCGTACCGTAGAGGGTGATAGGCCCGTAGACGTAAAGCGCTGGCTCTGGAGCGTGTTCCCAAGTAACACGGAACCCCTGAAATTCCGTGTGAATCTGGCGGGACCACCCGTTAAGCCTAAATACTCCTTGATGACCGATAGCGGACAAGTACCGTGAGGGAAAGGTGAAAAGTACCCCTGGCGGGGAGTGAAATAGTACCTGAAACCGTGTGCCTACAATCCGTCGGAGCCTTGTGCCAACTTGTTGGTCGGGGTGACGGCGTGCCTTTTGAAGAATGAGCCTGCGAGTTTGCGGTGTGTTGCGAGGTTAACCCGTGTGGGGAAGCCGTAGCGAAAGCGAGTCCGAATAGGGCGATTCAGTAGCGCGCTCAAGACCCGAAGCGAAGTGATCTATCCATGGGCAGGTTGAAGCGTCGGTAAGACGACGTGGAGGACCGAACCCACTTAGGTTGAAAACTGAGGGGATGACCTGTGGATAGGGGTGAAAGGCCAATCAAACTTCGTGATAGCTGGTTCTCCCCGAAATGCATTTAGGTGCAGCGTTGCGTGTTTCTTGCCGGAGGTAGAGCACTGGATAGCCGATGGGCCCTACAAGGTTACTGACGTTAGCCAAACTCCGAATGCCGGTAAGTGAGAGCGCAGCAGTGAGACTGCGGGGGATAAGCTCCGTAGTCGAGAGGGAAACAGCCCAGACCATCAGCTAAGGCCCCTAAGCGGTGACTAAGTGGAAAAGGATGTGGAGTCGCATTGACAACCAGGAGGTTGGCTTGGAAGCAGCCACCCTTGAAAGAGTGCGTAATAGCTCACTGGTCAAGTGATTCCGCGCCGACAATGTAGCGGGGCTCAAGTCATCCGCCGAAGCTATGGCATTCAGCGAATACATCAGCATCGACTCGATCGGTGTTCAGTGCGCTGGATGGGTAGGGGAGCGTCGTGTGGGCAGTGAAGCGCCGGAGTGATCCAGGTGTGGAGGCCACACGAGTGAGAATGCAGGCATGAGTAGCGAATCACGGGTGAGAAACCCGTGCGCCGAATGATCAAGGGTTCCAGGGTCAAGCTAATCTGCCCTGGGTAAGTCGGGACCTAAGGCGAGGCCGACAGGCGTAGTCGATGGACAACGGGTTGATATTCCCGTACCGGCGAAGTTTCGCCCATGACGAACCTGGTGATGCTAACCACCCGAAGCATCGTGGACCGGACCCTTCGGGGCGAGGCCGTGGTGTGGAGCGTGGGACCCGAGCTGGTAGTAGTCAAGCGATGGGGTGACGCAGGAAGGTAGCCCAGCCACAGCGATGGTTGTCTGTGGGCAAGCGTGTAGGACGTCTGGTAGGCAAATCCGCCAGATCCACTTGGGTGTGGAGTCTGAGACGTGACGCGGAGCCACTTTTGGTGAAGTGGGTGATCCTATGCTGTCGAGAAAAACCTCTAGCGAGAAACGAGCCGCCCGTACCCCAAACCGACTCAGGTGATCAAGTAGAGAATACTAAGGCGATCGAGACAACCATGGTTAAGGAACTCGGCAAAATGCCCCCGTAACTTCGGGAGAAGGGGGGCCGGATCCGTGAACCCACTTGCTGGGGGAAGCGGTGATGGCCGCAGAGACCAGGGGAAAGCGACTGTTTACTAAAAACACAGGTCCGTGCGAAGTTGTAAGACGATGTATACGGACTGACTCCTGCCCGGTGCTGGAAGGTTAAGAGGACCGGTTAGGCCGCAAGGCCGAAGCTGAGAATTTAAGCCCCAGTAAACGGCGGTGGTAACTATAACCATCCTAAGGTAGCGAAATTCCTTGTCGGGTAAGTTCCGACCTGCACGAATGGAGTAACGACTTTCCCACTGTCTCAACCATGGACTCGGCGAAATTGCACTACGAGTAAAGATGCTCGTTACGCGCGGCAGGACGGAAAGACCCCGGGACCTTTACTATAGTTTGGTATTGGTGTTTGGTACGGCTTGTGTAGGATAGGTGGGAGACTGTGAAGCCCTCACGCCAGTGGGGGTGGAGTCAACGTTGAAATACCACTCTGGTCGTACTAGATGTCTAACCTAGGTCCGTTATCCGGATCAGGGACAGTGCCTGATGGGTAGTTTAACTGGGGCGGTTGCCTCCTAAAATGTAACGGAGGCGCTCAAAGGTTCCCTCAGCCTGGTTGGCAATCAGGTGGCGAGTGTAAGTGCACAAGGGAGCTTGACTGTGAGACAGACATGTCGAGCAGGGACGAAAGTCGGAACTAGTGATCTGGCCACGGCATGTGGAAGCGTGGTCACTCAACGGATAAAAGGTACCCCGGGGATAACAGGCTGATCTTCCCCAAGAGTCCATATCGACGGGATGGTTTGGCACCTCGATGTCGGCTCGTCGCATCCTGGGGCTGGAGTAGGTCCCAAGGGTTGGGCTGTTCGCCCATTAAAGCGGCACGCGAGCTGGGTTTAGAACGTCGTGAGACAGTTCGGTCCCTATCCGCCGCGCGCGCAGGAAACTTGAGAAAGGCTGTCCCTAGTACGAGAGGACCGGGATGGACGAACCTCTGGTGTGCCAGTTGTTCTGCCAAGAGCACGGCTGGTTGGCTACGTTCGGAAGTGATAACCGCTGAATGCATCTAAGCGGGAAGCACGTTTCAAGATGAGGTTTCCCACCCAATAATGGGGTAAGGCCCCCCACAGAACATGGGGTTGATAGGCCGGAGGTGTACAGCAGTAATGCCCAGCCGACCGGTACTAATAGGCCGAGGGCTTGTCCCAACCACGTACAAGACCACACACACGCGCAAAAACAACGAACACACATGTTCGCGTCCACTAGGCAGTTCCCAACCAACACACCCAGACACACCCCCCACACGCACACACGTGCGAAACGGGGGGTGAAGTCAGGACGAGTTGAGTTGAAAGAGTTACGGCGGCCATAGCGAAACGGGAAACACCCGGTCCCATACCGAACCCGGAAGTTAAGCCTTTCAGCGCCGATGGTACTGCAACCGAGAGGTTGTGGGAGAGTAGGACGCCGCCGGACAAACATTTGGCAGGGGCCACCAGTTCACTGGTGGCCCCTGCGCCATTTCATGGCAGAAGTGAGTACGGTTGCCCCGGGACCGGGGGCCGGATGCGTGAGAAGGGAAGTGCGGCTGTGGCCGAGGACCGTCGAGGACAGAGACCGTCTCGTGGTGGAGCGAGCGGCGGGCGCGGTGGCGCGTCCGGATCGGGCCGGAGCGGCTCCTCGAGGGGCGCCCAGGGCGGCGGCCGCAGCAGCGACTCCCGTGGCGACTCCCGCAGCGACTCCCGGGGTGGCGCCGGCCGGACCGGTGGCCCGAAGGGGTCCTCGTCGCGCGGCGGTTACCAGGGCGGCAAGCCCGCGGGTGGTGGCAAGCCGGCCGGCGGCAAGCCCGCCGGCAAGGGAGGCGGCAGCGGCCGGCGTCCCGTCGGCTCGCAGGACCGTGCGTTCCGACCGCGCTCCGAGGAGCGGCCGCGCACGACCGAGCAGTCGGTCTACGACGGCCCCGACCTGCCCGAGGACGTCACCGGCGCCGAGCTCGACCGGGGCGTGCGGGCGCAGCTGAAGGGTCTGCCCGAGAAGCTGGCTGCGCGGGTCGCGCGGCACCTCGCCGCCGCCGGGCTGCTGATCGACGAGGACCCGGAGACGGCCTACCAGCACACCCTCGCGGCTCGCGCGCGCGCCTCGCGCCTCGCGGTCGTGCGGGAGGCGACGGGGGAGGCGGCCTACGCCGCGGGCCACTACGCCGAGGCCCTCGCGGAGCTCCGAGCCGCCAAGCGCATGAACGGCGCCACCGACTACCTCCCGATCATGGCCGACTGCCACCGCGCCCTCGGCAACCCCGAGCAGGCCATCAAGCTGGCGAAGAGCCCGTCGGTCGCGAACTTCATCCCCGAGGCGAAGGCGGAGATGACGCTCGTCGAGGCCGGCGCCCGTCGCGACATGGGCCAGCTCGACGCCGCCCTGCGCACCCTGGAGCTCGCGCCGCTGATGTCCAAGAGCCGTTCGTCCTGGGTGGTCCGGCTGCGCTACGCGTACGCGGACACCCTCGAGGCCGCGGGCCGCGAGGCCGACGCGCTCGCCTGGTTCCACCGCACCCACGCGATCGACAGCGAGCAGCTGACCGATGCCGCGGAGCGTGCCGAGCTGCTCGAGCGCCGCCAGGCCTAGCGCCGTCCCCGGCCTCCGGGCCCTCGGAGCAACCGCGCCGCGACGCGTCCCCGGACGTGTCGCGGCGTGCTGGCTTTCGGCCGCCTCATGGGTCACAATGGAGCCACTAATCACATACGTGTCACTACGGCTCCGAGAGCAACGACGACAGAACGCTGGGGAAGGCGCATCTGGAGCGTCGGAACTCAAGGAGGTCATGGTGACCACACGCATTGCTTCGCGCCCGGACGGTCCGGGAACGAGGGGCATCCTCTACGTGCACTCTGCGCCCTCCGCACTCTGCCCGCACATCGAGTGGGCCGTCGGCGGAGTGCTCGGCGTGGCCGTGTCGCTCGACTGGACGCCTCAGCCTGCCCAGCCGGGGGCCTACCGTGCGGAGCTGTCCTGGACGGGCAGCGCCGGCACGGCTGCTGCCGTCGCCTCGGCGCTGCGGGGCTGGAACCACCTGCGCTTCGAGATCACCGAGGAGCCGACGAGCTCCACCGAGGGCACGCGCTTCTCGTGCACGCCCGACCTCGGCATCTTCCACGCGATCACCGGGCCGCACGGCGACATCCTGATCCCGGAGGACCGGCTCAAGGCCGCCGTGGTCAAGGCCGCGCTCGGCGACACGACGCTGCTCCTCGAGATCGACCAGCTCCTCGGCAAGCCGTGGGACGACGAGCTCGAGACCTTCCGGCACGCGGGTGAGGGCGCTCCGGTGCGGTGGCTGCACCAGGTCGTCTGAGAGCAGCCGTCAGCGACGCCGGCGCAGGCGGAAGGTCTCGGTGACCGCCGCCCGCGCCTCCTGCGTGCTGCTGTAGGAGACGAGCACCCCGGTGACGGTGAACCGACCGGGGCTCGTGGCGCGCCCGCACAGCCGGAAGGGCAGCACGCCGGACACCGGGTCGTTCGGGCCGAGCAGCGATTGCGCGTTGACGCCGCGCCCGTCGCGGGCGCGCATGGCGAGGTCGAGCGACCAGTCGTCGTCCGGGACGGTCACGGCGTAGCGGAGCGCGTAGTCGTGGCACCCCCGGCGGAGCCGGTCGTCCGGACCCTCGACGACCGCGGAGACCGGGTCCGGGGTGGCTTCCGGTGTCGGCTCGCCGGTGGGCGGCAGCGGCGGGAGCGGCAGCAGCGTCGAGGCCGTCATCACCGCGGTCACGAGCAGGCTCGTCATCGGCACCTCCGAGTGGGTCTGGAGGTCCAACGAGCGGGTGTGACCTGCGTTACGTCACGGGTCGCCCGCGCTCAGAGCGGGATGTTGCCGTGCCGGCCGCGCCGCACGCCGGCGGTGTCGATCTCGTGGCGCATGGCCGCGGCGATGGCGCCGCGGGTCCGGGTCGGCTCGACGACCTCGTCGACCACGCCGATCTCGACGGCCTTGTCGACGCCGCCGGCGATCCGCTCGTGCTCGGCGGCAAGCTCGGCCTCGACCTGGGGACGGATCTCGGGGGAGACCTCGGCGAGCTTGCGCCGGTGCAGGATGCGGATCGCGGCGACCGCCCCCATCACGGCGACCTCGGCGCCGGGCCAGGCGAGGACGCGAGTCGCGCCGAGCGAGCGGGCGTTCATCGCGATGTAGGCGCCGCCGTAGGTCTTGCGGGTGACCAGGGTGACCCGCGGGACCACGCACTCACCGAAGGCGTGCAGCAGCTTGGCGCCACGTCGGACGACGCCGTCCCACTCCTGGCCGACGCCGGGGAGGTAGCCGGGGACGTCGACCAGCACGACCAGCGGCACCCCGAAGGCGTCGCACATGCGGACGAAGCGGGACGCCTTCTCCGCCGACAGCGAGTCGAGGCACCCGCCGAGGCGCAGCGGGTTGTTGGCGACGACGCCGACGGTGCGACCGCCGAAGCGGCCGAGGGCGGTGACGATGTTGGGCGCCCAGCGGGCGTGGAGCTCCTGCATGGTGCCCTCGTCGAGCAGCCCGTCGACCAGCGGGTGCACGTCGTAGGCCCGCTTCTTCGACTCCGGCAGCAGGGCGCCGAGGTCGCGGTCCTCGACGGAGTCGGCGGCCAGGCTGCCCTGGGCGCCGAGCAGGGACGCCACGGTGCGCGCCCGGTCGAGCGCCTCGCGCTCGGACTCGGTGAGGATGTGCACGACGCCCGAACGGCGGCCGTGCGGCTCGGGTCCGCCGAGCCGGAGCATGTCGACGTCCTCGCCGGTGACCGAGCGGACCACGTCGGGTCCGGTGACGAAGATCCGGCCCTCCGGGCCCAGGATGACGACGTCGGTGAGCGCCGGCCCGTAGGCGGCGCCGCCGGCGGCGGGGCCCAGCACGACGGAGATCTGGGGGATCACGCCGGATGCCTGGGTCATCACCTGGAAGATGCGGCCGACCGCGTGGAGGGAGAGCACCCCCTCGGCGAGGCGGGCGCCGCCGGAGTGCCAGAGACCGATGATCGGCACGCCGTCGGTGATCGCCCGGTGGTAGGCGTCGACCACGACCCGGCAGCCGACGTCGCCCATGGCGCCGCCCATCACCGTGGCGTCGCTGCAGAACGCGACGACCTGCGTGCCGTCGACGCGACCGACCGCGGCGAGCATGCCCGACTCGTCGTCCGGCGTGATCAGCTCGAGGGTGCCCTCGTCGAGCAGCGCGGTGAGGCGGTGGACCGGGTTGCGCGGGTCCTCCTCGCGGGGGAGCCTGGCCGGCTTCGCAGCGGTGGCAGTCACAGTGGTGGCCTTTCCGAGGCGGATCAGAGGCTGGAGAAGGCGACGGCGACGTTGGCGCCCCCGAAGCCGAAGGAGTTGTTGAGCGCGACGACGTCGCCCGCGGGCAGGTCGCGGCGCGACGTGGGGATGTCGAGGTCGACCTCGGGATCCTTGTCGTCCAGGTTGATCGTCGGCGGGCTGACCCGGTCGTGCAGCGCCATCACGGTCGCGACGGCCTCCAGCGCGCCGGCACCACCGAGCAGGTGACCGGTCATCGACTTGGTGCTGGTGACCACGCAGCGGTCGACGTGCTCACCGAGCACGGCGTGGAGCATGAGGCCCTCGGCGATGTCGCCCTTGGGCGTGGAGGTGGCGTGGGCGTTGACGTGGACCACGGTGGCGGGGTCGACGTCGCCCTCGCGCAGGGCCATCCGGATCGCGCGGGTGCCGCCGCGACCCTCGGGGTCGGGCTGGGCGATGTCGTGGGCGTCGTTGCTGATGCCGGCCCCGCGGACCTCGGCGTAGATCGTGGCACCACGGGCGCGGGCGTGCTCCTCGGACTCGAGGACCAGCACGGCGCCGCCCTCGCCGAGCACGAAGCCGTCGCGGGCCACGTCCCAGGGGCGCGAGACCGACGCGGGGTCGCGGTCGTCGTCGGTGCCGGTCTTGGAGAGCGCCATCATGTTGGCGAACGCGGCCATCGGGAGCGGGTGGATCGCGGCCTCGGTGCCGCCGGCCAGGACGACGTCGGCCCGCCCGAGGCGGATCAGGTCGATGGCCATCGCGATGGCCTCGTTGCCGGAGGCGCAGGCGGAGGTCGGTGCGTGGACGGCGGCGCGGGCGCCGTACTTGAGGCTGACGTTGGCGGCCGGGGCGTTGGGCATGAGCATCGGGACGGCCAGCGGCGAGACGCGGCGCGGGCCCTTCTCGAGCAGCGCGTCGTAGTTGGCGAGCAGCGTGGTCACGCCGCCGATGCCGGAGGCGATCGCCACGCCGAGCCGCTCGGGCTCCAGGCCCGAGCCCTCGAGACCGGCGTCGGCCCAGGCCTGGTCGGCCGCGACCATCGCGAACTGGCTCGAACGGTCGAGACGGCGGGCCTTGACCCGCTCGAGGACCTCGGAGGGGTCGACCGCGACGCGGCCGCCGATCTTCACGGGGAGCTGGTCGACCCACTCGTCGTCGAGGCGCGCGATGCCGGACGTGCCGGCCAGCAGGGCCTGCCAGGTCGTGGGGACGTCCCCGCCGACGGGGGAGGTGGCGCCGAGGCCGGTGACGACTACGCGGGTCGAGGGCATCAGGAGGGGTATCCGTTCTCGCAGTGGTGGAGGGGACCGGGACGCGGGCGGCCGTGCTGGACGGCCGCCCGCGACGCGCGGGCGGGCTCAGCCCTGGGCGCGCTCGATGTAGGCGACGGCGTCGCCGACGGTCTTGAGGTTCTTGACCTCGTCGTCGGGGATGGTCACGCCGAACTTCTCCTCGGCGGCCACGACGACCTCGACCATGGAGAGCGAGTCGACGTCGAGGTCGTCCACGAACGACTTGTCCAGCTGGACGTCGTCGGCGTCGACGCCGGCGACCTCGTTGACGATGTCGGCGAGGTCGGCGCGGATTTCTTCGGTGGTGGCCATGGGCCTTCCCTTCTTCTGTGTGGTGGTGCTGGGTGGGTACGGGGGGTGCGTCAGGGGACGGTGACGACCTGCGCGGCGTAGGCCAGGCCGGCGCCGAACGCGATGAGCAGGGCGGTGTCGCCGCTGCGGGCCTCGCCCTCGAGCATCATCCGGTCGAGCGCGAGCGGGATCGAGGCGGCGGAGGTGTTGCCCTGGTCCGCGACGTCGCGGGCGATCCGGACCGAGGGCGGGAGCTTCATCGACCGCGCCATGGCGTCGATGATGCGCATGTTGGCCTGGTGGGGGACGAAGACGTCGAGCTCGTCGAGGGACACGCCGGCGACGTCGAGCGCCTGCTGGCCGATCTTGGCCATCGCGAAGGACGCCCACCGGAACACCGGGTTGCCCTGCATGGTCAGGTGGGGCATCACGCCGGAGCCGGGCTGCGTGGTGGTGCCGACGACGTCGCGCCAGTCCTCGCGCTGGCGGATCAGGTCGAACTGCTCGCCGTCGGAGCCCCACACGACCGGGCCGATGCCGGGGGTGTCGCTCGGGCCGACGACGGCGGCGCCCGCGCCGTCGGCGAAGATGAACGCGGTGCCGCGGTCGGTGAGGTCGAGGATGTCCGTGAGCCGCTCGACGCCCACGACGAGGACGTGGCGCGCGCTGCCGGCCCGGACCATGTCGGAGGCCATCGCGATGCCGTGGCAGAACCCGGCGCACGCGGCGGAGATGTCGAAGGCGGCCGCGCCGTCGGTGCCGAGCTCGTGGGCGATCGCGGTGGCGACGGCGGGGGTCTGCAGCAGGTGGCTCACGGTGGCGACGACGACGCAGTCGATCTCGTTGACCGACAGGCCGGCGCGCTCGATCGCGGCTCGCGACGCCTCGACCGACATCATCTGGACGGACTCCTCGGGGCCCGCCCAGCGACGCGTCCGGATGCCGGAGCGCTGCTGGATCCACTCGTCGCTGGAGTCGATCGCGTCGACGACCTCGGAGTTGGGCACGAGGCGGGTCGGGCGGTAGGAGCCCATTCCCAGGATGCGCGCGTGCGGAGCGCCGGTGGTGGCGGCGATGGGAGCCATCAGTGCGTGGCCTCGGGGTGCAGGCGGAGCAGGGGCTGGCCGGGGGAGACGAGGTCGCCGTCCTCGACCAGCCACTCGACCACGGAGCCGCCGTGCGGGGCCGTGATGTCGGTCCGGTCGCGCAGGCTGGCCACGGCGCCGATGGTGGCGCCCGGGGCGAGCATGTCGCGCTCGACGGCCTCCGAGGACAGGTGGAAGGTCCCCTTCGCGGGGGAGACGATCATCCGCCAGGTGGGGGTGGTCTCGATCATCGAGGCCTCGCCGTGCTTGTCGCAGAACTCGCGGGCGGCGTCGAGCTGGTCGGGTGTCTTGAGCGCGAAGGTCTCGACGCCCTTGAGGGCCCGCTTGGCGATGCCGGTGAGGGTGCCGGCCGGAGGCATCTCCAGGATGCCGGTCACGCCGAGGTCCGTCATCGTCTCCAGGCACAGGTCCCAGCGGACGGGGTTCGAGATCTGGCCGACGATCCGGCGCAGCACCTCGCGGCCGTCGTGGACGACCTGCCCGTCCTTGTTGGAGATGACCGGGGTGCGCGGGTCGTGGGTCGACACCGACCGGGCCAGGTGGCCGAGCCGGTCGACGGCGGGCGACATGTGGTGGGTGTGGAAGGCGCCGGCGACGCTGAGCGGCATCAGGCGCGCCTTGGCGGGGGGCTGCTCGGCGAAGGCGGCCAGCTGCTCCATGGTGCCGGCGGCGACGACCTGGCCGGGACCGTTGTCGTTGGCGGCGGTGAGGCCGTGCGCCTCGATGGCGGCGAGGACCTCGTCGCGGTCGCCGCCCAGCACGGCGGTCATGCCGGTCGCGGTGGTGGCGGCGGCCTCGGCCATCGCGTTGCCCCGCTCGCGCACGAGGACCATCGCCTGCTCGGCGGTGATCGCCCGCGCGCCCGCCGCGGCGGTCAGCTCGCCGACGCTGTGGCCCGCGACCGCGCCGATGCGCGAGAACGCGTCGGCCGGGTGCGGGAACAGGTCCAGCGCGGCGACCAGGCCGGTGGCGACGAGCAGGGGCTGCGCGACCTTGGTGTCGCGGATCGTCTCGGCGTCGGCCTCGGTGCCGTAGTGCGGCAGGTCGATGCCGGCGACGGTGGAGAGCCACTCGAAGCGACCGGCGAACACCGGGTCCTCGAGCCAGGGGGTGAGGAAACCGGGGGTCTGGGCCCCTTGACCGGGGGCGACGATGACGAGCACGGGACCACTCTGCCGGGTCCGACGGCGTGGCCGCGGGTCCGACGCCGACGAAAGTCACCCCCGGAACCTTGTAGGTTCCCTACAAAAGCGGTGCGACCGGGTCAGAGCTCCGTGCGGCCGGACTGACGCCCCAGGATGAGCGCGAGCTGGAGCGCGAACGCCTCGCGCGGGCGCGTCGGCGACCACCCGGTGACCTCGGTGACCTGGCGCAGCCGGTAGCGCACGGTGTTGGGGTGGACGAAGAGCGCGCGGGCCGTGCCCTCGATCGAGGCGCCGTGCTCGAACCACGCCCCCAGTGTCTCCAGCAGGGTGCCGCGGGTGGCCACGAGCGGGAGGTAGACCTCGTCGACCAGGTGTCGCCGGGCGTGGCCGTCGCCGGCCAGCGCGCGCTCGGGGAGCAGGTCGCGGCTGGCCACCGGGCGCGGGGCGTCGGGCCAGCCGGCCGCGGCGCGGTGGGCGGACAGCGCGGCCCGCGCCGACGCGCTGGCGTGGGCGAGGTCGGCGGTGACCGGGCCGACGACGACCGGCCCGTCGCCGAAGTGGTCGAGCAGGCGGGTGGCGGCCTTGAGCGGGTCGGAAGACCCCGCCGAGGACCACGACGAGCCGCTCGCCCTGGGTGGCGCAGAGGGCGTCCATGCCGCCGGCGCGCGCCGAGCGGCGCACGGACTCGAAGACGTCGAGCTCGGCGCGGTGCGGGGCCGTGGTGCCCAGCACGACCGCCACGTCGCCGTGCGCACCCCACCCCAGCGCGCTGGCACGCGAGAGCACCGTCTCGTCGGCCTCCGCGCGCACGACGGCGTCGACGACCAGCGCCTCGAGCCGGGCGTCCCACGCGCCGCGCGACTCGGCGGCGCGGGCGTAGACCGCGGCGGTGGCGAACGCCACCTCGCGGGCGTAGCGCAGGACCGCGTCGTGGACCTGGCGGGCGTCCTCGGGGTGGAGCAGGTCGTCGATGGTGGTCTCGACGACCCGGATGCTGAGCCGGACCAGCTCGACCGTCTGCTGCAGCGAGATGACACCGGTGAGCTCGCGGGGCGCGGCGCCGAACACGACCACGGCGAGGGGGTCGTGGGCGGCGGCCTCGACCTCGCCGTCGTACCAGTCCACGAAGCCCCGGATCCCGGCCTGGACGATCAGGCCGACCCACGAGCGGTCCTCGGCGCTGAGGTCGTCGAACCAGGGCAGGTCGGTGGCCATCCGGCCGGTCGCGGCCGTGCTCAGGGCACCGGCGGAGCTGCGGAGCGCGTCGGCGGCGCGACGACGGGAGGCGGGCACGGGGTCGACTGTAGTGGGGGTGGGCTGGTAGTGGGATTCCCACGAACGCCGCCCGACAGGTCACGATCCGGCATCGGCGCGCCGTCCCGCCGGTGCGGGTGGGCCCGGCGCGTCGCCGGTCTGGTTGAATCCCGGGACCCCCACCCCCGGCCCACCCCCCATGGAGTCCGCGTGCGCCGTCGCAGCAACCCGCACCTGCAGCACGTCACCGTGCACGGGCACCGCCGTGCGTACGTCCGGCGCGGGTCCGGGCCGGTCGTGCTGCTGCTGCACGGGCTGGCGTGCGACCACACCACGTGGGACCCGGTGATCGAGTCGCTCGCGCGCACCCACACCGTCATCGCGCCGGACCTGCTGGGTCACGGCGCGTCGGACAAGCCCCGGGCCGACTACAGCGTGGGCGGCTACGCCAACGGCATGCGCGACCTGCTCACCGTGCTGGGCGTCGACACGGCGACCGTCGTCGGCCACAGCTTCGGCGGCGGCGTGGCGATGCAGTTCGCCTACCAGTACCCCGAGCGCACCGAGCGGCTCGTGCTGGTCGGCTCCGGCGGCCTCGGCCCCGAGGTCAGCCCGGCCGTCCGCGCGATCACCACGCCCGGCTTCCAGCAGGCGATGGGCGTGCTGGCGCTGCCCGGGCTCCGCCACGCGACCACCACGGCGATGCGCCTGCTGTCCCGCTCGGGGGTGAGCCAGCTGCGCGACCTCGACGAGGTCGCCGACATCTACGACTCCTTCGCCGACCCGCGCACCCGGGCCGCGATCCGCCACGTGGTCCGCGCGGTCGTCGACTGGCGCGGGCAGATCGTGACGATGGCCGACCGCGCCTACCTCACCGAGGCGATGCCGATGTTGGTCGTGTGGGGCGCCGACGACATGGTCGTGCCGGTGACGCACGCGAGCAACGCCGGCGCGCTCGCGCCGACCGCGCGGATCGAGGTGATCCCCAACGCGGGGCACTTCCCGCACAAGGACCACCCGGAGCGGTTCGTGAGGATCGTGCGCGACTTCATCCGCACGACCCGGCCCGCCGCCCACGACCGCGAGCGGTGGCGCGAGCTGCTCGAGGAGGGCGCGCCCGTGCCGCCGGTGCACGCCGGCGCGGGGGAGCCGCCGTTGGCGCCCGTCCACTCCGTGCGGCGCGCGACGGGCGCCTGAACGCCCCGCCTAGCCCCAGCTGGCCGCGTCGGTCAGGCAGAACGGGTGCCCGGCCGGGTCGAGGAGCACCCGCCAGGTCTCGCCCGGCTGCGGGTCCGCGAGGCGGGCACCGAGGCCGACGGCCCGCTCGGCCGCCGCGTCGAGGTCGTCGACGGCCAGGTCGAGGTGGAACTGCTTGCGCCCGCCCTCGTCGGGCCACGCGGGCGGTTGGTGCCCCTCGACCCGTCCCAGGCCGAGGGCCGGGCCACCGTCGGGGGAGGTGAGCATGGCGTAGTCGTCGGTGCTCGCCGCCACCTCCCAGCCCAGGAACGCCGACCAGAAGTCGGCGGACGGTGCGACCTCGGCACAGTCCAGGGTCACCATCGCGATGCGTGCGGTCCGGTCCTGCTCGGCCACGGGCGTCTCCTCTGCTCGTCGGGTGGGGT
This sequence comes from Nocardioides okcheonensis, assembly GCF_020991065.1. Taxonomy (NCBI): domain Bacteria; kingdom Bacillati; phylum Actinomycetota; class Actinomycetes; order Propionibacteriales; family Nocardioidaceae; genus Nocardioides; species Nocardioides okcheonensis. The sequence goes on from NZ_CP087710.1 coordinate 4,286,010, forward strand.
CGTCCCATCCTGTCCTCGCCCGGGCGCCGCGCGCTTGGACAAACGCGACACGGGCGCGGCCTAGGGTGGCGTCGTGCCCACCCCGACCGGTCGCTCGCACGCCGTCCTGCACCCCAGCCGCGCGCGCCAGCGGATCGAGGTCGGCCGCAGCGGACCGGACGCCGGGCTCGCCGACCTGGTGGACTACTTCTGGTGGGTGCGCTGGGACGTGCCCGAGCCGCACGAGCAGGAGGTCGTGCCGCGCCCGGTCGTGCACGTCTCGGCCGAGGTCCTCGCCGACGGCCCGCGGCTGGTGGTGACCGGCGTGCACCAGCGGATGTTCAGCAGGCGTCTCGTCGGGCAGGGGCACACGGTCGCCGCCGGGTTCCGGCCGGCGGGGTTCCGGCCGCTGCTGCGCGGTGACGTCGGGGCGCTGCAGGACCGCGAGGTCCGGGCGGTGGAGGTGCTCGGCGTCGACGACCGCCCGGTGGCCGAGGAGGTCCTGGCGTGCGAGCGCCCGGAGGACGGGGCCGAGGTGCTCGGCCGCTGGCTCGCGGCGCTGCCGCGCGAGGACGACCCGCTGGTCGGCCGGCTCGCCGACCTCGTCGAGCGGGCCGAGCAGGACCCGGCGCTGGTGCGCGCCGGACAGCTCGCGGACCTGGCCGGGGTGAGCCTGCGGACGCTGCAGCGCTGGTTCCGCAGCCACGTCGGCATCGGTCCCAAGTGGGTCGTGCAGCGGTTCCGGCTGCTCGACGCGGTGGCGGCCGCCCACGGCGAGGACGACGTCGACTGGGCCGGGCTGGCGGCGCGCCTGGGCTACGCCGACCAGTCGCACCTGGTCCGGGCCTTCACGCAGCTGGTGGGCCACCCTCCCGCTGCCTACGCGCGGGAGGCGTGAGCCACCCCACTGCGTTCACGGTTCCCCCGCTGCGCTCCTCCTCCGAGAACGCAGCGGGGACCCCGTGACCCACCAAGTGGTCGTGCCGGGGGAGACGCCGGTCAGGCATCCCCGCCTTCCTGCTTGATGTCCTGCGTCGCGGTCGGGTCGTCGATCTTGTAGCGCCGGGCGGCCTCGACGACCTTCTCCACCGGGACCTCGCCGGCGTCGGCGAGGGCCTGGAGGGCCTGCACGACGACGCTGACGGCGTCGATGTGGAAGAACCGGCGCGCGGCCGGGCGGGTGTCGGCGAAGCCGAACCCGTCGGCGCCGAGCACGCGGTAGTCGGCCGGCACCCAGCGGGCGATCTGCAGCGGGACGGCCCGCATGTAGTCCGACACCGCCACGACGGGGCCCTGCACGCCGGCGAGCTTGTCGCTGACGTAGGCGGTGCGCTTGTCGGAGCCGGGGTTGAGCAGGTTCCACTGCTCGGCCGCGGCGCCGTCACGGGCCAGCTCGTTCCACGAGGTGACCGACCACAGGTCAGCCTGGACGCCCCAGTCCTCGGCGAGGATGCGGGCCGCGTCCTGGATCCACGGGTAGCCCACGCCGGAGGCCATCAGCTGGACCCGCGGGCCCTCGCCCTCGGCGGTCGACACCCGGTGGATGCCCTTGAGGATGCCGTCGACGTCGACGTCGGCGGGCTCGGCGGGCTGGCTGACCGGCTCGTTGTAGACGGTGAGGTAGAAGATGACGTCCTCGGCGTCGGCGCCGTACATCCGCTCGAGGCCGTTCTGCATGATGTGCGCGATCTCGTAGCCGAACGCCGGGTCGTAGTGCACGACCGCCGGGTTGGTCGCCGCGAGCAGCGGCGAGTGGCCGTCGGCGTGCTGCAGGCCCTCGCCGGTGAGGGTGGTGCGACCGGCGGTGGCGCCGATGAGGAAGCCGCGGGACAGCTGGTCGGCCATCGCCCACACCGAGTCGCCGGTGCGCTGGAAGCCGAACATCGAGTAGAAGATGTAGAACGGGATCATGTGCTCGCCGTGCGTGGAGTACGCCGAGCCGGCGGCCGTGGCCGACGCCATCGCGCCCGCCTCGGAGATGCCCTCGTGGAGCATCTGGCCCTGCGCGGACTCCTTGTAGGAGAGCAGCATCTTGCGGTCGACCGACTCGTACTGCTGGCCGCCCGGGTTGTAGACCTTGGCGCTCGGGAACATCGAGTCCATGCCGAACGTGCGGTACTCGTCGGGGGCGATCGGGACGAGGCGCTCGCCGATCTCCGGGTCCTTCATCCAGTCGCGCAGCAGGCGCACGGCCGCCATCGTGGTGGCGAACTTGTTCTTGCCCGAGCCCTGCTTCAGCTCGGCGTAGAGCTCGTCGCCGGGCAGCTTGAGCGCGGTGGCCCGGTTGACGCGGCGGGGGATCGAGCCGCCGAGCGCCTGGCGGCGCTCGAGCATGTAGGCGATCTCCGGCGAGTCGGCGCCCGGGTGGTAGAACGGCGCGCCGCCGGTCTTCTCGTAGGACTCCTCGAGGTCGCGGTCGCTGATCGGGAGGTAGAGCCGGTCGCGGAACTTCTTCAGGTCCGGGAGCGTGAGCTTCTTCATCTGGTGGGTGGCGTTCTTGCCCTCGAGGGCGTCGATCGTCCATCCCTTGATGGTGTGGGCGAGGATCACCGTCGGCTGACCGGTGTGCTTGGTCGCGGCGTCGAACGCGGCGTAGACCTTGCGGTAGTCGTGGCCACCGCGCGGCAGCTTCTCGATCTGCTGGTCGGACATGTGCTCGACCATCTTGCGCAGGCGCGGGTCGGAGCCGAAGAAGTGCTCGCGGACGTAGGCGCCGTCCTCGGTGGAGTAGGTCTGGAACTGGCCGTCGGGCGTGGAGTTCATCCGGTTGACCAGGACGCCGTCCATGTCCTTGGCGAGCAGGGCGTCCCACTCGCGGCCCCAGACGACCTTGATGACGTTCCAGCCGGCGCCGCGGAAGTTGGCCTCCAGCTCCTGCATGATCTTGCCGTTGCCCGTCACGGGACCGTCGAGCTGCTGCAGGTTGCAGTTGATCACCCAGGTGAGGTTGTCGAGCTCCTCGCGGGCGGCGACGCGGATGGCGCCGAGCGACTCGGGCTCGGCCATCTCGCCGTCGCCCATGAAGGCCCACACGTGCTGCTGCGAGGTGTCCTTGATGCCGCGGTTGTCCATGTAGCGGTTGAACCGGGCCTGGTAGATCGAGTTGATGGCGGTGAGGCCCATCGACACGGTCGGGAACTCCCAGAAGTCCGGCATCAGGCGCGGGTGGGGGTACGACGGCAGGCCGGCGCCGGTGCCGTGCTGGACCTCCTGGCGGAAGCGGTAGAGCTGCTCCTCGCTGAGGCGACCCTCGAGGAAGGCGCGGGCGTAGACGCCCGGCGAGCCGTGGCCCTGGATGTAGATCTGGTCGCCACCGCCCTCGTGGTCCTTGCCGCGGAAGAAGTGGTTGAAGCCGACCTCGTAGAGGGAGGCCGAGGACTGGTAGGTCGCGATGTGGCCGCCGACCTCGAGGCCCTTGCGGTTCGCGCTGGACACCATCACCGCGGCGTTCCAGCGGATGAACGCGCGGATGCGGCGCTCGACCTCCTCGTCGCCGGGGAACCACGGCTCGCGCTCGGGCGGGATGGTGTTGATGTAGTCGGTGGAGCGCAGCGCCGGGACGCCGACCTGCTTCTCGCGGGCCCGCTCGAGCAGGCGGAGCATGACGTAGCGGGCCCGGTCCCGACCGCGGTCGTCGAGCATCGCGTCGAAGGACGCGAGCCACTCCTGGGTCTCGTCGGGGTCGATGTCGGGCAGCTGGGTGGGGAGTCCCTCGTGGATGACCGACGGCGTGGCAGGAGCCTGCCTGGTCGTGCTCTGCGGGGACTTCTCGGCGTCACTCACCTGCTCATCGTGTCACGCGAGTCGGCACCGCGAAATCTACCGGCGGGTAGGCGGTCGCCGCGCGTGATCCGCGTCGCTCGCGGGCTCCGTGGACGCCCTCGCGACGAGCCGCGCCACGCCCGCCGGGCGGGACGGGGTTGCAGGTCCCGCTGTGTTCGGGTGGACTATGCGTGACCTGCGCCGATGGCGCATCCGGACACAGGAGGCACTGCGTGAGCTCGACGGTGGGCGGTTCCGCCCCGGTGACAGGCACGGGGGACCGGCTCGGGCTCAAGCCCGGCATGGTCGTCCAGGAACTCGGCTGGGACAACGACACCGATGACGAGCTCCGCGTCGCGGTCGAGGACTGCATCGACGCCGACATGGTCGACGGTGACTACGGCAACGTCGTGGACGCGGTGCTGCTGTGGTGGCGCGACGACGACGGCGACCTCGTCGACGGCCTCGTCGACGCGCTGACCGACCTGGTCGGCGGGGGATCGATCTGGCTGCTCACCCCCAAGGTGGGTCGGCCCGGCACGGTCGACGCCGCCGACGTCGCGGAGGCGGCCCCGATCGCCGGCCTCTCGCAGACCACGACGGCGTCCGTCAGCAAGGACTGGCAGGCCACCCGTCTGGTCGCTCCGAAGACTCCCGCGTGACCCCCGCCCGGTCGGGGGCGATCGGAGGCGCGGCCGGCGCGGTGGTCGGCACGCTGGCGGGGGCCGGCACGACGCTGCGCGTGCTGGGCCGCGCGGGCGTGATCCGGCCGTACGGCCCGCGCACGCTGGCCCACTTGGGCCGCACCGTGCTGCGCTGGGGGACCGGTCCGGCCGGCGGGTTCGCCTCGCTCGCGGACCGCGCCCCGCACCGGGTCGGCCTGGTCGACGAGCTGGGCGAGCTGACGTGGGGCGAGCTGCACCGCCGGTCCAACTCGGTGGCCCGCGCGTTCGCCGAGCGCGGCGTGCGCGAGGGTGACGCCGTGGCCGTGATGTGCCGCAACCACCGCGGCTTCGTCGAGGCCTCGATCGCGGCCGCGAAGCTCGGCGCCGACATCCTCTACCTCAACACCGCGTTCGCCGGGCCGCAGCTGGTCGACGTCCTCGACCGCGAGGCCCCGCGGCTGGTGGTGCACGACGAGGAGTTCACCGACCTGCTCGCCGGCGCCAGCGTCGAGCGCCGGGTGCTCGCGTGGACCGACGGCGACGCCGCGGGGGAGACCCTCGAGCAGCTCGCCGCCGCCCACGACGAGGGCGACCTGCACCCGCCCGAGCGGCACGCGAGGATCGTGATCCTGACCTCGGGCACCACCGGCACCCCGAAGGGTGCGCCGCGGCGGGAGGCGGGCATCGACGCGGCCGTCTCGCTGCTCTCGCGCATGCCGCTGCGCGCCGGCTGGCGCACCCACATCGCGGCGCCGCTGTTCCACACGTGGGGCTTCGCCCACCTCGCGCTGGCGATGCTGCTCGGCTCGACCGTCGTGCTGCGCCGCACCTTCGACCCCGAGGTCGCGCTGCGCACCACCCAGGACGAGCGGTGCGAGTCGCTGGTCGTCATCCCGGTCATGCTGCAGCGGATGCTCGCGCTGCCGCCGGACGTGCTCGACTCCGTCGACCTCGGCCGCGTCGAGGTCGTGGCGTCGTCGGGCTCGGCGCTGCCGGCGACGCTCGCCGAGGCGTGGATGGACCGCTTCGGCGACCACCTCTACAACATCTACGGCTCGACCGAGGTGGCCTACGCCTCGATCGCGACGCCGGAGGACCTGCGCGCGGACCCGACGTCGGCGGGACGCCCGCCGTACGGCACCGTCGTGCGGATCCTCGACGAGGGGGCCCACGAGGTCGCGCAGGGGGAGACCGGGCGGATCTTCGTCGGCAACGGCCTGCTCTTCGAGGGCTACACCCACGGCGGGTCCAAGGAGGTCGTCGACGGGCTGATGGCGTCCGGCGACGTGGGCTTCTTCGACGCCGCCGGACGACTCCACGTCGCGGGGCGCGACGACGACATGATCGTCTCCGGCGGGGAGAACGTGTTCCCCCACGAGGTCGAGGACTGCCTGGTCTCCCACGAGCACGTGGTGGAGGTCGCTGCACTGGGCGTCGTGGACGACGACTACGGTCAGCGGCTGAGGGCCTTCGTCGTGCGCAGCGGCGAGGTGTCCGCCGACCAGCTGCGCGACCACGTGAAGGCCCACCTGGCCCGGTTCAAGGTGCCGCGGGAGATCGTCTTCGTCGACGAGCTGCCGCGCAACGCGACCGGCAAGGTGCTCAAGCGCGAGCTGGCAGGGTGGGACGAGCGGGACGACGTGCAGGACAGCGAGGAGCAAGGGTGAGCGGTCAGGGTCTGTGCCTCGGCGAGGAGGCGCCCGACTTCGCGTTGCGCGACCAGTTCGGCCAGGACACCCGCCTCACGGACTTCCGCGGCCGCAAGGCGGTCGTGCTGATGTTCTTCCCGTTCGCGTTCTCCGGCGTGTGCACCGGGGAGCTGTCGGGGGTGCGGGACCGGCTCGACGAGTTCCTCACCTTCGACACCGAGGTGCTGGCGCTCTCCTGCGACCCGGTCTACGCGCTGCGGTCGTTCGCGGAGGCCGAGGGGCTGCACTTCCCGCTGCTCTCGGACTTCTGGCCGCACGGCGCGGTGGCGTCGGCCTACGACGTCTTCGACGCCACCAAGGGCGCGCCCCGCCGCTCGTCGTACGTCGTCGACCGCGACGGCCTGCTGCGGTGGTCGGTGCACAACGCGAACCCCGACGGCCGGGACCTCGACGAGCACCTGCGCGAGCTCCAGGCCGCGCTCCACTGACCCCGGATCGGCCCCTCCCACGCTCCGGTCTAGACCGGAACGGGCAGAAATGCGGTAAACCGCGGACAGCCTTGGGCAGAGGTGTAATCTTCTACTTGTTGAGCCGCTGGTGACCCGAGACGCCAGCGGCTCAACTCATTTCCCCGCGGCCCCTCCGGGCTTTTCCGGCCCTCCCGGCCGGTCCCGTAGTGTGTGCCGCGCGCGTCGGTAGCTCAGCGGTAGAGCACTCGGTTTACACCCGAGCGGTCGGCGGTTCGAAACCGTCCCGACGCACCCTCCGCGGCCGCGTGAGAGCCCTCTCATCCGCGCCTCACCGACGGCTCACGCCGCCGCACCACAGTTCTCGTCACCGGGCCGGCACGGCCCACCGACGAGAGGAACTCCGATGCGGAAGCTCATCCCCACCACCCTGCTGGGTGTCGCCGGCCTGACCGCCTTCGGCCTGATCGGCATGTCGGCGCCCGTCGCCACCGCCGGCGACGAGGCGGCCAAGCGCGAGGACGACGCGCCGGCGCTCGTGCTCGTCGCGGACGACGACGACGACGACACCAACGACGACGACGACACGCAGACCAACAGCCCGTCCTACACCGGCCAGAGCCGCGACACGAACGACAACACCAACAGCCGGGTCACCGACGTGAGCCGCGACCGCGACAAGAGCCGCGGCGACAAGACCCGTGACTGGACCCGCGACGGCGGCGACAAGACGCGCGACAAGACGGCCAACAACACCAACGACCGCAGCCGCAACGACACCCGCGGCTGAGCAGGGACGCAGACGAGATGGGCACGCGCGACGACGTCTGGCACCTCGCGGAGGGTGACCTCCTCGCCCCCGGCCTGAGCGCGATGAAGCGCCTGGGCGGAGGGTCCGCCTACGAGGCCTGGCTGTGCTTCGACGAGGTGACCTGGTCGGCGGTCGTGGTCAAGGTGCTGCGTCCCTCCCAGGTCGAGGACGAGTCCTCCCGGCGCGGGCTGCGCCGGGAGGTGCTCGCCCTCGCCACGATCAACCACCCCGTCGTGGTCAGGGGGCTCCGCGACGGGCAGGACGGGGACCGGCCGCACGTCGTGCTCGAGCACGTCGACGGCCCGCGGCTCTCCAGCCTGGTCCGGCGCCACGGCCGGTTGCAGGAGCAGCAGTACCTGCCGCTCGCGATCGACGTGGCCTCCGCCCTGCACTACCTGCGGCAGGTGGGCTGGACCCATCTCGACATCAAGCCCAGCAACATCATCATGGGCGCTCCGGCGCGGCTGATCGACCTCTCGGTCGCCCGGCCGGAGGAGGACGCCCGCCGGCTGCGCCACCCGATCGGCACCGATGCCTACATGTCGCCGGAGCAGTGCGACCCGACCGGCCCGGGCGGCGCCGTGCCGTCGTACGCCTCCGACGTCTGGGGCCTCGGGGCCACGCTCTTCCACGCCGTCGCCGGGTTCCGCCCGTTCGCCCACGGCGACCCGGACGCGGACGACGTACGCCTGCGCTTCCCGCAGCTGGCGCAGCCTCCGGCGCCGCTGCCGGACGGGGTGCCGCCGACGGTGGCCGAGGTCATCGCCGCCTGCCTGCGCCCGGACCCGGGCGCCCGGCCGCTGCCGCACGAGGTCGCCGACGCCCTCGAGCCGGTGCTGGCCGGACTGCCGCGCGGCTCCCTCGCCGGGTTCCGGATCCGCGGCTGACGCCGCTCAGGGGTCGAGCCGGTAGCCGACCCCGCGCACGGTCGAGATGGCGTCGGCGCCCAGCTTCTTGCGGAGGTAGCCGACGTAGACGTCGACGACGTTGGAGCCCGGGTCGAAGTCGTAGCCCCACACCAGGTCGAGCAGCTGCTCCCTGGTCAGCACCTGGCCCGGGTTGAGGAAGAAGATCTCGGCGAGCGCGAACTCGCGCGCCGACAGCTCGGACTCGCCCCCGGGTCCCGACACGCACCGGGTGCGGCGGTCGAGGCGCAGCCGGCCCACGACGACGTCGTCGCCCGTCGGGGAGTCGGCCGGGGCGAGCGCCCGCAGCCGCAGGCGTACCCGGGCCATCAGCTCCGCGAAGCGGAACGGCTTGGCCATGTAGTCGTCCGCGCCGTTGTCGAGGGCGGCGACGGTGTCGGTGACCGAGTCGCGCGCGGTGAGCACGATGACCGGCATCCGGCTGCCCTGGGAGCGCAGCTGGTCGAGCACCTCGAAGCCGTCCATGCCGGGCAGGCCGATGTCGAGCACCATCAGGTCGAAGCGCCCGGACAGCGCCTCGTCGAGGCCGCTGGGTCCGTCGACGGCCACCGTGGGCTGGTGCCCCTCGGCCCGCAGGCCCTTCGCCACGAACGAGGCGATCCGGGCCTCGTCCTCCACGATCAGGATCTGTGCCACGCGTGCCTCCTCGGCTCGTCGGTCGTCACTCGGGCCTCCGCTCGGGCAGCACGATCTCCACGCGGGCGCCGTGCGGTGCGGCGTCGCCGATCACCACCTCGCCCCCGTGGGCGTCGGCGATCGCGCGCACGATGCTGAGCCCCAGGCCGAACCCGTCGTCGCCGGCACGGACGTGGCTGCGGCCGAAGCGCTCGAGCACCGCCTCCCGGTCCTCGGGCGCGATGCCGTCGCCGGCGTCGCGGACCCAGAGCCGCACGACCCCGTCCCCGCGGGCGGAGCCGACGGCCACCACGGCGCCGGTGTCGGTGTGCTTGACCGCGTTGTCGGCGAGCTGGAGCAGCGCCTGGGTGACGCGCTGCTCGTCGAGGACGCAGCGCCCGCGCGCCGTCTCGTCGAGCTGCCAGTCACGCTCGCCGAGCGCCCTCGCCTTGGCGAGCACGGCCCGGGTGAGCGGGGCCAGGTCGACCTCGCCGAGCACGAGGAAGTCGGGACGCCGGCTCTTCGCGAGCAGGATCAGGTCGGTCACCAGGCGCGACATCCGGTCGACCTCGTCGAGCAGCAGGTCACGGGTCGCGAGCAGGTCGTCGGGATCGTCGGGGTCGAGCAGCTCGAGGTGGCCGCGGACCACGGTGAGCGGGGTCTTGAGCTCGTGGCCGGCGTCGTCGAGGAACTGCCGCTGTGCCGCGAAGCCTGCGTCCAGGCGCTCGAGCATGCCGTTGATGGTGCGGGTCAGGGCGGTGATGTCGTCGTTGCCGCGCTCGGGGATCCGGAGCGACAGGTCGGTGGTGGTGATCTCGCGGGCCGTCTCCTCCAGGGTGCGCAGCGGCGCGAGCAGGCGCCCCGACTGGAAGGCCGCGATCGTGGTGAGCAGGCCGAGCGACAGGAGCGCCACGAGCGCGTACGTCCGCAGGGTGCCGTCGAGCTCCTCGTGCTCGTCGCGCAGGAAGTTGACGATGACCAGCGCGCCGCGACCGCGGGTGTCGGTCACCGGGACGACCGTCACCCAGGTCTCGCCGAAGGTCGGCGACTCGATGGTCCGGGTGCCGCCGACGTCGGCGAGGTCGGCGAGGACCTCCCGGTAGGCGGGCTCGTCGAGGACCTCCTGGCCGTAGCGGTTGCGCGTGGCCAGGGTCTCCTCGCCGCTGACGTAGCCGACCAGGAGCTCGTCGTCGTCGGGGACGTTGCGGGTCAGGAAGACCTCGAGCAGGTTGCCCACGTCGACGAACGGGTCGCCGGTCTCGGGATCGATCCGCAGCTCGCGGAACTCGGCGATCTCCTGGCTGATCTGCTCGCTCACCGAGCGCTCGATGCGCGCGGACTCGAGGGCGTAGACGAGCACGCCGGCGCCCGCCATCGCGGCAGCGGTGAGCACGGCGATGACGACCGTGATGCGGGTCCGGACGGACACCCGCGCGACGCGTCGGCGCACACCGTCAGTCGTCCCCGCCGTCGGCCCGGTCGTCCGTGTCGTCATCGTCAGGCCCGTCGTCGTCCCGGTCGTCGTCCCAGTCGTCGTCATCCTCCCCGACGGGCACAGGCGGCGGTGTCACGACCCGCGCCTGGTCACCGTCCTGCTGACCCGGACGTGGCGGTGCGGGCCGCTCGGTCGGCCGCTGCGGGTCGGGCTGCCGCGAGGGACCGGACGTCCCGCGGTCGGGCGCGTCGCGCAGGATCACGGGGCTGTGGTCGGCCGGCACGGGGTTGCCCGCAGACGCCAGCGACCCCGCGACGTAGGCCGTCACGGGCACCACGAGCGCCATCAGGAGGAGCACCTTGGCGAGCCGGCTCATGCCGGTCATCGTGGGCCCCGATCGTGGAGGCCGGATGAGAGGACCATGAGAGCTCTCTCATCCGGCCGCTCGGCGCGAGCCGCTGACCGCCTGCCGCAGGTCGCTCGCGACCCGAGGTGACGCGTGCCACAGTGGGCTCGCCAGGTCATCGAAGGGAGCCCCACCGTGTTCGTCCCGTTCAGCGTCAACGACTTCCTCGACCGTGCCCGCACGGTCTACGGGGAGCGCACCGGCTTCGTCGACGAGCCGGACCAGCCCGCCGCCGGGCTCGGGACGCGCACCTACGCCGAGGTCCACGCGCTCGCCCGCCGCCAGGCCGCCCGGCTCGACGAGCTCGGCATCGGCGTCGGCGACCGGGTCGCGGTGATCTCCCACAACAGCGCGCGCCTGCTGACGTCGTTCTGGGGCGTGTGCGGGTCGGGGCGGGTGCTGGTGCCGATCAACTTCCGGCTCCGCCCGGACGAGATCGCCTACATCGTGGCGCACTCCGGCGCCCGGGTCCTCTACGTCGACCCCGAGCTCGTCGACTCGGTCCGCGACATCGACGTCGAGCACCGGTTCGTCCTCGGCGACGACGACGCCCTCTACGCGGCGGCCGGTGCCGAGCCGAAGCCCTGGGAGCCCGACGAGCACGCCACGGCGACCATCAACTACACCTCCGGCACGACCGCGCGGCCCAAGGGCGTCCAGCTCACCCACCGCAACCTGTGGACCAACGCCCTCACCTTCGGCCTGCACGCCGGTGTCACCGACCGCGACGTCTACCTCCACACGCTCCCGATGTTCCACGCGAACGGCTGGGGGATGCCCTTCACGATGGCCGGGCTCGGGGTCCCGCAGGTCGTGCTGCGCAAGGTCGACGGGGCCGAGATCCTGCGCCGGGTCGAGCAGCACGGCGTGACCGTCATGTGCGCCGCGCCGGCCGTCGCCGCGGCGGTCCTCGACGCCGCGCAGACCTGGGACGGCGAGATCCCCGGACGCGACCGGGTGCGGATCATCATGGCCGGCGCCCCGCCGCCGACGAGGACCGTCGTGCGGGTCCAGGAGGAGCTCGGCTGGGAGTTCCTGCAGATCTACGGCCTCACCGAGACCTCGCCGCTGCTCACCGTCAACCGGACGCGCGCCGAGTGGGACGACCTCTCGCCGGAGGACCGCGCGGCGAAGCTGGTGCGGGCCGGCGCCCCGGCGCTGGGCGTCACACTGCGCACCGACGAGCACGGCGAGGTGCTGGCGCGCTCCAACGTCATCCTCACCGGCTACTGGGAGCGCCCGGACGAGACCGACAAGGCGCTGGTGGACGGCTGGTTCCACACCGGCGACGGCGGCGTGATCGGCGACGACGGCTACCTCACGATCTCGGACCGCAAGAAGGACGTGATCATCACCGGCGGCGAGAACGTCTCCTCGATCGAGGTCGAGGACGTGCTGTTCTCGCACCCCGCGGTCGCCGAGGTCGCGGTGATCGGTGTCCCGAGCGAGAAGTGGGGCGAGACCATCAAGGCACTCGTCGTGCTCGCCGACGGCGCCAGCGCGGACGAGGCGGAGCTGATCGCGTGGTGCAAGGACAAGGCGGCCGGCTACAAGGCGCCGACGTCGATCGAGTTCCGCGACGAGCTCGCCCGCACCGCGACCGGCAAGCTGCAGAAGTTCAAGCTGCGCCAGCCCTACTGGGAGGGGCAGGAGCGGCAGGTCAACTGACCCACGACGGCTAGCCTTCGCGGCATGCCCCGCCTCGCCGACGTCGCCGACCTGCTGCACGCCTGGTACCCACCCGCGACGGCTGACTCCTGGGACGCCGTCGGGCTGGTGGCGGGCGACCCCGACGCGGAGGTGTCGCGGGTCGCGTTCGCCGTCGACCCGACGATCGAGGTCGCGCGGGAGGCGGTGGACTGGGGTGCCGACCTGCTCGTGGTGCACCACCCGCTGCTGCTCACGCCGGTGAGCTCGGTCGCCGCGACGACGCCGAAGGGCCGCACGCTGCACGCCCTCACCGCCGGTGGGTGCGCGCTGCTCACCGCCCACACCAACGCCGACCAGGCGGCCGGTGGCGTCTCGGAGTCGCTGGCGCTCGCGCTGGGGCTCGAGGACCTCGAGCCGATCCGTCCCGCGTCCGAGGGCGCCACGACCGGCACCGGCCGGATCGGCACCCTCGCCCCGACCACCCTCGACGACTTCGCCGCACGGGTCGCCGCCGCGCTGCCCGCGACGGCCCACGGCGTACGCGTCGCGGGCGACCCGGACCGCCCGGTCCGGCGGGTGGCGGTCTGCGGGGGAGCGGGCGACTTCCTGCTCGACGAGCTCGCCACGAGCGACGTGGACGCGTACGTCACCAGCGACCTGCGCCACCACCGCGCCGGCGAGTTCCTCGAGCACGGCGGCCCGGCCCTCGTCGACGTGGCGCACTGGGCGGCGGAGTGGACGTGGCTGCCGGTGGTGGAGGGTCGGCTGCGCGCAACCATGGGCGATAGGGTCGAGACGCGGGTCAGCACGCTGTGCACCGACCCGTGGAAGTTCCGTCACTGAAGCCAGGAGCGCGCCGTTGAAGGCAGATCCCACCCACCAGCTCCAGCTGCTCGACGTCGCCGAGCTCGACCGGCGGCTCGCCCAGCTGCGCCACCAGCGCGCCCACCTGCCCGAGCTGGCCGAGATCGCCGCCCTCGAGCAGGAGCGCACCGCCCTCACCGACCAGGTCCGTGACGCGCGGATCGTCGTCGACGACCTCACCGTCGAGCAGGCGAAGGCCGACCGCGAGGTCGAGCAGGTGAAGACCCGCCGCGAGCGCGACCGCACCCGGATGGACGCCGGTCAGGTCACCAACCCCAAGGACCTCGAGCGGATGCAGCACGAGCTGGTCTCCCTCGAGCGCCGCATCGGCACCCTGGAGGACGCGGAGCTCGAGGTGATGGAGGCGCTGGAGCAGGCGCAGCAGACGCTCGACGGCCTCGGCATCCGCGCCGACGACCTCGACCGCCGCCTCGCCGAGCTGGTGACCGCGCGCGACGAGAAGCAGGCCGAGGCCGACGCCGCGATCGCCGAGGTGACGGCCGCCCGCGGCCCCGCCACCGACGGCGTCCCCGACGACCTGATGGCGCTCTACGAGCGCCTGCGCGAGCAGAAGGGCATCGGTGCGGCGCTCCTGCGGGCGCGCCAGTGCGGCGGCTGCCAGCTGACGCTCGACGCCGCCGAGCTCTCCCGCATCCGGTCCGCCCCGGCCGACGAGGTGGTCCGCTGCGAGGAGTGCCAGCGCATCCTGGTGCGCACCGACGAGTCGGGACTCTGAGAGCAGCCAGGGTCGTGCGGCTCGACGCGGAGGTGATGGCCGCACGCGGGCGCACGTCCCTGCGGGCCCGGGTCGCGCGGCTGCGGGCCAAGGGCTGGGTGATCGGCCAGTGCGCGATCGCCGCCGGAGTCGCGTGGTGGCTGGCCCACGACGTGTTCGGCCACCAGCTGCCGTTCTTCGCACCGATCGCGGCCGTGGTCTCGCTGGGGATGTCCTACGGGCAGCGCCAGCGCCGGGTCGCCGAGGTGACCGTCGGCGTCGCGCTGGGCGTGTTCCTCGGTGACGCCACGACGCACCTGATCGGCTCGGGCGGGCTGCAGATCGCGCTCATCGTCGCGGCCGGCATGTCGATCGCGCTGCTCCTCGACGCCGGCCAGCTGCTCGTCATCCAGGCGGCCGTGCAGGGCATCGTGGTCGCGGCCCTCGCCCCGGCGCCCGGCGCCGCGTTCCTCCGCTGGACCGACGCGATCATCGGCGGCGCAGTGGCGCTGGTGGCCGCGACGGTGGTGCCACGCGCCCCGCTGCGCAAGCCGCGCGACCAGGCCGCGGTCGTGGTCCGCAAGATCGCCTCGCTGCTCAGCTGCGCCGCCGACCGGCTCGGCGACGGCGACGTGGAGCGGGCGCTCGCGGCGCTGAGGGACGCCCGCTCGACCGACGTGCTGATCGCCGAGCTCCGCGCCGCCTCCGAGGAGGGGCTCTCGGTGGTCAGCTCCTCGCCCTTCCGACGTCGCCACGGCGAGCACCAGCGCCAGCTCGCGGAGCTGGTCGAGCCGCTCGACGTGGCGCTGCGCAACACCCGCGTCGTGGTCCGGCGGGTCGCCGTCGCCTGCTACCGACGCGAGCCGGTGCCGACGTCGTACGCCTCCCTGATGCGCGACCTGTCGGCGCTCGCCGAGCGGGTCGCCGACGAGCTCGTGGCCGACCGGATGGCGGTCGCGGTCATCGACGACCTGGTCGCGCTCGGCCGGGCCACTGCGACGGTCGAGCACAGCGACGACCTGTCGGCCGAGGTGATCCTCGCGCAGGTGCGCTCGATCATCGCCGACCTGCTCGCGCTGTGCGGGGTGGACCCGCTCGAGGCGACGGACCTGATCCCGCTGCGGTGAGCGGACCGGCCGGCCGGGAGCGAGGGTGGCGGCACACGACATCGCGTGCCGTGATGGTGGCGGTCGGACGCGTCGAAAGTGGCGGCAGCCGACATCGGTCCGACGAGGGTGGCGGCAGACGACATCGGTCCGACGAGGGTGGCGGCAGACGACATCGGATCTGGCTGTCGGGATGTCGTGTGCCGCCACAGTGGGGCGCCGGATGTCGTGTGCCGCCACAGTGGGGCGCCGGATGTCGTGTGCCGCCACGGTGGGGCGCCGGATGTCGTGTGCCGCCACGGTGGGGCGCCGGATGTCGTGTGCCGCCACCCTGGGGAGGCGGGAGGGCTCAGACCGCGGTCACGACGACGTCGAGCCGGGTGCCCTGGGCGGTCGGCTCGCCGAGCTCGACGGACCAGCCGAGCCGCACGAGGGCGTCGGCGAGCGCCCTCGGGGTGCGCGGGTCGGCCCCGTCCTCGAGCAGGGCGCGGACGATGCGGCCCTTGGTCGCCTTGTTGAAGTGGCTCACGACCGTGCGGCGCCCGCCCGACTCGTGGAGCACCCGCACGGTCGCGACGCGGCGCGCCACGTCGGCCGGCGGGCGCCAGAACGCGGCGTACGAGGTGGAGCGCAGGTCGACGAGCAGGCCCCCGCGCATCGCGTCGGTGACGGCCTCGCCGAGCGCCTCGCGCCACACGCCGGCGACCGATCCCACGCCGGGCAGCACGGCGTCGCCGGAGAGCCGGTAGGCCGGGATCCGGTCGCCCGGGCGGACCATCCCGAACAGCGCGCTGGTGACCGCGAGCCGGCCGGTCGCGCGGCGGCGGGCGGCCGGGGTGAGGGTGGCGGGGTCGAGGGCGTCGTAGAGGACGCCGGTGTAGATCGCGTCGGCGCGCGCGGTCGGTGCGGTCGGGAGGTCGGCGTTGCGCGCGACCAGGTCGAGCTGGGCCGGCCCCAGCCCGAGCACCGTCGCCGCCCGGTCCGCGTCGTCGCGGCACAGGGCGACCAGCGCGTCGAGCAGCCGGGTCCGGGCCGCGGTGAGCACGGGGGAGGAGAGGGCGTCGAGGTCGAGGGGCTTCCCGCGGCGGGGAGCGGTCTTGCCCTCGCTGGGCGGCAGCAGGATCAGCACCGGCACAGGGTAGGGGCGAGCCCCTCGCGTCCTCGGACCCAGCCCGGTCTCGCCGCGTCCGCTGGCCGTGCGCTCGTCCCTCGCGCTCCCTGACCAGCCGGGTTTCGACGCGCGGTCGCGAGCTCGCAGGCTCGCTCGCGCGCTTGCTCAACCTCCCGCCACACGCCGTGCGCTCGTCCCTCGCGCCCGGCTAGTGTCGTGACATGCCGAGCAACCGTGTGGTCAGGGTCCGGGCGAGCGAGGGCAGCGCCACGGCGCAGGAGATGCGCGAGGGGATCGCCGCGATCCAGGCCGAGATGCGGGTGACGCCGGACTTCCCCGAGGCGGTCGAGCGGGCGGCGGCGGAGGCGGCCGCGCACCCGCGCCTGCCGGAGCTGGACCGCACCGACATCGAGCTGGTCACGATCGACCCGGAGTCCGCGCGCGACCTCGACCAGGCCATGCACATCTCCCGCGACCCCGACGTGCCCGGGGGCTACGTCGTGCACTACGCGATCGCCGACGTCGCCGCGTTCGTCAGCCCCGGCGACCCGGTCGACGTCGAGGCGCGCCGCCGCGGCGAGACGCTCTACGGCGCCGACTCGAAGGTCCCGCTGCACCCGAAGGTGCTCAGCGAGGACGCCGCGTCGCTGCTCCCCGACGAGGTGCGCCCCGCGCTCCTGTGGACGATCAAGGTCGACGAGACCGGCGAGGGCACCGACGTGGAGGTGGTCCGCGCGCGGGTGCGCTCGCGCGCCCAGCTGGCCTACGACGCCGTCCAGGCCGACCTCGACGCCGGCCGGGCGAGCGAGCTGGTCGGGCTGCTGAAGGAGGTCGGCGAGCTGCGCCTGGCCCGGGAGGCCGCCCGCGGCGGGGTCTCGCTGCCGCTGCCCGAGCAGGAGCTGGTCGACGCCGGGGACCACTGGGAGCTCGAGTTCCGCCAGCAGCTGCCGGTGGAGGCGTGGAACGCGCAGATCTCGCTGCTCACCGGCATGGCGGCCGCGTCGCTGATGGTCTACGCGCGCGTCGGCATCCTGCGCACCCTCCCGCCGGCCGACCCCCGCGACGTCCAGCGGCTGCACCGCACCGCCCGCGCCCTCGGGATCGACTGGCCCGCCGAGCAGCTCTACCCCGACTTCATCCGCTCGCTCGACCCGTCGCTGCCGCGCCACGCCGCGATGGTGGTGGCCTGCACCCGGCTGCTGCGCGGGGCGGCGTACGTCTCGTTCAACGGCGAGCTGCCCGCGCAGGCGCAGCACTCGGCGCTGGCGTCGGAGTACGCCCACGTCACCGCGCCGCTGCGGCGCCTGGTCGACCGGTTCGCCGGCGAGGTCTGCGTGGCGCTGTGCGCCGGCACCGAGGTGCCGGGCTGGGTGCTCGAGGCGATGGCCGACCTGCCCGACACGATGCGCGAGTCCGGCCGCCGCGCGAACCAGTACGAGAACGCCGTCGTCGACCTGTGCGAGGCGGAGCTGCTGTCCGGGCGCGTGGGGGAGCGGTTCACCGCGGTCGTCGTCGACGTCGAGGAGAAGGACCCGGGGCGTGGTGACCTGACCATCCAGGAGCCGGCGGTCGAGGCGTCGGTCTCGGGCCCCGGCGAGCTCCCGCTCGGCGAGCAGGTCACGGTCGAGCTGGTGCGGGCCGACCCGGCCAGCCGGTCGGTCGACTTCCGCCTGGTCGCCGCCGACGGCTGAACCGACCGGGCCCCGGCACCGTCCTCCCCGACAGCGGCCCGGCGGCGCACCCGCCGCGGGACCGGGACGGAGGTGGACGGTGGAGGTGCGTCGCGGCCTGCTCACGTGTGCGGGCGGCCTGGTGGTGCTCCTCGCCGTGCTCGGCGTCGGGGTGGTCGGCTGGGCTGCCGCCGGCCTCGGTGCGGTGGTCCTGGCCGTCGCGGCCGACCGGCGCGCGTCGGTCGACGACGTGGCGCGACTCGGACCCGCGGACGCGGTCACCCTGGCCCGGGCGACGCTGGCGTGCGGCGTGCTGGGACTGGTCGCCGAGGCGGCCACCGGCGTCGGGGTCGTGGAGCGGCTCGTGCCGCTGGCGGCCGTGGCGCTGGCCCTCGACCTCGTCGACGGCAAGGTCGCCCGCCGGACCGGCACGGTGTCGCCGTTCGGGGCCCGGCTCGACGGCGAGTCCGACGCCTTCCTCATCCTGGTGCTCAGCGTGCACGTCGCCCGCGACGTCGGCGCGTGGGTCCTCGCGCTCGGGCTGGTCCGCTACGCGTACGCCGGGGTGGCTGCCCTGGTCCCGTGGATGCAGCGGACCCTGCCGCCGCGCTACTGGCGCAAGGTGGTGGCCGCCTACGTCGGGATCACGCTGGCGGTGGCCGCCTCCGGCGTGCCGCCCGCCACGGCGACGGGGGCCGCGCTCGTGCTCGCCGCGGCGCTGCTGGCGGAGTCCTTCGGCTGGGACGTGGTCTGGCTGTGGCGCACCCGGCGGCTGGCCGTCGACGCTCCGGTGGCCTCACGCACCCAGGCGTAGGACCACCCGGCCGTCGGTGGTGCGCACCTCCACGTCGGCGATGTCGTCGCGGCGCACGGCCGTCGCGGCCGGGACGGTCATCGTCGTGCCGCTGACCGACGTCCAGCTCCCCACCTGCTCGGTGCGGCCGCGCTCGTCGGTGACGAAGAGGAGGTAGTCGACCTCCTCGGGGAGGTCGATGCCGATGGCGTCCTTGTCGTAGGTGCAGGTGAGCACCATCCGGGTCCCCCAGGTGACCGGCTCGAGCCCGAGCTCGGCGGTCAGGGGCACGTCGCCCTGCGCGACCATCGCGCGCGACTCCGTGGGTGGCGTGGTCCGGGCGTCGCTGCCCACCGCGCCGACGGCGGCCGGTCGGCGAGGTCGAGGGCGGCCGGGACGGCGAGCGCGAGCGCCGCGGCGGCCGCGCCGGCGAGCGCGGCGACGACGGTCGCCCGACGTCGACGGCGCGCGACGACGGTGCGGGTCAACGACGCGAGGAGCGCCGGCGGCAGCGGCGGGTCGGGCACGGGGTCGGCGAGGACGCGCGCGTCGGCGAGGTCGAGCAGCCCCGGCATCCCGGCGAGCGAGCGGACGGAGGTGGAGCACGCCTCGCAGGTCGGGAGGTGCCGCTCGAAGGCGAGCCGCTCGGTCGGGCTCAGCGCGCCCAGGACGTAGGCGGCGTCGTCGTGGGCGTGCGGGCACGCCCCGGACGGCGTGGTCATGCCGTCACCCCCATCTCCTCCAGCGCCAGCCGCAGCGCGCGCAGCGCGTAGTGGGTGCGGGACTTCACGGTGCCGGGCGGCACGCCGAGGCTGCGTGCCACGTCGGCCACCGGCCGGCCGCGGTAGTAGCACTCGAGCAGGACGGTGCGGTGGTCCCGGGAGAGGTGGGTGAGCGCCTCGGCCACCACCCACGACAGCAGCAGCTGGTCGCTCTGGTCGGCGTCGACGGCGCGGTGCTGCTCGGGCACCTCCTCGACCGGGGTCTCCGGGTGGGCGCGCCGGCTGCGCCAGTCGTCGATGACGATGTGCCGCGCCACGGTGAACAGCCACGACCGCACGGCGGCGGGCGGGCTGGCGAGGATCTCGCCGTGCCGCCAGGCGCGCAGGAGCGTCTCCTGCACGACGTCCTCGGCGCGGCCCCGGTCGTGGTCGACCAGGCGCAGGCAGAACCGCCAGAGCACGTCGGCGTGCTCGTCGTGCAGCTGCTGCATCAGCGCGACCTCGTCCCGCGGCATGGTCCCTCCTCCCGGGGAAGGACGGCACGCGGACCGCTGAGGTTCACCGTGCGGCCGCCTCGGTGGTGCCATTGTCGCCCGTCGGGTCGCCGGTCGGGCCGAACGCGGCCACGAACGCGTCGCGGAACGCGTCCATGCGCCACACCGGCGCGCCCGCGCCGGGCCGCAGTCCCGGCTCCCAGCCCCACCCGTCGACGCGCCGCACGAGCGACCGGTCACGGGTGAGCAGGCTCACCGGCACGTCGTGGCCGGGATCCTCGCCCGAGACCACGGTCGCCGGCTGGTGGTCGCCCAGCACGACCACGACGGGCTCGCGCCCGGACGGGGCCGGCGGGAGGGTCGAGAGGAACGTGGACACCGACTCGAGCGAGTACGCCACGGAGCCGGCGTAGGCCGCCCGCACCCGGTCCGGGTCGGGCCAGATGTCGGCCTCCGACGGCAGCGTCTCCGGCATCTCGTCGAACACCGACCCGTCGCCGACGGCGTCCTGCGGGACGGGCCGCGGGGTGCGCGACCACGGCGCGTGGCTGCTGATCAGGTCGATCTCCGCCATGACCGGGCGGCGGTCGGTCCCGGCGAGCTCGAGACGTCCGAACGCGTGGAGGGTGAACTGGTCGGGCATGGTGGGGTAGCCGAAGCGCGGGCCGCGGTAGCCGATGTTGCGGGAGTCGTAGACGTGGTCGAGGTCGTAGAACGCGCCCTGTGGCCAGTCGCGGGTGTTGGCCGGCACCACCGCGACCGTGCGCCAGCCCGCGCGGCCGAACAGGCTGCTCAGCGTCTCGCGCCGGGTGGTGACGAGCTGGTCGTAGCGCTGCTGGCTGTCGACCCACAGCCCGGACTGCAGGGTGGAGTGCGCCAGCCAGCTCAACGCGCCGAAGGTGGGGGAGGTGAGGGACGCGCTGCGCGCCGTCCAGCCGCTGCGACGCAGGTCGTCGCCGGCGCTCGCGAGGGCGCGGTCCACCACCGGGGACAGGCCGGGGTCGTCGAGCGCGACCCGGCCGTAGCTCTCGACGAACACCACCAGCACGTCGCGGCCGCGCAGCGCGGTGAAGAGGTCGCCGTCGGGCGTGCGGGCGAGCGGGTCGGTCCGCGCTGCCTGCGCGAACTCGCGGCGGTCGCGCAGCTGCGAGGGCACCCGGGCCACCTGGGCGTAGAGGTAGTCCGCGGTGGCGTCGGAGGCCAGCGGCAGCGCGCCGACCCGGACGCCGGCGACGCTGAGCAGCACCCACGCCGGCGCGAGCACGGCGAGCGTACGAAGCGTGGCGCCGCGGTGGTCGCGGGTCAGCCGGGCCAGCCGGACGACGGACAGCGGCACCACCAGCACGACGGCCACGAGGGCCGCTGCGGCGAGGAGCAGCAGGCCCACGCCCAGCGGTCCCTCGACGGACGCGCGGGCCGTCTCGACGAGGTCGCCGGCGTAGCGCCAGTCGATCAGCGGGTCGAAGGGTCGGTTGAGCGCCCGGAGGAACCCGACGTCGAGGACCCGCAGGAGCGTCGCCACCGTGAGCAGGGCGCCGGCGACCACCACGACGGCCCGGCGCGTGCGGCGCAGCCGCCGGGGGAGGACGAGCAGCACCGCGACCAGCACCAGCAGTTCCAGCGGCAGGCGCACGAGCGCGGCCGGGGTGGTGTCGGTGACCCGGACGGGGAGGGCCGAGGCGACCACGACGACGGCGACGGCGAGCGCGCTCGCCAGCCACGACCACGCGCGGCGCGCACGTCGTTGAACCGTCGACACGTCGTCTCCGTTCATCCCGGCACAGGAGCCGGCCCGCAGGTGTAGACGGACCACGAGCGGTGCCGGTTCACTGGCAGGCGGAGGAGGACGGATGCGGGAGGCGCGGGCGTTCTGGCTGCGGGAGCCCGGGGTCGGGGAGATCAGGGTGGTCGACCTGCCCGCCCCGGGGCCGGACGACGTGCGGGTCCGCTCGCTGCGGTCGGCGGTGAGCCGCGGGACCGAGTCGCTCGTCTTCGCCGGCCGGGTGCCGCGCGACCAGCACGACGCGATGCGAGCGCCCTTCCAGGAGGGCGACTTCCCGGCGCCGGTGAAGTACGGCTACCTCAACGTGGGCGTGGTCGAGGCGGGGCCCCGCGCGCTGCTCGGCCGCGAGGTGTTCTGCCTGCACCCGCACCAGACGGCGTACGTCGTCCCCGCCGGGGCCGTGTCGCCGCTCCCGGCGGGCGTGCCGGTGGCGCGCGCGGTCCTCGCCGGGCTGCTGGAGACGGCGCTCAACGCGCTGTGGGACGTGCCGCCGCTGCTCGGCGACCGGGTGGCGGTGGTGGGCGGGGGCGCGCTCGGCTGCTGCGTGGCCCGCCTGGTCTCGCGGGTGCCGGGCACGGAGGTGACCGTGGTCGACGTCGACCCGCGGCGCGCGGACGTCGCCGAGCGGCTCGGCGTGGGGTTCGCCCTCCCGGACGACGCCACCGGCGGGTGCGACGTGGTGGTCCACACCAGCGCGACGTCCGACGGCCTCCAGCGCTCGCTCGACCTGCTCGCGCCCGAGGGCACGGTGGTCGAGCTCAGCTGGTACGGCGACGAGCCGACGAGCGTCCACCTCGGGGGGCGCTTCCACTCCGCGCGCCTCTCGATCCGGGCCAGCCAGGTGGGCCGGGTCGCCACCCCGCGGCGCTCGAGCCGCTCCACCTCCGACCGGCTGGCGCTGGCGCTGCGGCTGCTGCGCGACGACGCCTACGACGCCCTGCTGACGGGGGAGTCGCCCTTCGAGGCGCTGCCGGACGTGATGGCGCGGATCGCGTCGCGCGAGCTGGCCGGGCTGTGCCACACGATCACCTACGACCCGGCGCCGGAGCCGGCAGGGACGGGAGGACGGGTGCCGTGCACGGCGTGACGGTCCGCGACCACATGATGGTGGCCCACAGCCTCCGCGGGGAGGTGTTCGGGCCGGCCCAGCAGCTCCACGGCGCGACGTTCGTCGTCGACGCCACCTTCCGCGGTGCCGAGCTCGACGAGCACGGGATCCTGGTCGACATCGGGCGCGCCGCGCAGGCCCTGGCCGCGGTGGTGGGGGAGCTCTCCTACCGCAACCTCGACGACGTGGCGGCCTTCGCGGGCGTCAACACCACCACGGAGGTCCTCGCCCGCCACGTCGCGGACCGGCTGGCCGAGCGGGTCCGCTCGGGGGAGCTGGGCGACGCCGGCCACGTCACCGGCCTGGTCGTCACGCTCCACGAGTCGCCCTCGGCGTGGGCGAGCTTCGAGAGGTCCCTGTGAGCGGCGTGGTGCGCGTCCTCGTGCCCGGCGGCGTCGCCGACCCCGGGCGCGCCAGCGGCGGCAACACCTACGACCGCCGGCTGTGCGACACGCTGCGCGCGAGCGGCTGGTCGCTCCTGGTCCACGAGGTCGACGGCGGGTGGCCGTGGGACCCGGAGCACGGCCGCGCCGGGCTGGCCGCCGCGCTCGCGGGCGTCCCCGACGGGCAGGTGGTCCTGGTCGACGGCCTGCTCGCGTCCCGGCTCCCGCAGGTCGTCGTCCCCGAGGCGGCCCGGGTCCGGGTGGTGCTCCTGGTGCACCTGCCGGTCGGGGTCGACGACGTCGCCGCCCGGTGGTCCGAACGCCGGGTGGTCGCGGCGGCCACGTCGGTGGTGACCACGAGCGCCTGGACCCGCGACTGGCTGGTCGGCGAGTACGGCCTGGCGCCCCACCGGGTCGCGGTGGCCCGCCCCGGCGTCGACGCAGCCGCACGCTCGCCCGGGTCGGGGGACGGCGCCTCGCTGCTCGTGGTCGGCAACCTCAGCCCGGTCAAGGGCCACGACCAGCTGCTCGCCGCGCTCGCGGACCTGACGGACCTGGGCTGGCGGTGCCGCTGGATCGGGTCCACCACGGTCGCGCCGTCGTTCGTCTCGCGCCTGCGGGACGCGGCGGCGGGTCTGGGCATCGACGACCGGCTCGAGCTGACCGGCACGCTCACCGGTGCGCGCCTCGACGCCGCCTACGCCGACGGCGACCTGCTCGTCCTGCCCAGCCGCCGCGAGACCTACGCGATGGTGGTCACCGAGGCGCTGGCGCGCGGCCTCCCCGTGGTCGCGACCGCCGTCGGTGGGGTCGCCGAGGCGCTCGACGGCGCGCCGCCAGCCGACGCGGCGCGGGCCGGGGTGCTGGTCGAGCCGGACGACCCGGCCGCGCTGGCGGACGCGCTGAGGTCGTGGCTCACCGACCCGGGCTGCGCTCGCGACTGCGCGCGGCGGCGGAGTCCCGGCGGGCGCGGCTCGGCGGCTGGCCGGAGACCGCGGCTCGCGTGGGCGTGGTGCTGCGGGAGGCCGCGGCGTGAGCGCGGCCGGGCAGGTGCTGGCCGGCGCCACGATCCTCGGGGTCGTGGTCGGGCTGGTCGGTGCCCGACCGGTCCTCGGCGGCCTCGACGCGCTGTCGGTGCGGGTGCTGCTGCTCGGGGTGCTGGTGGCCGCGGTCTCGACGGCGGCGTGCGCCGTGCGGTGGCGGCTGGTCGCCGGGGAGCTCGGCGTGCCGCTGCGGCTGCCGGTCGCCGTGGCGGCCTGCTACCGCGCCCAGCTCCTCAACACGCTGCTCCCCGCCGGGGTGCTGGGCGACGTCGACCGGGGTCTGGCCCACGGCCGGGCCAGCGGCCGGACCGGCGTCGCACTGCGCGCGGTCGCGTGGGAGCGGACGGCCGGCCAGGTGGTGCAGGCGGCGGTGACCGGCCTGGTCCTCGTGCTGGTCCCGTCGCCCTGGGGCGACCTGCTGCCGGCCGCGCTGGTGGTCGTGCTGGTCGTGGTCGCGGGCGTGGCGCTGGTGGCCCTCGCCCCGCGGGTGCGCGGCGAGCTCCGGGTCGCGCTGGCGGTCCGCCGGGTGTGGCCGGGCGTCGTCGTCGCGTCGGTCGTCGCGCTCGCCTGCCACGTCACGACGTACGTCCTGGTCGCGCGCGCCGTGGGCGTGTCGGCTCCGACGGCGACGCTGGTGCCCCTGGCCCTGGTGGTCCTCCTGGCGGCCGGGCTGCCGCTCAACGTCGCGGGCTGGGGGCCTCGCGAGGGCATGGCCGTGTGGGCCTCGTCCGCGGCCGGGCTGGGAGCGTCCGCGGGCCTGGCGACGTCCGTCGCCTACGGCGCGGTGGTGCTGGTGGCCAACCTCCCCGGCCTGGCGGTCCTGGCCGCCCACGGCACGGCGGCGGCGGTGCGCACGCCGGTCCGGAGCGGGGGTGGCAGCCGTGCCTGAGCGGCCCTACACGGTCCTGAGCTGCAGCGTCTCGCTCGACGGCTACCTCGGCGGCGCCACCCGAGAGCGGCTGGTGCTGTCCAACGCCGCCGACCTCGCCCGCGTCGACGCCGTCCGTGCGGACAGCGACGCGATCCTCGTCGGCGCCGGCACCGTCCGTGACGACGACCCGCGGCTGCTCGTGCGCGACCCGCTGCTGCGCGCCGACCGCCGCTCGCGGGGGCTGCCCGAGTCACCGGTCAAGGTCACCCTCACCCGCGGCGGCGGCCTGGACCCCCGGAGCCGGTTCTTCACGCTGGGGCGGTGCGAGAAGCTCGTCTACTGCGCGAGCGGCTCCGCTCCCGGGGTGCGCCGCCGGCTGGGTGACGTCGCGACCGTCGTCGACGCGGGCGCGGACGTCGACGTGGTCCGGCTCTGCCGCGACCTCCTCGACCGCGGCGTGCGGCGCCTGATGGTCGAGGGCGGCGGGCAGGTGCACACGCAGTTCCTCACCGCGTCCGCGGCCGACGAGCTGCACCTCGTCGTCGCCCCGTTCTTCGTCGGCTCCTCGAGCGCGCGCCGCTTCGTGGGCGACGGCGCGTTCCCGTGGCACCCCGGTCGCCGGGCCAGGCTCGCGGAGACCCGCCAGATCGGCGACGTGGTGCTCCTGCGCTACGCCCTGTCGCCGCGCTTCGAGGACGGACCGTGAGCACCGAGCGGGTGCCGGACCTCCCGGCGGCGTCGGTGCGGCGCGACGTGGCGCTGCCGCTCGTCCTGGCCGACGGCTCGACCGTGCCAGCGCGGATGAGCAGCTTCGACGGCCTGCTCGACGGGCGCGAGCACGTCGCGATCGCGCTCGGCGACCGCGCCGGGGTCCGCGGGGCCGCGGCGGCGCCCGTCGGGGTGCCGCTGGTCAGGGTGCACAGCGAGTGCCTGACCGGGGACGTCCTCGGCAGCGCCCGTTGCGACTGCGGCCCCCAGCTCCGCGAGGCGGTGTCCCGCATCGCCGCGATCGGGGGCCACCTGCTCTACCTGCGTCAGGAGGGCCGCGGCATCGGGCTCTACAACAAGCTCGACGCCTACGCGCTGCAGGAGCAGGGCCTCGACACCTTCGAGGCCAACCGGGCGCTGGGCTTCGACGACGACGAGCGCGACTACGCCGTCGCCGCCCAGATGCTGCGCGCACTCGGGGTGGACCGCGTGGTGCTGCTGTCCAACAACCCCGACAAGGCGGCGCAGCTCGCGGCGTACGGGATCGGGGTGGAGCGACGCGACGCCACCCTCGTGCACCGCACGGACGCCAACGACGACTACCTCCGGGCGAAGGCGCGGGGCGGGCACCTGCTGGGGCTTCCCTGACCGGGACGCGTCCGGGGGTGTCCAGGGGTCCTAGTACCAACGGACATCTGCCGACCCGCACCTCTGCGCGCCTAACGTCGTCCTCACCAGCCGGCCCCTCGGGACCTCGGGTGGCCGGGCTGGCCAGAGACCAACGAGAGGAGGAGTCATGGGATTCAGCGCCTACTCGACGCGCCGGCGTCGTGGTCGCGGTCGCGGCAGCAACACGTCGACCAACACGAGCACCAACACCAGCTCGGGCACCAGCACCGGCACGAGCACCCGCACCGGTCACTGACCGAGCCACCGGGACGGGCGAGACCCCACCCCTCGCCCGTCCCGGTCCTCTTCCTTCCCCGCACGCCGCCCGCCCACCCCACCGGAGCACCGATGACCCGCACGCACCGCACCCGCCCGGGACTCCCGGTGCGCGAGGTGCTGCGGCGGTTCTGGCCCTACGCCGCGCCGCGCCGCGGGTGGATGCTCGTCGCGCTCGTGCTGGCGGCGGTCAGCCCGGCCCTGCTCTCGGTGGAGATCTGGCTGTTCAAGGTCGTCGTCGACGACGTGCTCGTGCCGCGCGACTTCGGCCTGTTCCCGGTCGTCGCGGCGACCTACGTCGGGCTCACCCTCGTCCAGGCGGCCTGCGACGGCGCCGACCGGATGCTGTCGACCTGGCTCAGCCAGCGCTTCGTGGTCGACCTGCGCACCGCCCTGCTCGACCACCTCCAACGCGTGCCGCTGGAGTTCCTGGGCCGACATCGGCTCGGCGACGTGATGAGCCGCGTGTCGGGGGACGTCTCGGCGATCGAGGCGTTCCTCGTGTCCGGGACCAGCCGCGCGGTGTCGTCCGCGTTGCAGCTGGTCTTCTTCTCCGTCGCGCTCGTGCTGCTGCAGCCGCTCCTCGCGCTCGTCGCCCTGGTCGTGACGCCGCTGTTCTGGGTGACGTCGCGGTGGTTCGCACGTCGGCTCAAGGAGATCTCGCGCGAGCGCCAGCGCCGCTCGGGCGCCCTCAACGCCTCCCTCGAGCAGACGCTGAGCACGCTGCCGCTCGTCCAGGCCTACGACCAGGGCCAGCGCGAGGTCGCCCGCTACGCCGCCGAGGCGGAGGCGAAGTACCGCGCCGAGATGGCCTCCGCGCGGCTGCGCTCGGTCTACGTGCCGACCCTCGACATGATCGAGCTGGCCGGCGCTCTCGTCGTCATCGGCACAGGCGCCTGGCTGCTCGCCCAGGACCGGCTCAGCGTCGGCGGGCTGCTCGCCTTCCTGACCTTCCTGAGCCGGCTCTACGGCCCGGCCCGCGGCCTGGGCAGCGCCGTGACCACGGCGTTCTCCGCCGCCGCGGGCGCCGAGCGGGTCGTCGAGCTGCTCGACGAGCCGACGCTGCCGGCCGACCGGCCGGGGGCGGTCGCGCTCGAGGACCGCGCCGGGGAGCTGCGCTTCGAGTCCGTCTCCTACACCTACGCCGGGGCGACCGCGCCCGCGGTGCGTGACCTGACCTTCACCGCGCGACCGGGCGACGTGGTCGCCGTCGTCGGTGCCAGCGGCGCCGGCAAGTCCACCCTGGCCGGGCTCCTGATGCGCAGCCTCGACCCCGACGAGGGCGCCGTGCGGATGGGCGGGCACGACCTGCGCGACCTCACCCGTGCGTCGGTGCGCGACGCCGTCGCGGTCGTGCTGCAGGAGACCCTGCTGGTCGACGGCAGCGTCCGCGACAACATCGCCTTCGGTCGCCCGCACGCCACGGCGGCGGAGGTCGAGGCGGCGGCCCGGGAAGCCGACGCGCACGACTTCGTGGTCGCGATGCCGCAGGGCTACGACACTCCGGTGGGGGAGCGGGGACGCCGGCTGTCGGGCGGGCAGGCCCAGCGGGTGGCGATCGCCCGGGCCCTGCTGCGCGACGCGCCGGTGCTCCTGCTCGACGAGCCCACGACCGGCCTGGACGCGCTGTCAGCCCAGCGCGTCGCCGGCCCGCTGCGCCGGCTGATGGCGGGGCGTACCACCGTGGTGGTCTCCCACAGCCTCGACACCGTCCGCCACGCCACCACCATCCTGGTGATGGACGGCGGGTGCGTGGTCGAGCGCGGCACCCACGCCGAGCTGCTCGCGGCCGGCGGGGCGTACGCCGGGCTGTGGGCGGCGCAGCGCTCCTCCAGCAGCGAGGGCACCGCCGCCGCGGAGGCGGAGGAGGTGGGTGCGGCGTGATCCACGCGGCCACTGCGACCGAGCCCGAGGTGCTCGCGCCGGGCGAGCTGATCGCCCCCGGCTACGAGGTCGTCGAGCTGCTCTCGCGCGGCTCCGCCCTCGACGTCTACGAGGTGTGGTCGCAGGAGCGGCTGTGCAGCTGCGTCGCCAAGACGGTCCGCCCGGACCGCGCGGACGTGTCGCGCGTGCGGCACCGGCTGCTGCAGGAGGGCTGGCTGCTCAAGGAGCTCGCCCACCCGCACCTGGCCCGGGCGTTCGAGACGATCGACGGCGTCCACGCGCCGGTGGTGGTCCTCGAGACCCACGTCGGGATGACCCTGGAGGAGATCGTCGACGAGCGGCGCCGCCGGATGCCCGTCACCGACCTCTGCCACCTCGGCCAGCAGCTGGCGTCGGCGCTGCACTACCTGCACGGTCGCGGCTACGTGCACCTCGACGTACGCCCCGCCAACGTGATGGGCCAGGCCGGCACCGCCACCCTGCTCGACCTCAGCATCGCCCGTCCGCCGGGCCCGGTGCGCCGCGGGCTCGGGACGCAGGAGTTCCTCTCACCCGAGCAGGCGCGCGGCGGCCCGGTGACGACCGCGGCCGACGCCTGGGGGCTGGGGGTCACCCTCTACGAGGTGGCCACCGGCACCCGGCCGTTCGCGCCGCAGGACGCGGCCGAGCGGACCGCGTTCGCGCACGGTGAGTTCCTCCAGCTCGCGCGACGCGCGCCGTCGGTCGGGTCGCTGCGTCCCCGGATGCCTCAGGACCTCGTGGCCCTGCTCGACGCGTGCCTGGCCGAGGACCCGGGCGAGCGGCCGACCCTGCTGGCGCTCCACGACGGCTTCGGCGCGGTGCTCGAGCAGCCCTGACCGGGCGGACGGGTCAGGCCACGTCGCGTCGCGTGGCGGTGCGGATCGCCCGCAGCGCCGAGCCGAGCCGGCCGACGACGACCCCGTCGGTGACACCGGTCGTCCGCGCCACCTCGGCGTAGGTCTGGCCGCCGAAGTAGGTGAGCCGCAGCGCGTGGCTCTCCTCGGCCGGGAGGTCGTCGAGCAGCGGCGAGCCGGTGTGCGGACCCACGGGCACCGCGGACCCGCCGGTGCGCACCTGCGCGACGGCGAGGCGGTGGCCGGTCGCCACGATCCACGCGTCCGCAGGACCGTGGCCCGCGGTGTAGTGGGGCGCCGAGCGCCAGACCTCCGCGAAGGTCTGCCGGGCCACGTCGGCCGCGAGGTCCTCGTCGCCGAGCACGTTGAGCGCGAGACCGAACACGGCGGCGGCGGTGGCGTCGTAGAGGGCGGCGAACGCCTCGACGTCGCCGGACCCGACCCGGCCGACGAGCGGCCCGAGGTCGTCGGACGGCTCGTCAGGGACGGCCGCGAGGGGTGGCTTCGTCAGGGTCACCGGCATCTCCAGGATTCAGGGGAGGGTGCCGCGGCGGGGGCCGGGCGGGTCGATGTCGTCGACGCTAGCCAGCGATCGGTCCGCACACACGCGGCGCCCATCCCTCCGGGTGGGAGTCCGGGGGAGCCGGTGGGCTCAGCACTTCTTCTGGTACTTCTTCCTCGCCTTGGCGAGCGACGCCTTCGCCGACCTGAGCTGGGCCCGGGCCGCGGCCGACTGGGCGGGGGTCCGCGCCTTCTCGACCCGCTTGCGGGCCTGCTTCACCGCGCGGTCGGCGGCGTTGTAGGACTCGATCGCGGCCGCACACCGCCCCACCGCCTGGTAGGTGATGGTGACGGTGGGCGAGTAGACCGCGACGGCCCGGGCGTACTCCGCCTCGCAGTTGCCGCTGCCGGCCTTCCACACGAACGGCTGGCCGCCGAGGACGGCCTGGTGCTGGCCGGCCGGGGCGCTGCGGGCCAGCGGTCCCCACGTGAACTGGTCGTCGAAGGGGGCGGCCAGGACGTCGCTGCCGGCGGCCGGCGCCGTCCCGGGGAACGTGTAGACGTAGTCGGCGGACGTCGCGGTGAACCCGTCGATGTCGGGGAAGACCGCGAAGACGGTCACGGCGCAGTAGTCGAGGGGGCCGCCCGGGGTCTGCGCGGCCGAGGCCTTCCAGATGTCCACGGGCGCCGTCACGACCTTCGTCGTCGGCTTCGGCTTGTCGAGCACCGGCGTGGCGGCGCTCGCCGTGCCGAGCGAGGTCACGCCCAGGCCGGCGGCGAGCAGGAGGGTCAGTCCAGCGGTGAGCGGTCGGTGCACGGGAGCCTCCTGGGTCGGGTGCACCGGACGCTAGGGCTCGGGGCGCGCTGCGCTCATCGCCAAATGCTGGGAAGTCGGGGGCGTGAGCCGGGGCGATCGGGCTCCGATCGCGGTCGCCGAGGTCTATCGTCGGAGCAGGGATCGAGACCTGAGGGGGAGCCATGCCCAGTCTTCGTCGGTCGACCCGCGTCGGCGGGATCGAGCCGCTCGTCATCGACGACGTCGGGGTCCACACCCGTGACGACTACCAGTCCGGCGACCCCTACAAGGTCGTCGTCTACTTCAACCGCGAGGTCGACGACTTCGAGGACCGGGTCTTCCGTCAGGAGTTCCGCGACACGGGCTTCAGCCTGCAGCAGGACCACCTGCAGCTCTCGGGCGAGTTCGACCGCATCGACCCGCGGTCGGTCCGCTCCTTCCTCGACGACTTCAACGCCCGCGTCGCCCGGCTCCGCGAGGAGGCGGCCGCGTCCCACGAGCGGCTGCGCGAGAAGAGCGACAAGCTCAAGCGCGAGCTCTCCCAGGGTCGATAGGGGAGGGGCGCACCAGCGCGGCCGGCACCCACGCCTGGACCAGCTGCACCTCCGCGCCCCGGCCGGTGGAGTACGACTCGGCGCGCACCACCCACGCCTCCCACCCGCGCCGGTCGCTGTGCCGCCACGCGAGCAGCACCCCGGGCGCGGCGCCCCGCCACGTGCCGGTCAGGTCGACCCACACGTGGAAGGGCGGGGTGCGCGGCATCCGCCGAGTCTAGAACGTGTGTTCGATTCGTGGTGAGGGAGTGGGTCGCGTGGTCCGCAGCAGAGGATGCGCGTGCCCGACTGCACGACGCCTCGCGGTCCGGGCGCCGGGCCGAGGACGATGGCGCGTGCTGGGTGGTCGGCCTACGTCCGCCGATGGAAGGTGACCTGGTTGTCGGCGTGGACGGTCTTGGCGTAGCGCGGGTCGTGGGCGAGGCGGTGGTGGCGTGGGCAGAGGAGCCGACCGTTGGCGAGGTCGGTGGTGCCGCCGTTGGACCACGGGTCGTCGTGGTGGGCGTGACACCCGGACGCGGTGGTCTCGCACCCGCGCGCGGTGTAGCCGTGGTCGCGCAGTCCGAGGGCGATCCGCTGGGCCTTGGTGAAGAGCCGCCGGGTGCGGCCGAGGTCGAGGACCCGGCCCTCGCCGTCGAGGACGGCGGGGATGATCCCGGCCTCGCAGGCCAGGCGCCGCGCCATCGCCGCGGACATGCGGGTGCCGTCGTCGAGGAGTGCGGTGGCGTGCTCGCCGAGGAGCTGCTCGAGGGTCATGGTGATGACGATGGTGGCGTTGACGCCGGCGGTCTGCGGGGTGGCGTCTTCGGGGTAGCGCTCGATGTACTCGATGAACGCCTCGCCCATCCTCCGGTGCAGCGGCTTCCAGTTGCCGTGCTCGTCGCGGAGCTCGTCGTCTGTGTGCCGGGCTGGGTTCGCGAGGGCCTGGAGGTGGCGCTTGAACATCGCGCCGGCGTGGGAGGGGATGGTGAACCGGCCGTGGCAGCGGCCGTGGCCGTCGTCGGTGAGGGTGAGCTCGATGCCGGCGTCGGCGCGTGCCTCCTCGGCCGCGAGGGTCGCGGCTTCCTGGGCTTCGCCGAGCTCGGGTGCGACGACGTCGAGGATCCGCCTGCCGAGGCGGCGTAGGGCCTTGGCGTCGTGCTCGCTCGCGGCTTTGAGCAGGTGGTCGCGTGCCTGGGTGCGGGCGGACGGGTCGATGATCCGCGTGGAGCCGTCGGTGCAGCGCACGGAGGTGGGGATGGCGTCGACGGCGGCGACGATGACCCGCGCCTGCTCGATGCGGATCCGACCGTCGGCGAGCGCTTGTCCGGTGGGGGCGTGGAGGTCGTCCTCGAATGCGCGGCCGAGCCGGGTAAGGCGTGCGGCTTCGGCGTGGGTGTGGCGGCTGCGGCCGGCCCACCACTGGTGGGTGTGTCGTGCACCGGTGGTGTCCCCGAGCCGTCGTTGGTCGGCCTCGGCTGCTGCGCGGCACACTTGCCGGGTCAGGCTGCTCGACGCGCTGGTCAGCTCGTCCAGCACCCGCACGACGTCCGCGTCCCCGAGCCCGGTCAGCGAGAGCCCGCCCACCTCGGTCAGGGTGGCGTGGACCCGCGCGAGCACCGCGGCCACCAGCGGCGACGCCGCGGGTTCGGTGCCCGGGGCACGCCACTCAACGACACGCCCGCCCTCATGCCCGCCCTCGGGCCCGCTCTCGTGGGGTTCCTCGACTGGTAGAGCACTCACAGCACTGCCCCTCCCGCACCCTCGGTTGGGCGCGTCGACAACTACGGTCGTGGGTCAATGTCGTCAGGTGCGTACAGCCAGATACTGGCCTCAAGGAAGGACCCGAGCTCGCTCGCTCGAACACCACAGACGCTACGGCAAGCCACCGACAACGGGCCTCGCGTCGTCCCCAGGACGGCAGGGGCAAGCGGGCGGTCAGTGAAGGGCATGCTCTGAGGACCTGCCCAGCGTCGTGGGTGACGCAGCATTCGCGGCGTAATGCCGTACTTGGATCGCTC
Source organism: Nocardioides okcheonensis (assembly GCF_020991065.1). Taxonomy (NCBI): domain Bacteria; kingdom Bacillati; phylum Actinomycetota; class Actinomycetes; order Propionibacteriales; family Nocardioidaceae; genus Nocardioides; species Nocardioides okcheonensis. Next base: position 4,319,301 of record NZ_CP087710.1, read on the forward strand.
GTACTCGACGTCGGTCGCGATGCCCCTTGTTGGTCGCACTCATTCAAGCAGCTTGGGCGACTTAGCGGGCGTGTCCGACCCGCGGCGGAGTGAGGCGTGTCAGCAAGTGAGAGAGCGGTGATCGACGGGCAGCGCCAAAGTTAGCCGGGCTATTGCCGCATAAGGCGGCGCAGTTCTTGTCTAGTCACCGGGCGCGTCGCGCCTGCCGTCGTGTCCAAGAGGTGTCCGCGAGCCCTCGTGTTGGCGAGTCCGGGCCGCCACGAGAGGGCTATTCACGCAGGATTGCAGAGCGGGGTCCATGCGCAGATGCTCGTAGGGCCCCGCGTTCCCCAATGCTGCGGCGGAGGGCGCGACCCAAAATCCGGCGTTGCGCCAGCCCAGCTCTACGCCATCAGGTCGTTCGCACGGGCCGTCAATAGAGCTGCGCGCGCCTGCAAGAAGGCAGGGAAGTCGTCGTCAAAGAGCTCCTCCTCAGGGCACACTGCATGCGCAAGAATCTCTGCGACCTTGTCCGTGGGCATTTTCGCCTTGTAGACGCTCGGCGCCACTCCGCCGAGCACCTTGTTATCGGCGGCCGAGATCAACGCGAAGTTGGCGAGGACGCTCACCGACCCGGTGTCCGCACCGCTCTTCGCTAGGAACGCCTGCGGCATGAGGTGGTGGAACTCGGACCGGTTGTACGCGGAGAGGACAGGGGCTAGGGAGACCGACGACCCGGACACGAAGCTGAGTGGACCTGCATTCACTAGCAGCAGCACGAAGGTCTTGCTGTCGACTGCGGCGACCGAGAACTTCTTCTCAAAGAAGAAGTCCGCTTCCAGGTTGACCGTAACGTCCCCCAGCGCTGAGGGCTTACCTTCCTTGAGCTTGACGATCTCCTCGATGTCGCGCTTGAGGTTCCGGAGGACGCCCGCGCTGAATCTGCGGGAGAAGAACGATCGCCACAGCCACCGGAGGATGACCACCCGCTGGTCCTCGGACAGCTTGATGGACTTGCCGTCTTTGTGGGCGAAGAACACGGTCAGCGGGACGAGCACCGCGGGGTAGGGCAAGTTGCTAAGTTTTTCGACCTTCAATTGCGCCCGCACAAAGTCGATTGCGCCTTGGATCCCGTTCTCGATTTCGTCGAATCGGTCACGCACCTCGGTGCCGCTCATGCTCATGAGGGTGTTAGGTGCCGCGTCCTTGGCGACCACCGCCGCGCAACAGCGCAGGAGCAGGTTGGAGTCGTCGCCTACGTCGCCGAACCCGAAGGGAGCGAGGATAGCGGCCAAGTCAGCGAAACGTCCTTGGAGGTCGAACTCGTCGCTCCATGTCCAAGCTGACAAGAGTTGCAGGACGTCGAGCTCGACTCCCAGGCGGTTGACGCGCTCGAAGACGATCGCGACCTTGCCGCGGTTATCGGTGACGATGTCCTGGGTCGGGATCTTGGCCTCTTTGAAAATCGCCTGAACGGAGTCGATGGCTTCTGCCTCTTCGTCCGTGAAGCCCGTCGTCGCCTTCCGATACGCCGTTGTGTCGAAGAACGTATTGATCGGGAAGTGACGCGCCGGGTCGACGTCCTCGTCTTCGAGCGCTAGAAACTGGCTCTCTTGAAGGTCCTCCTCAGCCTTCAGGTCGAAGTAGATGCGTGGCCAGGTCTCATCGCCCTCGGGCTCCAACTCGGTCTGGAACGTCCCGAAGATCGAGGTGAGCCGCTGCTGACCGTCAAGGACGTAGCTGATCGGGAAGTCGGCCGTGGGGTCGGGGAGCGTGAACGGACCGAGACGGCGCTCAGACTTGAGCTGTTCCTTGGTCTGCCAGAGAATCGCGGACCCGAATGGGTAGCCCTTGTAGATGGAGTCCATGAGGAAGGCGATCCGGTCGTAATCCCAAACAAACCCCCGCTGGAACGCCGGAACCCTGATCTGGCCCTGCTGGACCTGCTCGATCAGGGATCGAATGGAGACCTCGCCCACCTGCACTCCTAGCTTTGGGACTTGGACCTCGGACGCTACACGAGGCATTCCCCTAGTAGGCGCCTTCGAAGCATCGTCAACCGAATCGGGCTCCACGCGCGGTTGGGGTCGGTTCGCGCGCTTCGGCTCCCCCGAGCTTCCGTAGCCCATTCTGGGCGCTGTGTGGAACCTCGAGCGACCAGTTAGGCGGGCGGGAGGGCGGGGGCCAGGGCACGCAGCACAGCGTCGACGTCGGTCTCGGATGTTGCGTGGGCCATCAGTCGCGGGTAGAGCTTCTTCGGCCACAGGACGTCCACTCCACGGGTGGTGAAGGCTCCGCCGATCAGTGGCCAGTCGGCTTCGATGAAGCAGAGGACGCCAGTGACGGGGACGTCGGTCCCCACGATGGAGCGGACGACGTCGACCTGCTTGAGGACGCCGTCGACGAGCTTCGTGCGATCACGTCCGCCGACCAGCAGCTTCTCCGTGCGCGGGCGGAGGATGCCGCCCTCGACCCTGAGCGTGGGGCGACCGGCGTAGCGCTTGGGGTCGATGACGAAGACGCCGGACGGGGTGACGGCGATGTGGTCGATGTTCGCCCGAGTGCCCGGCATGCGGCGGTCGTGGAGGACGCCGAGCGTGTCGCCCGCCAGCTCGTTGAGCTTCTGACCGAGCCGTTCCTCGCTGATCGCGCCGGTGTCCCACGCCTTCGTCGACTGCGGTTCGTCCGTGACGGCGAGGATCAGGCCGCCCAGCTTCGGGTGCTTCTCGCGGATGCGCGTCTCGCGTGCGGCTTGGCGGCGCTCGTACTCGCGGCGGGCGGAAGCGCCGGGGGTGCCGGGGTCGATGGGGTCGGGGTCTCGTGACGGGCGCAGAGCGCCCTCCTCGACCAGCGGGTGCGCGGGGAGTCCTGGAGCGGCGGTTGGGCGCCAGCGGGGGAGCAGTCGAGGCAGCGGACGGTCTTCGTCGTCCGTTCGTAGATCGCCTCGACCCGGGCGGCCAGCTCCGCGTCACAGACCCGGCAGGTGCCGGCGTACCGGGGTCTCATGCGCTTGTCGTCGACGGCTTCGGGCACGCGGAGACCCTAGGACGGAACGGGTCGGGCAGGTGGGGGTTCGCGTTGATCGGTGCTGGGTCTCGTGACGGGCGCAGAGCGCCCTCCTCGACCAGCGATGGTGTGAGAGCGCCATGAGGTATGTAGGGAGTGGGTCGGCCTGTAGGCCGGGAACGGGCCCCGCCTGAGGGCTATTGGTGACTGTCGGTGGCTACGAGCCGCTGACCTGCGGAAACGTCCCGGCGACTAGTTGTCGTCGGTGACTGTCGGTGGTTGTCCTGCGGACTCTCTGCGGACTGCCGACCCCACAAACTAGAGCGGCCCCGGTCGGTGCGCGAACACCGGCCAGGGCCTCAGGCACCACAGCACTAGGAGCTGAGCACCATGACCACATCTTCGCCCATCCCGAGCGCCCCTGCGTCCGTAACTTCACGGATGTCCGACGTCGTTACCATCGCCGAGGCGGCCGCGCTGCTGCGCTGCAAGCCGTGGGACGTCTACGCCAAGATGCTCGACGGCACGCTCGCGGCCGAGCCGTCGTGTGTCTGCGAGCGCGGGCCCTGGCTGATCCGACGCGCCGAACTGGGCGCCGCGGCCAGGGACATCGTGACCATCGCTGAGGCGGCCGCTCTGCTCGACCGCGAGCCGTGGGACGTCCACGAGCTGGTGCGCTGCGGCGATCTGGCAGCCTCTCGGCCCCTCGAGGGAGTCGGAGCCTGGCTAGTCCACCGCGACGCTCTGGCGGGGCTTCCTGCTGCTTCCTGACGCATCCTGCTGCAGGATCTCGAACCGCCCCGGCGCCCGTCGCGCCCGGGGCGGTTCTGTGCTCTCGTCGGCCGCATGGACGAGGCGCAGCGCGACGACGCGAGGGACGCCGCACCCGTGCGGCCGGTCGTGCCGGAGCCGCCAGCGAGGTTCGCCTACACGCTGCGGGAGGTGGCGGAGTTGGTGGGAGTCTCGGAGTGGTCGGTCCGAGCAGCGATCTACGACGGTGACCTACGCGCCCGGCGGGCGACGCGCAGAGTCGGGCACGACGGCCAGCCGACGGGGCGCATCGTCGTGCTGCGGACCGACCTACAGGTCTGGCTCGAGGCGATGCAGGACTACAACGACGAGTGGAAGCGCCCGAAGCACGAACGGCCCGCCCACCGGAGCAACAGGCGCGACGTGACGCTCGAGGGCTCGGCTTGGGAGGTCGCTCGCGAAACTGGCCGGCTCGGGCTCCTGACATACCGCGAGGCGGCCGAGCGGCTCGGGCGCACCTCGTCGGAGATCCTCACGCTGGTCGAGCGCCGGTGGTTGACGGACGTCCGGGTCAACCACCGGCCCTACGTCAACGCGACGGAGCTCGTCGCCCTAGATCGGTGAGGGAGCCGCGGCCTCTGTGGAGAACTCAATGGCTGTGTCGGGCGGAGCGCGTACGGTCCACTGCATGACTGAGACCAACGCACACACCAAATCGCCCAACCTCTCCATCACGCTCGATGTCGACGGAGAGTTGAGCTGGGGCGAGCTGTTCTGGTTCGTCGATCAAGCTCGAAAGTCAGGCGTCGACACCGGCAGTGCCGTTCCGTACAAGTACGACCAGCACGGGGAGTTTCTGGGCTTCGAGTGCTTCGTCTTCCCGAGCGAGGTGAGCCAGCCGTGACGGATGAACTCGACGACATGCACGTCGATCCTGGGCGGACCTCCTGGTGGCGCGGGAGGGCGTCAGGCGGGCCGCTCGACGGAAGCGAGATTCAGGTCGAGGCCGCACCGTTCATCCCGATGAGGGGGATGCATCTCAACATCTGCGTCGGCGAGGAAGTCAACTCTGCCCAGTGGCATGTCTACGCATACGATCAGCGCTTCGATGAGCGGCTCGGGGCTGTCGGCGTGTTCAAGCACTTCGGTGTGCTTGAGGGCGATCCCAAACCGCCGCGCTCCACGTAGGGCGCTAGTCGTCCGTGTGAGGCAAGCCGTGGCCACGGCGAGCAGCGTCAGCGCGCCTCACTAGCTCAAGGTGGTCGCGCCGGAACCACCGCCGCCCGTCGTGCCACTCGGCCGGGAGCTTGCCGCGCTGCGCTCGGTAGTTCACCCCCGACCGGCCGAGTCCGAGGAGCGCGGCCGCCCCGTCGGAGTCGAGCCAGTCGTACGCGCGGTCTGGCGGCTGCGCGACCCAACGCGGCTTCGGGGCCTTCGAGGGCGAGGGAGCGGCTCGACGATCGCGTAGCGCCTCAACGTCCGACCGCGCCAGGCTTGGGCGCTGTCGACGGGTCGTGAGGTCGCCGCGACGGATCATCTTCGGAACGGCTGACATGTGCACGCCCAGAATCGCCGCGGCCTCGCGCACGGTGATCCACTCGGGCATGGTCCGGAGCGAGGTCAGGCCTCGTCCTCGTCGACGAGGTCCAGTTCCGCCTTGGGTGTGACGTCGGGTACTTCGGGCCTGAACAAGGCCCCAGACGTCATCGCTCGCATTGCCTGAGCCGCGTAGTCGTAGAGCCCGTCCGTGACGGCCTCTACGTTGTCGGTCACGAGGGCGTTCGCCACAGCCCAGTCAACCTCCGAAATCCCGTCGATCAACTCGCCGGACAGGTAGGCAGCGACTCTCACGCCCGCGAAGCAGTCCTCTGTTCGAGAGGTCAGATCGCCGATGATGACGGGCTCTGTTGTGTCCTGCATCATCCCTGGCAGCAACTTCCAGACGACCTTCACGTCTTCATCTGCGGGAGGTTCGTAGAGCACCGTGTAGGTGCTGCGAAGGAGCGTGTAACCCGTGATGCGGATGAGACTTGCGGTTGGGGCGGGTGCCGAGTCGTCGCTCATGCCTTCGCCAGGCTGCGGCGGTTCGGAACAACGTGGTTGTCCTCGGGCCACGAGACATCCATGTGCTGCCCACCCTGGGTCATAGGCACGGGCTTCTCATCATCCTTCGCGTCATGCAGAACGACAGCGCCAACGGCCATGGCATAGCGTCTGATGGTCGATAGACGAGGATCCCGCTCGCCAGACTCGATCTTGGCTACGGCACTCTGTGAGACCTGCATTCGGTCAGCGACGTCCTGCTGGGACATTCCTTTGGACTCTCGAATCTCTCGAAGCGCCCGGATGAGGCCACGGTCGCCCTCCACCATGCGACGCGCTCGGCGGCTAAGCGCACTCCGAGAATCAATCCCTAGCAGCTCATCGAGATCCATCGTTGCCCCCTCTAGATGATCTACGCACAACTCCAATATGACTTAAAAGGCATGTTGACACAACGTGAGGTACGTCGCGGGTGGTTTCGGTCTAGTCATCACGACGGACCCACTCGTCTAGTCGCCGGCTTGCGACCTGCGCGCTGTACGACTGATCCTCCAAGCCGACGGGGCCCGGCCGCTTCCAAAACAGCATCAGCGCCACCAAGGTCCCCGGCAGCGCGGCGGGCTCCGAGAAGAACAGTCGTAGATGCAGTCCGCCGTAGTTGGGGAGGCGCATCTCAAGCACGTCGGGAGCAACCTGCATTTGCTCGACGTCGCCGTCCGGTCCCGGTCCGTAGGTGAGATCGCCCTGCTCGGCCTCACGCATCAGATCGCGGAGTTCCTCCTTCGCGAGGGCAAGCATCTCCGGCGTCAGACTCTGCTCTAGGCCATGGAGGTCGTGGAGTACGTGGTTGGTTCCCGTGCTTGAACGGCACCAAGTCCACTCGCCGCCTGTTCGCGTCGACCGATCGCCCGGAGGTTGAGCGATCGCAACCACGCTGTTCCCCCATTGCTCGGCGCCGATGCCGTGAGGAGGATATGCCAAGTCGGCCTTGACGTCTGCGACACGTCGTAACAGGGAGCCGCTCTCAGTTGGCGACGACGCGCGAAACGTCTACGGCGCAGCACTCTCGGAACGTCTTGCCGCTGTCCTTGCACCCGCACGGGTCGTCGAGCTGCTCGGCGAGGTGGCACTCGATCGCGCGCTCGCCGGACCCGCACTGGCACTCCATGAGCTGGGCGATGGGGTGCTGAGTGCCGTGGATCATGGCGAGGAAGTCGTCGCCCTCGTCGTCGAAGGTGAACCGGCGCGCCGTCGTGGTCGAGCCTTGCTCGAGCTTGGTGTGGAACACGTCGCCGGCGACGAAGGTGGAGCGCCACGGGGAGTTCACGGCGCGCTGCTCGCGCACCTGCCGCGCGAGGTCGTCCCACGTCTCGACGTCGGCCGGCGGGGCGAGCTCGGGCGTTCTGCTCCATCGCTGGTCGACGAACATCTGGCCCATCGGGTCCTCGCCATCTGCCGCGGCCATGGCGGCATCCTCGGCAAGGAACCGCGACACCTGCAGCTCGTCGGGTCGCAGGTCCCACGGGCAGGGCATCACCCACGGGCGATCGATGGCGAAGGGCTCGAGGTCGTCGCGCTCTGTGGCGAAGCCGTAGGCGACGAATCGCTCGGCCCTCGGGGAGTAGCCGACGACGAAGACGACGGACTCGGCGGCGCCGGCCCACTCCTCGCGCCGCTGGCACCAGAGGTCGCGCAGCGGGTCGGCCAGGTGCTCGACCAGCTGGTCGAAGGTGGCGACCTGGGCTGCAACCTGCATGGTGGCGGCCTTGGCGTCGTTGCCGAACACGGTGTCGCCCTGAGTCATGACGGCGGTGTCGAGGTGGGGGATCGTGACCACCTTGGACGTTCGGCCGAACGCCGAGCCGTTGAGGGCGTAGGCGGCCGTGTCGGTGATGATCTCGGCCCGGTCGGGGTAGATGGCGAACGCGATGAGGGTCATGCTGCTGCTCCTTCGTGGGTGTGGGTGAGCGTGCGGAAGCGGGCCGCGTAGGTGCGGCCGCTGTCGGGGACGGTGGCGCCGGCGGCGCTCCGCGGGATGCCGCCGGCGAGGTAGGGCAGTTCTCCGCCACCGCCGCGCTGGATCGAGACGCCGACGACGATGTTGCGGTCGATGGCGTCGATCTCGGCCTTGATGGAGCGCAGGCGCTGGAACGCGAGGTCAGCGTCGACCTGGATCGCGACCTTGCGCTCGGTCGGGATCTCGAACAGGGCGGCGGCCAGCTTCCTGGCCTTGTCCTCGCCCATCCCCATGGCGGTGGCGGTCTCAATGAAGTTGGTCCGGGCGGTCCGCAGCGAGCCGGCAGCGTTCTTCGTGGCGTCGTCCTGGGCGTTCCACGCGGCGGCGAGTCCGTAGAGGGCGCGCAGGTTGGCCTGACCTGCCCGGGTGTTCTCGTTGACGCTGCGCCCGTTCTCCTCGAGCGCGTCGCGTGCGTCGAGGATGGACGCCTTGTAGTCGAGCTCCGCGCTGAGGGCGCGCAGCACCTCCTCGCGCTTCGCCCGCATCGCGGCGATGTTCGCTTCTAGGGCCGCGGTCTCGGCCTGCAGGCTGTCGTAGAGCATGGACCCTTCGGCCGCGTCCTGGCGGGCGTTCTTGAGGTCGATGAGAGCCGCCTCCGCCTCGTTGATCTGCTCCGTGTATTCCTGCGTCTGGCCTTCGAGCGGGTTGATGATGTCGCGCAGGCTGCCGGCATTGGAGAGCCTGGTGACGAAGTCGCCGAAGCCGTCCCGGAAGCCGTCGGGGTTGAGAGAGTCCTCGAGGCCCTTCCGGAGCTCGGCCAGCTTGGCGGCCACCGCCTCGATGTTCCCCGACGAGATGGCCGCGTCTAGACCTTCGAGGCTCGCGGTCGCTTGGTCGGCGCTGTCCTTCATGTCGAGGAAGAGCCCGGCGCCTGCGCCGACTGCGGCACCCCACGGGCCTGCGAGGGAGCCGGCGAGCGCCAGCGACGTGGTGTTGGTCAGGCCCATCTTGTCGTCGAGGTCGCTCGCGGCGAGGGCGAGCAGGCCGACCTGAGCGGCGACAGGTCCGATCGACCTCCCGAAGGCCATCACCTGCCCGCGGGCGTTGAGCGCAGCGGTCGCCGACGTGCGCGCGGCCTTGCTCCCCGATTCCATGGACCGGGTCAGTGCGTCGGTCGACGTCAGCGAGAACACCATGGCGTTGCCGAGCTGGCGGAACGTCGGCACGGCCTGACGTGCGCTGGTGACGTTCTCGCGGATCCCGGCCGTGGCCTTGGCCATGACGCCAGAGCCGGTGATCGACACGATGGCGTTGAGCCGGCCCCATGCCGCGGTGAGCGACAGGAAGCCCAGAGTAAGTGGACCGAGAGGGGTGTCGGCGAGGTCACCGACCACGTCGAGGATCGCGGTCAGCACTGGCAGCATCGCGGCACCGACCGGCGCGGCGGCCTCGGCGATCTCGACGAGCGCCAGCGCGAAAGAGCCGAGGAAGTCGAGGGTCTGCGGGCCGGCCTCGCGGACGTACGCCACGAACTCCTGGAACCCGGTGGAGGTCGACAGGCCCTCGGACCACGCGACGAAGGACCGGGACATCTCGAGCAGACCGCGGGAGAAGTCGTCGGTGAGCGGGTCGAACGCGACCAGGATGTTGAGCAGGCCGTCGGTGATGTTGCCGACGGTGCGGCCCATCTCGACGAGGATCGGCTTGGCCCGGGTCTCGAGGTACTCGAAGAAGTCTGCGAAGCGGTCGCCGCTCAGCCCGGCTCCGGCCTCGGCGGTGAGCTGGCCCATGCCCTCACCGATCTCGCGTACGACGTCGGAGAGCTCCGGCGCGAGGGTCATGAAGTCCCGGATGCCGTCGATGACGCCGGGGAACATGCCCTCGCGGGCGCTGTTCGCGATCCGGGAGAACGCCGGGCCGAGGGTGTCGAGGTACTCCACGAGCGCCTGACCGGCCGGGCCGATCTTTTGCATGGTCTCGTTGAGCTTGGCGAGGTTCGCCTCGGTCGGCTCGAGCTGGTAGTCGTTGAGCGCGCCGAGGGCGTCGCCGATGCCGTTGAAGGCGAGGGCGGCGGTGCCGGCCGCCGCCGCGCCCACGGTGAGCTGGGTGGCGATGCCGGACAGGACCGGGACGGCGCCGGCGCCGAGCCGGGTCACGGCCGGCGTCAGGGCGAGGATGCCTTGGGCAAGCCAGGCTGTGCGGTCGTTGCTCTTGTCGATCTCGCTGTTGACGCCGTGGATAGCGGCCTTGGCGAGCTGGCTCTTGGCGACGAGGTCGGACACGTCGGCCCGGACTCGGACGAGGACGGAACGGTCAGTCATGGGGGGTGTCTCCTGTTGCTGTAGTCGGAGCCACCGCGACGCCGCACCGGGAGCGGCATCGTCGTGGAGATGGTCAGGGTCGGGTAAGACAGGGTCAGGACGGGGTTGAAGCGACCTCGAAGCGCCTTGTTACCGGCTGGTACGCCAGGATCTCCAGACCCGTACAAGGCCAGATCCGCAGCCCACTCGGTCGCCCTCAGCACCCCGGGGGAGGGGGGTGCCCGCCCACCCTCGCGCCCGTTGACCCCGTTTCAGACCGAGCAAGCGCCGGTGTCGGAGGTCGTCGCTACGGTGCTGTGTGCCGGTCCGCGCCGAGTGTGTGCGGCGGTAGGGGGATTCCTCATGGCCGTTCGGGTGAAGCACGGACAGATCGATAGCACCGGGCAGTACGAGACCGTGCGCGCTGAGGCGGATGACTTCGTGATCCGTGAGGGGCATCTGATCGTGACGGGTTGGATTGCTGGTGCCGACCGAACGGTTGCTGCCTACGCACCTTCGAAGTGGCTGCAGACGGTCGTCGTTCGCGACGACAACTAGCCCCGGCCGACACCCGCGCCTAACGGTGCCGGCCCTCACGTGTGCCCCATGCCGTAGGGCGAGCGGCGTGCGTCGCCGCGCTCCCGGGCGTCGGATCGGCGCTGCTCCTCAGCCTCGCGGGCCTCGCGCTTCGCCTTGAGCACGGCGGCGACCGAGGTCGGGCGCGGCCGCTCGTCGGCGCTCACGCGCGGTCCGCGAGCAGCGCGTGGGTGTGGGCGATCCGGAACTGAGTGACCGAGGGCGCGCGGCCGGGCAGCTCGGCCTCGGCGAGCAGCGCGTCTGCCGACGTGTAGTGGCTGCCCGTGCCCGCGGTCTGGGCCAGCACGGCGTGGGTCGTCATCGCCAGGATGCGCTGGTCGGTGAACTGGTTCCGGGTTGTGGAGGTCAGATCGGCGAGCAAGGTCTCTGCCGCGGCCTTGTGCTGAGTGGGTGTCATGTCGATGCCTTTCGTCATGGGTGGTGGGTCAGCGGCGGAGACTGCCGCCGGTGATGTCGGTGGGGCGCTGGTAGCGCTGCGAAGGGCCGGGGTCGAACCACTCGCCGAACCGGCCGTCGTCCTGCCTGGGCTCGCGTGACTTGCGGGTGAGGTCGGCCGCTGCCTTCTCCTGCTGAGCCAGGGTCGGCACCCACTGCTCGGCGCCGGCCTGCAGCGCCCACAGGCCGAACTCGGGTGTCGTGGACGCGGCCATGAGCGGGCGGGGCCACGGCGTCTGGACCTCGACGCGCTCCTCGCCGTTGGTGCCGCGCTTGCCGAGCCACCCGGGGGTGAGCCACGGCAGCCACCCACGGCGGGGGAACACGTCCTCGACGTTGCGGATCATGTGCAGGATCGCCGTCTTGCCTCCGAGCTCGTGGCCGGCCTCTCGGAGCACCCGGCCCTGCTCGAACCGAATGGAGCCGAGCTCGTCGAGCAGGTCGCCGAGGCGGTCCCGATCGGCGTAGCGCCGACTCGTCTTCGTCGCCTCGTCGGTGGCGATCTGGTCGATTGGACCGAGCGCTTCGGCTTCCTCCACGCGCTGCCTCAACGCGGAGTGCAGCATCGGAAGCATGTGGTGGGTGTCGCGCCCGGCGGCCGCCACCTCGTCATCGAGAAGGCCACGCATCGCGATCAGCTCGCGAAGCGCCGCCGCCGCGGACTGCGCAGCCGCCACGCGCACAGCGATGCGCTGGTCGAGCTCCTCGAGCGGGTCGCCGGCTTCGAGCATCTCCTCGAGCACGAACCGCTCGGCGGAGGCGAACCGTCCGAGCGGGTTGGCTTCGGTCTGGGCTGCGCGGCGTCGGCCGAGCTCGGCCACGACACGGTCACGGCGCTCGACCCGGGCGGCGAAGCCCGGCAGGTTCTCCATGCGCAGTCGGTTGATGAACTCGAGGTCGATCATGGGGTGGTCCCTTCGTTGGGTCGGAGATCGGTGTGGCGGGTCAGGCCGAGGAACTCCTCGGCGAGGAGCAGGCCGGCGGCGAAGACGTGTGGACAGTCGGTGGTGGTCATGGGGCCGCAGGTGTCGCAGCGCCAGGCCCGCGAACGGCCGAGGCTCCACCTGACGCGCACCTCGCCGGCCGGGTCGTCGACGAGGACGACGTACTCAGGCCGCTGGTATCGCGCCACGATCCGGGCGCGCATGGCGCCCGTCACCGCTCGGCCACCGTTCGCTTCGCAGAGGGGAGGGGGTGCCCTTGGTGCCCCGGGGTGCCCTTTGTGCGGGCTACCTCTTGGCTATCCCCTCCATCCCTCCTCTTTTCTCCTGTTTCGAACAGAGGGAGACCCGCAAGAAGGGCACCACGGGCACCACGGGCACCCCGTTCGGTGTTTCCGCAGGTCAACACGCGTGCGGAGGGGGTGCCCTTTGGGGTGCCCTTTGTGGGTCGGGGTGCCCTTTGGGGGTGCCCTTCTACCCGCATCGGGGTGCCCTTGTCGGCGCTCGCGGCGGTCACAGTGCAACCCCGTCGGTCGCGGCGATCGGGGCGGTCGCGAAGCTGTAGCGGGTCTTGCTTCGGACGGTCGTCCTCTGCCAGGTGACGCCGATCTCGGCCAGGCCCGGGCGGAGGTAGGCGAGCGCCTCGGGCACCTTGCGGGGCGAGCCGGGCCAGCCGGCGCCGTGGACGCCGAGCATCACGTGACGCCCGGCAGCCGCGAGCAGCTCGGAGGCCTTGCCGGACCAAGCGCCGCCCGACTCCTCGAGCAGCGCGAGCAGCGCCCCGCCGAACACGTCCTCGGCGGCGGTGTCGCGGGAGGTGTGGCCGGCCAGGTCGGCGTAGGTGGCTAGCAGCCCGGCAGGCACCCCGACGAGCTCGCCGGCGGCCGTGGCGGCGTCGATCGCTGCCAGGACGTGCGCGTGCGCGGCCATCCGCAAGTGGGTCGGCGCGGGGGTGTAGGGCATCCACCTCAGCGCGGCGGCCGCGGCGTCGCACAGTGCGCCGAGGAGTCGCGGGTGAGCTTCGTCGAAGCGGGCCTGGATCGCATCGTCGGCGATCCGCACCGGAAGCGGCTGCATCTCGACCACGGTCATCCGGTCAAGGGCGTCGGGCCGGAAGCCGGCAGGCTTGGCGACGGCGGTCAGGCCGACGGGCCGGGCGACGGCGACGCTGACCAGCTCCGTGTCGGTGTAGAGCTGTCGCTTCTCGATGGCGGTGCCGGTCACCATCGAGCAGAACTGCTCAGACACGGCACCCGAGACGCGCTGCAGGTTGTCCCAGATGGGCAGGGCGCGGTGAGTTGCGCGCACCAGGTCGTCATCGAGGTTCCGTCCGAACGCCGAGCCCATCGCCGACGCGGGAGTCGGCTCGACGGTCGACGCCACGACACGCAGAGCGGTCGTCTTGCCGCACCCCATCGGCCCCCAGAGCAGGACGGCGGGGCGAACGGACGCGGCGAACAGGGTGCCGACGGCCCACGCGCTGAGCGATGCGAACGGCACGCCGACCGGGTCGAGCGACAGGATCGCGGCGAGCTCGTCGAGACGGCCGCCTCGCACTGGATCGGGCAGAGGCAGCGTGGCGTGGGAGCGGCGGAACACCACACCCATCGGGATCGGCTCCACGGTCCAGCCTTGGGCAGTGACGACGATCGCGAGGCCGTCGGGCCGAGCCAGGTCGATGACGATGCGCCCGGCGGCGGGGTCGTGGTGGATCCGCAGGTCGACGCGGGACGCCGGGCCGGCGTAGGCATCGGCCTCGAGCTCGGCGACGACGTCACGGGCCATCGTCTGGGAGATCCCTCCGACATCGGGCACGCGTCGGGCGACGCGCGTGACGATGCGGCGGAAGGGCTCGAGCGGGATGGCGACGCCGGCCGGGCCGACCAGTTCCGTGGTTTCCCGCGGCACGGCGTACGCCCGGCCGTCGCAGTGGATGAGGTCGCATGCCGTCCGGAAGTGCTTGTAGAGCCGAGTCGTCGGCTTCACCTTCACGCCGGGCGCTTCGCTGGCCGCGTGTGCCGAGGCCGGAGCGCTCGATGGCGACGCAACGGCCGGCGCCGCCGGCTCGTGCGCCGAGCGGATCAGGCGAAGGGCGTACGCCGACGCGTCCGCGCTCGGCTGATCCTTGAGCACCTCGTGCGGGGACACGTCCGGGATCGCCGCGCCGTCGCCAGGCTCGCTGAGCGAGGACAGGAGTGCGAGGGTCGCGTCGTCGGCCGTCATGCGGCGGTCTCCGTGGTGTCGGGGAACGCGGCGAGCAGCACGGCGTAGGTCTGCTCTCCGTACCAGAGCGCGCCCGGCGGCTGGACGGTGACGTGCAGGCCGTCGACGTCCGCGAGCTCGCGCAACTCGTCGGCGTCCTGGCTGCTGAGCGCGTAGGGCTGCGCAACGATCAGGCGAAGGCCGGCGGGTCCGGTCCAAGACGAGGCGTGGTCTCCGCGCCGAAGGATGGCGCGGCCGAGGCCGGCGCAACGATCGACGCCGGGGCATCGCTCGGCACGCAACCACGCCTCGCAGGCGTGGGAGCGGTCGGCGTAGCGGAGCTGGTTGGCCTCGGCCCACTCGAGCATTTCGCGACGCATGGCGACGTACGCTCGTGGGCCGTACGGAAAGGCGCGCTGGCCCTCGAGCCGGTGCCTACGGTCGATCGGCAGGCCGACGGCGCGGCCGCGACGGTTGAGCTCGGCAATCAGGTCGCGGTCAGCCGCGGTCCAGTGCCGATCGCAGCGTCGTCGGCCGTCCTCGAACACGACGCCGAAGTCGCAGGAGGCGCACGACGTCGACCGGGGCACGGGACCGAGTCCGGCGAGGTAGCTCTCAACGGTCGGGATCGGCGGAACGGCCTGCTGTACCATCGTTGAAGTCAGGTTGAGGTTTGACGTGGTGGGGCCGCTCTTGCCGGGGCGGCCCTCGTCATGTCCCGGGGGGCCCTGGTCGGTCTCGTTGACGATCACGCGACACCGCTCTCGCGGTGCTCCTCGACCCACGCGTCGACGTCGGCGCGCGCGAACAGGCGGCGACGGCCGACCTTGAAGCTGCTGGGAGCCCGCCCGACCTTGATCCAGTAGTGGACGGTGTTCGGCGACGTGTGAAGCAGCTCGGCCAGCCCTTCAACGGTCAGGTAGGTCGACCCTGCGGTCAGCGTCGGATCGACGCCCGTGGCTTCGATCATCTCTTCCATGAAGTGGGTCTGCATGAGGTTGCGCTCCCTAGTCGTCTCGGCTCTGGCGTGTGCCGAGCCTGACAGTTGGGCCTTGCCATCAACAACCAGCAATGGCTAATGTTGTTCCGAAGTTGGAACTAGGAGCGTGACTGATGCCGAAGCAAGGTCCTGCACACCAGACGGAGCACGAGCGCCGAGCTGCGGCGCGCATCCGCGCTGAGCGCGAGTCCCGGGGATGGTCCGTTGACCGGATGGCTGAGCGCCTGCGGCAAGTAGGGCACCCGATCGGTCGGACCGCCATCTACAAGATCGAGAGCGGTGCGCGACGGCTGAGCGTCGACGAGCTGATGGGTTTCGCGATCGCTCTCGGGCACGACGTCGGCAAGCTCGTCATGCCGCTGGATGCGGAGGTGATGAAGCTGCTTCGCGAGCACCGAGACGTATCGGGACGGCAGGCCGCTCTGCAGGCTCGGCTAGTCGAGATCGAGAACCGGCTGTTGGACATCGTCGACGAGGGTGATCGAGAGCTGGTCCATAAGTTGCTTGGCTCGCCCATCGGAGACGTCGAGGAAGATTTCTGGCGCATCAGAACAGGGAGGCAGACGCAGGAACTGCGAGACCGGCTCTCGCGGGTCCGTAGCGGTGCGGATGGCTCGACCTACTGGGTCGAGGACGACGTCGAGGACGGGGAGCGCTAATGGCTAGCGTGGCGAAGCGGCCGAATGGCCAGTGGCGCGCTCGCTATCGCGACAGCAGCGGCCGCGAGCACTCGCGACACTTCCCGCGGAAGGCCGACGCTCAGCGCTGGCTCGACGAGGTCACGACGTCGGTGGTCACCGGCCAGTACGTCGACCCGAACGCCGGTCGGATGACGTTCCGGGAGTACGCCGAGCAGTGGCGCGCGGCGCAGGTGCACCGGCCCTCGAGCCAGGCGCACGTCGAGACGATGCTGCGTCGGCATGCCTACCCGACGCTCGGCGACCGGCCGCTCGCAGCGATCCTGCCGAGCGAGGTGCAGGCCTGGGTGAAGCGGCTCAGCGTCGGGGGATCGGACCGGAAGCCGCTGGCCCCGTCGACCGTGGGCGTTGTGCACTCGATCGCCTCGTCGGTCTTCAAGGCCGCGGTGCGCGATCGCCGGATCCCGGCCAACCCCTGCGAGGGCACCCGCCTGCCGAAGCGTGAGCGGTCGCAGGTCGTGCCGATCACCACGGAGCAGGTCGAGGCGCTGGTCGCGGCTATGCCGGCCGAGCTACGAGCGCTAGTGACCTTCGCGGCCGGCACCGGCGTGCGTGGCGGCGAGCTGCGCGGCCTCACGCTCGGCCGCATTCACTTCCTCCGACGCGAGGTCACCATCGACCGGCAGCTGGTCGGCGTCGTCGACGGCAGCCCGGTGTGGGGCCCGCCGAAGACCGAGGCGAGCTATCGGACCATTCCGCTGCCCCGGGTCGTGCTCGACGCGCTGCAGGCGCACCTCGAGGCGTACGACGTCGCTCGCGACGGCCTGCTCTTCACGATGGGCGGCCTGCCGATCAGTCGCCAGGCATTCGGCCACCAGTGGCGCGCGCCAGCTCGATCGGCTGGAATCCCGCCCGGCCAGGGACTGCACGCGCTGCGGCACTACTACGCGTCGCTGCTGATCCGCCACGGCGAGTCGGTGAAGACGGTGCAGGCGCGCCTCGGGCACGCCTCGGCCGCCGAGACGCTCGACACGTACAGCCACCTGTGGCCCGACTCGGACGACCGCACTAGGGAGGCGGTCGACCTCGTCCTCGGCGCTGCTGCGGACTCTGCGCGGACCGGGAAGGCCTGAATCATGTGTTTCCGCAGGTCAGACGGGGTGTTGGGAGTGGGTCGGCCTGTAGGCCGGGTTCTGTCCCGCTGACGCGGGGGCGACCATCCATCTGCGACGACCGTTGCCGGCCGCCTGGTGCGATCTACCCGGATGCTCGGGCGGGCCGCCCTCGGACGCATCCTGTCTGATCTTGCTCCGGGTGGGGTTTGCCTAGCTGCGCCGGTCGCCCGGCGCACTGGTGGTCTCTTGCACCACCGTTTCACCCTTACCGCACCCCGGCCGGAGCCGAGGCGTGGCGGTCTGTTCTCTGTGGCACTGATCCCGCGGGTTTCCCCGGGTGGCTGTTGGCCACCACCCTGCCCTGTGGAGCCCGGACCTTCCTCGACCCCTCGCTCGCGCGAGGTGCCGCGGCCGCCCGGCCGACCCACTCGGCGAGGAGTCTAGGGGCCTCAGGGGTGGGTGAGCACCTCGGCGCCGGTCTCGGTGACGAGCAGGGTGTGCTCGAACTGCGCGGAGCGGCGCCGGTCCTTGGTCACGACGGTCCAGCCGTCGTCCCACATGTCGTAGTCGGGGGTGCCGAGGTTGAGCATCGGCTCGATCGTGAAGGTCATCCCGACGCGGATCTCGTCGTCGAAGCGCTCGTCGTCGTAGTGGGGGATGATCAGCCCGGAGTGGAACGCGGTGCCGATGCCGTGGCCGGTGAAGTCGCGCACCACGCCGTAGCCGAAGCGCTTGGCGTACGCCTCGATCACCCGGCCGATCACGTTGACCCGACGACCGGGCTTGACCGCCTTGATCGCGCGGTCGAGCGACTCCTTCGTCCGCTCGACGAGCAGCCGGGACTCCTCGTCGACGTCGCCGGCCAGGAAGGTCGCGTTGGTGTCACCGTGGACGCCACCGATGAAGGCGGTGATGTCGATGTTGACGATGTCGCCGTCCTCGACCACGCGGGAGTCGGGGATGCCGTGGCAGATCACCTCGTTGACGCTCGAGCACAGCGACTTCGGGAAGCCGCGGTAGCCGAGCGTCGAGGGGTACGCGCCGTGGTCGCACAGGAACTCGTGGCCGATCCGGTCCAGCTCGTCGGTGGTCACGCCGGGGACGACGTGGGAGCCGACCAGCTCGCGGGCCTGCGCGGCGAGCCGCCCCGCGACGCGCATCCGCTCGATGGTCTCCGCGTCCTTGACCTCCTCGCCGGCGAACCGCTCGGGTGCCGGACGGTCGACGTACTCCGGTCGGGCGATCGTGTCGGGGACGGGACGGCGGGGCGAGATCACGGCGGGGGCTACGGCAGGCACGCGGCGAGTGTAGTTTCGGCGCATGAGCGAGAACGAATACTGGTTCTGCCTGACTCACCACACGGTCGAGGGGCGCGACGGCTGCAAGAACGCCGACCGCCTCGGCCCCTACGCGTCGGCCGACGAGGCCTCCCGCGCGCTGGAGAAGGTCCAGGAGCGCAACGAGGACTGGGACAACGACCCGAAGTGGAACGACGACGGCCCCGGGTCCGGTGACGGCCTCACCGACGGCACGCCGGACAGCTGATCACGCCTTCTTGTTCTTCTTGTCCTTCTTCCGCTTCCCGGGCAGCGGGGCCTGGGCGAGGTCGGCGGCGGCGCGCACGCTCTTGAGCGCCCGCCGGGTGTTCTTGTCCAGGCTCCGGGTCAGCTCGGCGATGGCGGCCTCGTACTGCTGAGCGACGCGCGCGGCCGTCTCGGCGGCGACGCGCTCCGCGGTCTCCTGCGCGACCCGCTGGACCAGGGCGGCGGTGCTGGCGGCCTGGGCGCCCGCGTCGAGCGCGCGCTCGGCGGGTGAGCGTCGGGCCGCCGCTGCCACCGGCTTCGCCGCCGCACTCGACGAGGCGGCCGCCTTCTTCGCGGGCGCCTTCTTCGCGGGCGCCTTCTTGGCGGCGGTCTTCTTCGCGGGCGCCTTCGTGGCGGGCGTCTTCTTCGCGGGCGCCTTCTTCGCGGGCGCCTTCTTCGCCGGTGCCTTCTTGGCGGTCGTCTTCTTCGCCGCGGTCTTCTTCGCGCTCGTCCTGCTGGCCGGGGTCTCGCTCACAGCGTGCTCCTCGCGTCGTCGGACCCCGATCGTCCCGCTGACGCGGGCCGTTGTCACCGGTGAGGCGCCGCCGGCCCGCGTCCCCGGGTCAGAAGGTGTGCTCGGGACCGGGGAAGGTCCCGCCCCGGACGTCGTCGGCGTAGGCGCGCGCGGCGTCGAGCAGGACCTGGTGGACGTCGGCGTACTGCTTGACGAACCGGGCCATCCGACCGGTGCGCAGGCCGAAGGCGTCCTGCCACACGAGGACCTGCCCGTCGCAGCCGGCGCCGGCGCCGATGCCGATGGTCGGGATGGTCAGCTCCTTGCTGATCCGCTCCGCGACGTCGCCCGGCACCATCTCCATCACCACCGCGAACGCGCCGGCGTCCTGCACGGCGCGCGCGTCGGCGACGACCCGGTCGCTCGCGTCGCCGCGCCCCTGGACGCGGTAGCCGCCGAGGGTGTGCTCGCTCTGCGGGGTGAAGCCGATGTGGGCCATCACGGGGATGCCGCCGCGGGTGCACTTCTCGATGACCGGCGCCATCTCGGCGCCACCCTCGAGCTTGACGCAGTGGGCGCCGGCCTCCTTCATGAAGCGGACGGCGGTGAGGTAACCCTGCTCGGGGGAGGCCTGGTAGCTGCCGAACGGCAGGTCGCCGACGACCATCGCCCGCTTCACCGAGCGCGCCACCGCGCGGGTGAGGGGCAGCAGCTCGTCGACGGTGATCGGCAGCGACGTCTCGTTGCCGAGGACGTTGTTGGAGGCGGAGTCGCCGACGAGCAGCAGGTCGATGCCCGCCTCGTCGAAGGTCGCGGCCGTGTACATGTCGTAGGCCGTGAGCATGGTGATCTTCTCGCCGCGCTCCTTCATCTCCCGCAGGTGGTGGGTGCGCACGCGCTTCGCGGGCGGGGCCTGCGGGGAGGTGGTGGCGGGGCCGGAGCCGTACGGGGCGGTCTCCTCGGACTTCTCGGACATGGGCACCTCTCGTCATCTCGCGGCTCCCCGGTGGAGTCCACGGACCACTCGTCAGGCTAGTGCCGAACCCGGGGGTAGCCGCCTGTGTCGAGGCTCACACGCGGCTCAGTGCGGGGAGACGCGCAGCACCCGGTCGTCGCCCCCGTTGTCGGTGGTGAGGAGCAGGTCGCCGTTGCGGGCCGTGGTCACCGACCGCAGCCGGCCGTGGCGCTGGAGCGCCTTCGGGCTCGTGACGGAGACCAGCTCGCCCCGGGCGTCGAAGCGCAGGAAGACGACGCGGGACGCCTTGAGCGCGGCGACGGCGAGGGTGCCGTCGAGGCGCCCCCACTGCCGCCCGCGGACCCAGGCGCCGCCGGAGGTGGCGAGGGTCGGGTCGCCGGACGACCAGCGCGCCTCCTGCTGCTCGCCCGGGAGCGCCTGGTCGGTCATCGGCACCGACTCGTCGTAGCCCGGCACCGGGTTCCAGCCGTAGTCCCCGCCCGGCACGAGCAGGTTGACCTCGTCGTCGCGGGAGCTGCCCTGCTCGACCGACCACAGCGAGCCGTCGGCCCGCTGGGCGAGTCCCTGGACGTTGCGGTGGCCGTAGGTCCACACGAACCGTCGCGCCGTCGTCGCGTCGGCGTACGGGTTGTCGGCCATCGGCTCGCCGGTGCGGCGGTGCACCCGCAACGTCTTGCCGCCGAGGGAGTCGAGGTCGCGCGGGTTGGTGCCGATGGCGGCGTCACCGGTGCCGACGACCAGCGCGTCGGAGTCGCGGTCGAGCAGCAGCCGGCAGCCGCCGTGCCGACCGGACGACGAGGGGAGCCCGGTGAGCACGGTCCGCTGGTGGCTGAGCCGCTTCCACCTCGCGTCGGCGCGCCAGCGGGTGACCTGGACGTGGTTGCCGCCCTCGGTGCTGCCGTGGCAGGCCCACACGGTGCGTCGCGCCGGGTCGACCGCCAGCGACATCAGGCCGGTCTCGCCGGAGACCCACACCAGCCGCGACAGGTCGGCCAGGGTGCGCCGCTTGCCGTTGCGCACCACGCTGATCCGGGCCCGGTCGCGCTCGGAGACCAGGAGCCGGCCGCCGGGGGCCTGCTGGACGTCCCACGGGTGGTCGAGGCGGCGTACGACGGTGCGCACGCGCAGCGCGGGCACCCTCGCGTGGGCCGCCACGGCGGGCGCCGCGGCGCTCGTCCCGGCCGTCCGAGTCGTCGAGGCGGCCGGACCGGTCGCGAGGGTGAGGGCGCTGCCGACGAGGACGGCGACGAGGCCGGGGACGGCGAGGGCGGGGACGGTGGGCGTGCGCGGCTGCATCTGCCGCACGCTACGCCCGGCGCGCGCCCCCGGCCAGCACCCGCGACCCGTGCTCAGGTGCGTGACGTCACGGCCAGCTGTCGGGCCAGGCGTCGCTGAACCGCCGTCCGAGGTCCTCGGCTCCGGACCGCACGCCGTCGACGACCTGACCCGCGCCGTCGACGACACGGCCCGCGCCGTCGACGACGGCGTCGCGCACGCCCTCCAGCGGCTCGACGACGTAGTTCTCGACGGCCTGCTGCGCCTGGTAGGACGCCTCGCTCCCGGCGAAGTCGTAGAGCCGGTCGTGGGCCGGGGTGTCGCGGCCGGGCACGAGGTCCACCTGGTCGTCGCGGTCGATGACGACGTTGGTGATGTTCTCCAGCGACGCCGTGTCGACGTCGAGGTAGCTGGTGTGGCGGTCGAGGATCGCTCCGCCGTCCTGGAGGTGGAACGGCGTGTCGGTGCCGTCCGAGGAGGTGTCGAAGCGGTGGGCGCCGAACCCTGCCTGGCTGGGGTCGTCGCCGAGGCCGAGGTTGCCGAGGTGGACGGTGTCGCCGCCGATGCGGACCGGCACGTCGACGGAGATCTCCCCGCCCAGCCAGGTGACGAAGTCGTTCTCGCGCGACCCGACGAACACCTCGCCCTCCGGCGCGTGGAGGCCGGACACGTCGTGCACCCCGCCACCGGCGCCGGGACTGCCGATGAGCACCAGGGAGTCCTCGTCGAGGCCGTCGGCGGCGGCGTGAGCGGCGGTGGTGGAGCCGTAGCTGTGGCCGATCACCGTGAGGTGGGACTGCCCGGTGGGGCTGTCGCCGTCGTAGGTGGCTCGCAGGCCGTCGACGAAGTCGCTGAGCAGGTGGCCGCCGTTCTCGGCGAGGTCCTCGCGGGTGACCCCGGCGATGTCACCGAGCTCGGCGGTGATGCCCTCCGCGGCGCTGGGGGCGTCGTAGCCCATCCAGGCGATCGCGGCGATGTCCTCGCCCTTGTCGTGGGCGCTCATGAACAGGTTGAGCGCGTCCTGGCCCTGCGAGCCCATCTTGGTCATGTCGTTGGTGAGTCCGGGGACGATCACGGCGGTGTCGTCGGCGGTGTCGGGGTCGCCGTAGCTGACCGCCGCCGCGCCGTCGCCGTCGAAGGCGTGGGGCAGGTAGACCATGAGGTTGGTGTCGACCGGGGTGCCGGCGAGCTCTCCGAGGGCGAGCGCGTCCCGCGTCGCCACCACCCGCTCCAGCCACGCCCGCTCCTGATCGGTGAGGGAGCCGTCGGCCTGCCGCTGGCGCAGGTACTCCTCGTCGCGGTCGATCGTCGCGCGGTTGGCCTCGTCCCGGTCACCGGTGGGGATGCCGTTGGTGTTGCCGACGAGCTCGGGGAACGCGATCGCGAGCGCGGCGCGCTGGGCGTCGGTGAGGGAGAGCCACCAGTCGTTGACCGACCGGGGGTCGGCCTGCGACGCGAGCTGGCGGCGCAGGCCGTCGACGTCGACGCGCGTCGAGTCGTCGCGCGCGTCCCTGCCCTCGGAGGTCGTGTCGAGCGACGCGAGGACCGCGATCACGCGGTCCTCGTCGGCGCGGACCCGCTCGAGCCAGGCCTCGCGGTCGGCGACGATCCGGTCGTGCCGGCGCAGCAGCGCCGCGGCCTCGTCCAGCAGTGCGTCGGCCTGGTCGGCCGGTGCGCCGTCGGCGCGCGACCACAGCGACTCGCGGTCGCGGTTGAAGGCGACGCGCTCGTCGTCGAGCCGGTCGAGCTCGGCGCGCCGCGTGGCCATCTGGTCGAGGTACGCCTCCACGGCGGTGACGGCCTTCTCCAGCGCGGCGACGGCGGCGTCGGCGCGGCGTCCCATCGCGGTCATGGCGTGACCGGCGGCGTCGGCGGCGTTGCCGGTCCACCCGGCGGGCACGCCGTGGGCGGACATCCAGGAGGTCACGTCGGAGGTCGCGACGGCGGCGGCGCGCAGGTCGGTCGCCACGGCCGCGGCCGAGGGGCGTACGTCGGGCTCGGGCCACTCGGGGATCGGGGCAGGGACCTGGATGGTGGTCATCGGTCCGCCCACGGCACGAGGTCCTGCAGGTCGGTAGACGCCTGCTGGTCGGTGGCGAAGAAGTCGAGCCGCACGGCCGAGAGCGCCTGGGAGTGGTGGCCGGCGGCGCGCTCCATGGCGTCGATCTCGGTGCGCCACGTCTCGACGAAGCGGGTCGCCGCGGCGGCCACGCGGGGTCCGAGCTCGGAGACCTCGGCCTGGGCGAGGTTGCGGCTGGCGGAGTGGAGCACGTCGGCCTGCTCGTCCCAGTCGCGCGCGGCCTGGAGGATGACGGGGTAGGGGACCTGGGTCACGACCGGTCACCGTCCTCGGACCACGCCGCGTCGGCGACCGGGCGCGAGGTGAGGACGAGCTCGACGCCGCCCTCGACGACGCGGGCCACGAGGCGGTGACCGTCGCGGAACGCCTCGAGCGTGGGCCTCTCCTGCCGCTCCAGCGGCGCCGCCCGCCAGCCCAGGTCGAGGAGCGCCTGGCCCACGCGCCGCAGCTCGGGGACCTCCCGCCCGGGCGCCGGGAAGGACGTCGCCACCGTGAGGTGCTGCTGCGCGGCCTCCTCGTGGTGCTTCCAGAAGCGGACAGCCACGGGGAGGTCCGTGCCCAGGGCGACGCCGAGCACCCGCAGCGCCTCGAGCGCGTCGTCGGCCACGGCCTCCGGGTCGCCGGTCCAGGCGTCGGCGTCGGCCGGACGCACCCGCGTCGGTGGGAGCAGGACGACGTCGACGTCGGGGTGCCGCTCGCGCAGGACCCGGAAGAACGGGTCCGCGGCGGCGGGATCAGCAGCAGCCATGCAGGCACCATGCCCCGCCTGCGGCGGGGGAAACCTCCGCGACGCCGTCCTGTGGGCGGTCCGGCGGGAGGCCGGGGACGCGACGGCTCAGAGGTCGCCGGAGAGGTCGACCGTGCCCCGCAGCCGCGCCTCGTCGGTGTCGGCGTCGGAGAACGCGACGCACGGCGCGGTGAGGGTCAGGCGCCACTCGACGCCGTCGTCGGTGCGACGTCCGCGCTGGACGAGGAGGTCGAGGCCCTCGCGGGTGGCGCCGACGCTGGTCTCCTCGACGGTGTCCGTGAGCTCCCAGCCCGCGTCGGCCAGCTCGCTGCGCAGCGCGTCGGTGCCCCCGCCCCACGACGCTGCGTCGCCGGTCACGCCGCCGGTGACGACGTACTCGAACGTGTGGTTGCCCAGGTCGCACGACAGGTGCCGGCCGCCGAACGTGCCGGTCGCGGCGCCGAGCGCCGAGGCCATCGCCGGCTTCGCGGACTGCAGCGCGTCGAGACCGGCCTGCTCCTGCGTCGCCGGGTCGCTCAGCTCGCGCCCCGCCCGCCCATCGCCCCCGCTGCACGCCGTCAGCAGCACCATGACCACCATCGCCCCCAGGATCCGCATGCTCCCGAGCCTAGGGCCTCCCTCCGACGCGCCGGATCAGGTGAGCGGCAGCGCGCGCGCCACCATCGTGCTGCGGCGGGTGGTGGCGTAGCCCAGCCGGGTGTTGAGGGTCCGCATCGCGGCGTTGCCGTCCTGCGTCCAGGTGTAGACCTCGGCGATGCCGTGCTCGGCGGCCCAGTGCAGGGCGAGGAGCTTGAGGTGGATCGCGAGCCCGCGCCCGCGCCAGTCGCGGCGTACGGCCGTGAGGGCGTTCTCGGCGCGGTCCGTCACGTCGGTGTCGACCTCGAGGCCCGCGCAGCCGACCACCTCGCCGTCGTGGAGGGCGAGGAACATCGGGTCGCCGAGCCACGACGTCGCCCACCGGTCGGGCGTGACGTCGAGCGCCGTCGACAGCGCGAAGTCGCCCGTCGCCTCGCGGCCGAAGCGGTCGTACGACGCCTCCCACAGGCCGGGCCGCTCGCTCGCGAGCACCACCTCGACGCCCTCCGGCGCGTCCGGCACGGGCGGCAGGTCCACGACCGCGCGGGTCTGCTCGACCTCGTGGTCGGTGTCCTCGAAGCCGAGGCAGTGGGCGAAGGCCAGCGAGTCGTCGTCGTCGACGGTGGCGCGGACCCTCATCAGGTCGTGGGCCTCGAGGTGGTGCGCGAGCCGCTCGAGGAGGGCGGTGCCGATCCGCCGGCGCCGGTAGCCCGGGAGCACCCGCGGCGCCACCGACCCGGTGCCGGCGGAGTCGGACAGGTCGGCGAGTCCCGACCCCACCACCACACCGTCCTCCCGGGCGACGAGCATCAGCCGGGTCGCGCGCTCGTCCTGCCGGCGCAGCTCGTCGGCCGGGTCGCAGCGCTCGTAGGGCAGGACGGCGAGGCGGACCGAGCGCCACGCCTCGTAGTCGGCGTCCGTGCGGCACGCCGTGATCTCGAGGGGCATGGGTGCACCCTCTCCGTCCCGCGCGGGGTAGTCCAGCGAGATTCGGCCGCTTCCCTAGAGTGAGCGCGTGGACTTCTACTCCGCCTACGCCCAGGGGTTCGCCCGGGTCGCGGCCGTCACCCTGCCGGTGCACCTCGCGGACCCCGCGGCCAACGCCGCCGCGGTCCTCGAGCAGGCCCGGGCCTGCCACGACGAGCACGTGGCGGTCGCGGTCTTCCCCGAGCTGTGCCTGACCGGCTACTCCGTCGACGACCTCTTCCTGCAGGACACCCTGCTCGCGGGCGTCGAGGAGGCGATCGCGGAGATCGTCGCGGCCAGCGCCGACCTGATGACCGTGCTCGTGGTGGGTGCGCCGCTGGTGCAGGGCAACCGGGTGCACAACTGCGCGGTCGTCGTGCACCGCGGCACGATCCTCGGCGTCGCGCCGAAGTCGTACCTGCCGAACTACCGCGAGTTCTACGAGCGGCGCTGGTTCGCGCCGGGCGACGACCGCGAGCTGGAGTGGATCACCGTCGCCGGGCACGACGTGCGCTTCGGGCCCGACCTGGTCTTCCGCTGCCTCGACGTCCCGGGGCTCGACCTGCACGTCGAGGTCTGCGAGGACATGTGGGTGCCGGTCCCGCCGAGCGCGGAGGCCGCGCTGGCCGGGGCGACCGTGCTGGCCAACCTCAGCGGGTCGCCGATCACCGTCGCGCGCGCCGAGGACCGGCGGCTGCTGGTGCGGAGCGCGAGCGCGCGCTGCTCCGCGGCGTACGTCTACGCCGCGGCCGGCCAGGGCGAGTCGACGACCGACCTGAGCTGGGACGGCCAGACGCTCGTCTACGAGTGCGGCGACCTGCTCGGCGAGGGCGAGCGGTTCCCCGACGGCCCGCGCCGCACGGTCGTCGACGTCGACCTCGACCGGCTGCGCCAGGAGCGGATCCGCCAGGGCTCCTTCGACGACAACCGCCGCACCCACCACGAGCGGGTCCAGCGCTTCCGCACCGTGGAGTGGGAGCTCGAGCCGCCGGCCGGCGACATCGGGCTGCTGCGCAAGGTCGACCGCTTCCCGTTCGTCCCCGACGACCCCGAGCGGCTCGAGCTCGACTGCTACGAGGCCTACAACATCCAGGTCTCCGGGCTCGAGCGGCGCCTCGCCTCCATCGGCGCACCCAAGGCGGTCATCGGCGTCAGCGGCGGCCTCGACTCGACGCACGCGCTGATCGTCGCGTGCAAGGCGATGGACCGGCTCGGCCGCCCGCGCAGCGACGTGCTCGCCTTCACCATGCCCGGCTTCGCGACCGGCGCCACCTCCAAGGCGTACGCCACCCGCCTCTCGCAGGCCCTCGGCGTCACCTTCGAGGAGCTCGACATCCGGCCCGCCGCCGAGCAGATGCTGCGCGACATGGGCCACCCCTTCGGCCGCGGCGAGAAGGTCTACGACGTCACCTTCGAGAACGTGCAGGCCGGCCTGCGCTACGACTACCTCTTCCGGCTCGCCAACCAGCGCGGCGGCATCGTCGTCGGCACCGGAGACCTGTCCGAGCTCGCGCTGGGCTGGTGCACCTACGGCGTCGGCGACCAGATGTCGCACTACACGGTCAACGCGGGCGTGCCGAAGACGCTCGTGCAGCACCTGATCCGCTGGGTGATCTCGCACGGCGAGTTCGAGCCCGCCGTCGGCGACGTGCTCGGCGAGATCCTGCAGCAGGAGATCACCCCGGAGCTGATCCCCACCGAGGAGGGCGCCAAGCCGCAGGCCACCGAGGACTCGGTGGGGCCCTACAACCTCCAGGACTTCACCCTCGCCCACGTCGTGCGCAGCGGCCTCCGGCCGCGCAAGATCGCCTTCCTGGCCTGGCACGCGTGGAAGGACCCCGAGACGGGGGAGTGGCCGCCCGGCTTCCCCGACGACGCGCGCGTGGCCTACTCGCTCGAGGACGTCCGACGCTGGATGGAGGTCTTCGTCAAGCGCTTCTTCGCCAACCAGTTCAAGCGCTCCGCGCTGCCCAACGGCCCCAAGGTCAGTGCGATCGGCACGATGAGCCCGCGCGGCGACTGGCGGATGCCCAGCGACGCGAAGGGCACCGCCTGGCTGGCCGAGATCGAGCGGGACGTCCCGAGCTCCTGAGGCCCGAGCTTCTGAGGCCGAGCGCCTCGGGCCCGACCTCCTGAGGCCCGAGCGGTGCGTGAGGGGGATTCCCAGCCCTCGGAATCCTCCTCACTCACCGCTGGCGGGCGTGTCGGCGTACGCCACGCCGGTGAGCGGTGCGTGACGGGGATTCCTGGACCGGCAAATCCCCCTCACTCACCGCTCAGGAGGGCGAGTCGGACGCCTTAGCCCGGCCTTAGCGGTCGGCTGGAGCGCGGTTAGCCGCGCTCGTACGAACCTCCTTCCATGACGCCGACCGGCGTCGAGGACACAGGAGGACATCGTGGCGAAGAAGGCAGTCATCGGCGGGGTCGCAGCGGCCGCGGTCGTGGTCGGGCTCGGGACCTGGTGGGTCGTCGACGACCGCGCCGAGGCCCAGGCGACCGAGCGCGGCACCTGCGGTGGCGCGACCTGGGAGCTGAGCGCGGAGGACGAGGACGGCGGGACCGAGGTCAGCGCCGAGCTCCAGTCGGCCGGCCCCGGCGAGGCCTGGCAGGTCGAGCTCGTGCGCGGCGACACCGCGCTGCTCACCGGCGAGCGCACCACCGACGAGGACGGCGAGATCGACGTCGACGCCTTCGCCTCCGGCGCCCCCGGTGACGCGACCTACGCCGTCACCTTCACCCCCGCTGAGGGCGAGCCCTGCACGGCGACCCTCGGTTCCTGACGCACCGCACCCCATCCCGAGACCCCCGCACCACCCCCACCCTGAGGAGAGACCCATGAAGAAGACGCTCATCGCCGGCACCGCCGTGCTCGCCACCGCCGCCGGCAGCGCCGTCGCCCTCGCCGCCCCGGCCAGCGCGGACGTCGAGCGCCGCGGCACCTGCGCCGGCGCGACCTACGAGCTCAACGTCGACCGCGAGCGCGGCGGCTGGGACGTCGACGCCGACATCGAGGGCGCCCGCGCCTTCAGCGACTGGAAGGTCACCATCCGCCACGACGGCAAGGTCGCCGTGTCGCGGACCCTGACGGCCGACGACGAGGGCGAGCTCGACCTCGACGCCTTCCGCCGCAACACCGCCGGCAAGGACGTCTTCAAGCTCACCGTGACGCCGGCCGGTGGCTCGTCCTGCTCCACGAAGGTCACCGTGCGCTGAGCCGCAGCCACGGGCAGGAGCCCGGGTCAGCCCGTCCGCAAGGTGACGGCGACCCGGGCTCCTCCCATGTCCGAGGGGCCGGCGACCAGCGCACCGCCGGAGTCCTCGGCGGTGCGCGCCGCGATCGACAGCCCGAGCCCGGTGGAGCCGGCGCCGCTCGCGCCGCGGCCGGTGACGTCGAGGTCGGGGGGAAGCCCCGGGCCGGCGTCCTCCACGACCAGCTCGACCCGGTCGTCGGCGGCGCCGAGCGTGACCCGCACCGTGGCGTCGTCGGGCGTGTGTGAGAAGACGTTGTCGAGCAGCACGTCGACCAGCGCCTCGAGGTCGGCACGGCTCGCGCGCAGCAACGGCCCGGCGTCGGCGAGGTCGGTCTCCCACGGCCGGCCGAGGTCCTCGGCGAGCGGCGCCCAGTGGCGTACGCGCTCGGCGAGCACCGCGACGGCGTCGGTGCGCGGGTCGAGCCCCTCACGCTCCGAGCGTCGCGCCTCCCGGACGATCTCGTCGACCGTGGCCTGCAGGGCGTCGAGGTCGCCGCCTAGCCGTTCGCGCAGGTCGTCGTCGCGGACCGACTCGACCCGCAGGCGCAGCGCCGTGACGGGCGTGCGGAGCCGGTGGGACAGGTCGGCGACGTTCTCGCGCTCGCGCGCCAGCAGCAGCTGGATCCGGCCGACGAGCCGGTCGATCGCGCCGCCCAGCTCGCGCACCTCGACCGGACCGGACGCGTCCGGCACGGGCGCGATCGACCCGGTGGTCCCGAGGGTCTGGGTGTGCTCGGCCAGCCGCCGGATCGGCTGGACGAACGAGCGCCCCAGCCGGTCGACGACGACCAGCGAGCCGGCCAGCAGGGTGAGGCCGAGCAGCGCGAGCAGGCCCCACGCCACGCCGACCGACGAGGTGATGCCGGGCTCCTCGACGACGACCCGGATCACCGGCGTCTGCGCGGGGAGCGCTGAGGAGCCGCCGCGGGAGACCGGGACGAGGATCTGCGAGCCGCCGGGCACGTCGTCGACGCGGGCCCGCCCGGTGTTGCGGGCGTCGAGGACCCGGTCGTCCTCGCCCTGGTCGGGCCCGACGTCGGCGCCTGAGGGGTAGAGCACGGTGACCCGGGTGGGGGAGTCGCCGGCGTTGAGCCGGTCGAGGTAGACCGACACCGAGCCGCGGTCGTCGTAGCGCGAGACCACCGTCTCCACGGCCTGCACCTCCAGCGCGGCCCGGGCCAGCCGGTCCTCGAGGGCATAGCTGCGCACCAGGATCGCCATCGGCACCAGCATCGCCAGCAGGACCATCGAGATCGCGGCACCGGCGGTGACCAGCAGGCTGCGGCGCACCTCAGCCGCCCCGCGGGTCCGGGGGCTCGGGGGCCGCGAGGCGTACGCCGACACCGCGCACCGTGGTCAGGTAGCGCGGCTCCGCGGCCGTCTCGCCGAGCTTGCGGCGCAGCCACGACAGGTGCACGTCGACGGTCTTGTCCGACCCGCCCCAGGGCTGGCGCCACACCTCGACCAGCAGGTCGCGCTTGGTGACCACCTCGCCCGGCCGCTCGGCGAGGTGGGCGAGCAGGTCGAACTCCCGGGGTGTCAGGTCGACCTCCGCGCCGTCGAGGTGGACCCGGCGACCGGCCACGTCGAGCGAGAGGCCACCGACGGTGAGGGTGGTCGGCCGCTGCCGCCCGGCCTCCACCCTGCGCAGCACCGCGCGCACGCGCGCGTCGAGCTGGGCGGAGGTGAAGGGCTTGACGACGTAGTCGTCGGCACCGGCGTCGAGCGCGCCGACCAGCGACGGGTCGTCGTCGCGGGCACTGGCGATGATGACCGGCACCTGGCTGACGCCGCGCAGCATCGAGAGCACCTGGGTGCCGTCGACGTCGGGCAGGCCCAGGTCGAGCACGACGAGGTCGGGGGAGGAGTCGACGGCGAGCTGCAGGCCGGCCATCCCGCTCGGCGCGGAGGTCACGGTGTGCCCGCACTCGCGCAGGCCCTTGACCAGCAACGGCCGGATCCGGTCGTCGTCCTCGATGATCAGCACCTCGGCCACGCCGAGAACCTACCGGTCGAACCACGCGCGGGGTCCGCCTTAGCCGTCCCTTAACCACCACCTCACCCCGCGCTGAGGTCGCACCCGGCACGATGTCCGCGTGAGGCGTCGGATGCTGCTCGTCGGGCTGTGGGCGGCCACCACCGCGGTGGCCGTGGTGCTCGGCGTGCTCGCGGTGTCCACCGTCGGCGCGACGATCCGGGACCGCGGGCCCGTCGGTGACGAGGTGGCCGAGGACCTCTCGGCCCCGCCCGCGCAGCCTCCGTCGACGGACGCCCCGGCGGTGCGCGAGGAGATCACCGGCGAGTACGGCGGCTTCGTCGTGGAGTGCCGCCGCGCCTGGGCGTACGGCGTCGCGGCCCGCCCCGACCGCGCGGCCGGCTGGCGGGTGGTGAGCTGGGAGAAGGGACCGGACGACGACGTCGACGCCGTCTTCAGCAACGGCCGCAGCTCCGTCGACCTCGAGGTGTTCTGCAACCAGGGTCGGCCCACGGTCTCCGAGCTCGAGCGCAACACCCTCGGCGAGGACTGACCGCCCCGCGGTGCAACGCACCGGGCCCCGCGCGCGTCCTCACCTGTGAGACCTCCTCACGGGAAGACACGACCATGACCTCACGCCTGCTCTCGGGAGCACTGCTCACCGCCCTCCTCCTGCCGGCGGCCGCGGCACCGGCCCTCGCCGGACCCGCGCCGGACGCTTCCGACCGCGCCGTCGCCCGGACCACCCTGACGATCAACGCCCCGGGCTGCGAGGGGTGCGAGATCACCGCCCAGTCCGCCCTCACCTCCGACTACGAGGACGTGTGGCAGTCGTCGCCCGTCGAGGTCGTCGACGGCGTGGCGACCTTCCGCGTCCCCACCGACCGCACCGCCGGCCTGTCCCTGTCGCTCCGAGCCCCGTGGGAGCGGCGCCTGGGCTACGTCACCGTCGTCGCGATGCGCTACGCCGGCACGCAGGCCGGCGACGTGGTGAGCAAGCGCGAGGCACGCGGCAAGCGGCGGGCCAGCGCGTGCTGGGCCGGCACGACGGAGCCGTCCTACGAGATGACCCTGCGCACGCGCAAGGTGCGGGTGGTCGGCGTCGGTCCCGGCAGGGTCCCGGGCACGCTCGCGTGGGCGCACACCACCCAGGACTGGCTGGCGCCGGTGCGGAGGGTCTTCGACGGCGTGATGGGCGGCCAGGACATCGACTTCTGCGAGCCCGCCTGACCCGCGCCCCTGGCCCCTCCCGGCGCCGACGTCACGGGATCCGGATCCCCACCCCCGGACCCACGTCGGCGCCGGTGAGGTAGAAGACGGTCAGCACCGCGACCCACGAGATCCAGAACGGCACGACGAACGGCAGCATCCTCGAGATCACCGTCCCGAGACCGGCCTCCGGCTCGTAGCGCTTGAGCATCACCAGGAAGATCCAGATGTAGGGGTTCATCGGCGTGACGACCTGGGTGGCGGAGTCGCCGACCCGGAAGGCGGCCTGGACGAAGCCGGGCTCGTAGCCCAGCAGCGCGAAGAGCGGCACGAACACCGCGCCGACCAGCGTCCACATCGACGAGCCGCTGACGATGAACAGGTTGAGCACCGACGCCAGCAGGATGAAGCCGATGATCGCGGGGTAGCCGGTCAGCCCGATCGACTCCAGTCCGTCGGCGCCGGCGACGGCGAGGGCCGAGCCGACGTTGCTCCAGTTGAACAGCGCGATGAACTGGCCGAGCATGAACGCCAGCACGATGAAGGACGACATGTCCTTGATGCCCAGGCCCATCACCTTCGGCACGTCGGCCGCCTCGCGCAGGGAGCCGCTGACGAAGCCGTAGGCCAGCGCGGGCGCGAGGAACAGCACGAACACGACGAAGACGGTCGAGTCGAGCAGCGGCGACTCGGGCAGGAAACCGCCGTCGTCGTTGCGCCACGGCGACCCGCCGGGCAGCACCGCCGCCAGGACGACGGCGGCGGTGACGAGGAACACCACGCCGGCCACGCGCAGGCCGCGCCGCTCGGCCGGGTCGAGGTCGGGGGAGAGGTCGGTCGGGGCGGCGCGCAGCGCGGCGGCGACCTCCTCGTCGTCGGAGCGGGTGTCGAGGACCGCGGCGTCGTCGGCCTCGACCATGTCGACCGGCGCGTCCTCGCGGACCAGGCGCGGCTCGACGACCTTGTCGATGACCAGCCCGGCGACGAGGGCGAGCACGACCGAGGAGGCGATGTTGAACCACAGGTTCGACACCGGCGTCACGGTCGCGCCGGCGTCCGGGAGCCCCGCGGTCACCGAGTTGGTGATGCCGGCGAAGAGGGCGTCGAGGCTGGTGACGAGCATCGACGTCGAGTAGCCGGCGCCGACCGCGGCGAAGCCGCCGACGAGTCCGGCCAGCGGGTGCCGGCCGGCCGCCTTGAACACCATCGCCGCGAGCGGCGGGACGACGATGAAGGCGGCGTCGGCCATGACGGAGGCGTTGACGCCGACGAGTCCGACGGCGTACGGCAGCAGCCAGCGCGGGGCGGACCCCAGGCTGGCGCGGATGGCGGCGGACAGCAGGCCGGTGCGCTCGGCGACGGTCACCGCGAGCAGGATCGTCACGACCGTGACCAGCGGCGGGAAGCCGATGAAGTTGGCGCCGAGGTTGACCGTCAGCCAGCTCAGCCCCTCGCCGGTGAAGAGCCCGCGCACGGCGGTCTCCTCGTCGGCGCCGGGGATCTGCACGGACGTGCCGGCCAGCTGCAGGCCGGTCGACACGACGCCGACGAGCAGGAACAGGCCCAGGAACAGCAGGAACGGGTCCGGGAGCCGGTTGCCGACGCGCTCGACGGCGGCGAGCGCCCGGTCGGTGCGGGTCGTGGTGGAGGCGGCGGCGCCCATCACGCCTCCCCGAAGTAGGACGGCACGTCGACCGCGCCGCCGGCGGCCTCGAAGTCGGCGGCCGCGGCGGCCCGCAGGTCGGGGTCGCTCAGCCAGTCGGCGCTCACCGCGGCGAGCGCCCAGGCGGAGTCGACGACGACGCGGTCGGCCTCCTCGCTGACGGCGGCTTCGGCGAACTCGCGGGTGTGCAGCGACAGGTCGTCGTCGGTGATCCGGACCATCGCGTGCACGCCCGGCACCCGGTAGGACACGTTGCCGAAGTCGGTCGACCCGGCGAACATCCGCGGCACCACGTCCGGCGGCAGCACCGTCCGGCCGCGCTCGCCGTAGCGCGTGGTCCACGAGGCGGCCAGCGGGCCGTTGCTGCGCACCGGGAGGTAGGGCGGCGCCTCGTCCCAGGACAGCTCGACCCCGCAGCCGGTCATCAGCGCCGCCCCGCGGGCGATGTCGGCGAGCCGGTCGCTGAGCACGGCCAGGCTCTCGGGGTGCTCGCTGCGCAGGTAGAACAGCATCTCGGCGTGCTCGGGGATCACGTTGGGGCGCTCGCCACCGGCGGTGACGACGCCGTGCACCCGGTCGGTCGCCGGCATCTGCTGGCGGTGCAGGCCGACGCCGGTGTACATCAGGTTGACCGCGTCGAGGGCGTTGCGGCCCATGAACGGCTGGGCCGAGGCGTGCGAGGTGATGCCGGTGAACGTCGCGCGCAGCTGGCGGCGGCCGAGGAACAGCGGCTCGGCGATGTCGAAGGTGAACGGGTGCACCATCAGCGCGGCGTCGACGCCGTCGAGGGCGCCGTGACCGGCCATGATCTCCTTGCCGCCACCGCCCTCCTCCGCGGGCGTGCCGAGCCACACCACGCGGCCGGGCAGCCGGTCGCGGACCGCCGCCAGCGCGAGGAACGCGCCGAGGCCGGCGGTCGCGATCACGTTGTGGCCGCAGCCGTGGCCGATGCCGGGAAGCGCGTCGTACTCCGAGAGCACCGCGATGGTGGGTCCGTCCGGGTCGCCGACCTCGGCGCGCAGACCCGTGGCCAGGCCGTGGGCCTCGCGGACCACGTCGACCCCGCGGGACTCGACGAGGTCGGCGAGTGCGGCCGCGGACCGGTGCTCCTCGAAGGCGACCTCCGGGTGCGCGGACAGGTCGTGGCTGGCCGCCAGCAGCGTCGGGGCGAGGTCGTCGACGGCCGCGCGCAGCGCGTCGAGGAGGCCGGGGTCGGCGCCGGCGGCGGTCGACTCCGTCGCGCGGGCGGTGCGTGCCCGGCGTCGCGTCTCCTCGGCCAGGTGGCCGAGCAGGAACGGGTCCGGCGGCGTCGGCGCGGAGGTGTCGGCGGAGGTCCGGCTGGGCAGGTGGTGGGGGTCGTTCATCGTGCAGCATCCCTTTCCCGTGTGAGCGGGCCCGAGTGGGGCGGCTGGTCCGGCGACGCTAGCACCGAGGGTGCGGCGCGCCCGCGCCTCGGCCGCGCGGCGGGACCGGGACGTACGGCCCCTAGGCTGGGCCCATGGGCAAGCAAGAGGACTTCGTACTCCGCGCGCTCGAGGAGCGTGACGTCCGCTTCGTGCGGCTGTGGTTCACCGACGTGCTCGGGTTCCTCAAGAGCGTCAGCGTCGCTCCCGCGGAGCTCGAGAACGCCTTCGACGAGGGGATCGGCTTCGACGGCTCGGCGATCGAGGGCTTCGCGCGGGTCTACGAGTCCGACATGCTCGCCCACCCCGACGCCTCGACGTTCCAGATCCTGCCCTGGCGCACCGGCGACGACGGCTGGCCCGCCACCGCGCGGATGTTCTGCGACATCCGGATGCCCGACGGCAGCCCGTCCTACGCCGACCCGCGCCACGTCCTCAAGCGCACGCTGAGCAAGGCGGCCGACAGGGGCTTCACCTTCTACACCCACCCCGAGATCGAGTTCTACCTCTTCAAGGACATGCCCGGCGCCGGCGAGGAGCCGCAGCCGGTCGACCGCAGCGGCTTCTTCGACCACACCGCGCAGTCGCGCGGCGCGGACTTCCGCCGCGAGGCGATCACGATGCTCGAGGCGATGGGCATCTCCGTGGAGTTCAGCCACCACGAGGGCGGCCCGGGCCAGCAGGAGATCGACCTGCGCTACGCCGACGCCCTCACGACCGCGGACAACATCATGTCGTTCCGCACGGTGATCCGGGAGGTCGCGCTCGGCCACGGCATCTGGGCCTCCTTCATGCCCAAGCCCTACACGACCCACCCGGGCTCGGGCATGCACACGCACGTCTCGCTCTTCGAGGGCGACCGCAACGCCTTCTTCGAGGCCGGCGCGGAGTACCAGCTGTCGCGGACGGGACGCCAGTTCATCGCCGGCATCCTGCGCCACGCCAGCGAGATCAGCGTGGTGACCAACCAGTTCGTGAACTCCTACAAGCGCCTCCTCGGCGGCGGCGAGGCCCCGTCGGGCGTGTGCTGGGGCCACAACAACCGCTCCGCGATGGTGCGCGTCCCGATGTACAAGCCCAACAAGGGGCAGTCGACGCGCGTCGAGCTGCGCACGATCGACCCGGCCTGCAACCCCTACCTCGCCTTCGCGGTGGTCCTGGCCGCCGGCATGAAGGGCATCGAGGAGGGCTACGAGCTGCCGCGCGAGGCCGAGGACGACGTCTGGTCGCTCACCGAGCGCGAGCGCAGGGCACTCGGCATCACGCCCCTGCCGCGCAGCCTCTGGGACGCGATCGGGATCGCGGAGGACTCCGAGCTGCTGGCCGAGACGCTGGGCGAGCACGTCTTCGACTACTTCCTGCGCAACAAGCGCGCCGAGTGGGAGGAATACCGCACCCAGGTCTCCTCCTTCGAGCGCGACCGCATGCTGCCGGTGCTCTGAACCGGCCGGTCGGGTCGGTGGACGAGGGGGTGCGGTGAGCGTGGCGGTGCTGCGTGGCTGGCTGACCTGGGCTGCGGGCTGGACGCTCGGCGCGGAGGCGGTGATGTGGCTGGCGATCGCGCTCGACGCGTGGGAGGAGCGCACGGAGCAGTCCTACGAGCCGATGAGCGTCGCGTCGTGGCTGCCCGGTCTGTCCTACGCCTGCACGGCGGCGATCCTCGGTGGACTGGTCCTGCTCGCCCTCGGTCGGCGACGCGAGGTCCTGCGTCGCCCGGGGCTGCTGCTGGGCGCCCTCGGCCTGGTGGGTGCGGCCCTCGGGTTCGCTGGCTGGCCCGAGCACGACCCCCGCGAGTGGTACGTCGCCCTCAGCGCCCTCGGCGCCGCCTGCGCGCTGGCGGCCGCGCTGCTGCCCGGCAGCCGTCCGGCGCCCCGGGCGACCGGACGCGCGCTGGTGCTGCCCGGTGCCGCGCTCGTCGCGAGCGCGGGATTCCTGGCGTGGACGGGCGTGCGGGGCGGGTCCTACTGGCAGTGGTCCGGGGAGGACGCCGTGAGCTACGAGATCGCGCTCGCGGCCGCAGTCGTCCTCGCCGCCCTCGGGCTGACGCTCGGACGCTGGTCGGAGCTGCGCGGCCGGCTGCTGCGGTGGTCGCTGGTGGTCGTCGGCGTGCTCGGCGGGCTCTACGGCCTGGCCGGGATCATCGTCCTCCTCTCGATGGAGGGAGTGCTGTACCGCTTCGAGGAGGACGAGTCGCCGTGGTCCTTCGGCCTCCACCTGCTCCTCGTCGGCACCGGGCTCGCTGCTGCCGGGGTGGCGGCGCTGCGACGTCGCGGTGACCTGGTGGCGTGGTCGCTCGCCTCGGCGACCGGGTTCGGCCTGCTCGCGCTGTGGCAGGAGTCGACCTGGGGGAGCGTGATGGGGTGAGCACGCGCGTCCTCGTCGTCGAGCACCAGGCGTCCTGCCCGCCCCACCTCGTCGGGCGCTGGCTCGAGGGGGCCGGGTGCGTCCTCGAGGTGTGCCGGCCCTACGCGGGCGACCCGCTGCCCGCGCCGACGGCGTACGACGCCGTGCTGGTGCTGGGCGGCGACATGGGTGCCGACGACGACCACCTGCACGCGTGGCTGGGTCCGCTGAAGGAGCGGCTGCGCGAGGCGGTCGCGGCGGGCACGCCGGTGCTGGGCGTCTGCCTGGGCCACCAGCTGCTCGCCGTCGCGCTCGGCGGCGAGGTCGCCCGCAACCCGCGGGGCCAGACCGTCGGTCTCCAGCCGGTGGGCTGGAGCGCCGCGGCGGCCGACGACCCGTGGGTCGCGGGGCGCACCGGCGACGAGGTGGCGATCCACTGGAACAACGACGTCGTGGTGGCGATGCCCGACGGCGGGGTGGTGCTGGCCCGCACCCCCGGCGGCGAGGTGCAGGTCGCCCGCTTCGGCGAGCGTGCGTGGGGCGTGCAGGCCCACCCCGAGGTCGACGCCGCCGTGGTGGCCGGGTGGGCCGCGGACGACCGCGACGACCTGGTCGCGCTGGGCCTCGACGAGGCCGCGGTGCTCGCCGCGGTCGAGGAGGCCGAGGCCCGCCTCGAGCAGCACTGGCGACCGCTCGTCGAGCGGTTCGCCTCGATCGCGGGAGCGACCCGGTGACCTCCAGCGGCGCGTTCGTGCGCAAGGGCTTCGCGGACGGTGCCGCCGCGGCCGCGGGCATCGCGGCGCTGGGCTCCGCCGGCCGCCCGCTCACCGACGTGCTGGCCGCCACGGCCGACCCCGACGCCGCGCTCGCCGAGCTGCTGCGCCTCGTCGAGGCGCTGGACGACCGGGCCGAGGGTGCCGGGCGGTCGATGCTGGCCGAGGTCGCCGACGACGAGGGCACCGCGATGCGGCTGTGCTGCGTGCTGGGCGCGAGCGCCGCGCTGGCCCAGCACCTCGTGCGGCACCCCGACCACTGGCGCGAGCTCACCGACCCGACCCTCGGCAGCACCCGCCCGGCGGCCTACGCGGTGCGCGCGGCGATGCTCGCCGCGGTCGGCGCCGACACCACTGCGGCCGAGCCGGTCGCCACGCTCCCGGACGCCGAGGCCGTCGACGCGCTGCGGGTGGAGTACCGCCGGATCCTGCTGCGCCTCGCCGCGCGCGACCTGGCCCACCACGTCGGCGTCGACGACGCGGCGGCCGAGCTGTCCGACCTCGCCGGCGCGACGCTCGAGGCGGCGCTCGCGGTGGCCCGCGCGCGGGTCGGGGAGCAGGCCCACGCCGCGCGGCTCGCGGTGATCGCGATGGGCAAGTGCGGCGGCCACGAGCTCAACTACGTCTCCGACGTCGACGTCGTCTTCGTCCACGAGCCCGCCGACGACGCCGACGACGGGACGGCGCTCCGGGTCGCGACCCAGCTCGCCTCCCACCTGATGCGGATCTGCTCCGACCACACCCGCGAGGGCGCCATCTGGCCGGTCGACGCCAACCTGCGTCCCGAGGGGAGCCAGGGGCCGCTGGTCCGCACGCTGGCCAGCCACCGCGGCTACTACGAGAAGTGGGCCAAGACCTGGGAGTTCCAGGCGCTGCTCAAGGCGCGCCCGGTCGCCGGGGACCTCGCCCTCGGGCAGGCCTACGTCGAGATGATCGAGCCGATGGTGTGGACCGCGGCCGAGCGCGACGGCTTCGTGGCCGACGTGCAGGCGATGCGGCGCCGCGTCGTCGAGCACATCCCCGCGCACGAGGCGGAGCGCCAGATCAAGCTCGGGTCGGGCGGGCTGCGCGACGTCGAGTTTGCCGTCCAGCTGCTCCAGCTCGTGCACGGGCGCGCCGACCCGACGCTGCGCGACGGGGCGACGCTGAGCGCCCTCGCCCGGCTGACCCGCGGCGGCTACGTCGGCCGCGAGGACGGCGAGAAGCTGCACGACGCGTACGCGTTCCTGCGCACCCTCGAGCACCGGGTGCAGCTGCACCAGCTGCGCCGCACCCACGTGCTGCCCGACGACGAGGCGTCGCTGCGCCGGCTCGGTCGCTCGCTCGGGCTGTACTCCGAGCCGGTCACCCAGCTCGACAAGCAGTGGCGCCACCACCGCCGCGAGGTGCGGCGGCTGCACGAGAAGCTGTTCTACCGCCCGCTGCTCGGCGCCGTCGCCCGCCTGGCCGGCTCCGAGGCGCGGCTCTCGCTCGAGGCGGCCGAGGCCCGGCTCGCCGCGCTCGGCTACGCCGACCCGAAGGCGGCGCTGCGCCACCTCGAGGCGCTGACGAGCGGGGTCTCGCGCACCTCCGACATCCAGCGCACCCTGCTGCCGGTCCTGCTGGAGTGGTTCGCCGACGCCCCCGACCCGGACGCCGGGCTCTTCGGCTTCCGCCGGATCAGCGAGAGCCTGGGGCGCTCGCCGTGGTACCTCACGATGCTGCGCGACGAGGGCGAGGTCGCCCAGCGGCTCGCCCACGTCCTCGGCACCTCGCGCTACGCCACCGACCTGCTCGAGCGCGAGCCGCAGGGCGTGAAGATGCTGGGGGAGTCGCTCGTGCCGCTCAGCGCCGAGGCGGCGCTCGCGGAGATGCAGGCGCTGGTCGAGCGGGCCGACTCGGCCGAGGCGGCGGTCGGCGCGGTGCGCGCCGTGCGCCGGCGCGAGCTGCTGCGGATCGCCACCGGCGAGCTGGTCGCCGGCACCGACGTGGCGCTCGTCGGGCAGGGGCTGAGCCGGCTCACCGACGCGACCCTTCAGGCGACCCTCGACATCGCGGCCGAGGCGGTCCGTCGCCAGCGCGGCCTGGATGCCGCGCCGAGCGCGATCGCGGTCGTCGCGATGGGCCGCTACGGCGGCTTCGAGCTGTCCTACGGCAGCGACGCCGACGTGATGTTCGTCCACGACCCGGTCGACGGGGTCGAGCCCCAGGTCGCGTCGTCCTACGCCACGGCCGTCGTCGCCGAGCTGCGCCGGCTGCTGTCGCTGCCCGCCAGCGACCCGCCGCTCGAGGTCGACCCCGATCTGCGGCCCGAGGGCAAGAACGGGCCGATGGTGCGGACCGTGGAGTCCTACGCCGCCTACTACGCCAAGTGGTCGCACGTGTGGGAGTTCCAGGCCCTGCTGCGCGCCGACGCGGTGGTCGGCGACGAGGCGCTGCGGCAGCGCTTCACCGAGCTCGTCGACCCGCTGCGGTTCCCCGCGGGCGGCATCAGCGAGGCCGACGTCGTCGAGGTGCGCCGGATCAAGGCCCGGGTCGACGACGAGCGGCTGCCGCGCGGCGCCGACCGGCACACCCACCTCAAGCTGGGCCGCGGCGGACTGGCCGACGTCGAGTGGACCGTGCAGCTGCTGCAGATGCGGCACGCCGGCGCGGTCGAGGCGCTGCGCACGCCCCAGACGTTGCCGGCGCTCGAGGCGGCCGCCGCGGCGGGGCTGGTCGGGGAGGACGACGCGGCGACGCTCGCCGAGGCGTGGCGGCTGGTCAGCCGGGTGCGCAACGCCGTCACGCTCGTCCGGGGGCGACCGGCCGACCAGCTGCCGCGCGACGCCCGGGAGCGCGCCGCGGTCGCGCGGGTGCTCGGCTACCCCCAGGGCGCGTCCGACCAGATGGTCAACGACTACCTGCGCACCACCCGCCGGGCCCACGCGGTGGTCGAACGCGTGTTCTGGGAGTGAAGTCCCTTGCTTCATCCGACCCAGAAGAAGGTATGATCTTCAGATGAGCGAGATGAAGCCCAAGCCTTCAGTCACCGTGATCGGTGATCTGGTGGGCTCGCGCCGCAGCGCCGACCGTGCCGCCGTGCACGACCGGTTCGCGCGGGCGGTCGCCGAGGTCAACGCGTCCTTCGCGCCCCCGGTGCCGCTCCGGATCGGGGTCGGGGACGAGTTCCAGGGCATCTTCGCCACCCTCGGTGACGCGGTCGCCGCGACCCTGCGGCTGCGGCTGGCGCTGCTGCCGGACGTCGACGTGCGCCAGGGCATCGGCTGGGGCAGCGTGCTCGTGCTCGCCGAGGAGCCGCGCGTCGAGGACGGCCCCGGCTGGTGGGCCGCGCGGTCGGCGATCGACGCCGCCGAGGACTACGGGCGCCGCGCGCCGCTGCGGGGGGTCCGCACGGCGTACGCGGCGGCCGAGGGCGAGCACGGGCCCGCGCCGGCGCTGGTCAACGCGGCGCTGATGACCCGCGACCAGATCGTCTCCGGCCTGTCGCCGCGCTCGATGTCGGTGCTGGATGGTCTGCTGAGGGGCAGGCTGCAGCAGGAGATCGCCGACGACCTCGGCATCAGCCCGTCCGCGGTGTCGCAGCGGGTGCGGGCCGACGGCATGGGCGTCGTGCTGGCCGCCGACGACCTGGTGCGCGGACTGTGACGGAAGGAGGGGTGCGATGAGCTGGCTCGGGATCCTGCTGATCGGCTTCGCGGTGACCGACCTGACCCACTCGGTGCGCCGCACGCGGCTCCTGCCGGGGTGCGTCGGCGGGCTGGTGGCGCTCGGTGTCGGCCTGCTCGCCGGCCTGACGTCCGGCCGCGACGTGGCCGCGCTGCTGCTGGTCGCGGCGGTCGTGGTGCTGTGGGACCTGACCGTCACCTGGGGCTTCGGCCACCCGGGACCGGCATGGCTCCCGCTGACCCTGTTCGTGCTGGCTGTCGGCGGCGCCGTGGCCTGCTCCGGCCTCGCCCCCGAGGCCGCCGGGCCGCTCGGACGCTGGCTCGACGACGTCACCGTGCCCGCCCTCGCCGGCGTCTCGCCCGACC
The DNA here is from genome assembly GCF_020991065.1 of Nocardioides okcheonensis. Lineage (NCBI taxonomy): Bacteria > Bacillati > Actinomycetota > Actinomycetes > Propionibacteriales > Nocardioidaceae > Nocardioides > Nocardioides okcheonensis. The sequence goes on from NZ_CP087710.1 coordinate 4,361,552, forward strand.
GCTTCCTGCTGGTGCTCGGCGGCTTCGGCGTCCAGCTCTCCACCGGCAACGTCCTGGTCCGGCTGGTGCTGAAGACCACCGGCACGATCAACCCCCGCGCGGACGGCGCCATGCCGCCCACCCAGCTCAAGGGCGGCCGGCTGCTCGGCCCGCTCGAGCGGGTCTTCATCCTCGCGCTGGCGCTGGGCGGGCAGGTCACCGCGGCGTCAATCGTGGTCGCGGCGAAGGGCCTGCTCCGCTTCCCCGAGCTGTCGTCGCGCCACGAGCAGCAGACCGTCCACGAGATGACGGAGTACTTCCTGCTCGGGTCGTTCGTCTCCTGGCTGGTCGCGCTGGGGTCATACGTGCTGCTGGCCTGAGCGGACGCTGCACCTCGCCCACTATGACGCGGGTTCTCCGGCCGTAGCGGTCTCCGGTCGCGGGGGTCAGCGAGGCCCAACGTGAATACCGACTTTGCTGCGCGTTCAACGTCCGGGAGCATGGGCACCCTGACCACCATCTGGAGAACGCCCGATGAGCACTACCCGCCTGACCCTCACCGCTGGCGAAGAGCTGCGGCTCACCCAGGTCATGGGCGACATCCAAGAGGCCGCGGCCGCCTACTACGCCGAGACCGCCTCACGTAGCGACCTCGGACGCCCCGTCCGCAACTGGCTCAGTAGCGTTCAAACGCTTAACGACCTCCTCGCCAACGAACTCGGTGACAAGACGACCTACACGTCGCTCTTCGGGACCAGCCCGACGCCTGGCGCGGCACTCATCAACGCCGTCAAGTACGCCCGCAACGCCGACCAGCACGTCATGCAGATCGTCGCGCCTCCCAAAGCAAACAGCCTCGTCGGCGGACTCCACGGCCTCCGGGTCTACGCGCTCTGGGAACCTATCCCGCGGGCCGTGCACGACAAGCTCCACGGCCGGACACAGAAGCTCCAGCCCGCGTACGTAGCGAACCTCGAAGGTCAAGAAGTCACCGGCACCATGCTTGCGGTCCTGCGGTTTTTCGCTGACCTCGCGCCCCAGATCGTTCACCGTGACCAGCGCGGAGAGTGGACCGGGTTCCCGTTGAAGCCCCAGCCCGCAGTACTTGCCAACATCCACCCTGACGAGCCGGTCGACGACGTTGAGGCAGCAAACCTGTGGCTCAACAACCGCCTCCCGAACGGCGACGCACGCGTCGTCTGCGGCCAGGTCACGAAGGATGGCGCCATCTACCTCGTCGGGTTCACTTTCGCCGACCAGCTCGCGTTCTCCCCGTTCATCGAGACGACCGACCAGGTCGAGCGCGACATCGCCGCAGGGTTCCCCTACCTGGTGGGTGACCTCGCGGCCAATGTCACGCAGGTCAAAGACAAGTTCCCCGGCGCAGAAGGGGTCCTGCACAGCGCCAACGACGTAGCCACCTGGGCTACGCCAGTGACTCAGACCCGGTATGACAAGGACTGGCTCTCAGTCAACGACCTCGACTGGTGGGGCCACTCGGTCAACATCGAGCACCCCGGCGTCGTCCCGGACTCCATCGCCTACGAACAGCGGCGCGCTTTCCGACTCAACGCCCATGCGCCGGCACGCTGACGAGCCGTCACCGACGCCCTCGGCCTCGGCGTCCCGATACGAACGCTCAGTTCCTCGCTAGACACTCCGCCCCACGAACCACCGAGCACTACGACCGTTCCCGCGGAAACCTCGACCGCCACGGCGTCCACTCTCTCACCGCCTACTTCGCTGGGGTCTAGGCGAGAGGGAGCGGCAGCTGTGCCGCGAAGGCGCATGCAAAACGCCCAGAACGGGCGTGTCCTGAGCTCGCCACTAGGCGGCATATCGATTTCGTGAATCTTGGCTGTACGTGACTGCCCCACCGCAGATCCGAACTTCTTCTTTACGCGAGACGACTGTCGGAGTCCCGATCGTCCGCCGACAGATCAACCTCCTCGAGTATGGCCAGCACCCGGCGTACTAGGTCTGGCGCATCGTCAACGGCGCCGCCTTCGGCCAGTAGAGCAGCAGCGCTGGGGAGGCCGCCCGCGGGATCAGGCACACCGAGCTCGGTAGCGACTTGCCGGGCACGGCGGAGAGAGTCGGCGCGTTCCTCATCGGTCGGCTCGCCACCGAAGGCCACGAGCGCCAGAATCGCCAGTAGTGATGCAGCGGCTTCGGGCTCGCGGTTGGACGCAGCACCGTACATGGCTGCGGATTGCCAGCCCATGAGCGTCTCTTCAGCCTGTTCTCGCGCGCCCGCGTAGATCGCCATGAGGAGAGTGAGCGCATTGTCGGTCCAGATCCAGAAGGACCCACGTGACAGCGCAACGGCGGCAGAGGACATTGGGTTCCACGATTCGTCGGCGGCGAGCGTGTAAACCGTTTCAGCGGGGAGCGGAAGATCGACTATGTGGTCGGCGGCCAGTTCCCTGAGCCAATCGAGACCAGTCTTGACGGCTTGGTCGATTGCGTCGTGGTCGTGACCGGCTGCCCGAAGGGCAGTGTCTCGCAGGGCGTCGAGGAGCGCCGGGGTACCGAACGCAATCACTCCTACTGCTCGGGCGGCACGTCGGAGTCCAAGGTCGTCACTCCACAGGGTCAGGCCTTCGTCCTCGGCCAGCTGAATGGGGTCGATCCACACCGAGTGCATGTCGTCGTCATGGAGGTCGGCGTAGACGGTGGGCTTGCCCGGCGAGCGAACACTGAGGCGGTCGATGTACTCGCTCACGGCCTCCGACCGCCGGAGGAGACGCATGAACTCGTCGTCGGTCAGTTCTGTGATGACGACCCGGCCACGCGTCTCGTCCCAGTGCATGCTGCCTGGGCTGCCAGCCATCCCACGGACGTCATCACGAAAGCGGTGAAGGTCCAGCATGGTTGCTGGTGCTGAGCGTATAGCGAGGAATCGACCGGTAATCGTGTCCGGCCTGCTCAGCGCTGCCAGCGTGATGATAGTTGCCGAGTCAACAATGACGGACTTGTTCAGCGCGCTAGCGGCCGCGTCGACCTCAAGTTGATGCTCGTCGTCGTGCTGACTGGCAGCCAATCTGGCTCCGAGGGCGCGTTGGGCTTCGAGAGTGGCTGTGCTGCGATTGACGACTCGTGCCAAGAGCCCCACAGGGACTCGACCCTGACGTACGAGCTCCGCGACCTCCTTCTTCACTTCGTCGGCTTCGGCCGCCTCTTTCAGCTGCACCATCATCCGGTCGAGAAGATCGGTCTCGTCCTCACCTTGAAGGATCCGAAGGCCCGTTGCGTCGCCATGACGGGCTATCAGTTCCTGGATTAGTTCGAACGCTTGCTTGTGAAGCTCGCCGGGGACGGCGTCCTGTGCGGCGAGCCGTCTCTGCTTGAGGTCATCGTCTTCGTCGGGGTTACCGACGCCGTGGGTTCGAGTCACGATCGCGGTCACAAGGGCGGTTGATAGACGAGCATCGTCGATGAATCGCTGTGCTAGCGCGAAGGCCTCGAACGCGGTGCGCTCATCCCAGACGCTTGCGTTGTTTGCGTTCGTCCAGAGGTAGGCATCTTGGCGGTTGCGTACAGGGGGGCTGTGCTTCCTGAGGCTGTCAGCGGCCCGAGCGATTCGCGCTTGATTCACCTGACAGGCGACCAGGTTCCAGACGAGCGTCGGACTCGGGTAGGCGTGGAGACCGATCGCCTGGTCAAAGTAGGACTCTGCGAGCGCCCAGTCCTCGCTCTGGCCGGCGCACTGGCCGAGGAACTCGAACATCTCCGCCCTGTCGACCTCCCGGATGTCGTTGACGGCGACAGCCACCTTGGCGACTTCCGAAGCCGCTAAGTAGTCATCTGCCCCGATCAGGGCTCGGGCTTGGTGCATCAGATAGTCAGGGGCCTTGGTCCGCTCGAACAGCGTCTTGGCTTGCTCGGCTGCTTCGCCGTAGCGCTTTGCCAGTCTCAGGTTCCCGAGCAGGTACTCCGCCGCGATCCTGTCGGACAGCGCGAGTTCTCGAAGCGCGGGGAGCGACGCATCGATGCCGTGACTCGGGATGGTGACGATCGCTTCGCACAGGCGGAGGAGCGATGCAGGTAGGACCCCTGACTCGACGTGGGGGCGAAGCCGTTCGATGACGTTGACGCCGTCGGCGCACAGTTCCAGACAGTGTTGCCCGATCTCGCTGAAGTCGCGCGCTGTCTCGGCGGTACTGAGAGCCGCCATGCGAAGGGCGGTTTCCTCGTCGCGCTCCAGGGCCAACGCGCCGCACCTGACCTTCGCCAACTGGTCGTCCGGTTCGTCTCCGAGAAGTTCGAGAGCTTGATGCAGTGCGTCGGAGTCGCCGAGCCGGTTGGCGGCGTAGGCTGCCAGACGTACGGACTTGGCGTCGATGTCGGCTGTGCCGCTGTCGCCAGCCGGTGGTGGCAACGCCACGCGCATGGCCGCCTTGTAGTCTCCCGCCATTTCAAGCGCACGGACGAGCCCCGCGCGGATGCTGTCGACTTTCCCTGCCCATCGGACTCGTTGGTCCAAGGCCTGTTCAAGCACGTTGACGCAGCGGCTCAGGTCCTTCGACGCGGCGCCGCCAAGGACCCAGCGACCTTGGAGACTGTCCGCTGTCATCACCATCGTTTCGCTCGACAGCGGATCCAACCTCAAGGCGGCCTCGCCATGGTGCACCGCGTCGTCGAATCGTTCTTCCATTCGCGCGTGTACGCACAACAGCCGCTGCGCAGGCGCGCTGCCTTCGACCTCAGGGCCGCCTTGGAGCAGAAGAGAGTCGACCGTCCAATGTCCTCGGTCGTTGGTGCCGGCGACAACGGTGCGACCCACAGCGCGGAGTACCTGCTCACCAGGCATGTCCTCAGCTCGGCGAACGAGATCGTTCGCAGCGGCAGCGTCGTCGAAGTAGCGATGTGTCGCTGCAGCCACAAGCGAACGGACTCTGCTGTCTCCTCCGTTGGCGTCTGCTGACAACTCGAAAGCATCAGCCGCCAGCGACGTGAGACCGTGCTCGCTGCAGTACTGACCGACGATGCCCCACGCCCAGCCTGCGTTGTCTGTGATCCACCGGGGTTGGGCACTTAGGAGGGAGGTAGCCGTCCCTGCGGCGTTCTTGCGCCCCTCCGCCAGATGCATCGCCAGGAGAGCTGCGTCCGGGCGTTCCTTGGCCGGACGCTCACGGAGGCGCACCGCGACACCTGGCGGGATTCCCTGCAGGGAAAGTTCGAACACATCGAGAGCGCGGCGTTCGTGCCCAGCGGCTAGGTCGTCCCAGACTGATCCGGCCATGTCCACTGTCTGGTTCGCCGGTACTTCCACGCGGTACTTGGTCCGCGCTTTAGTGATCGTCGAGGCACTGATGCGCTGCCAGTACACCCGGTCCAACTCGGGGTGGTACATGGCGACGATGACAGGGAGCGCGTGGTTGAGCCAAAGGTTCCGTTCGCGTTCGCTGAACGAGAACCACCAACCCGCGGGCGTCTTGGACCGGAACCACGACTTCCCGCTCTTGATCTGAACGGCGATTAGACGACCGGTTGTCTCCTCATGGGAATTGCGACCATTTCGCGAAACCCAATTGACTTTTTCGATCTGGGCATCGATGCCTTGGTCGCTTTCGTGCTGGCGGCGAACCTTCCACCCGAGTCTCAACGCGGCGCGCGTGAATTCCGCGACACCGAGTTCGCCCATCTGATCACTCATCGACCGTCACGCTTCCCGCTGTTCTGCGGCGATGGTGAAAGCGGTGCCGAAACGTGCGGCAAGGCGGACCATTCCGTGCCCGCGCCGCTCAGACTTCGTGCAGTTCGCATTCGGCTACCCAGCGCGCCAACAGACTCAAGACAGCCAGACGCTCCAACCCGTCCTGCTCCGAGATGGACCCGGTTCCGTGTGCCGCCGTATTGCGGATCGTCAGTTGGGAGCCTGGGGCGAACTGGCGAAGTCCGTCATTCATCGACGTCACGGTGCGGTCGGTCTGGACGCCTGGCCATCGTAGCCGTGGCTTGCCTGGTGATGGCTCTCTGTTGGAGAAGACCTCCTGCCACAACGCCGTTTCGGCGACATCGTTGCGCCGGGTGCGGACCTTCACCTGGCTGACGAGTGCTTCAGCTGCCGCGGCCACTGCTTCCCGGTAGTGGCCGTCTCGCCACAGCGGGCCTGCAGCACCCCAGATGAGGGGGTGCATCGACGTGACACCGATCGTGGGTGGCAACTCAGCCTGGGCCTTCTCCGCCATGCCTTCCAGACGGCCGATGGCTTGATCGCAGGCGTCGAGGATGTTCGCGGGTTCCAGGAGGGGCTTGGGTTGCGTGATGCTCAGCCATGCCGCGAAGGGGTCGATGCGTCCCAGGCCTTGCACTTGGATGTACATGCCGACGAGAGGTGCGACAGAGGCGATGCGCCCCGAAGCGAGTGCCACTTCGGAGCGGAGACGTTCGAGTTCGCCGGCGTCCACGCCGTCCTTCTGCATGATGGCGGGCGCGAGGCCGCCCGCCATCGCCATAGGCCCCGTGTTCTCGACGTGGAGAGCCAAGAACTCTTCAAGGGCTACCTTGAACGCTCTAACTGCGTCCGCCAGCTGGCGCAGATAGTCAGGGTTCCGCTCGGCATCCATGGCTCGAAGGGTCTCATGCGGGTCCGACAGCTGGGGGCAATCCGGCGTGGTCAGCGAGGTGTTCGCTCTCCGAGCGCTCCAAGAGCTTGAAACCTGCCAGCGTGCGGATGTGTCACTCGCCGGGGATGCGTCAGGAGGGGGAGACGGGACCGCCACAGCTGCGGTTGTTCCAAGGTCGCGCAGCTCAGGCGAGCGTCCCCGGTCCACAGCCGTCACTTCATCTACTCGACCATTTCACCGCGATTCTCAGTTGCCACGCGGTCCCTGCCAGGTGCATTGCCTACGTGGAAAGTAAGCGAGAGCGAGAGAACGCCGCGGCCAACGCCGTGGTGCAGCAGCTGACGGCTGTCACCGGCGCGGGCGTGCGCGGCTGCCTGCACGACGACAATTCCCGCGATCGTATGCACGACTTCACCATCACGACTGAGGCAGACACGATCGCGCTCGAAGTCACCACCATCGCAGACGGGGCGTGTCGGGCGAGACCATCGCTGGAACCGGGCGGCCGGCGACGATTGGGTCGACATCCCGGAGCTATCAAGCTGCTGGCTTGCCCATCACGCAGGCGTCATCGAGGCCGACGTTGCGATCGCCGCGCTGCGGACTCGCCTCCCCGCAATGGAGCATCTGGGAGTCGAGCAGATCTACACGCCCCATTGGCAGGAGCATGCGTTCGCGCCAGCCTCAGTTCGGCCACCCGAATGGGAGGCGGCACGCGCGCTCGCCTGCGCCGGGTTCTCGACCCTCAGTCGCGTAACCGACGCGAGCGCCGCCTTGCTTGAGGAACACGGTGGCCAGGTTTGGGTGGGCCGAGGGTTTGCGTTCAACCGACCGGTCGACCGAAACCTGCCCGCCGCCTTCGTCTCCGAGGAACTACATAAGGACCACCTCTCAGACGTGCACAAGCTTCTGGCTGCCGAAAACGTGACGTCGCGACACCTTTGGCTGTGGGTCGAGCTCACCGAGGGATTCGCCATGCTCCGTTCCTTCGAGACGGAGGGCCTGCCCGAGGTCGGCCTAGATATCGACGGCATCGACGGCGTCTGGCTCGGTCGCACCCCGCCGCCAGCTCGGTCGCCGGCTACGTATGGCCTCGACAGCACGGCTGGACCAAGTTCTCGGTAACACGAAACGGATCCGACCTCGGTGCCGGTTAGCCACGCAGACCGGTGGGACTGTCACAGCGTGACGGGCTTTGTAAGTGATTTCGCGCGGTCACGCTCACCGGGCAAGCGTCGCTATTCGGGGACCGTCGAAGTTGCGTCATCTCGCCGCCTGTCGGTGCCCTCGCTAACCGGCGTCGAGTTGCGTCAGCAGGCAGTCCGCCGCCGCCCGACGCACCCCGAGATTGACGAACCGTGGCGTCGCTCGTGCGAGGTTCCTCTGATGGCGCTGGTGCCTCGAATTGCCGGCTGAGAAGGAGCGTCTGCGCGACGCTCGCGAACCCCGCCATGCTCAGGATCTCCGCGCCGCGTTCAGCAAAGCGTTGCAGCACGTTCGCCGGTACCGGTCACGCCATCCGGACGATTCTGGGACTGAACTGCTGTCATTTGAGACACGGCCGGTGCGACGGTCAGTGTTCCGCCTGCGGATCATCGAACGGCCAAGTGCTGTCGCGGCTGCGTTCTAACGCAGGCGGCGTGGCTACGTCAGAGCGAGCGCTGCCGCTGTGGCAGCCGCGAGAGCGCGTTGACCGAGGTAGGCCTTGGCATCGTGAGGCCTCTTTCCGTTGTCGACAACGTAATCATGAACAACTCGACCCCCGGACGCCCCGCCGAAGATCCCTGCAAGGTCTGGTTCTCCGGCGACGAGGTCGTCGTGGTCCGCCAAATTGAGCCACGACAACGCTGAAAGAGGGAACGCCGGAGGCTGCTGCTCAAGGCGACGCGTGACTGGTCCGCGGAGGCCGAGCGGCGAGCCCATCGTCACGAAGTGCGGTGTTGCGACCGACGCGCGATGCAGAGCCTCATAAGAGACGACACTACCTAGGGAATGTCCGATGACTAGCCGGGTGTCGGCGGTCAGAATGCGATTCACACGATCTTGGATTGCCTCGCGCATGTCAGGTTTGGTCAGGTACAACGACGCTTGGCGTAACTCTTGCCACACATAGCGCTCACCGAATGCCTGGCCGAGGTCGGCTAGCCATCCGATACGCGCGAGCGCCTCGACAGCGGGACGGATCGTCGCCCGGAAGCCTTGTGCGTCCACCTGCTCCGGAGCGGTGGCAGCCAAAGCAACGGATGCCCGCGCCTGATCGCGCGGACCTCCGACCTCGGTCGCACGCTCGAGCATGGCCCGGGCCAGGTCGAGCTCGACAGCCTGCACCTCGGGGTCAACCTCGGGCCGAGAACCGTCTCCCTGCGCGTCTGCGGCGAGGAACAGATCCCCATAGAACGCCATCCTCGCCTCGATGCCACTGTCGTTATCCACGGTGATCTTGTCGGCAAGGTCTTCGTGACCGGCTTCGCGGACGCCACATGCGAGTGCCGGAATCCATGCTGCTTGGAGCTCCTCCGCGCTGCGCTTCTGCTGCGCTATCCCGTGAACCATCACTACGGTGGCCATGGCGCATTCTCACACGGAGGTCGACAATGTTGAACCGGTTCGCCCTCGTCATCGGAGCGCAATGTGAGGCGCTTCCGCCGCTGCCTTTCGTACCTGAGGTCGCTCAATCGGTCCACGAGACATTGACGGCGGGACAGGCCGCGGGGTGGCGATCCGTACGAGATATCGATGCGCCTCTCCTAGACGCGTCTAGCGCAGAGACCCGCCAGGCCATCACGGACGCGTTCCAACGGGCCCACGACGACGAGGCCGCGCTGGCCCTTTGGTTCATCGGGCACGGTGTGGCGACTGGCGAAGATGACTACTACTTCATGGCAAAGGACAGTCCCGACGAAACACCGCGCAGCAACAACGCAGTCCACCTTGTGCAGGTGTTACGCGAAGAACTCGAGGCGGCACCAAGGATCGACGGCCTGGTCGTGGTCGTGGACACCTGCGACGGTGGCGAGGTTGCCCGCGGCTCTGCCAGGCGGTTGGTTGACAAGCTGTGGTCTGCGGGAGGCCGCTTGCAGTTCATCACGGCATCGGGTGACTCCCCTGCATACGGAGCCTGCCTGAGTCGAACGTTCACAACGATGGCTGCGCGGACGGTGTGGAACCCGGTCATCCCTCCCGAAGACTTAGTGTTCGCCGCTCGCAACAACTGCACCAAGCAGACACCGGGCTGGATGGGCTTCGACGCGCGCACAGGTCCCGTCGCCGACCCGGACCCGTCCCTATGGCTAAAGAAGAACGTGGCCTACCGCGTCGACTCCGTCAGCGGGACCTCGGGTGAGGCCTTGCTAGCGCTGTCTGCGCCGATTGCCGACGCGGTTGCCCACGGCAGGCAGTTCGTTCAGGAACAGGCTGATGCAGGTCTCATCTGGATCAAAGGCTCATACGGAAGCGGGAAGTCGGCACTGCTGTCTAGTTTGTACCGCGAGACCGTCTCCGGGCCGCACAGCGCCTTGGAAGTCCCGTCTGAACGGCCGTTCCTCGATGCATTCGTCGCCCTGTCTGGCCACGAGTCCATCGACTCGCTGCAGGACGACATCGTCGAGCAGCTTCTCGCGCACGCACCCAGACCGCGTTCCGCCGAATCTGGGGCCGCAGCAGGGTTCTGGCGGGTGGGACTCGACGGAGTGGATTCGATGAGCCCGGAGTTCCGGGTCGAACTCGAGCGGCTCATCTCGGACGCGGCCGCGAGCGACGCCGGCACGGCCGTACGGTTCGTGATCACGAGCAGCGATGACATTCCTGACGCCCTAGGCGACGTACACGGGGCGACGCAGTTAGAGCTGACGGCATTGGGCCCGACCCCCGATAGCCCAGTAATGGAATTTAGGCGTACCGAGGCAGGCCGTGGGGTACAGACCGCGCTTCTTGCATTCGCTGACTCCGACGACACTCGAGCGGAGCTGTTCGAACTTCTCCGCAGCTCGTTAAGCAGCTTCACTCTGGATCCTGGCAAGTCGGACCTTCAGTGGCTGGCATCGCAGGTCGCCACCGCGGCCGATCCTGCTCGACCCATGCCGCTCTCCCTCGGGCAGCGAGCCCTTCGCCGGCGGTCCATCCTAGTAAACCGTCGCGAGCTGCACGACGCGCTCTTCGAATTGCGGAAGCTCATCATTCGTTTGCCCACGGCGGGTGGAGGTGAAGCCGTCGGCCTCGTTCATCCAGCCTTGGCCGACCTACTCGGAACCGCCCTGGGCAGCCCGGTCGGACAAGAGATGCACGCTGCCGTAGCGGACGAGCTGCTGGCGTTCCGCAAAGCGATCATCGAGGGCGAACCTCCGACCGGCGAGCAAGCACTCGACAGCTGGGACCAGTATGTCGGCTCGTTGAGCTATCACTTGGTCCGTGCAGGTCGGTTCCAGGAGGCTCGCTCCATTTCGTGGCAAACGTACAACCGCACGGACGGACGCCGGCGTCGACCCATGGACTGAGCGCGCCGACGAGCTCGTCCGCGCGGCCGTCGAGGCGTTGGGACATCTCGTGCATCGCGGCGTCTCAGGTGCGAAAGTCAGAGGACGCGAATGGAGCCGCTGTCGTCAGGTCGTCTCGTCGGCGCGCCAGCAATGCGCCGAGCCTTGCCGGACCTTCACGGTCAACCGGTTCACGTAAAATTGCTGCGTTCCTGAGGCTGCCCCATTCCGCCGCCTTTCGCGTCGCTATCACGCACCTCCGCGTGCGCCGGACGCGATTGCCGCCATCTGTGAGGCGGTGACACCTCCCCGCGCACCGCACATGCTGGCTCAGGTCTGCTGGCTCTTCCGCCCGACATGTGGAGCTCTAAGCCGAACCGGAACTACACACGCCCACGCCTAAGCCTCGGGCGCTTACGCTGACCCCGTGACTACCGCTCCCCCCGAGAGTTACAACGACGTCTTCAGCCATGACGGACCGGCGACCCTGGATCGCTACCTGTACCACTACACCAACCCATCGACGGCGGCCTTCATCCTTGAGTCGATGTCCATTCGTCTTGGCCCGCTTACGGCGACGAACGATCCGCGCGAGAACCGAGAGTGGTGGCCCTCAATGTCACTCGAGCACGGTGAGCCGGCGCTGGAGGAAAGCGAGTTCGTCGGTTTTACTCGTCAGGTCGATCAGGCGATGCGAGGGAGCGTGTATCTTGCGTGCTTCACCCAAGACCGCGCTGCAGAGGCAGAGTGGAACGGAGTGTGGAACTTCCATCGCGGTTGGGCACGCGCGCGAATGTGGCAGCAGTATGCGGGCGACCATGAGGGAGCCTGCCTGATCATCGACCGAGCAGCCTGGACAAGTGCGGTTGACCGGCTCGATCAGCCAACCGTTGACGGGGTCCGAGTGATGCAGGGTCGCGTCGAGTATGAGGACCGTGCTCTGGGGTGGGAGAACCCAAACGGCCTTAACTATCTGGTGTCGGACTTGAGGCGCGATGGCGGGCGCGCGGTGGCGGGCCAGCGCATTCGCGAGAATGCGGAGCAATTATTCTTTCGTAAGAACACGGATTGGATGTCCGAGCAGGAGTTTCGTTCATTGGCCATCGGTCTGGACGGGCCGGCCTACATTTCCCTTGCGGACTGCCTGGCCGCGATAGTCGTCGGCGAGAGGTCAGACGCCACACTCCAGTCCGCCGCAAGGAGTGTCCTGTCAGACCCAAGTCTTCTGGCGATCTGCCGGTGGCACCTCGGCGCACCGCAGGCTCTTCCCTGCCTGCCATGAAGGGGTTCGCAAGCGCTGAGGCAGCGAACTACGCTGCTCAGCCCACCCGCCCGATCTCAACGGGGTGGGTTCAAAGCTGATCGACCCAAAAGTGAGATCGCATGACCAACACCAAGTACAGCTGAGGTGGGGAACGAACGTCCGGATCTGCCTTCGGGTCAAGAGGCGTACGCCATCGGTGGGTCATTCCGCCGCGAGCCGGGGTGTCGGCAGCGCCTCCTACAGAACGGGTCTGATGAAGTTTGTGGTGATCGCGGCGGGCGAGTTGGTGGCCACAGGCCAATCGGGCGCCGCCATGCAATCACCATCGATCGGTGGCGCCACCTTGATCTGCGACCCGACCGCTCTCAGCCGAAACTCTTCAGGCCCACCGCACGTAAAGACGTCGGTGTTCGACCGGGATTGGGTGATTCATTGGTGTAGCTTCACCCGGTGCGGGACTTACAGAAAGTCTGTGTGATCGTCAGCGGCGCCCTGCTGGCACTTGGCATTGGTCTCGGATTCTTCCGGGTTGTCTACGACATCCAAGGGGTCAAGTGCGGAACGGCCTTCTTGAAGGAACCGCCATCGGCGTACCAGTTTGCCGATCGTCCAGCCGGTCCGTGGCCGTCGTGCCAGTCGCCGCTGTCAGATGCTCGGGTGCTCCCGATCGTCTTGATCGGTTTGGGCATGGCTGGCTCGGGGGCGGCCTTCGCCATCCGCCAGTCCCGTAGCAATGCCACGGGCGCTGCGAGCGCGTCGACGTAGTGCCGCCGCCAGAGGCTGACTTGGGCCACGGCTGCGTGGCTGGCTCGCCTCGCAAGCGGCCGCCGACCGGATTTTTCCGCAATGAGCAGCGCTCCTGCCGCGTCTATCCGCCGCTAAGGGGCTAGGCCGAAGGCACTGAGCAACGGTCTCTTCCACCGGCACCGTACGAACGGCATGTGCACGTAAACAGCGTCTCGCCTCACGCGACGGGTCGTTCACCCCGGCTCCAGCACCCGTCGCAGGAACTGCTTCGTACGCTCGTGCTGCGGGTCGTGGAGCACCTCGGAGCCACCCTGCTCGGCGATGACGCCTCCGTCGAGGAAGAGCACCTGGTCGGCGACGTCGCGGGCGAAGCGGATCTCGTGGGTGACGATCATGAGGGTCCACCCCGACGTCGCGAGGTCGCGGATGACGGCCAGCACCTCACCGACCAGCTCGGGGTCGAGCGCGGAGGTGGGCTCGTCGAGCAGGACCACCTTGGGGTTGAGGGCGAGCGCGCGGGCGATGCCGACGCGCTGCTGCTGGCCGCCGGAGAGCTGCGAGGGGTACTGGTCCTCAAGACCGGTGAGGCCGACCTGCTCGAGCAGCCGGCGAGCGTCGGCGGTGGCCTCGTTGACGTCGCGGCCCTGCACCTGCACCGGCCCCTCGAGGAGGTTCTGCAGGACGGTCTTGTGCGGGAAGAGGTGGTGCGACTGGAAGACCATGCCGCTGTGCGAGCGCAGCGCCTCGACCTCGCGGCGCCGGGTGGAGCGGTCGACCGACGCGCCGAAGTCGACGGTGGCGTCAGCGATGCGTACGGTCCCGCTGTCCGGCACCTCGAGGACGTTGAGCGAGCGCAGGATGGTCGTCTTGCCCGAGCCCGACGGGCCGATGATCGCGGTGGCGGTGCCCTCGTCGGCGCGGAGGTCGACGCCCCGGAGCACCTCGGTGTCACCGAAGGTCTTGCGCAGCCCGCGGGCCTCGACCAGTGGCGTGGTGCTCATGCGGCGTACCTCCCGAGTCGCTTCTCCAGCGGTCCTTGTGCCTGCGAGACGAGGAAGCAGACGATCCAGTAGTAGAGCGCCGCGAAGAGGTAGAGCGGCATGAACTGCCCGCTCGACGAGGCGGCGTTCGTCGCCTGTCTGAGCAGCTCGGGCACGAGGATGATCGACGTCAGCGCCGTGTCCTTGATGAGGGACAGCAGCGTGTTGGACAGGGGTGGCACGGCGATCCGCGCGGCCTGCGGCAGCACGATGCGACGCATCAGCTGCGGGTAGCGCATGCCGATCGTGGTCGCTGCCTCGTACTGCCCGCGCGGGACGGACAGGATCGAGCCGCGGATGATCTCCGCGGCGTAGCCGCCGACGTTGAGGCTGAGCGCGAGGATCGCCGCCCCCACCGGCGAGAGCTTGAGCCCGACCTGCCCGAGGCCGTAGAAGGCGATGAAGAGCTGGACCAGCAGCGGGGTGCCGCGGATGGCGGAGATGTAGATGCGTGCCGGCAGCTGCACCAGCCGGTTCGACGACATCCGGGCGAGTGCCGTCACCAGCGCGAGGACGAGGCCGATCGCGAAGCTGGCGGCGGTCAGCGGGATCGTGTAGATCAGCAGCGCCCTCAGCATCGGCCACGCGGCGTCCTGGACGATCTCCGTGGTGGAGCGGGTGTCGGAGCCCTTCACGTCGGTGACCTTGGCGGCGTCCTCGACCGTCACGTCCGCGCCGAAGTACTTCTCCGAGATCTTCGCGAGCGTGCCGTCGTCGGTGAGCTGGGTGAGCGCGTCGTCGGCCTCCTGCTGCAGCTCCGGGCTGTCCTGGCGGAAGGTCAGCGCCTGCTTGCTGACCTCGTCGCCGGCCTCGCCGACGATCTCGATCTCGTCGGACCCGGTGGAGGCGAGGTAGTCGAGGACCGCGATGTTGTCGTTGACGACGACGTCGACGCGCCCCTGCACGAGCAGCTCGGCCGCTTGGGCGAACTGGTCGACCACGCGGATCTCGGCGCCGGCGTCGCGGGCGACCTGCGCCCAGTTGCTCGTCTCCGACTCGGCGGCCACCAGGCCGTCGATGTCGTCGAGCGTCTTCACGTCCTCGTTGCCGGCGGCGGTGACGATCACGCCGCGGGAGTAGGTGTAGGGCGTCGAGAAGAGGTAGCGCGCCTCGCGCTCGGGATTGATCGTGATCTGGTTGGCGATGACGTCGACGCGTCCGGAGTCGAGCGCCGGGAAGATCGAGTCGAAGGGCGCCTCGACGAACTCGAGGTCCCACCCGGCCTCGTCGGCCACGGCGCGGATCACCTCGATGTCGAAGCCGGTGAGCTGGTCCGTGTCGGGGTCGTGGAAGGTGAACGGCGGGTACGTCCCCTCCGTGCCGACGCGGACCGTGCGCGCCTCCGCTGCGGCCGCCGACTCGGCCGACGCCGCGCTCCCGGTGAGGGCCAGTGCGGCGACGAGCCAGCCGAGGACCACGAGGGCGGTTGCTCGCCGCAGCTGCTGCATGAAAGTCACGCTAGTCGCTGCGGTTTGGGGCGTCGACGACGGTCACCCGTGAAGGTGCGGTGCGGGCGGTGTCGGCGTACCGCTGGGCGAGGACGGCGAAGGCGTCCGCGAGCTCCGCGGGCCCGACCACCTCCATGCCGACCTCGAAGCGGCCGAAGGACGCAGCGAGCGAGCCCCAGGACCAGGAGCCGATCTCGAGGCTGCACCGGTGGTCGTCGATGGCGCGGACCGTGCCGTCTCCGGCGAAGGGGAGGACGTCGCGGGCGGGAAGGTCGAGGATGACGGTGCCGCGACAGGGCCACTCGTTGACGTCGCGCCCCTTGAAGCGTGCGGACACGAACTCCTCGACGTCGCCGCCGGGCACCTGTCGTGGTGTGAACCGTGGCCCCGTGGGGATGCGGGGCGCGACCCGGTCGACGCTGAACAGGCGCCAGTCCTCACGATCCAGGTCCCACGCCAGGAGGAACCAGCGGCCGTGGGAGGTGACGATGCGGTGCGGCTCCACGCGACGCGGCGGTGTGGTCGGGCCGGCGTCCGGGTCTGCGTCGCGGGCGGCGTAGTCGAGGCGCAGCACCTCCCTGGCGCGGACCGTCTGGGCGAGGGAGACGAGCACCTCGGTGGAGACCCGAGTGGGGCTGCCGCTGCCGGCGCGGCCGGCGATGGCGGTGACCTCGAGCGCGTCGAGCCGGTGCCGCAGCCGCGAGGGCATGACCTGGCGGATGGTCGCGAGGGCGCGGATCGCGCCTTCCTCGATGCCGACCCCGGCGGCGGGTGCGGTCTGCAGGGCGACCGCCACGGCGACGGTCTGGTCGTCGTCGAACAGCAGCGGTGGCAGCTCGCTGCCGGCCCCCAGCCGGTAGCCGCCATCGGGTCCCATCGTCGCCTGGATGCTGTAGCCCATCTCGCGGAGCCGGTCGACGTCGCGTCGCACCGTGCGGTGGCTGACCTCCAGCCGCTCGGCCAGCAGCGCACCCGGCCAGTCGCGTCGGGTCGGCAACAGGGACAGCAGGCGCAGCAGTCGCGCAGTCGTCGTGGTCATGTCTCGAGTCTCGTGATGTGTAGGACCGAACCTGTCCTACATGCCCGCGAGAGTAGTTCCTGCGGGGCCGATCCGGCCACGGCCACCTCTCAAGGAGCAAGCGATGACCGTCCAGACCACCACCCACCTCAACTTCCGCGGCGACGCGCGCGCGGCGCTCGAGCACTACCAGTCCGTGTTCGGCGGACACGCCGTCATCAACACCTACGCCGACTTCGGCATGCCGGCCGAGGTCCCCGGCGCCGACCGGGTCGTGTTCGGCGTCGTGGCCGCCGACAACGGCTTCCGCGTGATGGGCTACGACATCCCGGGCGAGACCGGCGGCAGCATCGTCGGCGGCACCACCACCCGCCGCGAGAACAACACCACGATCACCGACCAGGCGTTGTTCGTCTCCCTCAACGCCGACACCCTGGACGAGGCGCAGGGCTACTGGGACAGGCTCGCAACCGGTGCCCACGTCGTCGAGCCGCTCGCTGCCTCCGCGTGGAGTGCGGGCTTCGGCATGCTCACCGACAAGTTCGGCGTCACGTGGAGCGTGGGCGTCACCGCCGCCTGACCCGCCCGACTGCGACACGTCGGGCACACTGCACCCGTGTCCGACCCGCTGCGCACCCTGCTCGCTGCGCCACCGGACCTCCCGGTCACGGCGGGCCTGCCCGCGCTGGTCGAGGCGCTCGGCAGCCGTGGGGTCGCGGTGGTCCAGGCGCCGCCGGGCACGGGCAAGACGACCCTGGTGCCACCGGCGGTGGCCGGGGTGGTCGAGGGGCGGGTCGTCGTCACGCAGCCCAGCCGCATCGCCGCCCGCGCGGCCGCCCGGCGGCTCGCGCACCTGATCGGCGAACCGGTCGGCGAGACCGTCGGCTACTCGGTGCGGGGCGAGCGCCGCAGCGGGCGGCGTGCGCGCGTCGAGGTCGTCACGACGGGGCTGCTGCTCCGGCGGATCCAGCAGGACCCGGAGCTGGCCGGCGTCGGGGCCGTCGTGCTCGACGAGGTGCACGAGCGGCACCTCGACGCCGACCTGACCCTCGCGCTGCTCGTCGACATCCGCGCCAACCTCCGCGACGACCTCGCCCTGGTGGCGATGTCGGCGACCGTCGAGGCCGAGCGGACGGCCGCGCTGCTCGACCCGGCCGGCGCCCCGGTGATCGACGTGCCGGGTGCGCTGCACCCGGTCGAGACGGTGTGGTGCCCGCTGCCGGCTGGGGCCCGGCGTACGGACGACCGCGGGATCACCCCGGCGTTCCACGACCACGTCGCGGCGACGGTGCGGCGCGCGCTGGCCGAGCGCGAGGGGGACGTCCTGGTCTTCGTGCCCGGCGTCGCGGAGGTCGACGCGACCGTACGCCGCCTCGCCGGGGTCGACGCGGCCGTGCACGCGCTGCACGGGCGCCTGTCCGCCGCCGAGCAGGACTGCGCGCTCACCGAGGGCCCGCACCGACGCGTGGTCGTCTCGACCGCGGTCGCCGAGTCGTCGCTCACGGTGCCCGGGGTGCGGATCGTGGTGGATGCCGGGTTCTCCCGCGAGCCGCGCACCGACCACCGTCGCGGGCTGGCCTCTCTCGTCACCGTCGCGGTGAGTCGCGCGGGCGCCGAGCAGCGAGCGGGACGGGCCGGGCGGCTGGGCCCGGGGACGGTGCTGCGGTGCTGGTCCGAGGCGGAGCACGCGCACCTGGCCGCCCACCCGGAGCCCGAGGTCGCCACCGCCGACCTGACGGCGTTCGCCCTCGAGGTGGCCTGCTGGGGGAGCGACGTCCGCGACCTCGCGCTGCTCGACCAGCCGCCGGCACACGCGCTGTCGGCCGCCACGGAGGTGCTGGTGGGGCTCGGGGCACTGACCGAGGACGGGACGGCCACCGCGCGCGGCCGGCTGATCGCGGGCGTGCCGGTCGATCCCCGGCTGGCGCGTGCCCTCCTCGACGGGGCCGGTCTCGTCGGCGCCACGCGCGCCGCCGAGGTGGTCGCGATGCTGAGCGAGGACGTACGCGCTCCCGGCGCTGACCTCGTGGCCGCGCTCCGGTCGCTGCGCGGTGACCGACGTGCCGCAGCGTGGCGCCGCCAGGTCACCCGGCTCGAGGAGGTCGTCGCGAGGCAGGGCGGCGTGGGCCACCCACCACAGAGCCGCAGCGAGCTGACCGACGACGTCGCGGTGGGACTGGTGGTCGCGCTGGCGCACCCGGACCGGATCGCCCGCAAGCGCTCCGGCACGTCGAGCTACCTGATGGCGTCCGGGACCGGCGCCGCGCTCGACCCACGCGACCCCGGGTCGCTCGCGGGCCTGGAGTGGCTCGCGGTCGGTGACGCGGAGCGACGCCCGGGGCAGCGCGAGGCCCGGATCCGCGCGGCGGCCCCGCTCACCGAGGACCTCGCGCTCGAGGCGGCAGGATCGACGTGGACCGAGGTGGACGAGGTCACCTGGGCTGGCGGGCGGGTCGTGGCGCGCCGGCGTACGTTGCTGGGCGCGATCGAGCTCGGCTCGACCCCGATCGCCGACCCGCCCGCGCAGGCCGTGAGCGACGCGGTCGCCGAGGCGGTCGCGCGCGAGGAGATCGCCCTCCTCAGCTGGACGGAGGCGCCCACCGCGCTGCGCGCCCGGCTCGACTTCCTGCACCGCGCGCTCGGTGACCCGTGGCCCGACGTGAGCGACGCGGCCCTGGCGCAGGACCTCGACGGGTGGCTCGGACCGCAGCTGGCGCGGGTCCGCTCGGCCGAGGACCTCCGGCGCATCGACGTGGCGGCCGCGCTGCGGGCGAGGGTGCCGTGGCCCGAGGCGGGCCGGCTCGATGAGCTGGCCCCCGAGCGCGTGACGGTGCCCAGCGGGTCGAGCGTGCGGATCGACTACTCGCAGGACCAGCCGGTGCTCGCCGTACGCCTCCAGGAGGTCTTCGGCTGGACCGCGGCACCGTCCCTCGCGGGCGGCAGGGTCCCGCTCCTGCTGCACCTGCTCTCGCCCGCGGGACGCCCGGCCGCCGTCACCGCGGACCTGGAGTCCTTCTGGGACAACGGCTACCCGGGCGTGCGGGCCGACCTGCGCGGGCGCTATCCCAGGCACTCCTGGCCCGAGGACCCCCGCACCGCAGAGCCCACGGCCCGGGCCAGGGCTCGCCGCGGCTAGAAGACCGTCCAGTCGGAGTACGTCGTGAACGCGTCGAGGGCAGCGAGCCCGGCTGCCGACGAGCCCGACGGCCCGAGGGCCGGGCTCCACACGCACGCGACGCCGCGGTCGGGGATGACGGCCAGGATGCCGCCGCCGACGCCGCTCTTGGCGGGCAGGCCCACGCGGTAGGCGAACTCGCCGGCGGAGTCGTAGGTGCCGCAGGTGAGCATGACCGCGTTGATCCGCTTGGTCTCCCGCGGGCTGAGCAGGGCCGTGCCGTCGGAGGCCACTCCGTCGCCGGCAAGGAAGAGCCCGGCGAGCGCGAGGTCGCGGCAGCTCATCGACAGCGCGCACTGGGCGACGTACTGGTCGATGACCTCGTCGACCGGGCGCTCGAGGTTGCCGTAGCTGGCCAGCAGGTGGGCGAGCGCGTAGGTCCGGTGCCCGGCCTCGAGCTCGGAACGCGCCACGGCCGGGTCGCTGTCGACGTCGGGGCGCCCGCTCTCGCGACGCATGAGGTCGCGCAGGGCGCCACTGGCGTCGCCGGTGAGCGACTGGAGGCGGTCGGTGACGACGAGGGCGCCGGCGTTGATGAACGGGTTGCGCGGGCGCCCCGCCTCCTGGTCGAGCTGGAGGAAGGAGTTGAACGGGTTGCCCGACGGCTCGCGTGACACCCGGCGCCAGATGTCCTCGCCCTCGGTGGCGATGACCAGGGCGAGGGTGAAGACCTTGCTGATGCTCTGCACCGAGAACGGCACGTCGGCGTCGCCGATGACGTGGACGGTGCCGTCGCACGACGCGATCGCCATCCCGAACTGGTGGGGGTCGACCGAGGCGAGCCCGGGGATGTAGTCGGCGAGGTGGCCGCGGCCGACCTCGGGTGCGGCGGCCTGCTGCGCGCGCAGCAGTGCGTCCTCGATCCTCATGCCGTCATCCTCGCGCAGGGGCGTCCCGCCCCCTGGTCGGAGGTCAGGGGGCGACCGGCTCGGCGAGGACGGCCGCGGCGCGCGGGTCGAGATCGGTGGCGTCCGCGCGGTGCCACAGCAGGAGCAGGAGCCGCTCGGCGGTGGCCCGGACCTCCACGCCGTCCTCCCTCACCCCGGGGGCGCCGAGGACCGCGACGGCGTCGTCGAGGTCGGTCGCGACCAGCCGCAGCGCGTGCGCGGGCCCCGCGGTGCGGCCGAGCCGGACCTGGCGGGGGTGCAGCACGTCGACGACCTCGCGCACGCCGTCCCAGGCGAGCGAGGGGTCGATCGGGCTCGGGTCGCCGACGGCGTGCTCGACGTCCCAGGCGTGCACCACCACCTCGTGGACCTGACGACGCCGCCAGAACCCGGCCGTCCGGTCGTCGCGGTCGAGGGTCCACGCGTGGGCTCCCGGGGGAGTGGCGGCGAGCAGCCCGACCAGCGCCCGCGCCTGCCGGGCATACCAGCTCGCCAGGTCCTCTCCGCGCGCCGGCGGCTCCGGGGTCAGGCTCGGGTCACCGGCGACGACCGCGTGCACCACCCACTGGTGGACTCCGCCGAGGTGGACCGCGACGTCGCGCACCGTCCACCCGGGGCAGTGCTCGACGGGGGCGTCGAGGTCCGCGCGTCCGAGCAGGTCGGCGAAGCGGGCGGTGTGGGTGCGGAGGAGCGGGATCCAGTCGTGGGGCGCGGTCACGTGGTCTCCTCGGGTCGCTGGTTCCGGGACACCAACCTAGGCAGTTCGCCAGGCCGGTGGCGTACGCCGCGCTCAGCCGGCGGCTCGGCGGCGCACCATGCAGGCAGTTCGCCGGGAACGCAGCCGACTCCACGCTCAGCGCGGCGTGAGCTCCGGCGAACTGCCTTCATGGTGCAGGGGGACGAGGCTCCACAGGACCTCCACACGATGCTTCTTTCGCCTCGCGCCGACGTGCCACATGCTGTGACCGTGACGATCCCGAGCGCCGCGAGCGCCCCCTGGCGCACCATCGTCGCCGCGTGCTCGGTCGCCGCTGTCGCCACCGCGTGCGGGACGGCCGGGGCGGACCCGCAGGGCTCGTCGCCTCCGCCGTCGGCCGAGTCGCTCGCCTTTCAGGACCGGGCGGGCGCGGTCTTCGAGCGCTTCGACGGCACGCCGGAGCAGCGCGAGGCGAGCGGCCTGCTGCGGGCGTGGGCGATCAACGGGGCGATGGGCACGTGCCTGGCTGCGGAGGGGTTCCCCGAGTGGGACTGGTCGCGCGGACGCGATGCCGCGCCGCGGACCGATGCCCTGGGCACCAGCACGTGGTTCGCCGCGCCGCTGGCCCACACCTACAGCGACTCGCCCCGCGCCTCCGTGCGCTTCCTCCACGACCAGGAGGAACTCGAGTCATCGGAGCCGCCACCCGACCAGGACGCGGCGATCGGGAGGTGCCTCTCCAGCACCCCCGGCGCGTCGGACGGCACCGTGCGGGCCGCCTCGACTCCTCGCGTCGTGGAGCGGCTCCGCGAGGCGTGGTGGTCGATGCTCGCCGGCTGGGACACGACCTACGGAGACCAGCGGGCGTACGACGCCTGCTTCACCGAAGCGTCGGGCGGGATGACGCCCGACGCCGAGGTCGGCTCCTGGCGCGGGGAGCTGGCGCGCCGGGCACCGCGAGCCGCCGACGTACCGGCTCCGGGCGCCGACGAGCAGATGTACTCAGCCGCGTGGCGGGACTTCCTCGCCCTCGAGGCGTCGTGGGAGGAGGCCGACTGGTTGTGCCGCGCCGACGTCTACGAGGCGCGCCTCGACCAGGTCGCCCGCGACGTCGAGGAGTTCGCGCGCGAGCACGCCGAGGAGATCGAGCGCGCCGCGCGGGCGTGGGACGACGTCGTGGCCCGCGCCGCGCTCCTGCCCGACCCGCGCTCGTGAGCCGGTCACGGCGAGGCCATCCAGCAGCCGCCGTCCCGGAGTTGTCGGCCTCTCGCTGAACTTGTCAGGCCGTGCACGGCCTGACAAGTTCAGCGATCCCCGGTCAGCCGGGGATCGCTGATGGTCGGTGCAAGCTCGTCAGAGCCGCAGCACGCGGCCGGCGACCACGAGGTGCACCTCGTCGCAGGCGGCGGCGACGCGCTGGTTGAGCAGGCCGAGCAGGTCGCGGAAGAGGCGGCCCGAGCGGTGCTCCGGGACGACCCCGAGGCCGACCTCGTTGGTCACCAGCACGACGTCGACGGCGCAGGACGACAGCGCGGAGACGAGCGCGTCGGCGCGGTCGAGGACGAGCGCGTGCACCGCGTCGGAGTCCTGCTCCCACGCGTCGGCGGCGTCGACGACGGCGGTGAGCCAGGTGCCGAGGCAGTCGACGAGGACCGGGTGCTCGGCCTCCCGCAGCACCGGCGGGAGGTCCTGCGTCTCGACCGTCGACCACGTCGAGGGGCGACGGGCCCGGTGGGCGGCGATGCGGGCCGCCCAGTCGGGGTCTGCCTCGACGTCGGGGGAGGGGCCGGCGGCGACGTACGTCGCCGGGCCGGTGCCGACCAGCGCCTCGGCGTGGGTGGACTTGCCGGACCGCACGCCGCCGGTGACCAGGATCCGCATGGCGTGATCCTCGCAGAGCCCGGACGGGACCTCAGGCGGTGGCGGCGGCGAGGAGCAGCACCGCGAGGGCGACCTCGACGCTCGCGCCGAGCACGTCGCCGGTGATCCCGCCGAGCCGTCGCGTGCACCGCACGAGCAGCGCCACGACCGCCGCGACCGCGAGCACGCACCCGACCAGTCCGGCGGGCGTCGAGCCAACCGCGTGGCCCGCGAGCGCCGCGAGGACCGCGCCGACGACGAGCGCGGCGACCGCGCCGACGACCGGCACCGCGCCGATGTGGGTGGCGCCGAGGCCGTCGGCACGCGCGGCCGGCACGCCGCGCACGCACGCCACCGCAAGCACCGCCCGCGAGGCGCACACCAGCAGCGCCACGGCCCACCAGCCGTGGTCGTGGCGCACGACCGCGGTGAGCCCGGCGGCCTGCAGCCCCGCGACCAGCACCACGGCGACGACCCCCGCCGGGCCGACCGGGCCGGTGCGCATCACCTCGAGCGAGCGCTCGCGCGAGTAGGAGGCGGTCAGCCCGTCGGCGGTGTCGGCGAGCCCGTCCCAGTGGAAGGCGCGGGTGCCGAGCGCGAGCACCAGCACCACGACGTACGCCGTCGCGAGCGGCGGCAGGTCGACCAGGTCGGCCACCGCGACGACAAGGCCGGCGGCGACCGCGAGCGGCACGACCGCCAGCGGGGCGAGCAGCATCGCGAGGCCGGCGACCTGCCGGTCGACGTGCCGCGGGGGCGGGACCCGGACGGCGGTGAGCGTCCCGGCGGCCAGCAGGAACGCGTCGCGGACGGTGGCCACGCGGGCCGTCGGCGGACCGGTGGGCGGGACAGGTCCCGAGGTCACGAAGGCAGGACCTCGGAGAGCAGCGCGACGTCGCGCAGGACCGCCACGCCGGAGCGCAGGACGGGGAGGGCCGCGACCGCGCCCGAGCCCTCGCCGAGTCGCATGCCCAGGTCGAGCAGCGGGTGCAGGCCGAGCGACTTCAGCGCGTGGGCCTGCGCGGGCTCGGTGGAGCGGTGACCGGCCACCCACCACGCACTCGCGCCCGGGGCCAGCGCCTCGGCGACGAGCGCGCACGAGACGGACATCAGGCCGTCGAGCAGCACCGGCACGCCGAGCCGCGACGCCTCGGCCTGGAAGCCGACGGTGACCGCGAGGTCGGCGCTGCCGAGGGCGGCGAGCGCCTCGACCGGGTCGTCCGCCCGCTCGCCCACCCGGGCCAGCGCGGCCGCGACCACGTCGCGCTTGCGGGTCCAGCCGGCGTCGTCGACCCCGGTCCCGCGCCCGGTGACCTCGTCGGCCGGGAGCCCGAGCTGCGCGGCGACCAGGGCCGCGGCGGGGGTGGTGTTGCCGATGCCGAGGTCGCCGGTCATCAGCAGCTGGGCGCCGTCCGCGGCGTGCTCGCGGGCCAGCCGGGCACCGAGCGCGAGCGCGGCCTCGGCCTCGGCGCGCGTGGTGGCGTCCTCGACGTGGATCGCGCCAGAGCCGCGGCGCAGCTTGTGGGCAGTGACCTCGGCGGGCAGGTCGGACAGGTCGGCGTCGACCGCGACGTCGTGCACGCTCACCGCGACCCCGTGCGCCGCCGCCAGGGCCGAGACACCGGCCCGGCCGCCGACGATCGTGCGCACCATCGCCTCGGTGACCGCGGCGGGGTAGGCCGAGACCCCGTGCGCGGCGACGCCGTGGTCGCCGGCCAGCACGACGAGGCGTACGTCGTCGAGCGGGCGTGGCGGCACCTCGCCCTGCACCGCGGCCAGCCAGGCGCCGAGCTCGCCGACGCGGCCGAGCGCGCCGGCCGGCGTCGCGAGGCCGGCGAGCCGCTCCTGCGCACGGGCGGCGACGGCGGGGGACGGGGGAGCGACGGGCGAGGTCCGGGTCATGGTCGCGCCAGCCTAGTGAGGGCCGGGAGCAGCCCGGCTGCCAGTCTTGGCCCGTGACCGGCCACTCCGTCCTGCAGCTCCCCGTGCCGGCGCTCGAGGACTGGGTGCGGGCGCGGACGGCCCACTACGACACGGGGTTCGTCTCCGCCGACCCGCGGTTCGGGCACGCCCACGTCACCGCCCTCGGCCCCTTCGACCCGGCCCCGACCGCGGAGGTGATCGCCGCCGTGGGGGAGATCGCCGCCACGACCGCGCCGGTCGCGGTCCGGCTCGCCGAGCTCGACCAGTTCCCGAACGGGATCATCCACCTCGTGCCGCAGCCGGACGACCGGCTGCGCGACCTCACCGCCCGGCTGGTCGCGGCGTTCCCGCAGTGGCCGCCCTACGGCGGGGAGTTCGGCGGCCCCGCGGACGTCCGCCCGCACCTCACCGTCGACGCCGCGTCCGCGGACGTCGACCTCGCCTCCACCGCCCGGCTGCTCGCCGGGACCGTCCCGGTCGACGTGGTGCTCGACTGGCTCCAGCTCGCGTGGTGGGAGTCGGGCGGCTGCCGGGTGCTCCACGAGTGGCGGCTGGGCGAGCCCACCCCGCCGGTCATCTGAGGACGTCCTGCAGCTCCGGGCGCCCCCAACGGTTGCACCACGTCCTCAGATGCACCGGGGTGGGCGTCGGGTGCGCTGTGGCAGGATCGCGGCATGGCTTCATGGGCACACCTCGAGATCACCGTCGACGACCAGGGCAACGTCGAGGTCGGCGGCTACAACGCCGACCCCGAGTCGATCGTGGCCGGCACCGAGTCGTGGGAGGACCTGCTGTCCTCGCTCGGCAGCAGCGGCTGGGAGCTGGTCCAGGTGATCCCCGGCGTCGAGACGACGTACTGGTTCAAGAAGCAGGCCTGATCCGCCGCCGGTCGACCAGGTGAGCGAGCTCCAGGACCGGTTCCGCGCCGCCTCGGCCACCGCCGAGGCGGTGTTCTGGCGCGAGCCGTTGACGCCCGCGGCGACCTTCCGCGAGCTCGCGGACTTCGCCGAGGAGCACGACGTCGCGTGGGACCGCTACGGCGAGCGGGGCGCCGTCGCCCAGCTCGAGGCCGAGGTGGCCGAGCTGCTCGGCAAGCCCGCCGCGGTGATGTTCCCCAGCGGCGTGATGGCCCAGCAGGCCACGCTCCGCGCCTGGTGCGACCGCGCGGGCTCGCGCCGGGTCGCGCTGCCCGACCTCTCCCACCTGCTCCACCACGAGCAGGACGGCCCCCGCCGCGTGATGGGGCTCGAGCTCGAGCCGCTGACGTCCGGTCGTGAGACCCCGACCGCCGCCGCGCTGGCGAGGGTCCCGGGGCGCCTCGGTGCGGCCATGGTCGAGCTCCCGCTGCGGGACGCGGGCTGCCTGCTGCCGCCCTGGGAGGACCTGGTCGAGCTGTCCGCCGCGGCCCGCGAGCGCGGCGTCGCGCTGCACGCCGACGGCGCCCGCATCTGGGAGTCCGTGCCGCACTGGGGCCGGACGCTCGCCGAGGCCGCCGACCTCGTCGACTCGATGTACGTCTCGCTCTACAAGGGCCTCGGCGCCACCAGCGGCGCCCTCGTGGTGTGCCCGGAGGACCTGGCCGGCGAGCTGCGCTCGTGGCGGCAGCGGATGGGCGGGACGATCTTCTCGATGACCGCCGCCGCGGTGGGCGGCCTCAAGGGGCTGCGCGAGCACCTCGACCGGTTCGCCGGCTACCGCGACTGGGCGATCGCCCTCGCCGCCGAGCTCAACGGGCGCGGCATCCGGACCTTCCCCGAGCAGCCGCACATCCCGACCTTCCTGGCCTACGCCCCGGGCGAGGCCGACGAGGTCAACGAGCGGCTCGTCGCCCACGTCGAGGCGCACGGGGTGGTGCCGTCGGGGATGTGGCAGCCGGCGGACGTGCCGGGCTGGGTCGTCACCGAGCTCACCTGCTACGACGCCGCGGTCGACCGCGATCCCGCGGACGTCGCCGAGCAGGTCGCGGCGGTCGTGGCCTGACTCGCTGTGCGGGAGCGCCGTCCCCTAGATTCCTCCCGTGAGTGCCCAGGCCCCCTCTGCTGTCATCCTCGTCCGCGCGACGAAGTTCGTCCCCAACCCGGCGACGGCTGCCGACAACGCCTTCCAGGCCGATGCGCCGGCCGGCCAGACCGACGAGGCCACCTCGGCCAAGGCGCTCGCCGAGATGGACGCCCTCGCCGAGGCGCTGCGCGCCGTCGGCGTGCGGGTGCACGTCTTCGAGGACGACGACCACACCCGTCCCGACAGCGTGTTCCCCAACAACTGGGTCTCCACGCACGCCGGCGGCACCGTCGCGGTCTACCCGATGTACGCCTCCAACCGGCGCCACGAGCGCCGCGCCGACGTGCTGGAGATGCTCAAGTCGCAGTACCGCGTCCAGGCCATCGTCGACTACTCCGGCCTGGAGCCGGACGGCATCTTCCTCGAGGGCACCGGCGCGATGGTGCTCGACCACGTCTCGCGGGTGGCGTACACCGCGCGCAGCCACCGCGCCGACACCGCGGTGCTGGAGCGCTTCTGCACCGACTTCACCTACGAGCCGATGGCCTTCGACGCGGTCGACTCGGAGGGCGTGCCGGTCTACCACACCAACGTGATCGCCTGCATCGGCACCGACGTCGCGATGATCGCGCTGGAGATGATCCCCGACGTGCAGCGTCGCGAGCAGGTGCGCGAGCGCCTGGCCGTCACCGGTCGCACCATCGTCGAGCTCACCGAGGAGCAGATCCGCGAGTTCGCCGGCAACGCGGTCGAGCTGTGCGGTCGCACCCCCGAGGGCAAGCGGCGCTACGTGATGGCGATGTCGGCCCGGGCCAAGCGCTCGCTGCGTCCCGAGCAGGTCGCGGTGATCGAGGAGTCGTGCGAGATCGTCGCCGTCGACATCCCGACCATCGAGCTCGCCGGCGGGTCCGTGCGGTGCATGATCGCGGGCGTCCACCTCGACAAGCGTCCCGAGCAGCTGCCGGAGCCGGGGGAGAACGTCGTCGCGATCAACGTCGACGACCCGACCACCCCCGACGGCCGCTACGTCGACGGCAACGTCCACGACTGAGCTGACGCGTCTGCGCACGCGGCGGGGGTCGAGCTGACGCGTCTGCGCACGCGGCGGGGCGTGCAGATGCGTCAGGTCGGCGGGTCCGGGGCGTGCAGACGCGTCAGGTCGCGAGCTGGACGAGGAGCACGGCGTTGAGGGCGATGATCGCCGCGGCCACCGCGATGCCGGCCGCGGTGGTCACGCGCCGGTTGACCAGCGACCCCATCACGTCGCGCCGCGCGGTGAACCACACCAGCGGCACCAGCGCGAACGGGATGCCGAAGGACAGCACGACCTGCGAGCCGACCAGGGCCGCGGTCGGGTCGACCCCGAGGGCCAGGATCACCAGCGCCGGCGCCAGCGTGACGAGGCGGCGCAGGACGACCGGGATCCGGCGGCGGATGAAGCCGTCCATCACGACCTGGCCCGCGAGCGTGCCGACGCTGCTGGACGCGAAGCCCGAGGCGAGCAGCCCGAGCGCGAAGAGGAGCGCGGCGCCCCGGCCCAGCGAGTCGCCGAGGCCGGCGTGCGCCCCCTCGATGGTGTCGATGCCCTGACCCGACAGCGCAGCGGCCGCGACGAGGAGCAGCGAGAGGTTCATCAGCCCGGCGATGCCCATCGCGACGACGACGTCGACGCGCTGGCTCCGCATCACCGTGCGGCGCTCGTCCTCGGTCGCCGGGCGCCCGCGCTCGCTGGTGAGGCCGCTGTGCAGGTAGATCGCGTGGGGCATGACGGTGGCGCCGAGCATGCCGGCGGCGAGCATCACGCTCTCGGCGCCGGCGAAGCGCGGGAGGGTGCCGTCGAGCACGGCCATCGAGTCGACGCCGCTGATCGCCACGTCGTAGACGAAGCCCACCAGGATCACCGCGAGCAGGCCGACGATGACGGACTCGAAGTGGCGGTGGCCGTGGCCCTTCAGCCCCAGCAGGGCGAAGGCGACGACGGCGGTGATGGTGCCGCCGACCAGCAGCGGCAGGTCGAAGAGGAGCTTGAGCGCCAGCGCGCCGCCGACGACCTCGGCGAGGTCGGTCGCGATCGCGACGAGCTCGGCCTGGCCCCACAGCCCGCGGACGACCCGGCGCGGGAGGTGCTCGCGGCACAGCGCCGGCAGGCTCATCCCGGTCGCCACGCCCGCCTTGGCGGAGAGGTACTGGATGAGCATCGCCATCACGTTGCTGACGACGACCACCCAGACGAGCAGGTAGCCGTAGGCCGAGCCGGCCGCGATGTTGGTGGCGAAGTTGCCCGGGTCGACGTAGGCCACGGCGGTGACGAACGCCGGGCCGAGCAGCGGCCACAGGCGGCCGCTGCGGGCGACCGACCGCGGCGCAGCCGCCGGCTCGAGCGTCCCCGTCGCCGCTGCGGTCGAGGTCGTGGTCCGGCGCCGGGGCGGCGCGGCGTACTTCGGGGTCTGGAACATCTCAGTCCTCGTCCGTGAGGAGCGCCGGGACCGGCGACCGGTGGGCACGACGCCTGTCGATGACCCGGCACACGACCTCGGCGAGGACGAAGAGCACCATCATCGGGATGGCCAGCATCAGCATCGAGAACGGGTCGGTCGACGGCGTCGCGACGGCGGCGAACACGACGGCCGCCATCAGGATGATCGCGCGGTGCCGGCCCAGCTGGGCGCCGGTGACGACACCGGCGAGGTTGAGCAGCACCAGGAAGAACGGGATCTCGACCGCGAGGCCGAAGACGAGCAGCATCCGGCTGAAGAAGGAGAAGTAGTCGCCGAACTCGACGAGGTTCTCCATGCCGGCGGGCGTGAAGCCGATCAGGACCCCGAGGCCCTTGGGCAGCACGTAGTAGCCCAGCGCGACGCCGGCGATGAACAGCGGACCGGCGATTGCGGCGAAGACCCGCGACCAGCGCTTCTCGCGCGGCAGCAGACCGGGGACGACGAACGCCCAGACCTGCCAGAGCCAGTACGGGCTGGCCGCGACGAGCGCGGCGGTGCCGCACAGCTTGAGGTTGAGCATCAGGGGACCCGTCGCACCCGCGACGTACGCGGTGCTGACCGTGTCCTCACCGATGAGGGTCTGGGCCTGGTTGTAGGGCCCGAGGACCAGCGAGAGGAGCTGGTCGTAGAAGGGCAGCGCGACGAGGAACGCCACCACGAGGACGAGGGCGGACCTGATCAGCCTGGCCCGCACCTCGCGGAGGTGGTCGGCCAGGGACATGCTCCCCGGGACCGCGCCCGGTCGGGCTGCGGGTCCGCGGAGCACGTCCACGACGGTGGCGATCGACATCACGCGCGCCCGTCAGCCGCGCTGCGCGTCGTGCTCGCGGGGCGTGTGGACGATGACCGGCTCGGAGACCGGGGTCTCGTCGACCGGCGCCGTGGCAACCGCCGTGGGCGCGGGCTGCGCGTCCTTGTCCTTGTCCTTGTCCTTGTCGGAGTCGGAGTCCATCAGGCCCTTGGTCTCGGACTTGAAGATCCGCAGCGCCTGGCCGGAGCCGCGGGCGAGCTCGGGGAGCTTGCTGGCGCCGAACAGCAGGACCAGGACGGCGAGGATGATGAGCAGCTCCATGCCGCCCAGCCCGCCGACGAGCAGGGGAGCGAGAGTGGTGGACGTCATGCTGACTTCCTTTCAACGGGTGCTGCGTGGGGTGGTGCCGGGTGTGACGCGCCGGGGGCGTCCACGAGGGCGTCGTCGTCCTCGTCGTCGTCCTCGCGGTCGTCGTCCTCACGCTCGGCGAGGATCTCCTCGACCTGGCGCCGCACCATCTGGCGCGGGTCGAGGTCGCGGAGCTCGAGGTCGGAGTACTCCTCACCGAGGGAGGAGCGGAGGTCGTCGCGCACGGAGTCACCCATGCGCCTGGCGGCCTTGATGCCGTGGGCCAGCTGCCTGGCCAGCCCGGGGAGCTTGTCGGGGCCGAGCAGCACCACGCCGAAGAAGGCGATGACGGCGAGCTCTGGCAGACCGATGCCGAACATGGGGTCTCCTCTCAGGAGCCGTGCGGCGGCCACTCCGGGGTGGCCCGGACGTCACGGGGACGTCCGGACCACCAGGAGCGTCACGCCCGGTGCTGCGGGCTGTGGCTGCGCAGGACGCGACGGTCGACCTCGGCCGACCACCGTGCGGGCCGCAGTGCGGCGTGGTGGAGGGCCGGGTGTGCGGCGAGCCAGGCGGCGCGGAGCACCATCAGCCCGAGCACGAGCCAGCCGACCATCTCGATGGCGGGCACGTGGATCACGCGCTCTTGTTCACGGCGCCGTTGACGCCGCGGGGGAAGAACCCGCCCTTGGTGACCGACTTCGGGTTCAGGTAGACCACGTTGAGCACCTGGCCCGGCGTACGGCTGTAGGCGATGCCGTTCTTGTCGGTCGGGACCAGGTTGGCCTTGCCGGCGGCGGAGCCGATGCCCTGGTCCTTGGTGCCCTTGCCGTCGAGGCTGTCGCGGGCCTTCGAGATGGCCTTCGCGGCGTCCTGCAGGCCCTTGGAGTACAGGGCGCTGCGCACGATGCCGGCGTGGTAGGCCTCGACGGCCAGGATGCCGGCGGCCGCCTCCAGGTAGGTCTTGTTGGTGATCAGCGGGGCCGCGCCCTTGTAGGCCGTGACACCCACGTCCTCGAAGACGAACGCCGCGAGGAGGAAGTTGTCCTCGTTGGCGTAGGGGTCGAAGGTCTGGCCCGGCTGGATCAGACCGGCCGCGGTGGCCGCGGCGGTGAAGCTCTCCTGGATGTTGATGGCCGGACGGGCCACCTTCGCGCCACCGAGCGCCTTGCGCAGGAACGCGACGTGGTCGAGCTCGTCCGTGGCGATCTCCTCGGCGTACTTGCGGATCGCCGGGGTGGCGAAGGAGACCTGGCGGCCGCCCTTCACACCGCCCTTCTTGCCCTTGCCCGAGGTGAGCTTGTCGTCGAGGCCCTTGCCGAAGGCGGCGTACTGGTAGAACTCCGCCTCCAGGTACTCGAGGTTGAGGGCGAAGTTGAGGACCGCGCCGTCGCTGACGCCGCTCGCCGCCATCGCGGGGGCGGTGGCGCCGAGCGCTCCGGCGCCGACGACGCCGAGGCCGGCGACGCCCGCGGACTTGAGGAAGAGACGACGGTCGGTCTCGTTCTCCGCGCTCCGGTTGATCATGTCTGTGACTACTGCCTTGCCGAACATGCGTACTCCGTTCAGGGGTGCTCGCTGTGCGTTCAAGGTCGTCGAGGCCTCCGACGGCCCACCGGGACTGAGGCCCGGTTGATGTGTGACAGGGGTCATTCGGGGCGGTCGTGGTCACGGATTGGTCACGGCGGCGACGGATCGTGCGAGGGGTGCTCGGAAGCGCCTCGTGGGCACCCCGGAACGCCACGCACCCTGCCCGGGGACCGGGCAGGGTGCGTGGCGTGGACGGCTGCTGGAGCCGCCGGTCAGGAGATGGTGACCGGCTGGCCGCCCGAGACCAGGCTCCAGTCGGCCGAGGCGAACTGCGCCGGGTCGATGGTGCCGTGCTCGGTGACCCAGTCGATGATGAGCTGGCGGATCTCGTTCTGCTGGTTGTAGACCACCGGGGCCGTGCTGACGTGCGGGAACCCGCCACCGCCGGACTGGCGGTAGTTGTTGACCGCCATCGCGAACTCCTGGTCCGCCGCCACCGGCACGCCGTCGTAGGCGAGGCCGACGATCCGTGACCCGACCGGCTGGGCGATGTCGATCTGGTAGGTCAGCGGCGCGTCGAGGCCGGCGACGGAGTCGAAGTTGTAGTCGGGCGTGCCGTTCGGCGCGGTCGGCGTGACCGCACGGGTGACCTGCTCGACGGTGAACGGGCCTGTGCCGGAGACCTGCTGGAAGTAGCGAGCGGAGAACTCGAGGTAGTCCTTGACCTGGGCGCCCGTGATCCGCACGCCGAGCAGCGTGTTGTCGTAGATGTACAGCCCGGCGACGTCGCGCACGGTGACCTGCCCGGACGGGAACGACGCGGCCCGGTTGAACGGCGCGGCGATGGAGAGCACCGGCAGCGCGGCGTCGGCGGCGCCCAGCCCGGCCTTCACGGCGTCGGCCTGGACGTACTGCACGAAGTCGATGATCGGGACGTCCTCGACCACCGCGCGGTCGGCGGACAGCGCGGTCGTGGAGGTGCCGATGGGGGAGTTGACGTAGTCGACGACCGTCTCGTGCTGCGCGCGGACCGCGGCGAGCACGCGCGGGTCGCCGTCGACGGTGTTGGAGTTGAGCGTCTGCCCGTGCGTCGCGACGACCTTCCACCGGCCGCGGTGCAGCTCGAGGTCGAGGTCCATCACCGCGACGCGCATGCCCCAGTAGAGCGGCTCGCACAGCAGCACCTGCTGGCCGGTGCGGGTGTTGGTGACGTAGCGCTCCGGGATCTCCTTGTGGGCGTGGCCGACCAGGATGGCGTCGACCCCGGGGACCTGCTCGGCGACGAGCGACGCGGCGTTCTCGGGGTACGGCAGCGCGTCGCCGTAGGACGAGGAGGTGTCGGCGCCGCTGTGGGCGCTGACCACGACGACGTCGCAGCCACGGCGCTTGAGCTCGGGGACGAACTTCCTCGCCTGCTCGACCAGGCCGGGGAACTCCATGCGGCCCTCGACGTTGGCCTTGTCCCACAGCGCGATGCCGGGGTTGGTCAGGCCGAGCACGCCGACGGTGAGGGTCGGGCCGCTCTTCACGCGGAACCGCTTGATGACGTAGGGCGGGAAGACCGGGCGCTGGGTGGCCGGGTCGACCGCGTTGGCGCCGAGCAGCGGGAAGTCGAGCTGGGACTCGAAGGTGCGCAGGGTGTCGATGCCGTAGTTGAACTCGTGGTTGCCCAGCGCCGCCGCGTCGTAGCCGACGAGGTTCATCGCGGTCGCCATCGGGTGCCTCGCACCGCCGGTGATCGGGTCGATGCGGGCGTAGTAGTAGGCCAGCGGGGTGCCCTGGAGGGTGTCGCCGGCGTCGAGGGTCAGGACCGGCTGGTGGCGCAGCTCCTGGCGGGCGGCCTTGATCAGCGTGGCGGCCTTGGCGAGCCCGATGTCGTCGTGGGCGGTGTTGTCGAAGTCGGCGTTCTTGAAGTAGTCCCAGTTCAGGACGTTGCCGTGCAGGTCGGTGGTGCCGAGGACCGTGAGCCGGGTCGTCGGGCGGTGGTGGCCGTGCCGGCCGCGGTGCGCCTGGGCGGGCGCGGGTGCGGCGACGAAGCCGGCCGCGGCGAGGGCCGCGGCCCCGGTGACGACGGTGCGGCGGGCGGGGATGGTCTGGGTGGGGGTGGGCATGCGTGATCGCTTTCCGAGAGTGTTCCGAGAGGTCCGAGATCGCCCGCGAGGGACGCTCCATCTACCTACACCGAGGGGGTCGGGGTCAACCTCTCCTCGGACTCGTAGAGCCGGAACAGCCAGTACGCCGCGACGGCGCACAGCAGGTGCCACGCGGCGTGGCCCTGCAGCAGCGAGCGGGGGTCGCACCAGCCGGCGTTGCTGAGCAGCCAGATGGTGAACGCGACGAGCATCGCGGCCAGCGCGACCACGCCGTGGCGGAAGACCGTCTTGGTCCGGCCGCGCCGCCAGATCATCGTCTCGAGGACGACCGCCGCGAGCAGCAGCACGCCGAAGGCGAGGTTGCCGGAGTAGTGGACGACCGGGACCGGGTCGGGCCACAGCCCGACGACCTCGCAGGCGAGCACGCACGCGGCGTACGCGGTGAGGAACGCACGCGTGCCGCGCGCCGTCCAGCGGACCCACGCCCAGGCCGCGGCGAAGCCCGCGACGAGGTACATGCTGAGCATGTCGAGGTGGCCGCCCCACGCGCTCTGGGTGGCGTGCATGGCCGCCGAGGCGGGACCGAGCAGCACCACCACGCAGGCGTACGCCGTCGCGACGGTCGTCGACATCACCGCGTCGGGCCCGGCGACGGCGCGCCGCGCGACGGCCAGGCCCGCCACCACGAAGCCGGCGTTGGACAGGGTGTTGGCGGGCTGCCGGACCCAGCCCGGGCGCGGCGCCTCGCAGAAGCCGGCGCCGCGCCCGACGTCGGGGCCGAGCCAGCCCTGTGCCGCCGCCACGAGCAGCAGCCCGACCGAGGCGACGGCGACGGCGCCGGTGACGACGAGCGGGCGGGGCATGCCCCGATCGTAGGGACGACCCCGGATCAGCGCCGGTGCGCGCGACCCGCCCGCACGTCGACCCACACCAGCCGGTGGTCGCTGGCCGGGAACGGGAAGGTGCCGACGAGCCGGAACAGCGGGTCGGTCGACTCCGGCCAGAACACGCCGGCGCCGGTGATCCTGGTCGTGCGGTCGGGCAGCACGTAGTCGGCGCGGATGTTGCCCGGCGGCTCGGAGAAGTCGGCCGTGTCGAACCGCGGGTCGCCGAGGTGGGTGAGGTTGACGCCGCCGTCGCGCTGCGCCGCCTCCACCGCGCCGCGGCTGGTCGGCGTCACCCGGGTGTTGACCGCCGGGTTGTCGAGCAGCTGCTGGGCCGAGCCGGCCACCGAGTCGCCGTCGAGCGGGTCGGAGTTCTGGTCGCCGGCGATCACGAACCGGCTGCCGCGATCCAGGCCGCCACGCTCGCCCTCGTCGTCGTAGAGGTAGTCGGCCCGGTCGCGCACGTAGTCGGCCCACAGCCGGATCTCGTCGTGGTTGCGCTGGCCGTTGCGGTCCTCCGGTCCGTCGAAGACCGGCGGCGTCGGGTGCGACACCAGGAAGTTGACCGTCTCGCGGCCGATGCGGATCGGCACGTCCCAGTGCGACTTCGACGACAGCCGGACCGCGTCGAGCTCGTCGGGGGAGTACCAGTCGGCCGGCGCGGGAGTGGCCGGGTCGTCCGGCAGCTTCGCGCCCGGCATGTCCTTCCAGAGGAAGTCCTGGAAGGTGCGCACGGCGTCGGTGTCGATCGGGAACTTCGAGTAGACGACCATGCCGTACTGCCCCGGGAACGCGCCGAAGCCGAGGGCGTCGTTGCCGCCGCCGACGGAGCCGTCGTTGTCGAGGTCGAGCCCGCTCGGCACGCCGGTGTTGACCGGGGCGACGTAGGAGTAGGGGTAGTCGACCGCGGGGGCGCCGTTGTGGGGCACCTCGAGGTAGTTCTCGCGGAACAGGTCGGCCGCTGCCCCGCCCTCGACGTAGTCGAACTCGTTGACCAGCAGCACGTCGGGGTCGGTGCGCTGGATGGTCTCCGCGACCGCGGCGGCCTGCGCGTCGTCAGGGGTGGACAGGTCGCGGACCAGGTCGCCGGCCGCCGCGCGGTTGAGCGAGGCGTTGAAGGTCGCGAACCGGACCTCGGCGGGCCTGCCGTGCCCGTGCCCGTTCCCGTGGCCGTGGCCGTGGCCGTGGTGGTGCCCGCGTCCGTCGTCGCGGTCGCCGGCGACGGCCGGGGCGGTGAGGACGGGGGCGGTCAGGCCGGCGAGCGCGAGCGTCGCGACGGCGGCCAGGGTGCGTCGGGATGTCATCGGGTGAGCCTTCCGGAGGGGGTGCGCGCAGCCTAGGACGACCAGGAGTCGGCCACGGCGGCACCGATGTCGGGGTTGTCGGTGAAGAAGTCGTCCATGCCGGCGGCGAGGAACGTGCGGATCTCGCCGGCCAGGTCCCCGGCCGCGGCCGGGTCGGCGGAGGAGCGGAACTCCAGCGGGAGGAAGGAGTTCTCCCGCCGGAACGTCCAGCCGGTCACGGTGAGCCCGGCGCGGTGGGCGTGGGCGATCGCGTCGGTGGGGGCGGCGAGGCTGCCGTCGGCGTTGCGCGGGATCATCCGGTCCTTGCACAGCCCGACGCTGTCGGCGTAGCGCGCGATGCGGCGCATGCCGGAGCGGGTGACCAGGTCGTCGTAGGTCACGCCCGTGCCGGCCTTCACCTGGTCGTAGGGCGCTCCCGTGCAGTCGACGAGCTGGACCAGGTCGAACCGGGTCATCCGGTCGAGGCGGCGGAGGTTGGAGACCTCGAAGCTCTGGATCACGACGGGCGTGCGCCCGGGGCGTACGCCGTTGCGCGCGAACGTGTCGAGCAGGGCCTGCTCGGCCGGCAGCCCGGCGTCGGCGAGGTAGGTGCTGTGCTTGATCTCGGGGATGACGCCCATCGGCTCGCCGTCGCAGGTCTCGGTGCGGCGGGCGAACGCGAGCACCTCGTCGAGGGTCGGGACCTGGTAGAGCCCGTCGAAGGAGCGGCTCTCCGGGCGCAGCTGGGGGAGCCGCTCGACGGCGCGCAGCGTCTTGAGCTCGGCGAGCGTGAAGTCCTCCACGAACCAGCCGGTCACCGCCCGGCCGTCGACCTGCTTGGTGGTGCGGCGGGCGGCGA
This sequence comes from Nocardioides okcheonensis, assembly GCF_020991065.1. NCBI lineage: Bacteria > Bacillati > Actinomycetota > Actinomycetes > Propionibacteriales > Nocardioidaceae > Nocardioides > Nocardioides okcheonensis. The sequence goes on from NZ_CP087710.1 coordinate 4,398,881, forward strand.
ACTCCGGTCGGGTCGCGACGTCGGTGGTGCCGCCGATCTCGGGCTCGTGGCGGTCGACGAGCACGCCGTCGCGGGTCATCACCAGGTCGGGCTCGACGTAGTCGGCGCACTGGCGGGCGGCGAGCTCGTAGGCGGCGATGGTGTGCTCGGGGCGGTAGCCGGAGGCGCCGCGGTGCGCGAACACGGTCGGGCCGCCGGTGCGGACCCGCTCGCGCCGCAGGCCCACGTGGACGATCTCGATGTCGTCGGGCTCGCCGTCGACGCGCGCGTCGTCGCCGGGGTAGTTGTTGTCGTTGGCGAGGACGAACGAGCCGTCGCGCAGCTGCACCACGGTCTCGTCGGAGACGAACGGGAACGCGAAGGGGTCGCCCGTGCCGTAGCCGTCGCCGGCGCCGATGCCGTCGGGGTTGGCGAGGTCGAGCAGGTCGAGGACCGGCTCGGCGACCAGGTGCCCGCCGGGCTCGGTGCGGTCGAGGTCGACCTCGACGACCCGCTTGGTCACCGCCTGCGCGCCGCCGAAGTTGTCGCGCTCGAGGACCAGCATCCGGTCGCGGCCGGTCATGAACGCGTCGCCGACGAGGTTGGCTGCCTCGACCGTGCGGTAGACCCACGTGCGGCCGGTGTAGCGCAGGGTCCGGGTGTCGAGCTGGTGGATGCGGCGCACCCGCTGGTCGGTCTCGGCGGTCAGGGCACCCTCGAGGACCGGGTAGGCGTAGCGCGAGCCGTCGTAGGCCATCGCCTCGAAGCCCTTGCTGGCCGGCAGCGTCGGTTGGGCGCCGCCGAGGAACGGGTCCTGCGGGGAGCGGACGCCGGGGAGCGGGATCGGCGCGTCGAGCAGCACGCCGTCGGCGTCGAAGTGCAGGACGAACGGGCCGAACTCGTCGCCGACGAGGAGGCTGCCGTCGCGCAGCCGGACGACCGACTCGATGTCGAGGTCGGCGCCGGTGAGCAGCCGCTCGTCGGTGGTCTCGTGGACGATGGGGAAGCCGGCGAGGCCGTCGGGGTCGCGGAAGGAGACGAACTCGGGCAGGTCGACGGTGCCGTCGCCGCCCTCGCCCTCGAAGCTCGGCTCGAGGAGGTACATCCGCAGCAGGAAGTCGGCGGAGTTGGTCTTCGCGCCGAACCCGTTGTCGGGCATCGCCCAGAACGTGCCGTCGCCGTTGTCGAGCATCGCGGAGAAGCCCGGCACGACCTGGCCGGCGAAGGGGCCGGTACGCCCGTTGGCGGGCGTGGCCTGCGCGCCGGACGGCGGGCCGGGGGCGAGGAAGTCGGCGTCGAGGGTGGCCCGGCCGAGCAGCGTCGGGACGTCGACGGTGCGCGACCCGTGGTGCCCGCGGTCGCGGTCAGGTTCGTGGTCGCTGTCGGCGTGGGCGGGGGTGACGGTGAGCGTGGTGAGGACGAGCGCGGTGAGGGCGGAGAGGGCGGAGAGCGCCGGGCGGTGCAGGGGCATGACGAGTCCTTCGCGGTGCCGAGGTGGCGAACGGATCGGGGCAGGGGCCGACCACGGGCCGGGGGTGGGGTCCGGCCCGTGGTCGACGGGGTGGTCAGGTGCGGGTCAGCGGGCGCCTCAGCGGCGCGTCACCTGGACCACCGTGGGCCGCGGACCGGCGAACTGGCCGGGAAGTGCCGTGCCGCCCGCGGGGACGAAGTCGGGGAAGCGGGACTGGGGCGCGTCCCACGTGCCGTCCTCGCCCGGGTGCTGGACGGCGACGAAGACGGAGCCGTCACGGTCGTGGATGACCGGCCCGCAGGTCTCGGCTCCCGACGGCACCGCGAGGAACTGCTGGACGCGGCCGCGCTCGGGGCCCTCGACCGGGACCTTGAACAGGCCGTCGCTGAGCCTGATCGCGCTGGGCTGCCCGTCGGTGGAGATCCACAGGTTGCCGACGCTGTCGAAGGCGACGTTGTCGGGGCAGGAGATCGGCGAGACCGGGCCGGTCCAGCCGCCGAAGTAGGTGCCGGCGGAGGCGGCGTCGCCGCAGATCAGGAACAGGTTCCAGGCGAAGGTGTCGCTGGTGTGGTCGCCGGAGGTCGGAGTGATCTCGACGACGTGGCCGTCCTTGTTGGCCGCGCGCGGGTTGGGCTCCGTCGGGCCCTCCTTGCCGACCTTGCCGCGGTCGGTGTTGTTGGTGCACGCGACGTAGATGCGCCCGTTGACCAGGCTCGGCTGGACGTCCTCGGGGCGGTCCATCTTGGTCGGCATGACCGCGTCGGCCGCGAGCCGGGTGTAGACCAGCACCTCCTCGAGCGTGAAGCCGGGCACCATCGACTGGCCGTCGCGGGTCAGCGGGATCCACTCGCCGGTGCCGTCGCTGACGCCGTCCTCGAGGCCGTCGCCGGTGAACCGGGCGACGGAGAGGTCGCCGTCGGCGAGCGGGGAGCGGCTGCCGTGGCGCTTCCAGCTCCCGCCGCGCCCGCGCAGCCGGTCGCGGGAGACGAAGCGGTAGAGGTAGTCGAAGCGCTCGTCGTCGCCCATGTAGGCCACGACGTGGCCGTCGCGGTTGACGACGACGTTCGCTCCCTCGTGCTTGAAGCGGCCCATCGCGGTGTGCTTCACCGGCGTCGAGCGCGGGTCGGTCGGGTCGATCTCGACGATCCACCCGAAGCGGTTCGGCTCGTTGCGGTAGCCCTCGGCGGTGGCGTCCCAGCGCGGGTCGACCGAGCGCCAGTTGCGGGCGTCCTGGGTCGACGACAGGCCGTAGCGCGCCTCGCGCGGGTCGGTGCCGGTGGCCTTGAAGTACTGGTTGAAGTTCTCCTCGCCGGACAGCACCGTGCCCCACGGGGTGGTGCCGCCCGAGCAGTTGTTCATCGTGCCCCGCACCCGCGTGCCGGTGGGGTCCTCGGCGGTCTTCAGCAGGTCAGACCCCGCGGCGGGGCCGTCGACGGAGAAGACGGTGTCGAGGGTGATCCGGCGGTTGAGCCGGGCCCCGGGGACGTACTGCCAGGTGTCGCCGCGACGGCGTCGGCGCAGCTCGACGACGGACATGCCGTGCGCGGCCCACACGGTCCGGATGACCGTCTCGGGGTCGGTCCCGGGCGGGAACATGATGGCCTCGTTGGTGTACTCGTGGTTGCACACGAGCAGCGCGCGGGTGCCGGCGCGGTTGGTCTCGATGATGTCGAGGTAGTCGTTGTTGTAGCCGAACTGTCCGGCCTGCGCCTCGGGGTCCTGCGCCGCCGGGTCGAAGGCGGGAGCGCCGGGCAGCACCGGGTCGCCCCAGCGGATGATCGGGTCCCACTCGTAGCCGACGGGGACCGTGACGTCGTCGACGGTGGTGGCGACGGGGGCGATGGCGGTGAACGCCAGCCTGTCGCGCGACGGGTGCCCGTGGCCGCCGTGCCCGCCGTGGCCGGGCCGGAGGTCGGAGGTCGGTCGGGCCGCCGCGGGCGCGCCCGCCGCGACGCCGATCGCGGCGGCGGTCAGCGAGGCACCGACGACGGTCCGCCGGCGCAGGGCCTGCGCGGCGACGTCGCGGAAGTAGGTCGTGTCGGTCGTGTTCGGGGCCGCGACCGAGCAGGCGTCGCCGCACCGGAGGTGACAGGTCACCGGGCTGCGGTTGCCGTGGGTCAGGCCCGCCATCGGGAGGAGCGGGCGCGAGGTGGTGTCCGTCATTGAGGTGTCTCCGATGCCGAGTGAGGTGCGGGGTGTGCTGCCGATCCACCCTGTTCTCCGAGGGCCACGCCCGGGCGGACGTCAGGTGCACATCAGGTGAACTGCCGGACGCCGCTCGGAGTCGTGTGGTGGGAGGGTCCGTAGGGTGATCGGCATGGTCATCGTGGAGGAGCTGTTCCTGCTGCTGCGGCGCGACGACGGCAAGGCCGAGAGCTCGATGTCGCAGAACGGCTACGGCCTCGCGGCCGCCGTCGTGACCGACCTGGTCCTGGCCGAGCGGATCACGCTCAGCGACGACAAGGACCCGCGGATGAGCGTGGTGTCGTCCGCGCCCACGGGCCACCCCGCCCTCGACGCGGCCCTGTCCCGGATGGTGGAGAAGGACGGCAGGAAGCTGTCGTCCCTCGTCACCGACGGCAAGCTGGCCGTCGAGGCGCACGTCGCCGCCGCGCTGTCGGCCGCCGGGGTGATCCGGGTGGAGGAGAAGCGCGCCCTCGGGCTGGTGCCCGCGCGCTACCCCGTCCTGGACCCCGAGCCCGAGCGCCGGGTGCGCGAGCGGCTGCGCACGGTGCTCGCCGGCGGCACGCCGCAGCCTGCCGACGCCACGCTGCTGGCGGTGCTCCAGGGCCTCGACCTGGCCGGCAAGGTGCTCGCCGAGGAGAAGGGCGTCCTCGGGAAGCGCGAGCTCAAGAGCCGGATCGAGGAGGTGTCGACCGACGTACGCGCCGGCGCCGCCGTCGCCAAGGCCGTCCAGGCGATGAACGTCGCCGTCATGACCGCAGTCCTCGTGCCCGTGATCGTCTCGGGCAGCTGATCGAGAAGGAGAGTCCGTTGATCTTCATCACCGCCAAGTTCCCCGTCCGGCCCGAGCACGCCGACGACTGGCCCGAGCTCTCGCGGGCCTTCACCGAGGCCTGCAACGCCGAGGAGGGCTGCCTGTGGTTCGAGTGGTCGCGCAGCGTCACCGACCCGAACACCTACGTCCTCGTGGAGGCGTTCCGCGACGGCGACGCCGGCGCCGCCCACGTGCAGTCCGACCACTTCAAGGCCGCGCAGCGCGACCTCCCGCAGTACCTCACCCGCACGCCCGACATCGTCAGCACCGAGGTCGACCAGACCGGCTGGAACGAGCTCGGCGAGATGCGGGTCGGCTGACCGACGCCGCGGACCGGGCGGTCAGGCCGACGCCGGCCGCCCGGTCAGCACCCGCACGGCCAGGTCGGTCGTGAAGTCGTTGTCGAGGAAGCCCACGACCCGCGTCACCCGGTCGAGGTCGAGCGGCAGCAGCCCCCGCGAGCCCGGCACGTCGGGGGTGAGCCCGAGGTCGAGGTCGTGGCGCCCCGACATCATCTCGACGTTGAAGTCGTAGCGCTCCCGCGCGCCGTCGGCGCGCAGCCGCTTGACGACGCTCGCGCCGACCCGCCGGCCCCCGGTCTCGGCCGCCCAGTCGTCGAGGGCGGCGAGGAGGTTGCGCCCCTCCTCGTGGTCGACGTCGGCCCAGGCCGCGTCCATCGAGCCCGCCACGTCGAGCAGGATCGCGGCCGTCTTCTCGCCGATGCCCTGCACGCCCGGCAGGTTGTCGCTGGCGTCGCCGCGCAGCGCGGCGAACGCGAGGTAGTTGGCCGGTCGGACGCCGTACAGGTCGAACAGCCGCGCCGGGTTGAGCAGCGGCGAGCCGTGGATGCCGCCGTCGATGAGCCGCAGCACCCGGGTGTGGGGGCTGATGTGGGCGAAGGCGTCGCGGTCGGAGGTGATGATCACGCAGTCCCAGCCGTGGCGCTCGGCCCACGTCGCGCCCGACGCGTTGACGTCGTCGGCCTCGAGACCGGGCGGTGTCAGGGTGGCGAGGCCGAGCGCGTCGAGCAGCGCGCCCGCCCGGTCGAGCTGGTCGACCAGCTCGGGGTCCTTCTCCGCCCGGCCCGCCTTGTAGTCGGGGTAGGCGTCGCGGCGCAGCGACCCGGTGCGGTCGTCGAGCCCGAAGAGCACCGCGTCCGGGGCGAAGGTGTCGATCGACTCCAGGATCTGGCGCAGCATCCCGTGCAGCGCCCAGATCGGCCGGCCCTGCCGGTCGCGCAGCCCGGTCTGCGCCCGCGCGTGGTGGTTGCGGTGCAGCAGCGACGGTGCGTCCACGACGAGCAGCAGCCGGCGCGGGCGATGGTCGGGGGAGGTGACGGTCATGGTGATCGGCGCCAGCCTAGACGTCGAGGCGGTCCGCGATCCGGCGGGCGCACTCCTCTGCGCTGGCGGTGCTGCTGTCCACAACGAGGTCGTAGTCGACGTCCCGGTGCACGACGGTCGCCTGCAAGGCCGCCATCCCGGCCGGCCGGTCCCCGCGCGCGAGCTCCCGCGCCGTGGCCGCCTCGGGAGAGCAGTGCACCCCGACCCACAGGACGTGCAGGCCGTAGAGCTGTGACCGGGTCCGCTCCTGCGAGGCGGCGCCGTCGAGGAACACGTCGTCGATGATCACCCCTGCCCCCGCACGCGCCATGGCCGCGACGCCCGCCGACCATGCGGTCTCCAGCTCACGCCAGGACTCGCCGAGGACCACCTCGCCGCTCGGACCGTAGGAGACCAGCGAGGCCGGCGCGACCTCGATGAGCCGGTCCACGCCCATCAGGAGCCACGGGCGGGGGAGCAGGTCCTGCAGGCAGCGCCCGATGCTCGTCTTGCCCGCGCTCGACCCGCCGTTCAGCACCACCACGTCGACCGTCACGCCCGCCAGTCTCGCCGGGCTGGGGACGTCAGGGGAATCGGCGGTCCGGGCAGCCGGATCCCATGACGTCCGGGTCGCGGTGCACCGCTCGACCCGCCGTGGAACCCCCGTTCACGTGGCAGCATCCGGGCATGCCGCCCCACACGTCGCACGTCCCCCTGCCGGAGCCACGGGCGGCGGGACCGCTCGGTCCCGACGAGTTCCACCGCTGGTACGGCGGGTGGGACCCGCTCGACCCGCGCACGATCGCGGACTTCATGGACGGCTTCGACAGGCCGTGGTGGATCATCGGCGGCTGGAGCATCGAGGTGTTCACCGGCGTCCACCGCGACCACGAGGACATGGACATCTCGATCCTCTCCAGCGACTCCGAGGCATTCCGGACGTTCCTCGGCGATCGGTGGACACCGTGGAACGTCGACGAGGGCTGGTTCCGCCCCTTTGACCACCGGTTCACGGACGTACGTCCCGACAGTCAGGTCTGGGTGCGGCGCGACGCCCGGTCGCCCTGGGTGCTCGACGTGCCCTTCACGCCGGACACCGACGGGCGGTGGACCAACAAGCGGCACGGTGCACACACCGAGGACCTCGACGACGTGACGTGGGTCGCTCCGGACGGCCTGCGCTACGCGCGGCCGGAGGTCACGCTGATGTTCAAGGCAGCCCAGGCCCGCGCGAAGGACCGGGTCGACGCGGAGGTCGCGCTCCCGCGGCTGGACGCGACGGCGCGGGAGTGGCTGTCCGACACCGTGGCGCGGATCGACGCGCAGCACCCGTGGGTCCTCAGCTGACCACTGCCTGTTCGACAACGTCACGAGATCTGGCGGTCCGGGCAGCCGGATCCCATGACGTCCCGGGTTCCGGTCAGGCGCCGAGGCCCTCGAGGTAGCCCGCGAACCCGTGCGGCGCCCGGGCGGTGCGGCGACCCGAGGTGGTGACGGCGATCGCCCCGGTCGCCACCCAGTCGAGCCCGGCCCGCCGGACTGCCTCGACGAGCGCGACGTCCTCGTGGGCCGCGAGCGGCGGGAACCCGCCGACGTGCTCGTAGGCGCGCAGCGAGAAGCCGAGGTTGGCGCCGTGGACGTGCGGGTGCCCGTCGGCGGCGTCGTGGGCCGCGTGCCAGGTGGACAGCAGGTCGGCCGGGAGGTCGCCCGGACGCGGCTGGACGGTGCCGACGACCAGGTCGCGCCCGAGGGCCGCCATCTCGACCTGTGTCGCGAGCCAGTGCGGCGGGACGACGCTGTCGGCGTCGGTGCCGGCCACCCAGAGCGGGCCGTCGGTGGTCGCCGACGCCCAGCGCGCGGCGGCCTCGACGCCGAGGGCGCGCGCCGCACCGACGTTGCCCGCGAGGCTCGGCAGGCCGACCACGTCGGGACGCGCGGCGACGATGCCGGCGGTGCCGTCGCGGCAGACGTCGAGGACCACGAACGTGCGGGTGGCCACGTCCGGGTGGGTGGCGCACAGCACGGCGCGGGCCTCCTCGACCGCGTCGAGGCAGGCAGGCAGCAGCGCCTCCTCGTCGCGGGCCGGGACGACGATCGCGACGGCGGCGGGTGCGGTCACGTCGGCCGCCCCAGGACGTGGAGCAGGAAGTCGGGCTCCTGGTGCTCGACGAGGACCGGCGCCCCGCTCGCGAGGAACGCGTCGTGCACGGCGGGACCGGCGAGGGGCCAGCCCACCGGCTGGTGGCGCCAGTGGCACAGCAGCAGGTGGCCGTCCGCGGTCAGCGAGCCGAGCGCGAGGTCGACGACCTCCGCGAGCCCGCGCGGGCTGAGGAAGTAGCCCACCTCGGAGATGCAGACCAGGTCACGGTGCCCGTCGGGCCACTGCGACGGCACCCGCGCGCGTCGCACGTCGAGGTGGGCGACGTCGGCCGTACGCCTCCGGGCGAGCGCGACCGCGGACTCGCTGGCGTCGACCGCCAGCAGGCGGTCGCAGCGCGCCGCCAGGTCGACGGCCAGCGCGCCGACCGAGCACCCGACCTCCAGCGCGTCGGCGTAGCGCTCGCGCGGCAGGCTGGCCAGCGTCACCGCGCGCTTGCGGCGCTCGTAGGGCGAGTCGACCTGCCACGGATCGGGGTCGTCGCGGTGCACCCGGTCGAGCGCGTCGTCGTCGACGGGGGGCACCCGGAGGAACACCTCGGCAGGTCGCGCGAAGTGGGCGAGCAGGTCCGGGCCGAGCATCACCTCGTCGCCCGGCGCGGGGGACAGCGGCGCCACCTGGCTGGCGTGCCGGGACACCGCGGTCCGCTTGGCGTCGAGGTCGGCGGGTCCGAGCGCGACCCGGGACGTCCCGGGCGGGAACGTGGCCGGGTCGCCCCAGTGCCACGCCCAGACGGGGTACTCCAGCAGCAGGGCGTCCGTGCGGGACGCGGCCACGGCGGCCGCGCGACCGACCGCCTCGTGGTCAGGGTGGCCGTCGCCGCGCCACGGCGCGCACAGCACCACGTCCGAGCCGGCGGTGCCGATGACGTCGACCAGCGCGGCCACGACCTCCTCCTCGTGGGCCGCGACGTCGCCGTCGGGGAGGCCCAGGCAGCGGACGTCGGCACCCGGGGCCAGCGCCGTGGTCGCCGCGCGGAGCTCGTCGCGGCGGACGGAGGCGAGCACCCCGGGAGGGTGGGTCGGGGAGCGCGGGTGCGACCCCTCGCCCGCGGTCGCGGAGACCACGTGCACCTGCCGTCCGGCACGGGCGGCGGCGTGGACCGTCCCGCCGGCGCCGAGGGTCTCGTCGTCCGGGTGGGCACCGGCCACCACCACCCGGCGGCGGGCGGCGGGCAGGGCCAGCTCCGGGAGCGCGGCGACCGCGGCGTCCCAGTCGGTGGCGGGGGTGCCGGCGCGGTCGTGGCGGAAGTCGGGCGCGCTCACCACCCGCGCGCCCCGTGCCGGAGCAGCTCCTGCCCGAGGGCGGCCTGGTCGCGCTCGGCGTGCCACTGGCGCAGGTAGAGCCCCAGGTCGGCGACCCGTCGTGCGTGGTCGTCGTCGGTCGCCAACGGACCCGGGCCGAGGGCGTGCGCGGCGCGGGTGAGCACGTCCTCGGCGGCGAGGGCGACGACCTCGCGCGTCCGCAGCGCCGCGCGCCACCCGTCGGCGCCGGCGAGCAGACCGGCGTCGACGTCGTGCGCCGCCCGCGCCAGGACGGTCGCCGCGGCGTGCAGGCCGGCGTCGACCGCGCCGAGGTGGACCAGCGCGACCTGGTCCGGCGGTCGCGAGCCGGCGGCCCGGAGCATCCGCCGGGCGAGACCGACGGCGCCCCCGAACCACACGGCCGCGACGCCGATGCCGCCCCAGGCGAACCCGGGTCGCTCGAGGTACCACCCCGGCGCGCCCACGGCGTACGCCGTCGCGCCGGAGAAGTCGATCGGCCCCGAGTCGACGTCGGCCAGGCCACGGGCGACCCAGGTGCCGGGGACCGCGGAGGCGCCCGGCTGGGTCAGGTCGACGGCGAAGAGCCGGCGCTCGTCGCCGACCCACGCGCTGACGAGGGCACGGTCGAGGACCCCGCCGAGCGAGCACCAGTGCTTGCGCCCGTGGAGGAGGTGCGCGTCGCCGTCCGGCTCCGCGCGCAACGGCTCGCCCGGCCCCTCGGCGGCGAAGACGCCCCAGGCACCGGGCCCGGCGTCGCGTCCTGCCTGCTCGAGGATCGCCAGCGCGTCGAGGTGCGGCTCGAGGGTGCGGGCCACGGTGAGGTCGACCGCCGCGACGCTGGCCAGCGCGGACCACAGGTGCGCGGTCCGGCCGGAGCCGGGCGTCGGCAGCTGCGTCCCGACGGTCCGGGCGAGGTCGAGCGCGGCGGGCACGTCGGCCGACGCCTCGCGGGCACGGTCGAGGAGGTCCTCGAGCTCCTCGCGCTCGTCGTCGGTCGGCGCGCCGAGCAGGACGGCGGGGTCGGGCACAGGGGCTCCTCGGGGTCGCGGCGACGGGTCGCGCCGCTCCTCGTCGACGCTAGGCCGCCCTCTCCGCGACGGTCACCTCCGTGGGGGCGGGGCGGCGTGCGGTCGTCGCCGTCAGCCGCCGGCGCGCGGGAGCTGGATGTCGTACTGGGCGAGCTTGCGGTAGACCGTGGCGCGGCTCATCCCGAGCTCGGTGGCGGCCTCCTGGACCGACGTCCCGGGGCGGGTGAGGACGCGGACGATCTCGTCGCGCTCGAAGGCCTCGATCCGGCTCAGCCGGCGCGACGACCCCGACAGCACCTCCGCGGAGAGGTGGCGCACGTCGATGGTGTCGCTGCGGGTCGCGGCCCGGGTCACCTCGTCGGTCAGCTGGCGCACGTTGCCGGGCCACCCGCACGCCCGCAGCGCGGTCTGCGCCGCCGCGGTCAGCGTGACCTCGCGTCCGCGCACCCGCTGTGCGACGTGGTGGGCCAGCGGCACCACGTCGTCGGTGCGCTCGCGCAGCGGCGGGACGGTCACGACGGTCTCGACCAGTCCGGCGAGCGCCGGCGGCAGCGAGTCGAACCCGGTGGCGGTGACGCAGAACGGCACCCGCCCGGGTCCGGAGCCGGGTCGGCCGGAGGCCTGCACCCGGGCCCGCACGACGAGGTCGCGGACGTGCTCGGCCACCCACGTGGGCAGCAGGTCGACGTCGCGCAGCAGGACGCCCGTGTCGGGCTTGCCGAGCTCGGGGGTCCACAGGCCGATCCACGCCTCGCTGTCCTGCGGCGCCGGGGGAGAGGCGGCGAGGATCCGCTCGCGCGGGAAGGCGCGGCGCATGGCCTGGCCGAGCAGCGTCGCCCGCCCGGTCCCGTCCTCGCCGACGGCCGCCACCACGCGGCCGTCCCGGATCGCGGCGTCCGCCTGTGCCAGCGCCTCCTGCCAGGCGCCGCCGAGGTGGTCGAGCGTGCCCGACCCGGGCTCGAGCCGCGGCGCCTCGACCCGGAAGACCTCTCCGCGCTGCGGCGGCCGCGGCCGGTGACCGCTCGACCGGGCCAGCATGAGGGCGGACGTGGTGCTGGCGGCGGACTGGGCCAGGGCCAGGAGCAGGTCGCTCGACTGGTCGGACCACGTGGTGAGGTTGACCGCCCCCTCGAGCCTGCCGGTGAGCGGGTCGAGGACCGGGACGGCGGCGCAGGTGTAGCCGCACAGGCTGAGCGAGTAGTGCTCCTCGGCGCGGACCACCGTGGGGACGCGGTCGGCGATGGCGAGGCCGAGGCCGTTGGTGCCGACGGTGCGCTCGGCGTAGGCGAAGCCGGGGGCGAGGTGCACGGCGTCGAGGGCGCGCAGCAGCGCGGTGTCGCCGCTGGTCCGGTTGAGCACCAGGCCGTCGGCGTCGGTGAGCATCAGGGAGACCGGCTCGCCGACCAGCGTCGCGTGCAGGTCGGCCAGGACCTGGCGGCCGCACTCGAAGAACAGCGACTCCTGGTCGACGGTGCCGGTGAAGAGCGGGACCACGCCCTCCAGCGAGACGCCGTAGTCCTCGCTGCGCTGCCACGACGCCACCAGCCGCTCGGACACGTGCCCGTGCAGCGGCTCCAGGGCGGTCGGGGCGAGCGACCCCCGCAGCGCGCGGTGGCGCAAGGCGCGCTCCGGAAGGGCTCCGTCGGCCACGGGAACCACCCCCTTCGCGATGTGACCGACGTTACATCGCGCGCGCGGGAGGGGCATCCGACCTCCGTCTCATATTGAGACGTCCGACCCGGTCCCTCCGTCCACGGTCGCGCCTAGCGTCGGGTGCACCAGCACGTGACCGGCGTCACTCCCGGTCCTGCACCCGACACGGAGGACCCATGTACACCAAGGACGGCGAGAGCTACTTCATCGTCGACGCCCACATCGCGTTGTGGGACGCCCGCCCGGAGAACATCAAGAACGTGCACGGCCAGCAGTTCATCGACTGCTTCTACGACTACCACCGCAACCTGTCGCCGGAGTCGGAGGTGTGGCCCAAGGAGTCCTACCTCTACCAGGGCGGCGAGCGGCTGATGAAGGACCTCTTCGAGGACGGCTACGTCGACCACGCGGTCTTCCAGCCGGCCCACCTCGGCGAGTTCTACCACTCCGGCTTCGGACAGACCGCCGAGGCGTCGGCGCTCGCCGCGGCCCACCCGGACAAGCTCACCTACAACCACCACTGGGACCCCCGCAACGGCGAGGCCGGCCTCGAGCAGCTCCGCGCCGACGCCGAGCGGTTCGGCCTCAAGGGCGTCAAGCTCTACACCGCGGAGTGGCACGGCGACTCGCGAGGCTGGCGCCTCGACGACCCGTGGTCCTACCGCTACCTCGAGGCCTGCCGCGAGCTCGGCATCACCAACATCCACATCCACAAGGGCCCGACGATCCGCCCGCTCGACCGCGACGCCTTCGACGTCGCGGACGTCGACCACGTCGCCACCGACTTCACCGACCTCACCTTCGTGGTCGAGCACTGCGGGCTGCCGCGGCTCGAGGACTTCTGCTGGATCGCCACCCAGGAGCCCAACGTGCACGCCGGGCTCGCCGTCGCGATGCCGTTCATCCACACCCGCCCGCGCTACTTCGCGCAGATCCTCGGCGAGCTCCTGTACTGGATCGGCGAGGACCGGATCCAGTTCTCCTCCGACTACGCGCTGTGGACGCCGCGCTGGCTGGTGGAGTCGTTCGTGGACTTCCAGATCCCCGAGGACCTGAGCGAGTACGCCCCGATCTCCACGGCCCAGAAGAAGAAGATCCTCGGGCTCAACGCGGCGGCGATGTACGACGTCGAGGTGCCGGTCGAGCTCCGGCTGCCGGAGGCGGACGAGACCGAGACGGGCCCGCGCCAGCCCGACGCCGCCGACCTCGCGGCGGTGTGACGTGATCGTCCTGCACCTCGACGCGCCGCCGCGGACCCGCGAGGAGCGTCTCGGCGACGTGCGCGAGGCGCTGTCGACGGTCCTCGACCCCGAGCTCGACGAGCCGATCACCGACCTCGGCTTCGTGCGCTCGGTGGCGCTCGGCGAGGGCGGGGAGCTCGAGGTGCACCTGCGCCTGCCCACCTCGTTCTGCTCGCCGAACTTCGCCTACCTGATGGCCTCCGACGCCAAGGACGCGCTGGCCACCCTGCCGTGGACCCGCACGGTGGTCGTCGCCCTGGACGACCACCACGACTCCGACAAGATCAACGCGGGCCTCGCCGCCGACGCCGGCTTCCGCGGCACCTTCGGCAGCGAGGCGGAGCACGACCTCGACGAGCTGCGCGCGACCTTCCGCCGCAAGGCGCACACCGCGGCAGCCGAGCGGTGCCTCACGGCGCTGCTGCGCAGCGAGCCCGAGCGCGACGTGGCGACGGTCGGCGAGGTCGTCCTCGGCGACCTCGCGCCGGGACGCCACCTCGAGGCGCTGCTGCGACGCCGGTGGGACCTCGACCTGCCGCTCGACCCCGACGCGCCGGTGCTGGTGGACCACCTCGGTCGTCGCCCCGACGACGTCTCGATGGCGCTGCGCCGCGCCCGCTCGACGCGCATCTCGATCGACGGCAACGCGCACTTCTGCCGCGGCCTGCTGCGCACCCGCTACCCCGGGTCGGAGCAGGAGCAGCAGCACCGCACCGACGGCGCCGAGCCCGCCGACGCTGCGTACGACCCGACCTTCATCCCCCTCACCTCCCTCACGAAGGAGCACGTGCGATGAGCACCCCCGCGAAGATGCGCGCCGTCCAGGTCGTCGGCTACCACCAGGACCTCGAGATGACCGAGGTCCCCGTCCCCGAGGTCACCGGCCCGTTCGACGTGCTCGTCCGGATCGGCGGCGCCGGCGTGTGCCGCACCGACCTGCACATCCTCGAGGGCCAGTGGGCGGAGAAGTCCCAGGTCGAGCTGCCCTACACGATCGGCCACGAGAACGCGGGGTGGGTCGAGGCCGTCGGCTCCGCGGTCACCCACGTCCGCGAGGGGCAGAAGGTGATCGTCCACCCGCTCATCACCTGCGGCCTGTGCCGGGCGTGCCGCAGCGGCGACGACGTGCACTGCGAGGACAGCCGGTTCCCGGGCATCGACACCGCCGGCGGCTACGCGGAGTACCTCAAGACGTCCGCGCGGAGCGTGGTCCCGATCGACGACGCGCTCGAGCCGGCCGACGTCGCGGCCCTCGCCGACGCCGGCCTCACGGCCTACCACGCCGCGGCCAAGGCGGCGCGCCGGCTCACCCCCCGCGACACGTGCGTCGTCATCGGCGCGGGCGGCCTCGGGCACATCGGCATCCAGGTGATGAAGGCGCTCTCGCCGGCCACGCTGGTCGTGGTCGACCGCAACCCGGACGCGCTCAAGCTCGCCCTGTCGATCGGCGCCGACCACGGCGTGGTCGCCGAGGGCCGGCAGGTCGAGGAGGTCCTCGACCTCACCCACGGCCTCGGCGCGGAGGTGGTGCTCGACTTCGTCGGGGAGGGCGGGTCGACCTCGGAGGGCATCGCGATGACCCGCCGTGCCGGCGACTACCACGTCGTGGGCTACGGCGAGAACGTCGACGTCCCGACGATCGACCTCATCTCCGCGGAGAAGAACGTCATCGGCAACCTCGTCGGGTCCTACAACGACCTGTGCGACCTGATGGCACTCGCGGCTCGCGGCCTGGTCACGCTGCACACCCAGAAGTACGCCCTGGACGACTTCCAGTCCGCCATCTCGGACCTCGACGCCGGCCGGGTCCGCGGCCGCGCGATCCTCACCCCCTGAGCCACGCCGCCCGGGCCACGGCCCCGGTCCACACCCCCGGGACCGGGACCTGTGGCTCGGGCGCGGGGACCTTCGCCCCTGACCGCGAGGGTGCCGCCGCGGGAGCGTGGAGGCATGACGACGAACCTCCCGATCCTGGTGGCCCACGACGGCTCCGCGGAGGCCGGGCGCGCCCTGCGCTGGGCCGCGACGGAGTCCCTGCGCGCACACGTGCCGGTCCGGGTGCTGATGGTCGACGAGGTGCTCCCGCCGCCGTGGGGCGGCGCCAACGGGTGGGCGCCGATGGCCGGCAGCCTCCAGGTGCCGGTCGGCGACTACCCGTCGCTGGTCGACGACGTCCGCAAGGAGCTCGCCGACGCAGGAGTCCTCGACGCCACCGTGCAGCACCGCACGGGCCACGTCGTCGACGAGCTGCTGCGCGCCGCCGAGTCCTCCTCGATGGTGGTGCTCGGCAGCCACGGGCACGGCGCCGCCGCCGAGGTGCTCATCGGCTCCGTCAGCCAGCACCTCGCCCGGCACGCCCACTGCCCGGTGGCGGTCGTGCGCGAGCAGCGCGACCCCGACGCGCGCCGGATCGTCGTCGGCATCGACGGCTCGCGGCCCTGCGCGGAGGCCCTCGAGTACGCCTTCGAGCGGGCCGAGACGACCGTGGAGACTGTCGTCGCGCTGCACGCCTGGCACGTCCGGGTCCCGTCGACGGACGTCTGGAACGCCGAGCCGCGCAGCGTGGAGACCGAGGAGCGCGAGCTGCTGCTCGCCGAGAGCGTCGCCGGCGTCCGCGCGGAGCACCCCGACGTCGCCTTCGAGCAGGAGGCGGTGCCGGTCTCGCCGGCCCGGGCCCTCGCCGACGCGTCGGCCGGCGCCTCGCTCGTCGTGGTCGGCGCGCGCGGCCTCGGATTCTTCAGCGGCCTGCTGCTCGGCTCGGTGAGCCAGGCGGTGCTGCACCGCGCCGACTGCCCGGTCGTCGTCATCCGCTGACCCGGCACACTGGAGGCATGCCTCCCGAGCCGAAGACCTGCCAGTCGTGCGGTCGCACCATCGAGTGGCGCAAGAAGTGGGAGCGCGACTGGGACCAGGTCCGCTACTGCTCCACGGCGTGCCGCAAGCGGGGCGTGGGCGAGGTCGACCGGCGGCTCGAGCAGGCGATCACCGACCTGCTCGCCCAGCGGGCGCGCACGTCGTCGATCTGCCCGTCCGACGCGGCGCGTGCGGTCGGCGGCGACGACGAGGACGCCTGGCGCGAGCTGATGGAGCCAGCGCGCCGTGCGGCACGACGGCTCGTCGCGAGCGGTGAGGTGGAGATCACCCAGGGCGGCCGCGTGGTCGACCCGTCCACGGCGAAGGGCGCGATCCGGATCCGACGCGCGCGCTGACCCCGGTCAGCGCGCCGCGTCGCGCTGGATGCCCTCCAGCACCTCGGTCGCGACGTCGACGAGGCGCTGCCGGTTCGCGCGGGCGCGCGTACGCATGAGCTGGAACGCCTCCTCGGGGGTGCTGCCCTCGAGCTGGGCGAGGGCGCCCTTGGCCTGCTCGACCAGGACGCGGCTGTTGAGCGCGCCCTGCAGCTGCTCGGTGAGGATCTCCGCGCGCCAGATGCTGCGCTCCTGGATGATCGCGATCGTGGCGACGTCGGCGAGCGCCTGCACGATGCGCACCTCGTCGTCGGCGAACTCGGTCCCGGAGCGGCTGAACAGGTTGAGCGCCCCGATGACCTCGTCGCGCAGTCGCAGCGGGAAGGCGTGCACGGAGCGCAGGCCGACCGACTCCGCGGCCGGCGCGAACCTCGGCCACCGCTCGGCGGCGGAGCCCCGGAGCTCGACGTTGACCACCGGGCGACCCGTGGTGAAGCAGTCCAGGCACGGACCCTCGGAGTTCTGCAGCTGGAACAGCTCCATCACCTCACCGGTGTCGTTGGACGCCGCCATGAACCGCAGCACGCCGGCGTGGTCGGCGAGCAGCAGCCCGACGGCGTCGGCACCGCTCACCTCCGCCGCGCGCTCGGTGAGGTTGTGCAGGAAGTCGACGAGGTCGAAGTCGTCGACGAGGGTGTCGGCGACCTCGACGAACAGCGCCGAGAGCTGGTCGGTCGGGATCATCGGCATGCCCTCCTCGTGCGTCGGGCGAGGCGGCCCGCGCGGGTCCCCATCATGAGTCTGACCTTTCGTCGGTGAGCGTCAAGCGTCCGGCGAGGATGTCCAGCGACACCTCGTACAGGCTCCGGTCGGTCCGGTAGGCGTGGGCCCGCATGCGGGCCAGCGCGGTGGCGAGGTCGCTGCGCAGGGTGACCATCGCCATCCCCTGGGCCTGGAAGACCTCGACGCGGAGGTCGAGGAGCCCGTCGAGCGACGCCTCCAGCCGGGACGACGAGACCCCGTCGGAGCTGTCGAGGAGGGTCTCGGTGGCGATCTCGGCCAGCGCCAGGCAGCGCTGGGTGCGCGTGCGCCCGAGCCGCTGGGGCGTGCCGGCGTACATCGTGAGCGCCCCGAAGCGGGCGGCGCCGACCTGCAGGGGGAAGGAGAAGACCGCGCGGACGCCCTGGGCGCCGGCGGCGTGGGCGTACGCGACCCAGACGGTGCCGCACCCCTCGAGGTCGCCCACCAGGACGGGCCGTCCCCGGGCCAGGGCGTCGCGCGAGGGCCCTTCCCCCAGCGCGTGCTCGAGGTCGGCGGCGTTCGCGCTCCCGGGGTCGGACGACGCCGCGACCGTCTCGGTGTCCTCGTCGGCCCGGAGGATGACCACGGCACCCGACAGTCGCAGCCCGGACGGCACGGCCAGGCAGACCCGGCGCAGGCGGTCGGCGACCGGCCCGGCCGCCCCGGCCGGCTGTGCGTCGACCAGGGCGCGGCACCACTGCAGCGCAGACCTCGCGGCCTGGTCGTGCGGTGGATCGGTGATGCGATCACCTCGGTCCGGTGGCGACGCAGGGTCCCGCGACGTGCGGGACTCTACGCCGCCGGTCGGTCGTGCGGCCGGGACGGCCGTCCGGACACTGCTCAGGCGGCCCGTGACTGGTGCTCGAGGGCGTGGCGCAGCCGCTTGAGCAGCGCGTTGACCTGGCGGGAGACGTGCGACTGGCTCATCCCGAGCGCGGCGCCGATCTCGGTCTGGGTCAGCTCGTCGACGAACCGCATCTGCAGGAGCCGTCGCTCGGGCTCGTCCAGGATGTCCAGGACGGGCTCCAGGACGGCCCGGGCCTCGGCAGCGAGGTAGTCCCGCTCGGCGTGCGGCGACACGAGCGTGTCGCGGACGAGCACGTCGTCGTGGCCGGCCACGGGCTTGTCGAGGGACGCGGGGGAGAAGCAACCGCGGGCGAGCAGCGCCTGCCGGACCCCCGCCACCGGCACGCCGAGGCGTGCGGCGACCTCGGCGTGGCCCGGCGAGCGGCCCGTGTCCGGGTCGTGACGGAGCAGCTCGCGCTCGACCAGCGGCTGGAGCTCCTGCACCGGCCGCGGGGGCCGCACCATCCAGCCGCGGTCGCGGAAGTGCCGCTTGACCTCGCCGGTGATGCACGGGACGGCGTAGGACATGAAGTGGTGGCCGGCGCCGGGGTCGTAGCGCTGCACCGCACGCACCAGCGCCAGGCTGGCGGCCTGCTCGAGGTCCTCCAGCGGGCAGCCGCGCCGGGCGAACCGGCCCGCGATGCTGCGCGCGACCGGCAGGTTGGCGACCACGACCGCATCGGCCAGATCCTTGCGCTCCCCGTCGTCGAGGTGCAGTGACGGGTCGTGGAGCCGGGCCAGCAGCCGTTCGGTGGTGCGCTCCCGCCCCCCGTCGGAGCGGGCGGGCGGGCGGGCAGGCGTGGACGTGCGCGAGTCCATGGACTCTCCCATGCTCGATGGACGCGCCATCGAGGTCCGGGATGGTCGGGCACCGTCGATGCCCCGCGCGTCGACGGTAGCAACCGGCGGCCCACCGTCCTACACCCCTGCGAAGGGACCGCGGCCCGGATGCCGCGGGCCCGGCGGGGTACGGGGTGGTCATGGTCCCCCAAGCCGAGTCGCACGTCCCGCCGTCCAGCACGCCCGTCCTCCGCAGCCACGTCGTCCGCACCGTCGCCGCGTCGCCCGACGAGGTGTGGGAGGTGCTCGCCGACGGGTGGCTCTACCCCGTCTGGGTGGTCGGTGCTGCCCGGATGCGGCACGTCGAGGAGCACTGGCCGGGAGTCGGTGCCCGCCTGCACCACTCCGTCGGGGTGTGGCCCGGCCTGATCGACGACGACAGCGAGGTGCGCGAGGCCCGGCCCGGCGAGCTCCTGGTGCTCCGCACCCGCGGCTGGCCGGTCGGCGAGGCCGAGGTGCGGATCACGCTGCGCCCGGTCGCGGCCGGGACCGAGATCTCGCTGCGGGAGGACGCGGTGCGGGGTCCGGGCGTGCTGGTGCCCCGTCTCCTGCGCACGCCGCTCCTCGCCTGGCGCAACACCGAGACCCTGCGCCGGCTCGCCTTCGTGGTCGAGAACCGCGTCGCCCTGGCCCATCACACGTCCGACACCGTCACCCACGAGCGCAACGAGGAGCACGCATGAGAGCACTGACCTGGCAGGCCCGCGGCAAGGTGAGCGTCGAGACCATCCCCGACCCCGTCATCGAGATGCCCAACGACGTCGTGATCGAGGTGACGTCGACGGCGATCTGTGGGTCGGACCTGCACCTCTACGAGGTGCTCGGCCCCTTCCTCAGCAAGGGTGACGTGCTCGGCCACGAGACCATGGGCGTCGTCGTCGAGCGCGGGCCCGAGGCCGGCGACCTCCAGGTCGGCGACCGCGTCGTCGTGCCGTTCAACATCTCCTGCGGGACCTGCTGGACGTGCTCGCGCGGCCTCTTCGCGCAGTGCGAGACCACCCAGGTGCGCGAGATGGGCAAGGGGGCGTCGCTCTTCGGCTACACCTCGCTCTACGGCTCGGTGCCGGGCGGGCAGGCCGAGCTGCTGCGGGTGCCGCAGGCCCAGTTCGGCCCGATCAAGGTGCCCGAGGGCGTCCCGGACGAGCGCTACCTCTACCTCTCCGACATCCTGCCCACCGCGTGGCAGGCCGTGGAGTTCGCCGACGTGGGGGAGGGCGACACCCTCGCCGTGCTCGGCCTCGGCCCGGTCGGCCAGCTCTCGGCCCGGATCGCGCTGCGCAAGGGCTGCCGCGTGCTCGGCGTCGACCGGGTGCCCGAGCGCCTCGCCCTGGCAGCCGCCCACGGCGTCGAGACGATCGACCTCGACGGCGTCGACGACGTCGCGGAGGCGATCCTCGAGGCCACCGGTGGCCGCGGAGCCGACGGCACCCTCGACGCGGTCGGCATGGAGGCCCACGGGTCGCCGCTCGCCGAGAAGGCGATCGGGGCGGTCGGGATCCTGCCGGACCGGCTGGCCCGGCCGCTGACCGACAAGATGGCCATCGACCGGACCGCCGCGCTCGTGGCGGCGATCAAGTCCGTGCGTCGCGGCGGCACGGTGTCGGTCTCCGGCGTCTACGGCGGCGAGGTCGACCCGATGCCGCTGATGGAGATGTTCGACCGCGGCATCACGATGCGGCTCGGCCAGTGCCACGTGCGCCGGTGGACCGACGCGATCCGCGAGGTGCTCGACCAGGACGACGACGTCCTGGGCGTCGAGACCCTCGCCACGCACCGGCTGCCGCTGGAGAGCGCCCCCGAGGCCTACGAGATGTTCCAGCAGAAGAAGGACGGCTGCGTGAAGGTGGTGCTCCAGCCGTGACGCCCACGGCACCGGTCGTGCTGGTCACGGGCGCCTCCAGCGGCATCGGCCGCGCGGTGGCGCACCGGCTCGCGGTGACCGGCGCAAACCTGGTGCTGGTGGCGCGGGAGCCGGAGGCGCTGGAGGACACCGCCCGCGAGTGCCGCACCCGTGGCGCGGTCGGCGTGGTCGTCGAGGCGCTCGACGTCGGCGACGACGCGGCCGTCGCCCGCGCGATCGGGGACACTGTCGAGCGCGAGGGTCGGCTCGACGCGGTGGTCAACGTCGCCGGGGTGGTGGCCTACGGGGCGCTGCCGGACGTGCCCGCGGAGGTCTTCGACACCGTGGTGCGCACCAACCTGCTCGGCTCGGCCAACCTCGCCCGGCACGCCCTCCCGGTCTTCCGGGAGCAGGGACGGGGGCACCTGCTGCTCGTCGGCTCGGTGCTCGGCGACGTCGCCGTCCCCGGCATGACGGCGTACGTCGTCAGCAAGTGGGGCGTGCGGGCACTGGCGCGCCAGCTCGCGCTGGAGAACCGCGACCTCGCGCACGTGCACGTCTCGTGCGTGTCGCCCGGCGCCGTCGACACCCCGATCTACGACACGGCCGCCAACTACCTCGGGCTCCCGGGGCGTCCGCCGCCGCCGGTGACCTCGCCCGAGCGCGTCGCCCGGACGGTGTTGGCCGTGCTGGCCCGCCCGCGCGACCGGAGGCAGGTGGGCATCGCCAACGGGGTGATGCGGGCAGGTTTCACGCTGGCACCCGCCGTCTACGACCGGCTGGTCGGTCCGCTGTTCGCCGTCGGGGGCGTCGACCGCACCGTGGCCACCGCTCCCGGGCCCGGTCGCGTCCTCACCGCGGGCGCCGAGGGACACACGCTGCGCGGCGCGCAGCCGGGCGCCGCGGCGGCGATGGCGCACAACGTCCGGGCGCTCGTGCGTGGGCGGCGACGGGTCCGGCCGGTGCCCACCCGCGGCTGAGCCGCGACACGCGGACACCCTGGCTGCCGGGGGACCCGGGTGGCTCTGGGATGCTTGCCCGTCGCGGCAGGGTGCGTGGTCCACGGAGGTGAGCAGGTGAGCGAGATCGCCGGCGAGCTGGCGCGCGTCAAGGGCGCCTTCGCCCAGCCGACGCTGACCCTGCTCCACCAGCGGCAGGCCCCCGTCGTCATCACCATCTTCCGGGCCGCGTTCGGCCGCAACAACCGGCCGATCCCGACCGCGCGGCTCCACACCCAGGTCGAGGAGCACCTCGCCGCGGTCCGCGAGGCCGGCGAGTCCGACCTCCCGGTCGGCAGCGGGCGCGACATCTGCCAGCGGTGGATGCGCGGCCAGTGGCTGGTCCGCGCGCTCGACGAGCAGGGCCAGGAGGTCTACACCCTCACCTCGCACGCCCAGCAGGCCCTCGAGCTGGTCAAGAACCTCAGCCGCGACCGGGCGACGCTCAGCGAGCACCGGATCGCCACCATCCTCGGCACGGTGCGCCGGTTCAACTCCGAGGCCAACCCGGACCGCACCTCGCGGGTCAGCATCCTCAACGAGGAGATCGCCCGGCTGCGCGCCGAGCGCGACCGCCTCGTCGACGGCGAGGAGATGCTCGGCGCCACCGAGGACTACATGCACGAGGGCTTCACCGAGCTGCTGTCGCTGATCTCCGCCCTGCCCAGCGACTTCGCGCGCGTCGAGGAGCGCTTCGGGGCAATCCGCGGCGAGATCCTCGCGGCGTTCCGGGCCGAGGACCGCCCGGCCGGCGAGATCGTCGACGCCTACCTCGCGCGCGCCGACGCGCTGATGACCGCCACGCACGAGGGCCGCGCGTTCGAGGGGGCGTTCGCGCTGCTCCGCGACGACGCGCTGGTCACGCAGCTCCGCGAGGACCTCACCGCGCTGCTGGAGCACCCGCTCGCCGACCGGCTGCTCAGCGATGCCGACCGCGCCGAGCTCCGCGGCACCGTCTCCCTCGTCCGCGAGGGCCTCGACCGGGTGCTGTCGCAGCGGTCGCGGGTCACCGCGACGCTCAAGGAGTACATCGTCTCCCACGACGCCGTGCGCGACCGCGAGCTCGAGCAGACCCTCCGCCAGGTCGAGTCCGAGCTGATGACGTGGTTCGCCACGACCGGCCCGCGGGCCACCCACGACGTGCCGCTGCTGCCGGCGCGGGCGTCGGTCGAGCACCTGCGCGAGCGGTTCCACGACCCGGCCGACGACGTGCTGCCCGAGCCGATCACCGTCGCCGACCCGGCCGACGCGCCTGGCCTGTCGCTGGAGGAGCTGGTCGCCCACGGCGGGCCCCAGCTCGGCGCCCTGCGCGAGCGGCTGCACGAGACCCGCACGCACCGCGGCGCGCGGACGCTGGGCCAGCTGTTCGACGGGCTCGAGCCGTCGCTGCGCCGGCCGGTGGAGATCTTCGGGCTGCTGCACCTCGCCGCCGAGCTGTCCGCGCCCCGGGCCGGCGGCCCCACGCCCGACCTCGAGCCCGAGGCGTACGCCGCCGTCCGCCACGACGGCAGCACCCGCACCTTCGCGGTACCGCGGGTCGCGCTGCCCGACGAGCTCCCCGACGTCCCGACCCACGACCCGCAGGAGGCCCGCGCATGAGCGTGGACACCGACCTCGAGACCGACCTCGACCTCGACCTGGGCGAGGGCGCGACCGACGACGCCGACGCGGGCGACCTGGCGTCGGTGTCGCTGTGGGAGGGCGACGAGGGCGGCCTCGCCCACGAGCAGCGCCACGCCCTGGTGACGCTGCTCAAGCAGCGCTTCATCAGCGCGCGCACCCACCCGCGGGACTGGAAGGTGCTCGTCGAGCACGAGCGGGTCCTGCGCGGCCGGCTCAACGACCTGTTCCTCGACCTCCAGGTCGACCGCGCCCGCGAGGTCGCGTGGAAGCGACAGGCCACGTCCGAGACCGGCAGCCGGTTCCCGACGTTGCTCTACGACGCCGCGTGGTCGCGCGAGGAGACGCTGGTGCTGGTCCACCTGCGCGACCGGCTGCGTGCCGGGCACGCCGGCGGCGAGACCCGCGTCTTCGTGGACCGCGACGACGTGGTCGACCACGTCGAGAGCTTCCGCCCGGCGCACGCGACCGACGAGGCGGGCGACGAGAAGCGGGCCCGCAACGCGGTGACGAGCATCGTCAAGGCCGGGCTGCTGATCGGCGCGCCCGGCGACGACCGGTTCGAGATCAGCGAGGCCGTCGAGCCGCTGCTCCCGCTCGAGCTGCTGCAGGAGCTGCTCGACGCGCTGCGTCGGACCAACGGCACGACCCCGCAGGAGCCCGCGGCCGAGGACGACCTGTTCGCCCCGGACCCGACGGACCCCAGCGGCCGCGACGAGGCGGGGGAGCAGGCATGAGCGTCGACGGGACCCGCCACCAGGAGGTGGCTGACGGGCGCGACGGGCTGTTCGCCGAGGACACGGTCACCACGCCGGCCGACGACACGATGCAGTGGCGCGCCGGACTGCTCCAGCTGGTCAACTGGGGCGGCTTCTCCGGCCTCACGACCGTGCCGCTGGGCGGGGACGCGACGATGATCTCCGGCGCCTCGGGCGTCGGCAAGTCCACCATCCTCGACGCCTACACCGCGCTGATGATGCCGTCGGACACGAAGTTCAACGGCGCCTCCAACGACGCGGTCGCCGGCCGCGCGCGCAGCATGGGCCAGCGCAACCTGCTGTCCTACCTGCGCGGCGCAGTGGACGTCGTCGACGACCCGCGCACCGGGCGGCCGGTCGAGAAGCTGCTCCGCGGGCGCGGCAGCGACACGTGGGGCGCGGTCGCGATGACCTACGTCAACGACCGCGGCGGGCAGTTCACGGTGCTGCGCACCTACTACGTCCCGCGGCGCGCCACCCGCTCCGGTGACGTGCAGATGCAGCTGGTCACCCACGACGGACCGCTGGCCCTCGAGACGCTCGAGGTCGCGGTGCCGGACCGCTTCCACGCCACCACGCTGAAGAAGCTGTTCCCCGGGGTCCGGGTGCACCGGACGTACGCCGAGTTCGCCGCGGTCCTGCACGCCCGGCTCGGCATCGGGGCCAACGGCGACGGCGCGAAGGCGCTGCGGCTGCTCGCCCGGATCCAGTCCGGCAACCAGGTCCGCAGCGTCGACGAGCTCTACAAGGACATGGTCCTCGAGCGGCCCTCGACCTACGCCGCCGCCGACCGCGCCATCGAGCACTTCGACGACCTCGACGCCGCGCACGCCGCGATGCGCACCGAGGAGCAGAAGCTCGAGCTGCTGGCCCCGATCACCGGCATCCAGGAGCGCAAGGTCCGCGCCGCGAGGCGCCTCGCCGAGCTGGACTCCTTCGGCGTCACCCGCACCGGCGACACCCCGCTGCGGACCTGGCTGCTGCGCACCCACCTGCGGCTGATCGGCGAGGCCGTCACCACCAACCGGGTCGACCGGGCGGCGGTCGCCGACCAGCTGGCGTCGGCCGCGGCCGCGGAGCGCGCGCTGCAGGGTGACCTCGAGACCGCCAAGGACGCCCACCGCGCCGCCGGCGGCTCGTCGTTGCAGGCGCTGGCGCACTCGGTCGAGCAGGAGCACGCGGTCCGCGCCGACCGCGAAGGCCGGCGCGCGGTGCTGCGCGACCGGATGCTGCCGCTGATCGACGTCTCCGACGCCCACGCGCCCGACGTCGACTCCGCGCTGATGTCGGTGGAGTCCTTCACCGTCCTCCAGCTGCACGCGCGGCAGTGGCTCGCCGGCCGCGACCGCGAGCAGGAGCGGCTGACCCGCGCGCGTGACGGCGCGCGCGACCGCCGCTACCCGCTCAGCCACCGCAGGGCCGAGCTGCGCCGCGAGCGCGAGGCCCTCGAGGGACGCGCGGGCCGGGTCGGCTCGCGGATGCAGGAGCTGCGCGCCGAGGTCGCCCGCGCCAGCGGCCTGACCGAGGAGGACCTCCCGTTCCTCGCCGAGCTGGTCGACGTCGCCCCCGACGAGGCGCGCTGGCGCACGGCCGTCGAGACCGTCCTCGGGGCGAGCGCCCGCACGATGCTGGTCCCGCTCGACGAGCTCGCCCGCTTCTCGCGCGCCATCGACGGGCTGCGGCTGCGGGGCCGCCTGGTCTTCGAGGGCGTCGAGCTCGACCTGCCCGACCGGGCGCCGGACGACCCCGAGCGGATCGCCGGAAAGCTGCTGTTCCGCGACAGCCCGTTCTCCGGCTGGGTCCAGGCACACGTCGCGGAGCCCTCGCGCAACGCCCTGTGCGTCGCGGACGCCCGTGACCTCGACGGCCCCGGTCTCCGCGTGACGCTGGCCGGGCAGACCCGCAACGGCCGCCGCGGTGCGCACGGGCGCGGCGACGCCCGCGACATCATCGGCTTCTCCAACGAGGACGCCATCGGCGAGGTCGACGCCGAGCTCGCCCGGATCGAGGCCGAGCTCGACGCGATCGACGCCGAGGTCACCGAGCTCGACCGCCGCGCGTCGGTGCTCGAGCACCAGCGCGCGGCCTACGACGCGGTCGCCACGGCGCGCTTCGACGACCTCGACGTCGAGGCGAGCGACCGGCGCATCGCCGAGCTCGAGGCCCGCCGCGAGGAGGTCCTGTCGGCCGACGACGGCCTGCAGGTGCTGGAGCGCCAGATCGAGGAGCTCGGTGAGCAGCTCGAGACGACGCGGCGCACCCGCTTCGAGCTCGAGCGGCGCCAGCGCGAGCTCAACGAGGTCCACGGACGCCTCGTCGACGACGAGGACCTGGTCACCGACCGGCTCGCCGCCGTCGGCGACGCCGTCCTCACCGAGGAGCAGGAGGCCGCCCTGGCGTCGGACTTCCGCGCCGCGGCCGCGCCCGCCGACCCCGAGGACCTCGACCGGTTCACCGAGTCCTCGCACCGTCTGGCCGAGCGGCTGCGCGAGGCGGTCGGCGACGCCGAGGCCGAGCTGCGTCGCGCCGACGACGAGCTCACGACGGTCTTCCGGGCCTACAAGCTGCAGTGGGAGTCGCCCAACCTCGGCGCCACGCCGGACTCCTACGGCGATTTCGCCCGCATCCTCGAGGAGATCCGCGGCACCGGACTGGCCGGGCGGCGCGCCGAGTGGCGGCGCCGGCTCACCGAGTGGAGCGGCCAGGACCTGGTGCCGCTGCTGGGCGCGATGGCCGCGTCGGTGGAGGAGATCGAGGACCGGCTCGAGCCGATCAACGCGATCCTGCGCCGCCTCGAGTTCGGCGGCGCCGGCGACCGCCTCCGGATCCGGCTGCGGCGGCTCTCGCCCGCCCACGTCCAGGTCTTCCTCCGCGACCTGAGAGTGTTGACCCAGCGTCCGACCGCCGAGCTCGACGAGGCCGGGCTGGAGCAGCGCTTCGCCGACCTCAGCCGGTTCATGGGACAGCTCCGCAAGCCGTCGGCCGTCGGCGACGGGCCCGGGGCCGGCCCGAGCGAGCGCGACCGGCTGCTCGACGTACGCCGGCACGTCGAGGTCAGCGCCGAGCGCTACGACGCGCTGTCCGGCGAGCTGCGCGCGACCTACCGGACGCTGGGGGAGAAGAGCGGCGGCGAGAGCCAGGAGCTGGTGGCGTTCATCGTCGGCTCGGCGTTGCGCTTCCGCCTCGGCGACGAGATGCGCTCGCGGCCGCGGTTCGCGCCGGTGTTCCTCGACGAGGGCTTCGTCAAGGCCGACTCGGAGTTCGCAGGCCGTGCCGTCCGGGCGTGGAAGGGGCTGGGCTTCCAGCTCGTCATCGGCGTCCCGCTCGACAAGGTCACCGGACTCGAGCCGCACATGGACGACCTGCTGGCGATCACCAAGAACAGCCGGACCCACCAGTCCTGGATCACGCCCATCACGGACGCGCGGACCTGACCCGGGCTACTCCTCGAACAACCGGTCCTGCGCCTCGGCGGAGGTGACCTGCAGCCGCAGGGCCTGCACCTTCTCCGGGGCCAGGCCGAGCCGCGACAGCACGACCTGCACCTGGGGGAGCACCCACGGGTACGACTCCACCGCGACCCGCCCCGCCTCGGTCGACACCTCGATCCACACGACCGGGTCGCCGTCGGCGTCCGGCAGCCAGTGGACGCCGGTCACCCCGGCCGGCGCGAGGGAGGCGCGGATCGGCAGCATCGCCGCGTCCGCGGCCCTGCGCCGGGTCTCGTCGCTCACCCCGCCAGCGTAGGCCGGGGTGCGTCACGCGCTGCTGCCGCGCGACCTCGGACCATGGTCCGCTCGACCCCGCCCCGTGGTCGGTCGGGTCCGGGTGTAGGCAGGGCTGGACGGGCGGGACGAGGCCTGGACCGGAAGAACTGCGGCGGTACGACGGGTCGGCGGCCGTCCAGGCGGTCGTACCGCCGCAGTTCTTCGACGTGCCGGCTCCGGCACGGTCCGCTCGACCCCGCCCGTGGTCGGTCGGGTCAGGGCGCGACCGGCGGCACGAACTCGAAGGTCATCCCGAGCAGCCAGAGCAGGAGCAGCACCACCGGCAGGTGGAAGAGGAACTGCAGGAACGTGAAGCCGACCAGGTCGCGCGCCCGCAGGCCGAGCACCGCGAGCAGTGGGAGCATGAAGAACGGGTTGACCAGGTTGGGCAGGGCCTCGGCGGCGTTGTAGATCTGCACCGTCCAGCCGAGGTTCATCCCGACGTCGGTCGCCGACTGCATGACGTACGGCGCCTCGACGAGCCATTTGCCGCCGCCCGACGGGACGAGCAGGCCGAGCAGCGCGGTGTAGAGCGCGATCACCACGGCGAAGCCGCCGCCGCCGCCGATGCTGGTGAACAGGTCGGCGAGGTGCTCCGACACGGTCACCCCGCCGCGACCCTCGGCGCGGGTGAGGACCGCGGCCATCGCCGCGTAGAGCGGGAACTGCACGAGGACCCCGGCGGTCGTCGGGACCGCGCGCGTGACCGCGTTGAGGAAGCCGCGCGGCGTGCCGTGGAGCACCAGGCCGAGCACGAGGAACACCATGAGGTAGCCGTTGAGGCTGCTGATCACCGACAGGAACGGCAGCGTCGCGAGCTGCTGGACCAGCCAGCCGAGGGTCAGCAGGCCGACGAGCGCGGGCAGGATGCGGGAGTACTCCAGCCACTCGCCGGGCCGGGTGCGCTCGGCGAGCGGCTGCACGTCGTCGGAGAGGTCGACGTCCATGTCCTCGGCGGTGCGGACGGCCGCGCCCTGCGGCGCCGAGGCCCACGCGACCGCGACGCTGAGCGCGATGAGGACCGCGGCCATCAGCAGCGACTGCCAGGTGAGGATGGTGGCCCCGAAGTCGAGGACGCCGGTGATCTCGAGCAGCTCCGGCGGCAGCGAGGCCGGGGTGGCCTGGAGCTGGGCGGCCGACGACGAGAGCCCCAGCGCCCACACGGCGCCGAGCCCGAGGTACGCCGCGGCCCCGAGGGCGCGGTAGTCGGCGCGCAGGTCGCCGCGTCGCGCGATGGCGCGGGCGAGCAGGCCGCTGAAGACCAGGCTGAGGCCCCAGTTGAGCATCGAGACCACGCACGACAGCAGCGCGACGAACGCCACCGCGCCGCGTGGCGTCGACGGGACCAGCGCAATCCGCTCGATCAGCCGGGCGACCGGGGGAGAGGTGGCCACGACGTAGCCGGTGAGCACGACCATCGCCATCTGCAGGGTGAAGGTGGCGAGGTCCCAGAACCCGCCGCCGAACGTCTCCGCGACGTGGACCGGGCTCGAGCCGTTGACCATCGCGGCCACCGACACCAGCACCACGCCGGCGAGGGCGAAGACGTAGGCGTCGGGGAACCACTTCTCGGTCCATGCTGCGCTGCGCTGGGCGAGGCGGGCCAGCCCTCGCTCGTCGGTCGTGCCCGGGATCGTCGACATGGTGCGCGAACGTATCGGACGCGCCGTTCGTCGGGCGGCGGGGTGCAGGATGGCCCGGTGCGCACCACCGTCTTCCGCCACGCCGCCGTCTTCGACGGGTTCCGCCACCGCGGCCGGGTCGGGGAGGTCCTGGTCGAGGACGGCCGGATCACCGCGGTCGGCCCCGACGTCACCGTCCCGGGCGCCCGGGTCGTGGACGTCGACGGCGGGCTGCTGCTGCCCGGCTTCACCGACGCCCACGTCCACCCGGTGCAGGGCGGCCTCGAGCGGCTCGGCTGCGACCTCAGCGATCTGCCCGCCGACGCGACCGCCTACCTCGAGCACGTCGGGGCGTACGCCGCCGGCTTGGTCCGCGACTGGGTGCAGGGCGGCGGCTGGGCGATGGCCGCCTTCCCCGGCGGTCTGCCGACGGCGGCCGCGCTCGACGGCGTGGTCGGCGACCGGCCGGTCGCGCTGGCGAACCGTGACCACCACGGCCTGTGGGTGAGCTCGCGGGCGCTGGCCCTGGCCGGCATCACGGCCGCGACGCCGGACCCGGTCGACGGCCGGATCGAGCGCGACGCCGACGGCGCGCCGACCGGGGTGCTCCACGAGGGCGCGATGCGTCTCCTCGACGACGTCCTGCCGGTGGCCGGCGAGGACGACGTGCACGCCGCGCTCCTCGAGGGCCAGCGCCACCTGCTCGCGCTCGGCGTCACGTCGTGGCAGGACGCGATCGTCGGCGCCTACTCGGGCATGCAGGACTGCGGTCCGGCCTACGCCCGCGCGGCGGCCTCCGGCGACCTCGTCGGCACCGTGGTCGGCGCCCTGTGGTGGGACCGCGACCGCGGGGCCGAGCAGGTGGCCGAGCTCGTCGACAAGCGTGCCGACTGGACGCGGGGTCGGTTCCGCGCGACCTCGGTGAAGGTCATGCAGGACGGGGTCGCGGAGAACGGCACGGCCGCGCTGGTCGAGCCGTACCTCGACCGCTGCGGGCACGCGACCGCCAACACGGGGATCTCCTTCGTCGACCCCGCCGAGCTGCGGCGCCACGTCGCGGAGCTCGACCGGCTCGGCTTCCAGGTGCACGTCCACGGGCTCGGCGACCGGGGCGTGCGCGAGGCGCTCGACGCCTTCGAGGGGACCGACCCGCGCCGCCGCCACCACGTCGCCCACCTCCAGCTCGTGCACCCCGACGACGTGCCGCGGTTCGCCGCCCTCGGCGTGGCCGCCAACATCCAGGCGCTGTGGGCGTGCCACGACGAGCAGATGACCGAGCTGACCCTCCCGTTCCTCGGACGGGACCGGGCGCAGCGGCAGTACCCCTTCCGCGACCTGTACGCGGCCTCCGCGCGGCTGGTCGCCGGCAGCGACTGGCCGGTCAGCACGCCCGACCCGCTCGCGGCGCTGCACACCGCCGTCCACCGCACCACCCACGGCGACCCCGGCCGGGCGGGCACCGATCCCTTCCTGCCCGGCCAGGCGCTGCCGGTCGAGGCGGCGTTCGCCGCCTACACCAGCGGGTCGGCGTGGGTGAACCACCGCGACGACGCCGGTCGGATCGCGCCGGGCGCGGTCGCCGACCTGGTCGTCCTGGACCGCGACCCGTTCGCGGCGCCGGACGAGCTCGGGGCGGCGCAGGTCCGGTCGACGTGGGTCGACGGGGAGTGCGTCCACGACGCCTGACCACGCCGGGCGACACCCGTCACAGCAGTCACACAGGTGGATTCCCCGATTCGGGCCCCGCGGGCCCCGCGAGCAGCTAGCGTGGGTGCTCGGGTCCAGGGACGGGCCCGTGCAGGTGGTCGCCCGGCTCGAGCCGGAGCGCAATGGACGGATCCGGGGGACGCATGGCTGCGGTGCTGGTGGTTGACGATGACGAGGACATCCGCGACATCATCACCTTCCGGGTGCGTCGCGACGGGCACGACGTCACCAGCGTCGGGCACCCGAACGCCGCCCTCGACGTGGCCGCCACCGAGACCTTCGACCTGGCCATCCTCGACTGGAGCATGCCGGCGATGGACGGCGGCGAGCTCTGCGAGCGGCTGCACCGGCTGCCGCACCTCGACGGGATCCCGGTCCTCATCGTGACCGCGCACTCCGACCTGGCGACCCGCCAGCGCGCCGAGCGCGCGGGGGCGACGTCCTACCTCACGAAGCCGTTCGCGCTGCAGGACCTCGCCGGCTCGGTGTGCGCCCTCCTCGGGACGTCCGTCCGCGCCTCCTGACCCGGCCGGGCCCGATGGTCCCGCCCGTCGGCACGCCCGCACTAGCCCGGATGCGTCACTTCGTCCGCGTTGGTCCCTGATCGCCTCGTTCGCCCGGGCCGCCCCCTCGCGCGTGCCTAGCCTGACCGTGAGGCAGGCCGTCGCCACAGGGGCGCGGCCGCGCAGACACAGCAGGGGACCGGGGGTTGCGACATGGCCGAGGTGCTGGTCGTGGACGACGACGAGGACATCCGTGACGTGCTCGCGCTGGCGGCCCGCAGGGCCGGCCACCGCGTCACGAGCGTGAGCGACCCGGGCGCCGCCCTCGCGGTGGCGCAGGCCGCCCACGTCGACCTCGCGCTCATCGGCTGGTCCACGGCCGTGGAGTCCGGGAGCGACCTCTGCGCCCGCCTGCGTGCGCTCCCGCACCTGGCGAGCACCCCGATCCTGGTCGTGACGGGCCACGCCGACGAGGAGACCCGGCGCCGAGCCGCCGAGGCCGGTGCCTCGGGCTGCCTGACCGCGCCCTTCTCCCTGCACGAGCTCGACCACGTCGTGACGGCCCAGCTGGCCGCGCGCCGCACCGCCCCCCACCGGCTGGGGGCCTGATGACCGACCGGGGGGTCCCCATGCCCGTGCCGACCACGCTGTCCGTGCCGCACACCCTCGAGGAGGTCCGGGGCGTCGTCCTGCGCCGCTTCCTCGCCGTCGACCTGATGGTGGCGGCGCTGGTCGTCGTGTCCCTGACGGTCCACGCGGTCACCCCGGAGTCGCTGCTGCACCGCACCGCCTACCTCGTCCC
Organism: Nocardioides okcheonensis; assembly: GCF_020991065.1. Taxonomy (NCBI): domain Bacteria; kingdom Bacillati; phylum Actinomycetota; class Actinomycetes; order Propionibacteriales; family Nocardioidaceae; genus Nocardioides; species Nocardioides okcheonensis. The sequence continues at coordinate 4,431,288 of NZ_CP087710.1, forward strand.
CATCCTGTTCGCGGCCGTCGCGGCCTGCCTCGGGGCCCGCACAGCGCCGCACGGCGAGCGGCTGGTGCCCACCCTGGTCGCCGCCGGGGTGTCGCTCGCCGCCGCGGGCGACGTGGTGTGGCAGGTCCTCGACGCCGCCGGCGTCTCGCCCGCCGTCCCGGTCGACCACCCGCCCCGGCTGGCCGGGTTCCTGGCCCTCTCCGCGGCGATGTGGGTGGTGATCGGTCGGAGCGGTCCCGGCCGGCGGGTCGAGGCGACCTTCATGATCGACGCCGCGACCATCGTGGTGGTCAGCGTCCTGGTCCTCTGGAGCGTCAGCTTCGGCCGGACCGTGGACGAGGACGCGCCGTCCTACGTCCGGGCCGTCTGGTTGGCCTACCCGGTCGCCGACGCGCTGCTGCTGGCGCTCGTGGTTCGCGTCCTGCTGAGCTCGCGCGCCCGTTCGGCGATCGACGCCGCCTTCGGGGTCGGCGTGCTGCTCTGGCTGGCCTCGGACGTGCTCTACCTCGTCGACCCCCACGGCGTGGGCAAGGAGACGATGGACGCCGCCTGGATGGTGGCCCCGGTGCTGCTCGCGCGCGCGGCGTGGAGCTGGCGCCCCGTCCTCGGCGCCCAGGCCGACACCCGGTCGTCGAACGGCTGGCTCGTCGGGCTGGCGATCGCGGTGGTCCCCCTGTTCGTGCCGCCGACCGTCGAGGTCGTCGCAGACCTGCGCGGGCGCGCCGAGTCGCCCGTGATGTTCGGACTGTCGTCGGCCGTCCTCGTGGCGCTGGCGTTCATCCGCACCGCCCGGCTGATGATCGCCGAGCAGCACGCACGGGCCGAGCTCGAGCGTGCCCGCGACGAGGCGCTGGCGGCGTCGAGGGCCAAGTCGGCCTTCGTCGCGACCATGAGCCACGAGATCCGGACCCCCCTGACGACCGTCCTCGCCACCGCGGAGATGCTCGACGACGTGGACCTCGACGAGGACCAGCAGGACCTGCAGCGCCGGATGCGCCGGTCGGGCGGACTGCTGCACACCCTCGTCGAGGACATCCTCGACTTCTCCCGGATCGAGGCGGGCCACCTCGAGCTCTCCACGGTCCCCTTCGACCTGCCGGCCGTCGCCGGCGAGCTCGCCCACTCCTACTGCGCCCGGGCGGCCGAGGTGGGCCTCGCCTTCGAGGCGCTGGTCGATCCCGGGCTGCCGCGCCTGGTCCGGGGCGACCCCGGCCGGCTCCAGCAGATCGCGGGCAACCTGCTCGACAACGCACTGAAGTTCACCGACGAGGGCTGCCTGACGCTCGAGGTGCGCCGCGCACCGGGCGACGCTGCCGTCGAGGCCCGCGACGACTCCGAGGTGGCGGTGCAGGTCGTCGTGCGCGACACCGGCATCGGCATCCCGCCCGACCGCCTCGCGGCGGTGTTCGGCGCCTTCGAGCAGGTCGACGGGTCGAGCACCCGGCGGCACGGCGGCACCGGCCTGGGCCTGGCGATCTGCGGCCAGCTCGCCGCCCTGATGGGCGGCACCATCACGGTCACCAGCGAGCCGGGCCGCGGCAGCGAGTTCGTCGCGACCGTGCGCCTGCAGGTCGTGCGCGACGACGCGTCCGGGACCCTTGCCGGGACGGCTGGCCCGGTCGCGTCCGGCCGATGACCCGGTCGGGCCAGATGATGCGGACACAGGTCCTCCCGTCCTTCGACCTTCAACCACGGCGGCCGATGATTCCTACTCTTGATGTCAAGAGAGGCGATGGTTCGCAGCGTGCGAACCCGACCCACGCCACGGAATCGACGGAGAGGGCGGGACGACATGGCTGACGTGATGGTCGTCGACGACGACGACGACATCCGCGAGCTGATCGCGATGCGGGTGCGCCGGCTCGGCCACCGCGTGACCAGCGTGGGCGACCCGGGCGCTGCCCTCGCGCACGCGAGCACCGCGGACGTCGACCTCGCGCTGCTCGACTGGAGCATGCCGGCGATGAACGGCGGCGAGCTGTGCGCCCGCCTGCGTGAGCTGGTCCACCTGGCCGACACGCCGATCCTCATGGTCACCGCCCACGCCGACCCGGAGACCCGCGCGGGCGCCTTCGCCGCCGGAGCGACCGGCTACCTCACCAAGCCCTTCGCGCTGCGTGACCTCGACGCCCACGTGCAGTCGCTGCTGGAGACCGGGCACTGCGCGCCGCTCGCCAGCGGCACGGACCTCGAGCGGTCGGCATGACGACGCTCTCCCGGGTCGCCACGCCGTCCGGCGTCCGTCGCCTCGTCCTGGGCCACACCCGTGCGGTCGACACCTTCGCGGCGCTGATGCTGGTCGGCGCGATCACGGTCTACGTCCTCGACGGGCGCACCCTGGTCCACTACGCCGTCTACCTCGGCGTCCTCGTCTTCAACACCGGCTCTGCGGTGGTCGCGACGGTGAGCGCCCCCCGCGGACGGCGGCTGGTCCCCGGCCTGATCGCCACGGGGGTCGGGCTGGCCGTCCTGGGCGACGTGCTGTGCAAGATCTTCGACGCCGGCGGCGCCACGACCGACCTGTCCGTCGCCGACCCGGCGTGGCTCGCGAGCTACGTCGTGCTCTGCGTGGCGCTGCTCGTGGTGCTGGTGCGTTCCGGGGTGGACCGGCGCGGCGGGCTCTCCCTGGCGATCGACGGGACCACCGTGGTGGCGGTCGGTGTCCTGGTCACCTGGACCCTCGCGATCGGACGCTTCGTCAACGCCACGGCGGCGCCGGCCCACGTACGGCTGGTGTGGGCGGCCTACCCGCTGCTCCAGGCGGTGCTGCTGGCCCTCGTGCTGATGGCGATGATCGTGCCGCGGGCGCGTCGCATGCTCGGGCCCGGCTTCGCGATCGGCGTCGGCTTCTGGCTGACCACCAACATCATCTACATCCACGCGCCCTCGGAGGGCGGCTACGTCGCCGCCGGCGCCAGCTGGATGGTCGCGGTCGTGCTGATGGCCCGCACGGCCTGGCTCGGGGAGGCCGGCACGGCCGAGGAGCCGGACGAGACCTCCGGGCGCGCCTGGCTGGCGCCCCTCGCCGTCGGCGTGCTGCCGCTGTTCGTCCCGCCCGCGCTCGAGGTGCTGTCGGACTCGCTGCAGGGCGAGGGCCACCCGTACCTGCTGGCCGTCAGCTCCACCGTGCTGATCACGCTCGCGTTCGTCCGCACCTACCGCCTGATGCGCGCCGAGCAGGACGTCCTGCGCGACCTCGAGGTGGCGCGCGACGAGGCGCTGGCGGCGTCGCGGGCCAAGTCCATGTTCGTCGCGACGATGAGCCACGAGCTGCGCACGCCCCTGACCACGGTCCTGGCCTGCGCCGAGATGCTCGAGGACACCCCGCTCACCCAGGCACAGCGTGACCTCGTCCACCGGATGCGCCGGGCCGGCGGCCTGCTGCAGTCGCTGGTGGAGGACATCCTCGACTTCTCCCGCATGGAGGCGGGCCACGTCGAGCTGGCGGCGGTCCCCTTCGACCTGCACGCCCTCGCCGCCGAGCTCGCCGAGGCCAACCGGGCGCGGGCCAGGTTCGCCCGGGTCGACCTCGACCTCCACATCGGTCCCGACGTGCCGCGCGCGGTCGTCGGCGACCCCGCCCGCCTGATGCAGGTCGCGGGCAACCTGCTCGACAACGCGCTGAAGTTCACCGACGCGGGACGGGTGCGGCTCGACCTGCGTCGCTCCGACAACGAGCCGGCGCTGCGGGGCGCGACGGTCTGGGTCGAGGTGGTGGTGTCCGACACGGGCATCGGCATCGCCCGCGACCGGCTCGACTCGATCTTCTCGGTCTTCGAGCAGGTCGACGGGACCACCACGCGGCGCCACGGCGGCAGCGGGCTCGGCCTTGCGATCGCGCACCAGCTCGTCACGCTGATGGGCGGCTCGCTGCGCGTGCGCAGCGAGCTCGCGGTCGGCAGCGAGTTCGTCGCCGAGCTCCCGCTGGTCGTCGGCGATCCCGACCCGGCGGCCCCCGCCGTGCCCGTGCAGGCAGGATCCGAGCGGCTCGAGACGGTCCGGGCCGGCGCCTGCTGACCCGCGCCCCGTCCGCGACAACCGAAGCGGGGCGGGGCGCGTCCCACAGCCGTGCCTCCCCGCCTGATCGCCCGTCTGACCCTGCCGCTGCTCGTCGCCGTGCTCGGAGCGGGCGCCGTGTCGCCCCCGACGTCGTACGCAGAGGGCGGCGGCGAGGAGCCCCCGCCGAGCTCGTCGCTGCAGGCCACGCCGCACCAGCGGGTGCGGCTGGAGGTGCTGCCCCCGGTCGTGCAGCGCGGCCGCGTGCCGGCCGACGCGGACGCCGCCCGGTCGCCGCTGGTCGCCACGGTCCGTCCCGCACGTGAGGGGCGCCGGGTGCGGCTGCAGGTGCTCCGGGACGGCACCTGGACCACCCTCGCGACCCGGCGCCAGGACGCGCGCGGGCGCGTGGAGATGGCCGCCGCGACGTCGGCCGGCGGCCAGCCGCTGACCTACCGGGTCCGGGTGCTGGCCAGCCGTGGGCTGCGCGGCCTGTCCAGCCGCCCGGTGAGCACCCAGCGCTGGCTCCGGCCGTCGTTCGGCGACGAGTTCACCGGGACCTCGCTCGGAGGGGCGTGGAGCACCCGCAGCCCCGAGGTGGTCCCGGGCAGCCGCCGCTCGTGCGCCAAGGGCGACCCCGCGGCGGTCCGGGTGGAGGGCGGCACGGTCCGGCTGAGCGTGCTGGTCGACCCCGACGCCACGGGTCGGTGCCGGATCCGCGGCCGGGACCGCCAGCAGGCGCGCGGCAGCTACGCGTACCGCCTCAACGGCCACATCGGGACCGAGGGCCGCTACGCGTTCCGCTACGGCGTCGCGGCCGCCCGCGTCCGCTTCCACCGGCTCCGCGGGCAGCACGGGGCGTTCTGGCTGCAGCCCGCGAGCGGGATGTACCCCGGCGCGGCAGGCAGCGAGATCGACGTGGTCGAGTACTTCGGCGACCACCACCCCCAGGGCGGGCTGGCGACCTTCATGCACCGCTACGAGGGGCGCCGCCGGGTGAGCACCGGCGGCTGGGTCCGCGACCAGGCGTCGTTCCTGGGCGGACCGCGCGACGGCTGGTCGCGCGGCTTCCACGTGTTCTCGGTGGAGTGGCGTCCGCGGCTGCTGGTGTTCCGGATCGACGGCCGGGAGACCGGACGGATGCGGCGCGGCGTCTCCGACGTCGACCAGTTCCCGATCCTCAGCCTGATCTCGGCCGACTACGAGCTGCCGAAGATCCGCGAGCGACACCTGCCCCAGCACCTGGAGGTCGACTGGGTCCGGGTCTGGGAGACCGACGCCCCCGACCCGTCGTGAGGCGCCTCAGCCGCGCCCGCCGAGCCCCTTGAGCAGGCCGATCTCGTCGCGCAGGCGGTAGGGCAGCGGGGCGCCGGCGTCGGCGAGCGCCCCTGCGTAGGCCTCGAGCGTCTGCAGCAGCGCCTGGCGCAGCACCTGCAGGTCGGCGGCCCGCGCACCGTTGCGGGCCCCGTCGAGCCGGTGGCGCGCGTGGTGCACGTCGGCGAGCAGCGCGGCGAGGTGGTCACGACCAGTCTCGCCGTTGAGGGGTCCAGCCCGTTCCATGCGTGTTCCGACCTGCCCGGCGGGGCGGCGGCACGGTGCCTCAGCGTCGCGGACACCGCCAACCTACCCCGGCGCGCCGCGCCGCCGCTCGGATTCGACCCGAGCCGGGTGCGCGTCGGGGCTCAGCCGACCGGGGTCGCGGCGGCCGGGACCTCCGCCTCGAGCGGGGCCGCTCCCTGCGGCGTCGCACGGTCGAGTCGGCGCTGCTGGGTCGACATCAGCACGACGGCGAGCACGGTCGCGCCGACCGTCACGCAGAAGGCCGCGGTCGCGCCGGACTGGTCGGCGAGCCGGCCGGCGAGGCTCGAGCCCAGCGCGTAGCCCAGCCCGGTGGCGCTGGCCAGCATGGTCATCGCGGCGCCGACCCGGGCGAGCGGCACGACCCGCTCGGCCAGCGAGAACACTGCGATCATGTAGGGCGCGACCGCGAAGCCGAGCAGCAGCACGGTCCCGGCGGCAGCCAGCAGCGACCCGACCAGCAGCAGCGGGAGCGACAGGACCAGCAGCGCGCAGGCCGCCACGAGCGCGCGTCGCTGGTGGGGGAACCGCTCGGGCACGTACGCGGTCGCCAGGCCGGCGATCGCGCTGCCCACGCCGAGCGTGGCGTGCACGAGCCCGGCGGCACCGGGGCGTCCGGCGTCCGTGGCCAGCACGGTCGCGCCGGTCTGGGTGGCCCCGAACAGCATCCCGATGGTGAGCTGGGCCGCGACGAGGACGACGAACGCGGCGCCGACGAGACGTCCGCGACCGCCGACCGGGTGGTCCTGGCCGTGGGTGAGGCGGGCCGAGGGGTCGAGCGCGAACGCCGAGCCGAAGACCGCGAGCAGCACCGCGGCCAGGAGCAGGGCGCCCGAGGGCGAGGCGGCGGCGACCGAGAGCCCGACGAGCGCGGGCCCGATCGCGAACGACGCCTCGTCGGCCGCACCCTCGTAGGAGAACGCGGCGTCGACCAGCCGGCGCTGCTGGGTGCCGGTGGCGCGGGTGAGCGGGCGCCACCGCACCCGGGCCAGCGGGCCGACCTGCGGCAGCACCAGGCCGGTCGCGGCGGCGGTCAGCACGACCGCGAGGTCGGCCGCCTCGCGGTCGACGACCAGGACGAGGGCGGCGAGCCCGGCGGCGCCGAGCAGCGACTGCACGAGGACGACCGGGCGCTGGCCGACCCGGTCGGCGAGCGACCCGGCCACGGGCGCCCCGACGGCGTTGGCGACGGCGAGCGCGCCGGCGCTGAGGCCGCCGAGGCCGTAGCTGCCGGTGGCGGTCGAGACGAGGAGGAGGGTGCCGAGCTGGCTCATGGCCAGCGGGAGGCGCCCGACGAAGGCGACGAGGACGTAGGTCGGGCCCGCCAGCTCGAGGAGTCGGCGGTAGGAGGCGAGAGGGGTCACGTGGGTCCTTCAGGGTGCGTCGGAACGACGCGCCGAACCCACCTCCAAGGACGCGTGTAACCCTCTGCTGCCGCTCATCCTAGGGCGCCGCGACCCCGCCCCGGGAATTGGCGGGCGGGTCTCACCAGGACGACTTCGTGATGCCCGGCAGCTCGCCTCGGTGTGCCATCTGGCGGAAGGTGATCCGGGAGACCCCGGCCTTGCGGAGGTGGCCGCGTGGGCGACCGTCGACCTGGTCACGGTTGCGGACGCGGACCGGGCTGGCGTCGCGGGGGAGCCGCGCCAGCGCCCGGACGGCCGCGTCGCGCTCCTCGACGGTGGCGGCCGTGCGCACCTGTTCCTTCAGCGCGGTCCGCCGCTCGGCATGGCGGGCGACGACCTGCTTGCGGCGCTCGTTGGCGACGATCTTCGACTTCCTGGCCATCAGCGTTCCTCCCGGAAGTCGACGTGGCGGCGCACGCGCGGGTCGTACTTGCGCAGCACGATCCGGTCTGGGGTGGTGCGCCGGTTCTTGGTGGTGACGTAGGTGTAGCCGGTGCCGGCGGTGGAGCGGAGCTTCACCTTGGGCCGCAGGTGGTTGCCGCGGGCGGCCATCAGAGCCTCCCTCCCCGCGCGCGGATGTCGGCGACGACGGCCTCGATCCCGCGCTGGTCGACGGTCTTGATGCCGCGGGCGCTCAGCGTGAGCGTGACGTGGCGGCGCAGGCTGGGCACCCAGTAGCGCTTGGACTGGACGTTGACGTCGAAGCGGCGCTTGGTGCGACGGTGCGAGTGGGAGACGTGGTGACCGAAGCCGGGGGTGGCGCCGGTGACCTGGCAGGTGCGGGACACGGGTTCCTCTCTCTGGTGCGTGTCGTGTCGGGGTCGCTCAGCCCTGGCGGGTCTTGAGCCGGGGGTTGCGCTTGTTGATGACGTACGTGCGCCCGCGTCGGCGCACGACCTGCGAGCCGGGCTGCTTCTTGACCGAGCGGATGGAGTTGCGGACCTTCATCGGGTCTCCCGGGGGGAGCGGGGCGACGCGGTGGAGACGTCGACGAGGCCGCGCTCGACGGCCCGCACGAGGCGGCGCGGCACGTGGCGCACCGTCCCGTCGACCGTGATCGGCACGAGGTCGGGCGGCGTCGCCTTCCACTGCGCGCGCCGGTGTCGGGTGTTGCTGCGCGACGTGCGTCGCTTGGGTACGGCCATGGTGTCCTCCGAGGACTGCTGGTGGTTGATGGTGGGCGGGGTCAGGCGACGTCGCGGATGTCGCCGAGCCAGGGCTCGAGGCCGTCCTCGACGACGTCCCAGCGCTGCTGCTCGACGCCTTCGGTCGGGGTGACGAGGACGTCGTCGAAGGCGGCACGCAGGTCGCGCGGCGGCGTGCCGAGACCGGTGTAGAGCAGCCGGGTCACCGGGGTGCGTCGACCCCAGGGGCTGTAGCCGCCGATGCTGAGCTGGCCGCCGGCGCCCGACCACTCGAGCCTGTCGCCGGGCCGGGTCGGGACCCAGAAGGTGCCGCGCGAGCGGAAGGGCCCGCTGCCGAGGTCCTCGATGCGATCGAGCAGCCGGTCCGGGTGGAAGGGCCGGGCAGAGCGCAGGTCGAGGCGCCAGGCGCGGCTCTCCCCGAGGTCGGGCACCGGGGCGTCGAGCTCGGGGTCGCACCAGGTCCGGGCCAGGACGTGGTGGTGGCGCCCGGTCGCGATCTCACCCACGTCGAGGGCTGCGACGTCGGTGACCACCGGGACGCCCGGGCGGGCGATCGCGCGGACGAGGTCGAGCGCCTCCGGACCCGGGTCGGCCTCGAGCACGACGTGGTCGGCGAGCTCGAGCTGGGCGCAGGCGACCTCCCCGACCCCGCGGTCGTCGTGGGGGTTCGAGTGCGCGTCGCGCTCGCGCAGGAGGGCGTCGCCCAGCAGGTCGCCGACGGTGTCGGTCGCCCCGACGGCGGCGACGACACTGCTGAGCTGGAGGTGGCGCGCCAGGCGGGTGTCGCTGCCCAGCGCGTGCGCGAGCTGCTGCGCCTCGGTGCCGAGGGGGAGACCGGCGACGATGCTCGACCAGCGCGGGTCGCGCGCCAGCCGGTCGAGCGTCGGCAGGACGTCCTCGCGCAGGGCGCAGCTGACGCAGGCGTGCTCGAGCTGGACCTGCTCCTGCTCGAGGACGCCGCTGACGTCGCTGACGGTCCGGGTCAGGACCTGCGAGTGCGGGTCGATGCGGTGTCGCACGGACACGGCGCTCGGCAGGTCCCACGCCAGGGTCATCAGCGTGGAGTCCATCGCGACCGGCTCGACGCCGGTCACCACCAGCAGACGGGTCCTCATCGGGCGGCCCCGTAGCGGCGCCGGAACTTCTCGACGCGGCCCTCGCTGTCGAGCGTGCGCGCGGTGCCGGTCCAGAACGGGTGGCTGTCGCTGGTGACGTCGACGTCGACGACCGGGTAGGTCACCCCGTCGACCTCGACCTGCTCGGCACCCTCGCGGGCGACGAGGGTCGAGCGGGTCACCACGAGGTGACCCGTCGACCGGTCACGGAAGGCCACGGGGCCGTAGGGCGGGTGGATGTCCTGCTTCACTCCAACTCCTTAGAACGAGAATCGTTCTCAACTATACCGCAGCGGTCGTCGCCACGCGTGCCGGGTCGCGCGGTGGCGGTGCGAGGATGTGCTGCGACGAGGAGAGGTGGTGGGGTCGTGGTCCATCCGCGGGCCGGACGGAGCTCACGCGCGGTGGGCCTGGGCCTGGTGGTGCTGGCGGTCGCACTCGTGCTGTGGCTGCGGCCCGCAGGGAGCGACGACGACGCGCGCGCGGGCGTCGCCCCGACGGTGACGGACTCCTCCGAGGCCCCGCCGTCCGCGTCGTCCGCCACGCCTCCGGCGACGACCTCCGACGAAGCGTTCTGCGACGGCTTCCGTCGGTTGGCGGAGGTCCAGGGCGAGTTCGTCGCCACGGGCGACGGCGGTGACCCGGCGCCGCTGCGGGCGGCGGCCGACGACCTCGTGGCGGCCGGCGTGCCGCAGGGGATGTCCCTCGTGGCGCGCAGCGGCTACGACACGCTGCTCGGCGGGGTCTACGACTCGATCGGTCTCGAGCTCGACCCGGCGGCCATCGGTGCGCCCGCTGCGCCCGTGACCGGCGGCGACGCGGCGTTCAGCGCCTACCTCGCGCAGTTCTGCCCGGCCTGACGGGTCGCGGGGACCGGGTCAGCGGCAGTCGGGGCAGAGGCCGAACAGCTCGACGACGTGGGTCACGTCGGTGAAGCCGTGGTCCTCGGCGGCCTCGGTGGCCCAGCGCTCGACGCTCGGGCCGTCGACCTCGACCGTGCGGCTGCAGCTGCGGCAGACGAGGTGGTGGTGGTGGCGAGGGCCGCACTTGCGGAACAGGGTCTCGCCGTCGTCGGCACGCAGCGTGTCGACCTCGCCGGCGTCGGCCATCGCCTGCAGCGTCCGGTAGACGGTGGCGAGGCCGACCTTGTCGCCCCCGGCGCGCAGGTCGTCGTAGACCTGCTGGGCGCTGGTGAAGGAGTCGTTCGCGGCCAGGTGCTCGCGCAGCGCGCGTCGCTGGCGGGTGTCGCGGCGCCCCTTCTCGCCGAAGGCCCGGGGGGTCGTCTCGGTCGTCGGCATGGCCCCAATCTACCTGCCGCAGCGGGACAGCGACGGCGCTCGACGCGCGGGGTGGTGCGGCGGCGCGCCGCCGTCCCGGGGCGGGGGGTGCCCCGGCCCGTCAGGGGAGGTCGCTAGGTTGAGGAACCGTCACCCCATGACTTCGAACAAGGAGAGAGCATGAACAAGCGTGAGCTCGTCGACGCCGTCGCCGAGAAGACCGACCTGTCCAAGTCCGACGCGGAGAAGGCGCTCGACGCCGTCTTCGGCGCCGTCGCGTCGGCCCTCGAGGCCGGCGACAAGGTCGCCGTCCCGGGCTTCGGCACCTTCGACGTGCGCGAGCGTGCCGCTCGCACCGGCCGCAACCCGCAGACCGGCGAGACCATGGAGATCGCCGCGTCCCGCAGCGCCGGCTTCAAGCCCGCCACCGCGCTGAAGACCGCGCTGAACGGCTGAGTCGCTCCACCCTCGGGTGGTCGGAGGGGGCGTCGTCCGCGACGCCCCCTCCGTCGCGTCCGGGTATCATCGCGGCGCACGACGGGGCTGGACGAAGGTGGCATCGATGGGTGGCTCCCACGGCGACCGACGCGCCCGGTCGCGTCCGTCGCGCTGGTCGCGCCGGCTGGCACTCCTCGCCGTCGGGCCCCTCGGCCTCGTCGCGCTGCTCGCGATGGTCCTGCTCTGGCCGGCGAGCACCCCCGCGGTCGAGGGGGAGCGCCCGGTCGAGGTGTTCGGGACGGTGGTGGCGGTCGAGGCACGCACGTGCCCGGAGCCGCTGCCCGATGACGTCAACGGCTGCGGGGCCGCGCGGGTGGAGGCCGACGACGGACGCTCCCTCACCGCCCCGCTGCCCAACGGGGTGGGCGCTCCGGAGGTGGACGTCGGCGACGACGTGGTGATGATCCGCAGCAGCACGCCGGACGGAGACGTCTACTCGATCGTCGACCAGCAGCGCGCCGCCGGGTTGTGGGTCGTCGCCGCCGCCTTCGTGCTCGCCCTGGTCGCCTTCGGGCGCTGGAAGGGGCTCACCGCGCTGGCGGGGCTCGGCGTCACGTTCGCCGTCCTGCTGCTGTTCGTGGTGCCAGCGATCCTCGCCGGCGAGTCCCCGGTCGTGGTCGCGATCGTCGGCTCGGCGGTCATCATGGTGACGGTCCTCTACCTCACCCACGGGACCGGTGCGGCGATCTCGGTCGCGGTCCTGGGCACGCTGGCGAGCCTGGCGCTCACCGGGGTCCTGTCGGCGCTGGCCGTGACGGCGCTGCACCTGACCGGGGTCACCGACGACCTGTCCGCCTCCGTCGGCACGTCCGGGCAGGTCAACACCCAGGGCCTGCTGCTGGCCGGCATCGTGATCGGCACGCTGGGGGTGCTCGACGACATCACGGTCACCCAGGCCGTGACGGTCGAGGAGCTGGTGCGCGCCAACCCTCGCCTGTCCGCGCGCGAGGCCTACCGCGCCGGCAGCCGCGTCGGGCGCTCCCACGTCGCGTCGGTGGTCAACACGGTCATCCTCGCCTACGCGGGATCGTCGCTGCCGCTGCTGATCCTGGTGGTGTCGGCCGACAGCTCGTGGGGAGGCGTGCTGACCGACCAGGTCATCGCCCAGGAGATCGTGCGCAGCGCGGTCGCGACCATCGGTCTCGTCGCGGCCGTCCCCGTGACGACCGGGCTGGCGGCGCTCGTGGCCACCCGCGAGGCGGCGGACGGCGAGCTCGCGGTCGCCGGCTAGCGGTACTGGTTGCGCGGCGCGTCCGTCTCCTCGACCGCCTCCACGCTGATCTCCGGCACGCCCTCGCCGTCCATGCCGGTGCCGGGGACGTGGGTGCCGACGACCGAGACCCACTGGTCGTCGGGAGGGGCGTCGGCGCCGGAGGCCTCGACGCGCATGACGAACGCGTCCGCCGCACAGCAGCTCATCGAGAACTGCGTGACGTACCAGCCCGAGTCGTCGTGGCTGACGAAGCCGGTGACCTCGATGCGTCGTCCCGCGAGGGTGGCGCCGTCGTCGAAGAACGCGCGCATGAGCACCTCGTCGAGCTGGAGCAGCACGGGGTCGCCGTCCGGCAGGGGTGGCAGGTCGGCGGCGCCCGCCTCCGGCACCTCGACGGCTGCGGTCTCGGCGCGGTCGGCGAAGTAGGCGCCCAGGGCCGGGGGAGCGACGAGGAAGAAGACCAGAGAGGGCGCGAACAGCAGCCACGCGGCCCGCGGCACGTGGGAGGTGTCCTGCTCGTCGTCGCCGTGCCAGAGCTCCAGCACGCCGAGGACGACCAGCAGGGCGCCGGAGGCGACCAGCGGCCAGCGCATCCACGCGTTGACGTAGTTGAGGTACGTGTCGCCGATCGCCATCCGGAGCAGGACGACGCCGGTGACGGTCAGCAGCAGGGTCTGCGTCGCGCGGGTCACAGCAGCCACCAGCCGATCGCGCTGGCGGAGAGGACGGCAGTGACGAGGACGAGCGGCACGAAGCGGACGGCGAACGCCCCGCCGAACTGCCCGGACTCCATCGACGCGAGCTTCACGTCCATCGCCGGGCCGACCACCATGAAGACCAGCTTGGCGGTGTCGGAGAACGCGCTCAGGCTCGCCGCGACGAAGGCGTCGGCCTCCGAGCAGAGGGCGACGACGAAGGCGAACGCGGCGAGCGTGAGGACCGCGAGCACGGCGTTGCCGGCGACGCTGTCGATGATCGCGCGCGGCACGAAGGTGTTGATGGCCGCGGCGAGCATGGCGCCCATGACCAGGAACCCCGCCGCGTGGAGGAAGTCGTGGCGGACGTTGGCGAAGAACGTCCCCACGGTGCCACCGCCGTGGTCGTGCGGGCGGGACCGGTGGAGCATCGGCACCCGTCCGGCGAAGCGCAGCCAGAGCCAGCCGACCGCGACCGCGGTGAGCAGCGAGGCGAGGAACCGCGCCAGCACGACCTCCGGGCGGCCGGGGAACGCGACCGCGGTGGACACCAGCACGACCGGGTTGATCGCCGGGGCGGCGAGCAGGAAGGTGAGCGCGACCGACGGGGCGATGCCGCGACCCATCAGGCTGCTCGCCACCGGCACCGACGCGCACTCGCACCCCGGCAGGGCGACGCCGGCCAGGCCGGCGACGGGCACGCCGAGGGAGGGGTTCGAGGGCACCATCCGCCGCAGGGTGCGCTCCGAGAGCAGCGTCGCGATCACCGCGGCGAGCAGCACGCCGCCCACGAGGAACGGGACCGACTGCACCACGATGGCGACGAAGATGGTGCTCCAGGTCGCGACGGCCGGGTGGTCGAGGCGGTCGACCAGCCACTGCTGGACGAGGACGAGGGAGACCAGCCCGCCGAGGACGACGTAGACCTGCAGCGACGCTGCGCGGCCCCCGGATCCTGCCGGAGCGGTGCCGGCATCGGGTGGATGGGTGGTGCCGCTCACGACGCGGGCCTCGGGTCCGGGATCACCGGACGACCGTAAACGATCTCGATAATCGATGTCGATTGGCGCGGCCGCGCGTCGCGGCTCAGGCGCCCCCGGCGGGCAGCGCCTCGAGCATGATGTCGGGGTTGTCGCGGGCGGTGACCATCGCGCGCCACTGGTCGACGAACAGCGCGAGGCGGGTGCCGTCGCTGCGCTCGAGCACCTCGACGCCGCGCTTGCCGGCCAGGACGGCCGCGCCGGCCGCGTCGGTGCGCCGGGCCACCTGGTAGTCGAGGCGGGAGAACCGGATCGGCGAGTTGAACTCGTGGGTCATCCGGTCCTCGACGACCTCGAACTGCATCGGGCCGACGGCCGCCAGGACGGGGTTCTGGTCGCCGCGCAGGTCCGAGCGCAGCACCTGGACCACGCCCTCCTGGTCGAGCTGCTCGATCCCGCGCCGGAACTGCTTGTAGCGGCCGATGTCGCCGGCGCTGGCGGTCACGAAGTGCTCGGGCGCGAAGCTCGGGACCGGCGGGAACTCGATCCGGTCCCCGACGTGGACCGTGTCCCCGACGCGGAGCGCCTGCGCGTTGACGAAGCCGATGATGTCGCCGGGCTGGGCGGTCTCCACCGCTGCGGTGTCGCGCCCGAAGACCGACTGGGCGAACTTGGTGGCGAACGGCTTGCCGGTCGCGGCGTGGTTGACCACCATGCCGCGCTCGAAGGTCCCCGAGACGACGCGCGCGTAGGCCAGCCGGTCGCGGTGGGCGTTGTTCATGCCCGACTGCACCTTGAAGACGAACGCGCTGAACGGGTCGTCGACGTCGCGCACGGTGCCGTCGACGCCGGCGGTCGGGCCGGGGTCGGGCGCGATGTCGAGCAGCAGGTCGAGCAGCTGCGCGACGCCGAAGTTCTGCAGCGCCGAGGCGAACATGACCGGGGTGGTCTCGCCCGCGAGGAACCGCTCCTGGTCGTGGTCGGCCTCGTCGAGCTCGAGCAGCTCGTGCTCCTCGACCGCGGTGGCCCAGGCCAGGGCGTCGGCCTCCTCGACCTCCGATGCGGCCATCCGCCGCTCGGGCGCCCGGGTCGCGCCGCCCGCGGTGCGGGTGTACTTCACGAACTCGCCGGTCCGGCGGTCGATGACCCCGCGGAAGTCGCCGGCCTCGCCGACCGGCCAGGTGAGCGGGGTCGGCCGCAGGCCGATCTTCTCCTGGATCAGGTCCATCAGCTCGAGGGCCGACAGGCCGGGGCGGTCCCACTTGTTGATGACCGTCATCACGGGGATGCCGCGCAGCGCGCAGACCTTGAACAGCTTGAGGGTCTGCGGCTCGAGCCCCTTGCCGGCGTCGACGAGCATCACGGCCGAGTCGACCGCGGACAGCACCCGGTAGGTGTCCTCGGAGAAGTCGCTGTGGCCGGGGGTGTCGACGAGGTTGATGACGTGGTCCTGGTGCACGAACTGCAGGGCCGCGGAGGTGATCGAGATGCCGCGCGCCTTCTCCATCGCCATCCAGTCCGACACGGTCGCGCGCCGGTCGCCCTTGCCGTGCACCGCGCCGGCCTCGGTGATCACCCGGGCGTGCAGGGCGAGCGCCTCGGTGAGGGTCGACTTGCCCGCGTCGGGGTGGCTGATGACGGCGAACGTACGGCGGGGGCGGGTGTCGGGCACCGCCCGAATCTACCGGCCGGGCGGCCACAACCCCGCTTCGGCGGCCACCGTGCGAGGTGGCTCAGGTGCCGCAGAACGTGCGGTACGCCCCGAAGGAGGCGGGCGCGGGCTCCGCGTACGCCTCGAGGCCGGGGCGCTCGTCGAACGGCGCCGTGACGGCGTCGACGAGCCGTCCGAGCGGGTTGAGGTCGCCGTCGGTCGCGGCGTCGAGCGCCTCCTCGACGAGGTGGTTGCGCGGGACGTAGACCGGGTTGGTCCGGTCCATCACGGCGGCGTCGGGGGACAGCGCGAGCCAGCGGGCCGCCCAGGCGTCGAAGCCGGCGAGGTCGAGGACCAGGCTCCGTGCGGGCTCGGCGTCGCCGCGGGCCGCGGAGCCGAGCCGACGGAAGAACGACGTGTGGTCGACGTGGTGCTCGGCGAGCAGGCCGAGGAGGTCGTTGGCCAAGGTCGACACGACGTCGTCGGCCACGGTGTCGGGCAGCCCCAGCTTGGACCGCATGCCCCGCGTCCAGGCGGCGGAGTAGAGCGGGCGGAACCGCTCGAGCTCGGCCACGGCGAGGGCGACGGCGGCGTCCTGGTCGTCGGCGAGGAGCGGGAGGAGGGTCTCGGCGAAGCGGGCGAGGTTCCACTCCAGCACCACCGGCTGCCGGCCGAAGGCGTAGCGGCCCTCGGTGTCGATCGAGCTGAAGCTGGCCGCGGGGTCGAAGGCGTCCACGAACGCGCAGGGGCCGTAGTCGATGGTCTCGCCGGAGATGGTGGTGTTGTCGGTGTTCATCACCCCGTGCACGAAACCGACGAGCATCCACCGCGCGACCAGCGAGGCCTGGGCGGCGATCACGGACGCGAGGAGCGCGAGGTGGGGCTGCTCGGCCCTGGCGGCGTCGGGGTGGTGGCGGGCGACGGCGTGGTCGGCGAGGCGGCGCAGCAGGTCGACGTCACCGGTCGCGGCGGCGTACTGGAAGGTGCCGACCCGCAGGTGGCTGCTGGCCACCCGGGCGAGGACCGCGCCGGGCAGCACCGTCTCGCGGTGGACGACGTCACCGGTGGCCACCACCGCGAGGGAACGCGTCGTGGGGATGCCCAGCGCGTGCATCGCCTGGCTGATCACGTGCTCGCGCAGCATCGGGCCGACCGCGGCGAGCCCGTCGCCGCCGCGCGAGAACGGCGTGCGGCCCGAGCCCTTGAGGTGCAGGTCGCGGACCCGCCCGGCATCGTCCACCAGCTCGCCGAGCAGCAGGGCGCGGCCGTCGCCGAGGCGCGGCGACCAGCCGCCGAACTGGTGGCCGGAGTAGGCCTGCGCCACCGGGGTCGCACCGTCCGGCAGGCGGGTGCCGGTGAGCAGCCCCAGGCCGTCGGACGTGCGCAGCCAGGCGGGGTCGAGGCCGAGGTCGGTCGCGAGCCGGTCGTCGAGCACGAGCAGTCGCGGGTCGGGCGCCTCGCGGGCCTGCCAGGGGAGCGCCAGCTCGGGCAGCTCGTGGGCGAACCGGTGGTCGAGGACGAGGGCGGGTGCCGGTGCGGAGGTCACTCCCTCGAGGATACGCCGGGGTCGTCGGCGCCGGCCGGGCCGAGGAAGTCCACCAGCGCCGGCGCGAACTGCTCGTGGAACTGGAACACGGCGCCGTGGCCGGCGTCGGGGTAGATGATCAGCTCGCTGCCGTTGATGCGGCGGTGCAGGTCCGCGGACAGGACCGAGGGCACCATGCGGTCGTGGTCGCCGTTGGCGATCAGGGTGGGCTGGGTGATCCGCGAGAGGTCGGACGGCGCCGAGCGTCCGTAGTCCCGGATCGCCTTCAGCTGGGTGCGCAGCGCGGAGAGGGTGATGGGGCGGTCGCGGTCGGTGGTGCGCTCCGCGAGCCGCGCCAGGAAGTCCTTGGCCGCCCTCCTGCCGGTCGCGTCGCGCGAGAAGAACAGGAACTCCTTGGGGTCCGACCTGGTCACGGTCGCGCGGAGGATGTCCCAGTAGGTCGTGGCGACGACCTTGTCGATGTCGGCGCCACCTCGCGGTCCGGTGCCGGTGAGCACCAGCCTGCGCACCAGGTGGGGGTGCGCGAGGACGAGGTCCTGCGCGATCATGGCGCCCATCGAGAACGACACGACGTCGACCCGGTCGTGGCCCAGCGCCCGGATCAGCTCGTGGGCGTGCTCGGCGGCCTCCTCGATGGTGCGGGCCACCCGGCCGGTCGACGCACCGACGCCGCGCTGGTCGAACGCGATGACGTGGCGCCCCCGGGCCACCGGGTCGATGATCCGCGGGTCCCAGTTGTCGAGCGTCGCCGCGAGGTGCACGAGGAAGACGACCGGGACGCCACCTCGTGGGCCGAGCTCGCGGTAGGCGTAGGTCGTGCCGTCGACGTCGACGGTGCGGGTCGGGGCCAGGGCGTACGACGTGGTCACGGGTCCTGCGGTGGAGCTCATGCGTCCTCCTCAGGACCTGGTGGTGGCGGACGCGAGGACCGCGTCGAACACGGTGGTGGGTGCGAGCGCTGCGAGGGCGAGCTGGACGCGGCTGGCGTTGTCGCAGCGGTAGCGGGCACGCGGGTGCCGCGCGGTGAGCGCCTTCTCGACGGCCCGCACGACCCTGGCCGGGTCGCCCACGCACTTCTGGGTGCGGCCCTGGAGGGCGCGGGTGCCGGCGAGGTGCGCGGCGTAGAGCTCGCGGTGCTCGGCGCTCATGCTGGCCGTCATGCGGTCGTGGTCGTCGAGCGCGCCGCCCCACATGTCGGTCCGGGTGGGGCCGGGCTCGATCAGCGAGACGGGGATCCCCCAGGGACGCAGCTCCACCCGCAGGGCGTCGGCCACGGACTCCAGGGCGTACTTCGACGCGCTGTAGGCGCCGGTGCCGGGGAGCGTGACCCGTCCGCTGACCGACGACATGAACACGATCCGGCCACGCGACTCGCGCAGCAGCGGCAGGACCGCCTGGACGACGCCGACCTGCGAGGTGACGTTGACGTCGAGCTGCCGGGCCAGGTCGTCGAGGGGGACGGTCTCCACCGGGCCCTGGACGATGATGCCGGCGTTGTTGACCACCGCGTCGAGCGAGGCGGGGAGCTGGTCGCGCAGGCCGGCGACCGCCGCCCTGTCGGTGACGTCGAGCCGGACCGGGTGGACGTGCGGCAGCGCGCCGAGCGCGCGGAGGTCCTCGGCGGACCGCGCCGTGGCATGGACGGTCCAGCCGCGCTCGCTCAGGTGTCGGGTGAGGGCGAGGCCGATGCCGCGGCCGGCCCCGGTGACGAGTGCCGACGGCTGCGGGCCGGGGCCGGTCATCGGGTCACCACGACCTTGCCGCGCGCCTTGCCCTGCTCGACGTGCGCCACGGCCGCGAGGGTGTCGTCGAAGCCGAAGGCGGTGCGGTCGAGGACGGGCCGCAGCGTGCCGTCGTCGTAGAGGCCGGCCAGCGCCGCGAGTCGCGCGCCGTCGGCGCGCATGAAGAAGGCGGAGTAGCGGACCCCGAGCTTCTTCGCGCGGCGGCGGACCCGGTGGCTGAGCACCGCCATCACCGGTGCGAGCAGCGGCTTGCCGAGCTGCCGGGCGAAGGCTGGGTCGGGAGGTCCGACCACGCTGATCGCCAGCCCGCCCGGCTTCAGGACGGTCAGCGACTTCTCGAGGCTCGCGGGCCCGAGCGAGTCGAGCACCACGTCGTAGCCCGACACCACCTCGGTGAAGGACTGGGCGGTGAAGTCGATCGCCACGTCGGCACCCAGGTCGCGCACCAGGTCGAGGTCGCGGGTGTGGGCGGTGGTGGCGACGTGGGCGCCCAGGTGCTTCGCGAGCTGGACGGCGGTGGCGCCGAGGCCGCCGGCGCCTGCGTGGACCAGGACCCGGTCACCCGCCGAGACGCCCGCGAGCTCCACGAGTGCCTGCCACGCGGCGAGGGCGACCAGCGGCACGGCGGCCGCCTCCGCGAAGGTCAGCGCCGCCGGTTTGAGGGCGACGTCGGCGGCGTCGATCGCCACCTCCTCGGCGAAGGCGCCGATGCGTCCGTCGCGCGGTCGGGACCAGACCTCATCCCCGACCGCGAACCCGGTGACGCCGGCGCCCACCTCGGTGACGACCCCGGCGAGGTCGTGGCCGAGCACGAACGGGCGGTCGTAGGGGATGAGCAGCTTGAACTCGCCGTTGCGGACCAGCATGTCGAGCGGGTTGATGCTGGCGGCCCGGACCTCGACGCGCACGTCACCGGCGCCGAGGGTGGGTCGCGGCGCGTCGATCTCCCGGAGGCCGTCGGGCCCGTAGGCGGTGACGGCGAAGGCCCTCATCACGAGGCCTCGGGCGTCGGTGCGGGAGCGGTGGCGAGGCTCAGCGCGTGGGTGCGCGCGGCGGCCAGGACGTGCTCGGACAGCGTCGGGTCGGTGACGGCCCGAGCGCTCTGAAGCGCGCCGACCAGGAGGCTCAGCACGCCGATCGCGCGGGAGGTCGCCTCGTCGGCGGGCACGTCCACCGCGGCCGCGACGTGGCCTGCGACCGCCGCCACGAGCCGTGCCGCCCCGGTGGTGTAGGCCTCGCGAGCGGCGAGGGCCTCGCGCCCCACCTCGTCGAGCAGGGCAGCGGACGGACAGCCGCCGGCGCGGTCGTCACGGTGGGCGGGGGACAGGTAGTCGCCGATGAAGGCGGCGAGGGAGTCGTGTCCGGCCGGGGCGGACTCCAGCTGCTCGGCCTGGTGGGCCAGCTGCTCGGCCAGGACCTCGGCGATCAGCGCGTCCTTCGACGCGAAGTGCCCGTAGAAGGCGCCGTTGGTCAGTCCCGCGTCGGAGACCAGGGTCGCGATCCCGGAGCCGTCGAAGCCGTCGGTCTTGAAGCGTCGGCTCGCCGTGTCCAGCAGGCGTCGCCGCGTCTCGCGCTTGTGGTCGGGTCCGTACCTCGCCATGTCGTGCCTCTCCTCGGTGGTGTCGAGGACCATAGCATTACGGTCATAATCCAATCAAGGTCGAACGCTCACCGGAAGTCGCGCGAGGACGCCCGCGCCTGCAGCACCGCGCCGGCGCCGGGCACGACCACGTCGATCGGCTCGACCCGGTCGGCGACGAGGTTGGTGACGCCCTCGTTGCGCTCGAGCCGGCCACGGATCACCACCGCGACCCGGTTGCGGGCGGCGTGGCGGTGGGCCTTCATCACCCCGACGGAGCACACCACGTTGAGCATCCCGGTCTCGTCCTCGAGGTTGAGGAAGGTGACGCCCATCGCGGTGCCGGGGCGCTGGCGGTGGGTGACCAGCCCGCCGACGTGGACGCGACGTCCGGACTCGGCGGTGGCGAGCTCGGCGACCGAGCGCACCCCCGCGCTGCGCAGCTGGTCGCGCAGGTGCTCGACGGGGTGCCGCTCGGGCGAGATGCCGGTGGCCCAGAGGTCGGCCAGCGTGATCTCCGGCTCGCTCATGCCGGGCAGCGTCGGGGCGGCGGGGGAGGGCGTGACCCCGGGGAGGTGGTCGGCGCCCTCGGCGAAGCCGGCCGCCCAGAGCGCCTCGCGCCGCTGCAGCCCCCAGGCGTCGAAGGCGCCCGCCGTGGCCAGCGCCTCGAGCTGGGTGGAGGTCAGCCCGGCGCGCCGGGACAGGTCGGTGATCCCGGTGAACGGTGCCTCCTCGCGGGCCGCCACGACCCGCCGCGCCACGTCGAGGCCGATGCCGCGCACCGAGTCGAGCCCGAGGCGTACGGCGTGGCCGCCGTCGCGGCGGTGCGCCGGGACCGGGTCGGGGGTGCCGGGCACCCACTCGACCCGCTCGAACCGCGGGAGGCAGCACGAGTCCAGCCCGCCCGCCCGAGCCGGCCCGACGACCAGCGGCTCGAGGTCGGCCTGGGCGGCCGACCGGGTGACGTCGGGACGGCGCACCTCGACGCCGTGGCGGCGCGCGTCGCCGACCAGCGACTGCGGGGAGTAGAACCCCATCGGCTGGTTGCGCAGCAGCCCGGCGAGGAACGCGGCGGGGTAGTGGAGCTTGAACCAGGAGGAGGCGTAGACCAGCAGGGCGAACGACAGCGCGTGCGACTCGGCGAAGCCGAAGTTGGCGAAGGACAGGATCTTGACGTAGATCGAGTCGGCGAGGTCGCCGGTGATGCCGCGCCGCTCCATGCCGGCGTAGAGCTTCTGCTTGACCGACTCGATCCGCTCCACCCCGCGCTTGGAGCCCATCGCCCGGCGCAGCAGGTCGGCGTCGTCGCGGCTGCAGTCGCCGAGGGTGACGGCCATCGCCATCAGCTGCTCCTGGAACAGCGGCACCCCCTTGGTGCGCTCGAGGACCGGCACCAGCTCGGGGTGGTCGTAGGTCACCGGCTCCTGGCCGGTGGCGCGACGGACGTAGGGGTGGACCGCGCCGCCCTGGATCGGGCCGGGTCGGATCAGCGCGATCTCGATGGCGAGGTCGTAGAACTCGCGCGGTCGCAGCCGGGGGAGGGTGCCGATCTGGGCGCGGCTCTCGACCTGGAAGACGCCGATCGAGTCGGCGCGGCACAGCATGTCGTAGACGGCCGGCTCCTCCTTGGGCATCGAGGCGAGGTCCCACTCCTCGCCGAGGTGCTCGGCGACCAGGCGCATCATGTGGTCGAGCGCGCCGAGCATCCCGAGCCCGAGCAGGTCGAACTTCACCAGCCCCATCGACTCGCAGGCGTCCTTGTCCCACTGCAGCACCGTGCGGCGCTCCATCCGGGCGCGCTCGATCGGGCAGACCTCGCCGATCGGCCGCTCGGTGAGCACCATGCCGCCGGAGTGGATGCCGAGGTGGCGCGGCGCGCCCATCAGCTCCTCGGCGAGCGCGACGACCGGTGCCGGGACGTCGTGGGCGGACGGGTCGCCCGCGTCTCCGGTCACGACCGACCGCCACCCGTCGACCTGCTTGGACCAGGCGTCCTGCTGGCCGGGGGAGAAGCCGAGCGCCTTGGCGGCGTCGCGCACCGCCATCCGCGGGCGGTAGGCGATGACGTTGGCGACCTGGGCTGCGTTGCGGCGTCCGTAGGTGTCGTAGACCCACTGGATCACCTCCTCGCGCCGGTCGGAGTCGAAGTCGACGTCGATGTCGGGCTCCTCGTCGCGGTGGGCGGAGATGAAGCGCTCGAACGGCAGCCGGTAGAAGACCGCGTCGACGGCGGTGATGCCGAGGGCGTAGCAGACCGCGGAGCTCGCGGCGGACCCACGGCCCTGGCACAGGATCCGCCGCTCGCGGGCGAACGCGACGATGTCGTGGACGATCACGAAGTAGCCGGCGAAGTCCTTCTCGGCGATGACCCGCAGCTCGTGCTCGAGCCGCGCGCGGGCCTCGGCCTCGTGGGGCACCCCGGCGTAGCGCTCGGCGAAGCCCCGCTCGGCCAGCACCCGCAGCCACGTGTCGGCCGTGTGCCCCTCCGGGATCTGCCGCTTGGGCAGGGCGGGCGAGGCCTTGCGCAGGTCGAAGGTCAGCTCGTCGGCGAGGGTGACGCTGCGGGTCACCGCGTCGGGGTGGGCCGCCAGGGCCGCCGCGGTCTCGGCGCCGCTGCGCAGGTGGGCGGAGCCGCCCAGGTCGAGCCAGCCGTCCATGTCGGCGAGGCTGCGCCTGGCCCGGACGGCGGCCATCGCGGAGGCGAGGCGGTGCCGCTGGGGGGTGGCGTGGTGGACGTTGCCGGCCGCGACCAGGTCGAGGCCGTGGACGCCGGCGAGGCGGGCCAGGGCGTCGTTGGTGGCGTCGGCGCCGGGGCGCGGCGAGAGCTCGACGAGCACGTCGCGCAGGCCGAACAGCGAGGTGAGCCGGTCGAGCGCCTCCGAGGCCGCGCCGTCGCCGCCCGCGGCCAGCGCCTGCGGCACCAGGCCCTTGCGGCAGCCGGTCAGCACCACCCAGTGGCCGCGCCCCTGCGCGCCGAGCTCGTCGAGGTCGTAGACCGGGCGGCCCTTCTCGTCGCCGCGCAGGTGGGCGTCGGTCATCGCGGCCGCGAGCCGGTGGTAGCCCTCGACCCCGCGCGCCAGCACCAGCAGATGGCTGCCCTCGGGGTCGGGCACGCCGTTCTGCGGGCCCCCGAGCCCCAGCGACAGCTCGGCGCCGAAGACCGTCGGCAGGTCGTGGGCCGCCGCGGCCTCGGCGAGCATCGGCGCACCGTAGAACCCGTCGTGGTCGGTGATCGCGAGCGCGTGCAGGCCGAGCCGGACCGCCTCCTCGACCAGCTCGGCCGGCGAGCTCGCGCCGTCGAGGAAGCTGAAGTGGCTGTGGCAGTGCAGCTCGGCGTAGGGGGTGACCCGTGCGGGACGCTCGACGCGGACGGGCTCGACGGCCGGGCGCTTGCGCCGCGAGACGGGGGCGTCGTCGGCGCCGGGGAGCCCGCTGAGCCGGCGCTCGAGCTCCTTCCAGTGCATGGCGGGGTTGTTCCAGCCCATTTAGATGGCACCTCCGCTCGTTCCTCGCTGCGGTGCCGACAGGTCAGTCATAGGCCGCCTCCAGGGACCAGCCCTCCGGGGAGCGGACGAGCAGCCAGGCTCGGCCGTCGGCGCCGACGACCTGGAACCTGGCGGTCGGCCCGGCGCCACCGGACCACCAGCCCTCGTCGGTGGGCCACGGGCCGGCCCACGCGGTCACCGGCTGCCAGGGCAGGACGCCGCCGGCGACGCGGAAGCGCCGCGGCTCGCCGCTCACCACGCCGCGGTCGGTGACCGCGACGAGGTGGCCGCTGTCGTCCACGACCTCGGCGGCCGGGGGAGCGGCGAAGACCCGGACCGGCGCCGGCCCCGGGACCCTCCCCGGCCACGGCCGGTCGAGCGGGCGCAGGTCGACCGGTCGCTCGCCCCACGGCACCAGCGCCTGCCGGGCGGCGGGGCTGCGGCCGCCCTGGAGGACGGGGCGCCGCACCGACTCGAAGCCGACCATGCCCTGCACGCGGGCCACGCCGCGCTCGACGAGGTCGTCGGAGGCGGTGCCCCAGAGTGCCTCGCCGTGGGCCGCGGCGGGCTCCACGACCTCGGGGACGAACCGGACGCGCTCGACCGGCGCGCGGACCGCGCCGGAGTCCTTGCGCGCCCGGAGCGCGCCGCCGGCCCCCTCGACGGTGCCGGCGGACTGCAGCTGCCAGTGGACCCGGTCGACGAGGTCGCGCGCGGTGAAGTGGCGCGGGTGCAGCCAGGCGCGCGAGGAGCAGACGACGCCGTCGGACCACGCCTCGATGCGCACCGCGGTCGCCACGAGCTGGTGGCGGGCGAGCTGCTCCACGAACTGTTCCGTCGTGATGCGGACGCTGAAGGTGATCGCCTCCACCGACTCCAGCGGCGGCTCGAACGGCACCTCCACCTCCAGCTCGGGCGGCGGGGTGCGGGCGGCGAAGAGGGCGCGGTCCTCGCCGCGCGCCCGACGGCGGACCGAGGCGCCGTAGGCGCCGAGCCGGTGCTCGACGGCGTCGCCGGGCAGGTCGGCGAGGTCGCCGAGCGTGCGGAGCCCGAGCCGCTGCAGCAGCCCGACGAGCTCGCGGCCGCGGGGCCCGTCGTCCTGCAGCACGTGCACGGGCAGCCCGCGCAGGAACGTCGCCGAGCCCCCCTCCGGGACCACCACCCACGACTGGACGTCGGCGGTCCGGGCCGCCTGCTCGGCGGTGAACAGGTCGTCGGCGATGCCGATGCGGACGTCCCAGACGCCGGTCTCGACGACCGCCTGGCAAGTCGTGGCGGCCGCGTCGGTCTCCGAGCCGTACCAGCTGCCGGGCGCCCGGACGGCGAGCAGCCCGGGCCGCAGCGCGGCGACCCCGGGACGCAGGTCCTCCACGGTGGCCAGCACCGGCTCGAAGGCGCGCGCGTCGCGGTCGGGGTTGGCGGGCAGGAGGAGCAGCTCGGGGCAGCGCGCCTGCGCGTCGCGGCGGCGGTGGCCGCGGCGTACGCCCTCGGCGCGCGCCGGGCCGTTGCAGACCTCCACCACGTTGGCGGCGAGCACGGCGGCGGGCGCGCGCAGCGACCGCCCGGCCTCGTCGAGCGCGGCCACGACCGACCAGTCGGGGCACCACAACACCATCACCCGCATCGTGCACACCCGACCGCAGGCGCCTCACCCCGAGGCACGGTGGACCTCGCGGACCTCGCGGACCTCGCGCACCGGGGCGTCGAGCCGGTGCACGCCCGGCCAGGTCAGGTCGAGCCGCTGCGGCGGGCGGGCGCCGCGGTGCACCAGCACCCGCGCCCGGCGCTCGCGGAGCACGCCCGGCCCCGAGGTGGGGCCGAACCAGCCCGACTCCTCGGTGCTCAGCCGCGCCTCCACCCGCGGCCAGGCACCGTGCACCACGAGCACCGACGACCGGGTCCGCAGCCGCGACTCGAGGAGTCCGGCCGTGCGCTCGTCGACCCGTCCGGGAGGCCGGAGCACGACGACGCGCAGCACGTCGACGAGGGCGGCGGTCACCTCGAGCCAGTGCTCGCCGGGGTCGGGGACCAGCACCGTGCGGGCGAGCTCGACGCCCAGCTCGGCGGCCGCCTCGGCACCGAAGTCGGCGCACCCGGCGAAGCCCACCCACTCGCCGGCGCGCGACGCCCCGGCGGCGAGCGCGAGGCCCAGCGAGGCGGAGTCCACGGCGTAGGTCGCCCCGGCACGCAGGGGCACGGCGTCGGCCAGCCCGGGTAGGGTCGCGACCGGCTCGCCCGCCGGCTTGCGCTCCATGGCGGCGACCCGCTCGCGCAGCTGCTCGACCACCGATCTCGACGGGTCGAGCGTCGTGATCGAGCGGGCGGAGGACATGGGTCCATCATCGAACAGGCGTTCGAACGAGTCAAGCGGGGTTGCACCTCCCGGGGACCACCCCCGCCACCGGGTCAGTCGACCATGGCCCGAACGGGCCACGTGCGCGGGATCCGCACGGAGCGAGGGCCGCGCCGTGCGAGAGTTCTGCCGGTGTCCGAGGGGGGTGGTGCCGTGACGATGAACCGCGGGGTCGTGGACCGCGGCGCACGTCCGCGCGGCACACGGCTGTCCGGCTGGGAGTGGCTCTCGGCCGCGTCGGTCCTGACGGCCGTGGCCGTCTACGTCGTCGGTGACGACCGCGTCCTCGACACGCTCTGCTACCTCGGCGTGCTCCTGGCCGCGAGCGCTGCGGCGTGGGTCGGCGCCGAACGCGCACCGGAGCACGCCCGCCTCGTGCCGCGGCTGATCGCCCTGGGGGTGTCGCTCTCCGCCCTGGGCGACGTCCTGTGGGAGGTGCTGGACGCCCTCGGCTACTCCACCGACGTCTCGATCGCCGACCCTGCGTGGTTCAGCAGCTACGTCGCGCTGTGCGCGGCGGTGTGGGTCGTGCTCGTGCGCAGCCGCCCGGGAGGCCGCGCCGACCTCGGCTACCTCGTCGACGCCGCCACGATCGTGACGGTGAGCATCCTGGTGTTCTGGCAGCTGGGCGTCAGGTCGGTCCTGGCCCAGGACGACCTCGGGACCACCGCCAAGCTCGTGGCCTCCGCCTACCCCGTGGCGGACGCCGTGCTCCTCGCCCTCGTGGCGCGTGCGCTGCTCAGCCCACGCGCGCGGGGCTCCGTCGGCACCGCCTTCGCCGTGGGGGTCGTCCTGTGGCTGCTCGCCGACACCGGACCCCTCCTCGTCCCCTACGAAGGCGCGTGGGCGCTCGCCGTGGACAGCGGCTGGATGCTGGCCCCCGCCTTCCTGGCACTGGCCGCCTGGCGGTCCCGTCCCGGACCCGCCCAGGAGGACGACGACGCCTCGTCCCGCCGCTGGCGCCTCGCGCTCCTGATCGCCGTCGCCCCCCTGCTCGTTCCGCCCGCGCTCGAGGTCGTCGGGGACCTCCGTCGTGACGACGCCCCACCCTGGGCGCTGATCTGCGGCACGGTCAGCCTGCTGGCCCTTGCCATGGTCCGCACGGCGCGGCTGCTGCGGTCGGAGGAGCGCCACGTCCGCGAGCTCGAGGCGGCGCGTGACGCGGCGCTGGAGGCATCGTGTGCCAAGTCGATGTTCGTCGCGACCATGAGCCACGAGCTCAGGACGCCGCTCACCACGCTGATCGGCACCATGGAGATGCTGCAGGAGACCCCTCTCGACGCGGAGCAGGCCTTCCTCCTCGAGCGGATGGAACGCGCCGGCGTCCGGCTCCGTTCGCTGGTCGAGGACGTCCTCGACTTCTCGGTGATCGAGGCGGGGAGGCTCGACATCGCGGCACGTCCCTTCGACCTGCACCGGACCCTCGACGACCTGCTCGAGGTCTACACGCCGATCACCGAGGGTGCAGGGCTCCGCCTGGAGTGGCACCGTGACGCCGACGTGCCCGCCGACGTCGTGGGCGACCCGCTGCGCCTGCAGCAGGTGCTGGGCAACCTGCTCGACAACGCCGTCAAGTTCACCCCCTCCGGCAGCGTGGGCATCCGGGTCGCCACGCTCGGCGCCGATCCCGGCCTGGAGACGCTCGTGCTCTTCAGCGTGACCGACACCGGCATCGGCATCCCGGCAGACCGCCTCGCCGCCGTGTTCGAGTCCTTCACCCAGGTCGACGGGTCGCCCACGCGGCCCTACGAGGGGTCCGGACTGGGGCTCACCATCTCGCGTCGGCTCGTGCAGGCCATGGGCGGCACCCTCGAGGTGCGCAGCACGCCCGGCGAGGGCAGCACCTTCGAGGTCACCGTCCCGCTGCGGAGCTCCGGGGTCGTCGCACGGGGGTGACCGGTCGCCACGTCCCCGGTGCCGCCGGGACGGTCGGCGGGCCGCGCCCGAGCCGTACGGGTCATCCGGGATGGCCCGGTCGGTCCGGCAGGACAGGACCTTGGCCCCTGTGTCCGCAGGTCCGGCAGGCGCGAGGCTCGAGGCGTGGGAATCTCGGTCATCGGCCGGTGGACCGAGGAGGTGGCGCAGTGGGGGGCTCGACCCGGACGATCGTCCGACCGGCACGCAGCCGTGGCGTGGCGCGCCCGACCCGCGGCGAGGTCCTCGTCGGGCTGGCGCTTGCGCTGACCGTCGTCGTCTACGCCGTCAACGACACGTACCTGCTGGACCGGGTCTGCTACAACGGCACCCTCGTCGCGGCGGGCATCGGCGCCTGGATCGGTGCCGAGCGCGCCCCCCGCGGGACCCGGCTGGTGCCGCGTCTCGTCGCGCTCGGCGTGTCCCTGACGGCACTTGGCGACCTGATCTGGGACGCCCTCGACCACCTGGGCTACTCGACCGACGTCTCCATCGCCGACCCGGCGTGGTTCTCCAGCTACGTCGCGCTCTGCGCGGCGGTGTGGCTGGTGCTCGTGCGGAGCCGGCCGGGCGGTCGCCCCGACCTCGACTTCCTCGTCGACGCGGCGACCATCGTCGTCGTGAGCGTGCTGGTCTTCTGGCAGCTCTCCGTCAGCCTGATCGTGCACCAGGACGACCTCAGCCCGTTCGCCAAGACCGTGTGGTCCGCCTACCCGGTCGCCGACGCGGTGCTCCTCGGGCTCGTCATCCGCGCGCTGCTGAGTCCCCGCGCCCGGGGCTCGATCGACGTCACGTTCGCGACCGGCGTCGTGGTGTGGCTGGTCGCCGACACCGGCCCGCTGGTGCTGGCCTACGAGGGGGTCGTGGCGCTCGCCATCGACACGGGCTGGATGGTCGCCCCGGTGCTGCTGGCCAGGGCTGCCTGGCGCGTCGGTGCACCTGTCGACGACGTCGACGCGCCCCCGCGCCACGGCTGGCGGGCCTCGCTCCTGATCGCGATCGCGCCGCTCGGCGTCCCTCCGGTCCTGGAGCTGGTGGGCCACGCACGCGGCGGCACCGGTCACCCGTGGGCCTTCGCGGCCGGCTCGGCGGCGCTCCTCGGGCTCGCGCTGGTGCGCACCGCCCGGCTCCTGCGCTCGGAGGAGCGGCACGTGCGCGAGCTGGTCGAGGCCAGGGACGCGGCGCTGGAGGCCTCGCGCGCCAAGTCGATGTTCGTCGCGACGATGAGCCACGAGATCCGCACCCCGCTGACCACCCTGGTCGGCACCATGGAGATGCTGGGGGAGGGGCCCCTCGACGAGGAGCAGACCTTCCTCGTCGACCGGATGGGACGCGCGACCGCACGGCTGCGCTCGCTCGTGGAGGACGTCCTCGACTTCTCCGTCATCGAGGCCGGCCGCCTGGCGCTGGACGATCAGCCGTTCGACCTGCACCGCGTCCTCGACGACCTCCTCGACACCTACCGGCCCGTCGTCGCCGCGGCCGGTCTCCGGCTGGAGTGGCACCGTGACGCGCACGTGCCGGCCGACGTCGTGGGCGACGCGATGCGCCTGCAGCAGGTGGTGGGCAACCTGCTCGACAACGCCGTGAAGTTCACCCCCTCCGGGAGCGTCGGCCTGCGGGTCGCGACGGTCGGGACGGAGCCGGACACCGGGTCGACGATCGTCCTCTTCAGCGTGACCGACACGGGCGTCGGCATCCCGGTCGACCGGCGCGCCGCCGTCTTCGAGTCCTTCACGCAGGCCGACGGGTCACCCACCCGCCCCTACGAGGGGTCGGGCCTCGGCCTCACGATCTCCCGCCGCCTCGTCGAGGCGATGGGCGGCACCATCGAGGTGCGCAGCACGGTCGGGATGGGCAGCACGTTCGAGGTCTCGGTCCCGCTGCGGCGCTCCGGCGTCGCAGCCGTGGGCTGACCGGTCCGGGACCTCACGCCTCGTCGGCGGGCACGACGTACGGGGAACGGCCCAGCAACCGCGTGACGACCACGCCGGTGACCACCATCGCGAGGGCGATCCCGGCCAGCACCACGAGCTGGAACTGGGCGGCGACCGCCGGGCTCGCACCGCCGAAGAGGGCGCCGACGAAGGCCCCCGGAAGGGTGACCAGGCCGGTGGAGCGGGTCTGGTCGAGGTTGGGCAGGAGCGACTCGCGCACCGACTCGCGGCCGATCTCCAGGTGGGCCCGCGACGGGGTGGCGCCCAGCGACAGCCACGCCTCGACCTCGTCGCGGCGGTGGCGCAGGGCGCGCAGGAAGTTGCGTCCCGACAAGGTGGCGGCGGACATGGCGTTGCCGATGACGATGCCGGCCACCGCCACGAGGTAGCGCGGCTCCGGCTCGACCAGCCGCAGGGCGAGGACCATCGCCAGGGACACCGACGCGCCGGCCAGCACGCCGGCCACCGCCGCGCGCCGCCCGTGCCACAGCTCGCTCAGCCGACCGGCGGCGGTCCACGACGCGGTGAGCAGCATGAGGGCGAGGAAGGCGAGCACGGTCCACGGGACCGTGAGGATGCCGCGCAGCAGGAGCGCGACCACCCCCAGCTGGGCGCTCGCCCGCACGAGCGAGACCAGCGGCGCCCAGCCGAGGCCGACGCCGGCCACGCGGGCGACCGCCATCGTGGTGAGCACCAGCGCGAGCAGGCCGGCGGCGAAGAACACGAGGTCGACCGGCACGCGACGACGCTAGCGCGACCTACGCTGGACCCATGGCAGACGAGCACCCCACCACCGTCGTCCTGTTCGGCGCCACCGGCGACCTGAGCCGCCGCAAGCTGCTGCCCGGCCTGCTCCACCTGTTCAAGACCGGCCTGCTCAGCCAGGTGCGGGTGGTCGGCACCTCACTCGAGGAGCACACCCGTCAGTCCTTCCAGGACCTCGCCGAGAAGGCGATCCGCGAGTTCGGCGACGACGACGACGTCGAGGCGTGGCCCGACTTCGCGCCGCTGCTGCACTGGGCGCCGGGGAGCGAGGGACCCGACGGCCTCCGCCGGGCGGTCGAGGAGGCCGAGTCCACCTTCCCCGACGGCACCCACCCGCAGCGCCTGCACTACCTCAGCGTGCCGCCGAAGGCCGCCCTCGCGGTCGTCGGCGAGCTGCGCCGGGCCGGGCTGGCCGAGCGCAGCCGGATCATCATGGAGAAGCCGTTCGGCACCGACCTCGCCTCGGCCCGCGAGCTCAACCGCCAGCTGCACGAGGTGTTCGACGAGTCGCAGATCTTCCGCATCGACCACTTCCTCGGCAAGGAGGCGGCGCAGAACATCCTGGCCTTCCGCTTCGCCAACGGCCTCTTCGAGCCGATCTGGCACCGCCACCACATCGACCACGTCCAGATCGACGTGCCCGAGGAGCTCGGGCTCGCGCAGCGCGCCAGCTTCTACGAGGCGACCGGCGCCTACCGCGACATGGTCGTCACCCACCTCTTCCAGGTCCTCGCCTTCACCGCGATGGAGCCGCCGACCGCGCTGGAGCCGGAGGCGATCTCGGAGGAGAAGAACAAGGTCTTCCGCTCGATGCTGCCGATCGAGCCGCACGACGTGGTGCGCGGGCAGTACACCGGCTACCGCGACCTCGACGGGGTGGCGCCCGGCTCGGAGACCGAGACCTTCGTCGCGCTGAAGTGCTACATCGACAACTGGCGCTGGGCGGGCGTGCCGTTCTACCTGCGCACCGGCAAGCGGATGGCGGAGGGCGCGCGGATCATCTCGATCGCCTTCAAGGAGCCGCCGCGCACCATGTTCCCGGCCGGCTCCGGCGTCGGCGACCACGGTCCCGACCATCTCACCTTCGACCTCGCCGACCAGTCGCGGATGTCGCTGTCGTTCTACGGCAAGCGCCCCGGGCCGGGCATGCGGCTCGACAAGCTCTCGATGCAGTTCGCGATGCACGACACGGGCTGGGCCGGCTCGGTCCTCGAGGCCTACGAGCGGCTGATCCACGACGCGGTCCGCGGCGACCACACGCTGTTCACGTCCGCGCAGGGCATCGAGCGGCTGTGGGAGATCTCCACCCCGCTGCTCGAGCACCCGCCGGTCGTGCGGCCCTACGCCCCGGGGTCCTGGGGCCCCAACCAGGTCCACCAGCTCGTCGCACCGTTCACCTGGCGGCTGCCCTTCGAGCGCAGCTGGCGCGACCCCAACTCCGAGGGCGCCTGAGGTCGGGACCTTCGGCCCGCGCAGTCGAGGACCAAGGTCCTTGAGGCGCTGAGGAGTCCCGTGCTGGGGTGGGGTCGAGGTCACGAGGTGGCTGCACGTCCGCACGAGGAGCCTGGATGCTCACACTGCTCGCGACCCTCACCGCCGGTGGGGGTCTCGTGCTGGCCGGGCTGGCGGTGCACGTCGCGCGGCGCCGGGGCACCCGCATGGGCTGGAGCCTGGCGGTGGTGCTGGTGGCCGTGGCGTGGTGGGGCACGGCGTACGCCCTCGAGCTGTCCGCCGACCGGACGGCCGTCAAGGGGGTGTGGGGCGACCTCAAGTACGTCGGCGTCGTCACGCTCGCCCCGGCCTGGTTGGTGTTCGTGCTCCAGTACACCGGACGCGAGCGGTGGGTCACGCGGCGCCTGGTGGCGGGGCTCGCCGTCCCGGGAGTCCTCGCGATGGCGGTCCTGGCGGTCCCCGGCACGCACGACCTCGTGCGCTCCTACTCCGAGCTGAGCCGCCCGGGTGAGCTCCCCGTCATCGAGACCGGGCCCGCGTTCTGGGTGATCTTCGGCTACAACAACGTCGTGCTGGTCGGCGCGACGACGCTGTTCGTCGTCAGCCTGGTGCGGCTCGCGCAGACCTACCGCCGGATGGCGCTGGTGCTGCTGACGTCCGCGCTCCTGCCGTGGGCGGCGAACCTCCTGCACAACCTGGAGGTCGGCTGGTTCGCGCGCATCGACCTGACCCCCTTCGCGTTCACCGTCACGGGCGGCCTGCTGGTCTGGGGCCTGATCGGGGAACGCCTGGTCGACCTCGCACCGCTGGCCCGGAGCGCGGTCGTCGAGAGCATGGCCGACGCGGTCCTCGTCCTGGACGCCTTCGGCCGGGTGGTCGACGTCAACCCGGCGGCCGCGCGGCTGGCCGGGAGGACCAGGGCCCAGCTGCTCGGGCGTACGCGCGAGGAGCTGGCGGCGGCGTGGGTCGCGGACGCCGGTCCGGAGGGCGTGGTGCTCGACGACCCGGTCGAGGGCCGTCGTCGGACCTTCGACGTCGAGCGCGGGCCGCTCCACGACGCCTCCGGGCGGGTCGCCGGCGAGCTGCTGGTGCTGCGCGACGTGACCCAGCGGGTCCGCGACCAGCAGCACCTGCAGCAGGTCCTCGACGACCGCTCGCGCGTCGCCGCGGCGCTCCAGGCGTCCATGGTGCCGACGAGCCTGCCCGACGTCCTGGGGTGCGACCTCGGCATGCGCTTCGTCCCGGCCGGCGACGGGCGTGAGATCGGCGGCGACTTCCTCGACGTCTTCGCCCTCGACGAGGGCACCTGGGCCTTCGTGGTCGGCGACGTCAGCGGCAAGGGCGCCGAGGCAGCCGCCGTGAGCGCCGCCACCCGCTACGCCCTGCGCGCCCTGGCCGGCCCGCTGCTGTCGCCGGCGGCGACGCTGGAGGCCGTCGACCGCGTGCTGCAGTCCCAGACCGGGCCCGAGCGGCACTGCACGGTGGTGCTCGGCCACCTCCGGCCGGTCCGTGGGGGGACCGTCGAGGTCACGCTGTCCCTCGCCGGCCACCACTGGCCGTTGGTGGTCCGGGCCGACGGCGTGGCCGAGGAGGTCGGTGTGCTCGGCACGGCGGTCGCCCTGCTCGACGAGATCGAGGTGCACGACGCGGAGGTCGCCCTCGGTCCGGGCGACGTGCTGTGCGTGGTCACCGACGGGGTGCTCGAGGCGCGACGCGGCACCGAGGAGTTCGGTCCCGGGAGGGTCGCGGACAGCCTGCGCGACCGAGGTGGCGCGGCGGCCGACGACCTCGCCGGGGCCGTGCTCGACGCCGTCAGGGACTTCCACGGGGGCGAGCTGGTCGACGACCTCGCGGTCCTGGTGGTCGCGGTGGCGGCCGCGACGCCCGGACGTCGATGACGCCCGCGGCAGGTCAGCGCGCAGCCGGCGGCAGCGTCCCGGGTGGTGCCGCGGGCGCTGCGTCGGGATCCGCCGGGAGCTGCTGGACCTGCTCGTGACACCACACCGAGACCTCCCGCGACCCGTCGAGGACGGCCTCGCGGAACGGCTGCCACGGCTCCCACGCGGTGTCGCCCACCTCGTCGGGGTCGGGGTCGACGCGGCCGCGGACCCGGCCGGCGAACACCGGGCACATCTCGTTCTCCACCACGCCGCCGAGCTCCGCGCGGTAGCGGAAGGCGGGGAGCAGCAGCCGGAGGTCGTCCACCTCGACGCCGAGCTCCTGGCGCACCCGGCGTCGCACGGCCCCCTCGAGGTCCTCGCCCGGCGCCGGGTGGCCGCAGCAGGAGTTGGTCCAGACGCCCGGGAAGGTGGCCTTGTGCAGCGCGCGGCGGGTGAGCAGCACCCGGCCGTCGGCGTCGAAGAGGTAGCAGGAGAACGCCAGGTGGAGCGGGGTGTCGGCGTGGTGGACGGTCCGCTTGTCGTGGGTGCCGACGGCGCGGCCGTCCTCGTCGAGCAGCACGACCAGCTCGGTCGTCCCGGAGGCGGGGGCGTGGGTCACGAGGGCACCTCGATCGGTCGGGCGAGCTGGTTGACGGCGGCGCTGAACAGCCACGGCGCCCGCGACGCGGCGGGCACGAGCAGCCGGCGCACGGGGGCGTGGGCCGTGCTGCGGAGCAGGGCCCGGGTGAGCAGCTCGTGGCGCAGCGCGAGCCGGCGCGCCACGCGGTCGTAGTCGCCCCACCGGCCCTCGGCGAGGCACCCGACCGCGGCGCGGGCCTGCGCGAGACCGAGCGCGATGCCCTCGCCGGTGAGGGCGTCGACGTAGCCGCCGGCGTCGCCGACGAGCAGCACCCGCCCGGCGACCCGCGACCGCGCCACCTGCCGCAGCGGACCCGCGCCCATGACCCGGGTGCGGTCGCCGGTGAGCCGGTCCCGCAGGCCCGGGACGTCGTCGAGCACGTCCTCGAAGCGGGTGCCGCGCCCGACGAGGGCGGCCACCCCGACCAGGTCGTCGGCGACGGGGGTCACGTAGACCTCGGCCCGGTGCGACCAGTGCACCTCGACGAAGGACGACCACGGCGCCTGCGCGACGTGGCAGCGCAGCCCGAAGCGCGCGGGGCCGGGACCGGGTGCGTCCAGGCCGACCGCCCGGCGGACGGGGGAGTGCAGGCCGTCCGCGGCGACGAGGTGCCGGGCGGGATCGCCGTCCACGACGACGTGGTCGGCGGCCTGTCGCACGTCCTCGACCGCACGTCGCTCGACCGGGATCCCAGCAGCGGCGAGCCGCTCGGACAGGGCGTCGTGCAGCACCGTGCGGCGTACGCCCCGTCCTGGCGCGCCGGAGAACCGTGCGCTGACGCGGCGCGCGGAGGCGGCGTCGAGGTAGCGGATCCCGGACAGCACGCGGCCTGGCGGGTCCACGCCCAGCGTCGCGAGCTCGGCCACCGCGCCCGGCATCAGGCCCTCGCCGCACGCCTTGTCGACCGGCCCGGTCCGCGGCTCGCGCACGACCACGTCGAGCCCGCGCCGGTGGGCGTGGATCGCCACCGCCATCCCGACCGGACCGCCGCCGGCCACGACCAGGTCACGCACGGGCGAGCCCGTCCTCGCGCGGCAGGCCCGCGAGCGCGGCGTTCTCGGTGCGGATCCGGACGGCGAGCAGGCCCGCGTTGAGCACGGTGAAGACGAGCGCCGTGATCCACGCGGCGTGCACGAGCGGGAGCGCGACGCCCTCGACGACGACGGCGACGTAGTTGGGGTGGGGGATCAGCCGGTAGGGGCCTGACCGGACCGGCGGGAGGCCGGGGACGACGATCACCCGGGTGTTCCAGCGCCGACCGAGGGTCGTGATGCACCACCACCGCAGCGCCTGGGAGGCGACCACCAGGGCCAGCATCGACCAGGCGAGGAGCGACGGGACGTCCGGGCGGCGGACCCAGGCCTCGATGAGCGCGCCGACGAGCAGGCCGGTGTGCAGCACGACCATGAACGGGAAGTGGCCCTGGCCCGTCTCGACGCCGCCGCGCTCACGGCTCCAGGCGGCGTTGCGGACGGACACGACCAGCTCGGCGACCCGCTCCAGCCCGACGAGCGCGACGAGGACGGTGAAGGCGAGGAGGGTGGTCACGACACCGCCTCCAGCAGGACCAGCTCGGAGCAGAAGCCGGGGCCCATCGCGAGCAGGACGCCGTGGCTGCCCGCTGCCGGCGGTCGCTCGCGCAGGGTGTCCTCCAGCACGTGGAGCACCGACGCCGAGGACAGGTTGCCGACCCGGGCGAGGGAGTCCCAGGTCAGCTGGACCGCGTCCCGCGGCACCTCCAGCGCCGTCTCGAGCGCCTCGATGACCTTCGGCCCACCCGGGTGGCACACCCACCACCCGATGTCGGCGCGGGTGAGGTCGTGGTCGGCGAGGAAGCGGTCGACGTCCTCGCGCAGGAACCGCTCGACCAGCGCGGGGACCTCGGCGTCGAGCACGATCCGCAGGCCGGTCGACGCGACGTCGAACCCCATGGTGCGCTCGCTGTCGGGGTAGAGCCGGCTGCGCGAGTCGATGACCCTCACCGGGCCCGGTCCGCCCCGGTCGGCCCGCTCGCCCACCGCGACGACCGCGGAGGCGCCGTCGCCGAACAGGCCGCTGGCCACCAGGTTGGGCACGGAGGTGTCGTCGAGCTGGACGGTGAGCGAGCACAGCTCCACCGCGACCAGCACCGCGGTGTGCGTCGGGTGGCCCAGCAGGTAGTCGTGGACCCGGGCGATGCCGGCGGCGCCCGCGACGCACCCGAGCCCGACGAGCGGCATCCGGCGTACGTCCTCGCGCAGCCCGACCTGCGCGGCGATGCGGGCGTCGAGCGAGGGGACGGCGAGCCCGGTCACGGTGGCGGTCACGACCAGGTCGACGTCGGAGGGGGTCAGGTCGGCCGCCTTGAGCGCGTCGACCAGCGCGCGCGACCCGAGCTCGACCGCGTGCTCGATGAACAGGTCGTTGGCGCGACCGAAGTCGCCGAGGCCGGCGTAGTCCGACAGCGGGAGGACGGTGAACCGCTGCTCGACGCCGCAGTTGGCGTGGAAGCGGCGCAGCAGCGCCCGGTCGAGGCTGCTGTCGGGGCTGATCACGTCGGCGAACGCGTCGGTGATCTCGGACTGCGGGTGCGCGTGCGCAGGGAGCGCGCCGCGCGCGGACAGGATCCTCATGTGGGCCACCTCGGGCTCGGGGGTGCGGACGGGGGACGGGGACGGACGAGCCCGCCGATCAGGGAGCGGGCCAGCCCGGTGGCGAGGCGTCGGTCGATCAGGCCGTCGCCGAGCCCGATCTCGACGAGCGCGTCGAAGGCGTGCCGGTCGCGGCCGGCCGCGCCGATGCCCGCGTCGACCACCCGCGGGGAGCGCGAGAGCCGCGACGCGGTCCAGGTGTGGCGCAGGTGGGGGCCCAGCGTGCGGCGCACGTGGGCGCGGTGCTCGGCCCGGCGCGGTCGGGCCGGCCGGCGGCGACGGCCCGCGCGGCCGTGCGTCCGGCCGCGATGCCGGTCGCAACGGCGTAGTCGATGCCCTCGCCCGTCATCGGGTTGACCAGGCCGGCGGCGTCGCCGACGAGGAGGACGGTGCCGTCGGGCTGGTCCCACCGCCAGCCGCTGAGCGGCAGGTGGTGCCCGCGCCAGTCGCCGCCGGTGCTGGCGGCGCCCGGGACGAGGAGCTCGAGCTGCTCGAGCAGGAGCCGGCGGCTCGGCGGGTCGGTGTCGCCCTCGCCGGGCAGCAGCTCGCCGTAGCCGACGTTGGCGAGGCCGTCGCCACGGTCGAAGCACCAGGCGTACGACGGCTGGCGGCGCTCGCCGTACCGGATCACCTGCCGGCCCTCGGTGCCGGCGGGGACGGGTGCGTAGCCGCGGATCGCGATGGCGCGCGGCGAGCGGGAGCGGCCGAGCAGGGCGGTCCGGACGAGCGAGTGGGCGCCGTCCGCGCCGACCACGACCCGGCCGGCCAGCTCGCCGGAGACGAGCGAGTCGTCGCGTCCGACGTGCAGCGAGGTGGCGCGGTGGCGCCGCAGCACGGCGCCGGCGGCGACGGCGCGCTCGACGAGGCGTGCGTCGAGGACCCGGCGCGGCACGACGTGGACCTCGCGGCGCATCGGACCGGTCACCGTCACGTCGCCGCGGGAGAGCACCAGCTCGCGGAGCGGTCGCCACCCCTCGACCACGTCGGCGGCACCGACCTCGGCGAGCGCGTCGAGCACGTGGGGCGCGACGCCGTCGCCGCAGGACTTGTCGCGGGGGAAGTCGGCCCGGTCCAGCAGCAGCACCCGCAGGCCGGGCTGCTCGGCGAGCGCGCCGAGCGCCGTCGCGGACCCGGCCGGTCCGGCACCGACCACGACGAGGTCCCACCGCTCGGGCGCCGTCATCGCGCCACCACCAGCAGCGCGGCGTCGACCAGCGCGATGGCGACCGCGGCGACGAAGGGGCGGCGCCCCGAGAGGCCGACCACCCCGGACGCGAGGACGAGCACGGCGGCGGCGGTCGCGTACGCCACCGGGCGGGGCGGGGCGGAGCCGACGAGCGCGACGAGCGTCGCGGCGACGAGCACCGCGCGCGGCGACCGGGGCGATGCGGCGTGCGCCGAGGGCGTGCGGGAGCCCGCGCACGCCCGTGACGGCGTCGTCGTCGAGGTCGGGCAGCACGTTGAGCAGGTGGGCGCCCACCCCGAGCAGCGCGGCGCCGACCGGCCACCACCACGGCGGTGCCTCGCCGCCGGCGAGAGCCACGAACGCGGTGAGGCCGCCGAAGGCCCGGCGTCAGGGGAGCCAGGACAGCAGCGTCGCCTTGAGGCCGAGGTTGTAGGCCCAGCCGGCCGCGACGCAGACGAGGTGGACGAGGCCGGCGAGCAGGCCGCAGGCCAGCGAGAGCGGGACGCAGGCGAGCAGGGCGACCGCGCAGCAGGCCCGGACCAGCCGGGCCG
Organism: Nocardioides okcheonensis; assembly: GCF_020991065.1. Taxonomy (NCBI): domain Bacteria; kingdom Bacillati; phylum Actinomycetota; class Actinomycetes; order Propionibacteriales; family Nocardioidaceae; genus Nocardioides; species Nocardioides okcheonensis. The sequence goes on from NZ_CP087710.1 coordinate 4,470,502, forward strand.
GGACGGCGCCCGTCGCGAGTGGCTTGTCGTCGCGGCCGGCCCGGCGGTCGCGGGCGAGGTCGATCAGGTCGTTGCTCCAGCCGATGGACAGCTGCCCGGTCGCGACCGCCGCCACCACGAGGACGCCGCGGGCGGGGTCGAGGCCCTGGGCGAGGACGAGCAGGAGGGCGAGGACGGTCACCGCGAGGGCCGGGCCGCCGTGGGCCGCGGCGGCGAGCCCCCGCACGACGGGCAGCACCTCGCTGCGGTGGGGGGACAGCTCGGTGGTCACGCGACCTCCTCGGCCGGGTCCGGGTGGACCGTCCCCTGTGACGCTACCCACGTCCGGGTGACGCGCGGCGCCCGTCGGGAGCCGTACGCCCTCGTACCCGCGCGCCGACCCGACCATGCAAGTGCTAGCGACCGGGCTCGGACCCCTCGGCCCGGTCGGCCTCCTCGGTGGTGTCGGTGGTCCCGTCCTCGGCCGGTCCCGCGTCGGGGTCCACCGGCGGTGCCGGCCGCGTGCGGGCCTCGACGACCTCGTCGAGGTAGCGCACCACGACGGCCAGGACGGCGGTGACGGGCACCGCGAGGAACGCGCCGGTGATGCCGAACAGGGTGCCGCCCAGGGTGACGGCGAGCAGCACGACGGCGGCGTGCAGGTTCATCGACTTCGACTGCAGGATCGGGGAGAGCACGTTGCCCTCGATCTGCTGGACGACCACGATCAGCGCCAGCACGAGCAGCGCGCCGGTCAGGCCGTTGGAGACCAGCGCGATGAGCACCGCCACGCCGCCGGCGACGAAGGCGCCGACGATCGGCACGAAGCCGGCGAAGAAGGTCAGCACCGCCAGCGGGACCGCGAGCGGCACCCCGATCAGCAGCAGGCCGCCGCCGATGAGGACGGCGTCGATGAGCGAGACCAGCGCCTGGGTGCGGATGAAGCCGCCGAGGGTCGACCAGGCGCGCCGCCCGACCTCGGCGAGGTGGGTCCCGGCGCGCGCCCCGGCGAGGCGGCGTACCCACGGCAGGAAGCGGTGACCGTCCTTGAGG